>JBGSQW010000074.1:0-7192 GCA_041737885.1 Pyrinomonadaceae bacterium | reverse complement strand
CGACCATAAGATGGCCCGATGTGTACGGATAAATATTTAGGATCACAAAATTGAACTCTGCGCGTTTGAGGATGAAGTTCTCTTCATCACTCGCGGAATTGTTCAAAATACCGCAGAAAACGCATGACGACTTCTGTGTATTTTCGTCACGGGTAATGTAGTCGTATCGCCAGGGGCTCCAGAGTATGTCCATAAATTTGCGGCGCTAATTGAGAAAGGAGACGTAAGATAGGAGACTCATTGCGTCTCTCATCTCCCGTCTCCCTTCCATTGTCTGTAAATTAATTAGCTTTGGTTTATCAGTTCCTTCAATTCCTTACCGGGCTTGAAGTACGCGACTCGTTTCGCCGGAATATCAACTGCCTCACCCGTCTTCGGATTGCGGCCCTTGCGTGAATTACGCTCACGAACCCTGAAACTGCCAAAACCACGTAACTCTATTTTCTCACCTTTATTCAAAGTGCCGGTTATGCTGTCAAAAATGATCTCGACCAGCTGCTCGGCATCTTTCTTTGTCATGTCCGCCTCAACGGCGACCCTTTCGACTAGATCAGCTTTTGTCATTTCCTTCCTTTCGTCTCTCCAGAAATTAATTCCCGGTATTGCCCTTAATCCCGGCAACTAAGCCGATTTTTTCTCCGACTCTTCAGTTGGAGTTTCCTCAACCACAGCTTCTTCAGCCGCTTCCTCGGCTGGAGCCTCTTCGGTTTCAGCAACAGGTGCCGGAGCCTCTTCCGCTTCAGGAGCGTCAGCAGCAGCCGGAGCTTCTACTTCCGCAGCAGGAGCCTCGGAGGCCGGAGCCTCCTCAGTAACTTCAGCTTCAGCAGTTGGAGCCTCGCTTTCAGCAACAGGAGCGTCTGCTGTCTCTGCTGTTTCGGTTTCTGCTTCAGGGGCCGCTTCTGTTTCAGCTGCTACCTCATCAGCAACAGCTTCTTCGGTAGCTTCAGCTTCCGGTTCCGCTGCTGCGGCTTCCGTCTCTGCTTGTGCCGCTTCAGCAGCGGCAGCTTCCTTGGCAGCAAATTCTTTAGCCTTAGCTTCCTTAGCAGCAGCCTTGGCACGTTTCTTCTCCTCCGGATCTTCTTCCACCGGAGCGGTTGCCTCAGCATCACCGCCGAATCTCAGCTTTGCGAGTTCGCCGAGCGAAGCCATGCCGCCCTTTGCTTCCGTGGAGTACATTCTCGAATCGACGATCGGCTCATCTTCTTTACCGACAGCACGATGCGAAAGTCCGATCTTCTGTTCGACAGGCTCGATACGAAGGATCTTGAAATCCATCTCCTGACCCAGAGCCGCGACGGTTTCTGCGTTCTCGACACGTTCCTCTGAGAGTTCCGAGATGTGGCAGAGGCCTTCGAGTCCTTCTCCGAGTTCGACGAAAACGCCAAAGTTGGTGAAGCGGGAAACTTTGCCGCGAACAACATCACCAGGACGGTGAGTTGCAACGAAGCCTTCCCATGCACTCGGGGTCAGATCCTTCATCGAGAGCGACAGACGCTGACCGCGTTTGTCGATGCTCGTGACGATCGCTTCTACTTCCTGATCTTTCTTCAGAACATCTTTAGGATGCTTGATCTTCTTGGCCCACGAGATGTCAGAAACGTGAACCAGGCCGTCGATCCCTTCTTCAAGTTCGATAAAGGCTCCGAAATCGGTGAGATTGCGAACGCGGCCGATGATCTTCGCACCGATCGGGTACTTGATATCGACCATGTCCCATGGATTTTCCTGGAACTGCTTCATTCCGAGGCTGATACGTTTTTCAACCGTATCGACACCTAGAACCTGAACTTCAACTTCCTGCCCCTTATTGAAAATACGCTTAGGGCTCTGAGCACGTCGTGACCATGAGATCTCAGACACGTGAACGAGGCCTTCTACACCGGCTTCGAGCTCGACGAAGACACCATATTCGGTGACCGACGACACGATTCCTTTAAGCTTGGTGTTGACAGGATAAACTTCAACAACGGTTGACCAAGGATCCGGAAGTAGCTGCTTGTAGCCAAGTGAAACCTTTTCTTTCTCACGATCGAGTTTCAGAACTTTGACCTGAAGCTGATCGCCGACCTTGAACTGATCGCCCGGATGATGAATACGGCCCCACGACATATCGGTAACGTGCAGCAAGCCGTCGATACCGCCGATGTCGACGAATGCACCGTATTCGGTCAGATTTTTGATAACACCGTTGACAATGTGTCCGATCTCAACGTTTGCAAGTGTTTCCGCTTTCTGTTCGTTTACGACCAGATCAGTGATCACTTTGCGCGAGAGAACGATATTGTTTCGGCGTCGGCTGAATTTGATGATCTTCGCTTCGATGTCCTGGCCGATATATGTATCAAGGCCGCGGATCGGACGCGAGTCGATCTGTGAACCAGGCAGAAATGCTTCGATACCGTTGATATCGATGCGAAGGCCGCCTTTGGTCTTGTCGACAACTTTACCGACTACTGGTGTTTCAGAATTGAAAGCGGCTTCGATCTCGTCCCAGACTTTGCGTCCGAGAGCGTCCATTCTCGAAAGCTGAGGAGCGCTGTCGCCTGAGTGCATCGAGCGGATCGTGACCTCGACAGCGTCGCCGACCTTTGCGGTCATCTGACCACTCGCGTCCGTAAACTCTTCAACGGGTACGAACCCTTCCGATTTGTAACCAAAATCAACGAGGACACCGCGGTCGGTTATGCCGACCACTTTGCCTTCGACCAATTCGCCTTGGTGAAACACCGTCTGCTCTTGCTCGAACTGCTCGAGGATCGCACCAAAGTCGATCTCACCAGAGGCAGCGGCATCATCATCGTCAGCAACTTCAGCCTTTACAGGTTCTGGAGTCGGTGCCGCTGGAGGTGCAGGTGCTTCGGCAGTTGGAGCCGCGGTTTCAGCCGGAACGTCAGCAGGTGCTTCTGTGGCTGTGGGAACAACGGCTTCCGCCGCTGAAGTAGTTGATTCTGTCTGTTCTATCGCTGTTTTCTCGATCGTTGCCGATTCTTCAGCGTCCTGGGTTAACTCGTTTGTCATTTACGCCTGTTCTAAATCCTTGTATTTACTTTGTTTTCAACTATTTACCGTAAAGAGCGAGAGCGAGAGAAAAACACGGACAATGTTCTGCTTTGCGATCCCAAAAGCAGATGCAAGGCCAGAGCAACATTATTGCCGGGATTTCCTGTCGGTCCGCTCAATGAGGTAATAGAAAAATTTACACGCGCTAGGCCTCTTGTGTCAAGAGATAAACGCCGAAAAACCTTGAAACATAAACATTTGAGAGATTTTTGGCTTAATCGGAGAGGTGTTAAAAATGACCCGAGTAAGCCGTGAAAAGCCGAAGCCCCGAGTTTTTAAGTCGGGGCTTCGGGAAAAGTTTCACCCAGAAAAGCTTCTTGAGCCGTTAACCTCTTTGAATGTAATCAGTTACCGTCCCAACGCCGCTTAATTTCTCCATCTCCTCACGAGACGAAGCAGACGTATTTTGGATTCCTGCCAAACGCAGACGGAATTCGTCTGGATTGGTCGAGCCGCGAAGGGCTTCGTCGAGTTTTATCAACCCGGACTGATATAAGTAGAAAAGCGACTGATCGAATGTCTGCATTCCGTACTGCGAAGTACCTGCCGCGATCGCGTCACGTATGGAAGCGGTTTTATCCTCGTGCAAAATGTAATCCCGGATAAGCGGGGTAGATCTCAGCACTTCGACCGCCGGGATACGGCTGTTTCCTTTTGCCGATTTCATTAAACGCTGGGAAACCACGGCTTTCAGAAGACCCGCGAGTTGGATACGTATCGACTTCTGCTGATATGGCGGAAAGGCCGAGATGATGCGCGTCAAGGTTTCCGGGGCATCAAGTGTATGCAGTGTCGATAAAACGAGATGGCCCGTTTCCGCCGCCACAAGAGCGGTCTCGATCGTCTCAAGATCACGCATTTCACCGACGAGGATCACGTCCGGATCCTGACGGAGCGACCCGCGGAGAGCCTCAGCAAAGTTGCGGGTATCGACATCGACCTCACGCTGTGTAACGAAAGATTTTTTATCCTTATGCAGGAATTCGATCGGGTCTTCGATCGTGACGATGTGGCAATTGCGAGTCTGATTGATGTGATCGACGATGCCTGAAAGCGTCGTCGATTTACCCGATCCCGTGGTGCCGGTGACAAGAATAAGTCCTCGATTTTCCTCGGCGATGGTATTCAGGATCGGCGGCAAGCCGAGGTCGCCAAAAGTTTTGATCGTATCTGAAATTACGCGGGCAACGATGCCGATCGAATTTCTTTGCTGAAAAATATTGACGCGAAATCGTCCGAGACCAGAAACGCCGTAGCCTATATCGACCTCGTAAGCCTCCTTGAAGTGCTGCTTCTGACGATTCGACATCATCGAGAACGCCATTTCAAGTGTCTCGTCCTGCGTCATACGGCTAACACCCGAGAGAGGCTTCAATTCACCTGTGACCCTGATCACGGGATAAGAACCCGCACGAAGGTGCAGGTCAGAGGCGCCAAAGCTCATCGCCATTCGCAGAAGATCGTCGATTCGTGTTGCCATAGTCTATCGGGAGTTTGAACGGTACTGCTCAGTTGGAATCCTGCCAAATTGACCGGATGTTCAAAGACTCTTATAAGTTTAACGTCTATTGTTCAGCAAGGTCAATGTTTTTTTATGCGGTCAAAATGCTACAAAGATGCCGTGTTTACTGCATTTTGACCGATTGGGGCCGCGTTGAGGTCGCAATTCGCCTGTCGGAAATAGCGAAAATTGAAGAGCTCCGGCTTATTTTCGAATTCGACACTGTTTTCTGCGAGACGTAGAATCTAAAGACAATGGAAAAACCGTTCAGGATAATTTCGGTCGAACCGCAGTACGCAATTCCAGGGGGCGAGGTTACGATCAGATGCGAAGGTTTTCGTCCCCGGCCAGCAACGGCTGAGGGTGTCTATATCGAGGGCATGCAGTGCCGTATCGTTGCCGCATCGGTGAATCGAATACTGGCCATCGTTCCGGAAGACGTCGTCGGGGTCGACATACGCTCGGGTGGAAAGCCCACGCCGGTACACCTTGAGAGCGATGGAGCGGTCAGCAATACGATAGAGATGACCGTCGGCCGCAGGCTGAAGAGCGGAATGCACATTGTCGCCAATCCAGCCGTGGACCCGACAGATGACGCCTTGATACTGACCCGGTCGGGAGCACGCGGACAAAATTTGCCAGTGACGTTATTTCGGCTCGAGAAAGACGGCTATCTCGACGAAATGCCCGAGGCGATCCTCAACCCAACTGGGATTGCCTTCGACAAAGAAGGGCAGATGTTCGTGACCAACCGGGCACAGGGCGAGGTTTATTCGATTAGCCGTGACGGAACCTCAACGGTTTATGCGACGGGACTTGGCATCGCCTCGGGTATCGCTTTCGATAAAAATGGGCTGATGTATGTCGGTGACCGCTCGGGAACGATCTACCGTGTTCGCGATTTTGCTGAGGTTGAGACCTTTACGGTGATGGAAGCTTCGGTAGCGGCATATCACATGGCTTTCGGGCCGGACGGTCGGCTCTACATGACGGCTCCGGGGCTCGCGAGCCATGATGCAGTTCATGTGATCGACCACGAAGGCTTCGACGAAAAATTCTTCCGCGGGCTCGGCCGTCCGCAGGGACTGGCATTCGACAAAGCTGGAAATCTCTACGTCGCCGCCTGTTTCAAAGGCCGCCACGGTATTGTCAAGATATCGCCCGACGGCAAATCGTGCGAGCATTTCGTCGCCGGCAACAGCGTCGTCGGCCTCTGCTTTACCCGCAAAGGCGAACTCATTGCCGCCACGGGCGACAGTGTTTTCTCGATCCCGTGTGGAATCGAGGGAACACTACTGAATTAGCTGGTTTGACTCGCGAACCAGACTCAAAATAGAATTCCCACAGAGGTTCTACGCACAATCCATGACAACAATTGGGATCCCGAAAGAGATACATCCGGGCGAGAAGCGCGTTGCCGCGACTCCGCAAACTGTTTTGAAGCTGAAAAAGCTGGGTTTCGACGTCGTTATCGAATCTCACGCAGGCCACGGCATCAACACGATCGACAGCGAATACCGCGAAGCCGGTGCGACCGTAATTGATGGCACCAAAGAGCTGTGGGCCGCGTCGGACGTGATAATGAAGGTCCGTCCGCCGGAGGAGAACAAGGAACTCGGCGTTCACGAGGCCGATCTGCTGAACGAAGGCGCGACGCTCGTCGGCTTTATCTGGCCCGCCCAAAATAAGGATCTGCTCGACCGCCTGGCGAAGCGCAAGGCAACGGTCTTCGGCATGGACTGCGTCCCGCGTATCACGCGTGCGCAAAAGATGGATACGCTCTCGGCGATGGCAAATATTGCCGGTTACCGCTCGATCATCGAGGCCGCACAGCATTTTCCGCGATTCTTTACAGGACAGATCACCGCGGCCGGAAAGATCGACCCCGCAAAGGTTTTGGTGATCGGAGCAGGTGTCGCAGGGCTTTCGGCCATCGGTGCGGCGAAGGGTTTGGGAGCGATCGTCCGGGCATTTGACCCGCGTTCGGCGACGAAGGATCAGGTCGCCTCGATGGGAGCGGAATTTCTCGATCTCGATATCAAAGAAAAAGAAGAAGGCGAGGGCAAGGGCGGCTACGCAAAAGAAATGTCGGACGCCTTTCTCAAGGCCGAGATGGCACTGTTTGCGCAGCAGGCCATGCAGGTTGACATCATCGTCACGACTGCCCTTATTCCCGGCAAACCTGCTCCAAAACTGATCACGCAGGGCATGGTCGAATCGATGAAACCCGGCTCGGTCATCGTCGATCTCGCCGCCGAGCAAGGCGGCAACTGCGTCCTCACCGAACCCGGCACAGTAGTAAAACACAAAGGCGTCTCCATCATCGGCTACACCGACCTGCCATCGCGAATGGCGTCGATGTCGTCGCAGCTTTACGGAGCCTGCATCGTGGCATTGCTGTCCGACCTAGTCGGAGCGCGGACACTCCTGTCCGCCAGTGAGCCTGAACCTGAGACCACGGACAAGAGTGTCCGTGCTCCGTTGATCCACATCAACCTCGACGACGAGGTTGTGAGAGGTGCAATCGTCCTCCACGAAGGCAAGATGATGTGGCCGCCGCCCGTCGTTGCCGTCAGCGCCGCTCCCCCGCCGGAGCCCGGCGTACCATCACAAAGCAGTGCCGCCGTCGCA
>JBGSQW010000019.1:0-37785 GCA_041737885.1 Pyrinomonadaceae bacterium | reverse complement strand
ATGGCTTGTTGTGAAGATGATTGTGCGATAGAAGCTTTGCGGGAGAAGCAGAGTTCGACGCTGAAGATCGTGCTTGGGATAAACGTCGCGATGTTTGCGGCTGGGATCGGTGCGGGCATTTATGCGGGTTCGAGCGCGTTGTTGTCGGATTCGCTGGACAATCTTGGCGATGCAATGACATATGGGCTGAGCCTATATGTTGTTTATAAATCGTCTCAGGCTAAGGCTCAGGTCGCTTTGTTCAAGGGCGGTTTGATTCTGCTAGCGGCGCTCGTTGTGCTCGGACAGGTGATCTACAAGCTGATGGTTCCGACGGTTCCTATTTTTGAAATAATGGGCGTGGTTAGTTTGCTTGCCCTCGTCGGGAATTCGATATGCCTTTATCTGCTGACGCGACACAAGACGGACGATGTAAATATGAGTTCGGTTTGGGAATGTTCGCGTAACGATATTGCGTCGAATATCTCCGTCTTTGTCGCTGCCGGTGCGGTTTGGTTTTTTCAGTCGGGCTGGCCGGACATTATAATCGCTCTCGCTTTGGTGGTGCTTTTCCTGCGTTCCGCTTTTCGTGTCTTTTCAGGTGCAAGACGCGAATTGCGGACCGCATAGATAAAGCTTTCTACACTCACACTGAACTCCGTGTTCCTACCGACATTTCACTTCTGCCAAATTAAAAACTCACCTTGATTCCGGTTTGAACGAGACGCGGACCTGAGGGCAGCAATCCACGCGTACGGTCAACGATGTATATCCGGTCGAGCAAATTCTTGCCAGTAACGAAAAATGTCGTCCTCCATTTCTCGACACGGTAGTTTGCCGTCGCGTTCCAATAAGTTTGGCTTGGTATCGCTCCAAGCTGGCCATTCGAGTTCGGGTTAACCGCGTTCAAATCGTCGCCGAACTGGCGCCCGATGTAAACGTTTTCCACAAAAGCGTCGAGACCGCGTGGATGCGAATAGCCGATGCTTGTCGTCATAAGGACACGCGGTGCATACGGTAGGCGATTCTCAGTAATCGAACAACTGGTGGCCGATACCCGCTTGGTCGTCGGGCAGTACACATTAAGTGTTGCCGAACTGGTGATAGAGCTTAGGCGCATGCCGCGGAACTCCGCCGTCGGCAAAAAGGTATAGGCGGTTCGTAGGTAAAGATTATGGAGGCTACGAAAAACAGAGCCGGAATCGATCTGCCCCGTAAATTCAAACCCCTGCTGTAGTGTGGCTCCGCCGTTTGTGAAGGCCGCCCCGCCAGCTATCGAAGCCGCGACGATCTGATTCTGATAATCGTTGCGGAAAAATGCGGCCGAAAATTCGGTTCCTCTGAGTGGCCGAGTTCGCGCTCCGACCTCATAGTTCCAACTCAATTCCGAATCAAGCTCGATCACGCCGCCAGAATTTGTTACGACATCCTCTACTCTGGGCGGGGAGAACCCTCGATGAACGCCGGCAAATAGCGTAGTGTTCTTAACACCCGAGTAAGCGATGCCAAAACCCGGAATGATCTCGGTCACGGTTGTTTCACCGGTCGCCCCCGCTCCGTTGTTGGCGAGACGATTTGTTCGGCTAAATACTACGCGCTCAAAACGTACGCCCGGCGTCAATGCAAGATTCTTCCACGTAAAGCGATGTTGAATAAATCCGGATTGAGCGAACGCTTTCCGCTCGTTGTTTTCAGCAATGACGCCGTCACGCGAGGTTGGAAGATCGCCGTTTCGCTGGATCCGTTCCTGATCTTCGCGATGAATCCTAAAGCCAACGACAAGTTCGTTCGAAACTGATCCGAAATCGAAGTTTGTGGTCAGCCGCGTCTCGACGCCCTGAGTAAGATAATCGCGAAGCCTTCCTTCGTTGCCGCAGGTGGTGTTCAATGCAGCCAGGCTGAGGCAGTCGGGATCGACATTCAAACGATTAGGACGCTGACTGGAATTGGACGACTGACGCCACCAGTCGCGTGAAAAATAGTTAGAGTAAAAGCTAGTGGTCAGATTGATTTTAGAGGTCAGAACCGCGGCGTGCTGCAGCGAGAAACCGGACCTGCGGCCATAAAAGAAATCGTTCTTAAATACGTTGCTGCGGGGGTCTGCGGCGAATTCCGCCTCGGTCGCACCTGTGTAGGTTAGATTCGAATCCTCACGAAAGAAAGTAAATTTTCCAGTCAGGGCGTTGCGAGCGTTTAACTGCAAAACCGATTTGTTCGAAAAATCATACAACTTAAAACTTGTGTTCTCTTTCGACCCGTTACCCTGCTTATGATTGAAATTAAAAATCGTGCCAAGTCTGCCAAACGTGCCTCCAAAACCTGCTCCGCCGTTGAAAAAACTTCTATTGCCGCCTTCTAGTTTGAAATAAAAAGTCGGTTTATCAGGCGGATTGGGTGTTAGATAGTTGATGAGGCCCGCGATCGTTTGTGGGCCATAAGCAATCTGACCCGATCCCTTTAGGACCTCGATCGACTCGTATCTCTCCACCGGAGGATGGTAGTAAGACGCATTATCTCCGTAGGGTGCATAAGACAATGGAAGACCATCTTCAAGCAGCAACACCTTGGTTGAGCGCGTCGGATTGGTGCCGCGAATGCCGATGTTGGGCCGCAAACCAAACCCCTCCTCATCCCTTACATTCACACCGGATACTTTCCTAAGCACTTCGGAGAAATTGAACGCGCGGCTGTTTTCCAGTGTTTGCCTATCGATCCGTTCGATAGAACCCGGAATTTCCGAAAGGCTTTCCGGGGTTCCAGCGAGATAGCTTGACGTAACGGAAACGTCCACTGCAATGCCTCCGGGTGTTATGGTAAAGACGACTAGCTGTGTCGACGGGATCGTCATTTCACTGCGTAGTGTCGCAAAACCTATGGCACCGATCGTGACGTCATACTTACCCTCTGACATATTTGTAAGCGAGTACCGGCCTTCGCCGTCTGTTACGGCTTTTGCAACCAACCGGACATCCTGGTGCCGAACGGTCAGCGTTGCTCCCGCAACTACGTCGCCGTTACTATCAACGATTCGCCCCTCCACGCCATTACGCTCCTGTGAATAACCGATTACGGCAAAAATGGAGAAGGCTAAACTAAAAGCAACGGATCTCACAGCAATACTCTTCATAAAAACACCAGTTAGATTACGAGCCACTAAAAACAAAAACCCTTATTGAAATCGATTTTCAATTTCATATTAATAAAAGTACAAGACCCTGTCGGCAGTGTCAAACGACATATTGCAGTGGCAAATGAAGGCGACTTTAGCTTGTTAATGATTGATGATTTGAGGCTGACACGACAGGTCTGCCTGGTTCTCCATTTGCGGGATTTATTTAACTGACCCGTACGTTGGGTAGAAGTTGTACCACCACGTCCAATCCACTATTAATAATTACGACGTGGTTTGGGGCGACTCTAGTCCAACTCGTGCGATCATCGGTCAATCTCTCGGAAGCGATGATGATTCCGCTTTGTACACTGTCGGATTCAACTATTTCAAACTTCCCTTCACGGTACCTGTATTTTCCGCGGTTTGAAAAGTAGAGTGAAATCGGCTCAATTTGCGGATTGGAGACATAACGCACTGTTACAAGGCTCTCACCATCAGTGACCGCAAAATTATAAACTGAAGGCTTTTTGATTCCAGCTTCATACGCCCATTCCTCAAGTTGGCGAATGGTTTTCACCAATCCGCTCGCCAAATCCACTGCTCCTAGTTTTTCCGTGTGTCGGCCCAGAAGGTTTAAGAAAACAGCAAAAGCGTGCTCGGAATCCGTGGTGCCTTCAATCGTCTGATAAATCTCGTCAGTCAACGAGTGTCGCAGGCGGCGCTTTATAGAACTAAAGCCTTCGATCGTACCGTTGTGCATCCACATAAATCGCCCTTGACGGAATGGATGACAATTACTTTCGGAGACAACCATTCCGGGCGATGCGGAGCGAACGTGAGCGAAAAAACAGGGCGATCGGATATGTTGAGCCAAATTCAACAGGTTGCGATTGCTCCAGGCTTGAGTTATGCTGGTAAAAACACATGCCTTGTTGGAAATCGCTGGTGAATACCAACCAACGCCAAACCCATCGCCATTTAGTGGCTCGCTCCGTTCTTTGGACTTATAACTTTGACGAATGAGTGAGTTAGCTGGATTTGAAATCAGGTCAGCGAGCAAAATTTCGCTTCCCAAATAACCGAGAAATCTACACATCGCGATTGTCTCCTACGTCTAGCGCGGCTAAACGGATTCTACATAATCAAGCGGGCGACGCGTGAATTCTTCCATACACCCTTCCGAACAAAAAAAGTAGTCTTTGCCATCATAATTCAACGAATAGCTGGCGGCTTCTTCGTCAATCTCCATTTTACAAACCAAGTCTATAATCATCATGTTCTCCATAAATGTGCGGCAAAGCAGGCCGTACTCTGACAACTCGTATCCGACGTTAATGATGCGTCGGGTCCTTTTTTAGTATTTCAGCACGGAGCAGGAAGCTGCCGTCTGTGACGATCTTGTCGCCGACATTCAGCCCTTCGAGAACGACAAACCTACCGTTGTTTTCTTTGCCGAGACGCACCGGCTTTATATTAAAGACATTTGGTTTGTCGGTGGCGACGAAAACAACCTGTTTGTCGTTCATATTTTGGACGGCAGACGACGGGATCATCGGCATTGTGCGTTCGGCCATCCCACCCGCGCCAAAGGCGACGTTTACGTACATTCCGATCTTCAAGACTTGTCCCGGATTGTCGAGTTCGACTCTGACTTGTGCGGTGCGTGTTTCGGGGCTGATATTTGGGTCGATGTAGGTTACGTGACCGCGAAAGAGCCTGTCAGGATAGGCGCCGGTTGTAACGCTTGCTCCGCTTCCATCACGAACTGATGAAAGGTCCTTTTCAAAGACCTGAGCGATAACCCAAACGCTTGCGAGATTTGTAACACGCATCAATTCCTTGTTTGCCTCGACAACTTCACCCGCGTTTACGTCTCGCTTTGTGATCGTGCCTGATATAGGCGCCATCAATGCGATCTCCGACGTTATTTGCGATGGGGAGCGGAGCGAATTTACTTTTTGCGGTGACAAACCCAGCAACAAGAGTCTTTGCTTGGCGGTCGCAAGGTCGGATTCGGCCGTTTGGCGTTTGACGGCGGCCTGCTCAAATTCGTTTCGGCTGACAGGATTGATCTCGGCGACCTTGACGGCACGGTCAAATCTTTTTTTCGCTTCTTCAACGTCCGCCTCCGACGCGCGTACTTTTGTCGTGGCCTGCTCAAATTCCTCGCGGCTGACAGCCCCTATTTCAAGTAACTTAAGCGTACGGTCATGTCTCTTACGGTTTTCTTCCAGCTCAGCCTGAACGGTTTTTAACCGCGCCAACATTTGGTCAACGTCTGTATTACTCACGGGGCTGATCTTTACGAGTTTTGCCGTCCGGTCGTAGTTTTGCCGTGCGGCCTGAGCTTCGGTTTGCAAGGCCAGATAGCGCGATTGAGACGCTGCAAGTTCATCGCTGAAGATAACGGCAAGCGTTTGGCCTTTGCCAACATACTGGCCTAGTTCGCCACTAACGGATCGCAGTACCCCACCGAGAAGTGAGATCACCGGCGTTTCTTTGTAGGCATTTGACTGGACGACGCCGGTCGAGGCCACATCCATTGCTTCACTCGATAACGTTTCGCCAACCGTTTCGATCTTCAAGCCGATCTTGTCAACCTGATCGGGCAGAATGGTGACAGTTTGTTCGGCCGTAGTTTCTGTTGTTTGTCCGGTGCTGTTGTCGTCGAATGTGACCGTCCGTGGAGCCGGGACGGCATTTCCACCCTCACGCGAGCCCAAATACCAAAAAAGTAACACTCCCACTAGGACAACGCCGATGACCGATAATGCGATATACAGCGGCTTTCGATTCGGTGTTGGCTTCGAGTTTTCGCCCATTTCTGTTTCTTTATTGAACTCTTCGTTATTCTCTTCGGTCATTTCTTTTTCAACTCCGGTGCATTGGTCGCCCGCATGATCTCAATGTTTGCTATGTATGTTTCGAGTCCGGCATCGATCAATTCGTTCTCGACATCGAGAAAACGCCGTTGCTCGGCAATGTAGTCAAGCAAACTTCTCGAACCAAGTTCGTAGGTTTGCCAAATTACCTGCAAATTAGAATCTGCCTGATCGCGAACGCCGTTTTGAAAGATCGACAATGACCGCGCCGCACGGTTATATCGAGCGAAGGCCACGGCAACTTCGCGCCGGATAGTAAGTTCGCCAAACTCAATTCGCCTCTGAGCCGCTTCTCGCTCGAATTTGGCGGCTTCGACCGCGCCTTGATTTCGGTTGAGCAGCGGAAGATCGATTTCAACCCCAAAGGTGAAAAAGTGAAATACATCCTGAATGGGCCGCAAAAGGCCGCGATCATCAAAACCGCTGAGCATAAAGCCGGTGTTCATGCGCTGGTAACCCGCCTTGACGCTTGCGTCGATCCGCCCTTCAGACTTTGCCTTTTCGATTTGTGCGACAGCCAGTTGGTCCATTGTCCTTGCACCTTGCAGATCGGGACGCTCACGCAAAGCGTAATCGGTTGATCCGGAGACTGAAGGCGGCGTTGCGATTAGGTTATTGAAATCGCCGCGAAGACGCAGCGGGTCTTCCGGCTTCATCCCAATCATATTGCGAAGCTCGAACATTGCCGTCTCGGCCTTTCCTTCTGCGGTTTCGCGGATCGATTGCAGCCGATTCACCTCGACAAGAAAAATATTCTGTTCGAGCGGTGCGATCTTTCCTTCAGTAACTCTAGCCGCAACAAGCTCGAAACCCTGCTTTGCCGCTGCCAAGGTCTTTTCGGTAACCTCCAACTTTTTGATCGCCGCCAGAGCTTCACCGAATTTGAGTCTCACTTCTGACGCAAGCAGACGTTCCTGATTCTCAAGCGCAAACTCGCGAATTTCTAACTCTCGTTGTGCGACGGCAACTCGGGCTGCTCGACGTCCGCCAAGCTCAAGCGGCAGCATGGCCTCGGCCATTTGATTATTATCAGCGGCGCCAATCTGCTTTGCTCCGCTGGCGGTCAGCTTTGGATTCGCTCGCAAACCCGCTTGTTTGACCAATGCCCTCGCTGCGTCGACCTCCTTGCGCAAAGCTTGTATTTCGCCATTGTTTTCGAGCGCGAAGGCCACGGCTGCGTCCGCCGTCATTCCGCCTTGCGGATTCAAATATAGGAGCGAAACCGGCTGGTCGCTCGGGACTGTCTGAGCCGTCGCCGCCAGCGCAAATATAAACCCGAACGCGAATAATTTAACAACGGACTTGAGAGCAAGCGTCCTAGCTTGCCACGAGCTCGAACACGTGAAAAACTTGTTGGCGTCTCGCGATGGCACCGCAAGCGGGACGCTTGCGGTCCAGTCGGTCATCAAGAGACTGCCTGTAATCTTACAAATCTTCATTTCGTTTCAATTCGCGTACCCTAAGCCAATAAAAAATGACCGGCGTTACGATCAGCACGTGCAGGAGGCTCGAGACCATGCCGCCAAAAACCGGTGTTGCCAGCGGCCTCATTACTTCTGACCCCGCGCCGGAGCTCCACATGATCGGCAAGAGCCCGACAACAATGGTCATTACGGTCATGACTTTGGGACGAAGACGCAGAAGAGCACCTTCGGTGACTGCTTCGAGCAAAGTTTCCCTATCAAGCTGGCCGACTTCGTCCGCTTTACGTTTAACCGCCTCTTCTAGATAAACGACCATCACAATCGTGGTCTGCACAGCCGCTCCAAAAAGAGCAATAAAGCCAACCCACACAGCGACCGAAAAGTTGTACTGCAGCATCCAGAGCAGGTAAAAGCCGCCGGTCAAGGCAAACGGCACGGCAAGCAGAATATGGGCCGCTTCGAGAAAGGAGTGATATGTAATATAGAGCGTGGCAAAAATGATAAGCAGGACGATCGGGACCACGATCAACAGCCGCTGGCGGGCGCGCTCCTGATTTTCGTATTGGCCGCTCCATGTAATGTAGTAACCCGCCGGCATCTCAACTTTGTCGCGAATAGCATCCTTAGCTTCCTCCACGAAACTTCCGATATCGCGGCCGCGAATGTTGAGCAGAACCGTGCCGCGAAGCAGGCCGTTCTCGCTTTGAATCATCGATGGCCCTTCGAGGCTGCGAATATCGGCAAGCTGCGAAAGCGGGATCGACCCTCCAGCTGGAGAGGTTATCGGAATCTGCCCGATCGCCGTTGGTGATGAGCGAAACTCGGTTGCGTAGCGAACTCGGATGGGAAACCGTCGTCGTCCTTCGATCGTCACGGTCAGATTCGTTTCGCCGATTCCTTTTTCGATCACGTCCTGAATTGTTCCGACGTCAATTCCATACCGGGCCGCCGCCGTGCGGTCAATATCAATATCGACGTACGGCGCTCCGCCGATCCTCTCGGGATAAACGTCCGCTGCGCCGGGCACATCTTTTACCACCGTCGCAATTTGCCTCGCGGTTTCTTCCAAAGTATCGAGGTTGTTGCCGAAGATCTTGATGCCGACCTGCGAGCGGATACCGGTGGCAAGCATTTCGATGCGATTGATGATCGGCTGCCTCCAGATGTTTGTCACGCCCGGCATTCGCGTCGCTTCGTCCATTTCGGCTATCAGTTTCTCCCGCGTCATCCCATCACGCCACTGATCTTCGGGCTTCAAATGAACGATGGTTTCGTTCATGTTTATCGGCGAGGGATCGGTTGAAGTTTCGGCGCGGCCGGCCTTTCCGACCGCCCATTCAACCTCGGGAAAGGCTTTCAAGATCTCGTCTTGTTTGCTCAGGATTCTTGTCGCCTCGTCCAGTGAAATTGCGGGATCGGTCACCGGCATGTACATCAGGTCGCCTTCATTCAACGGAGGCATGAACTCGCTGCCGATCTGCGTCGCGACAACCATCGCACCCGAGAAAAACGCCAGAGCGAGCAAAACCGTGGCGAGTCTATTCCGAAGCGCTTTTGTCAGCAGAGGCTTGTAGACCCGACGCAAAAAACGCATGATCGGATTCCACTCTTCGGGACGCAGCTTCCCGCCTAGCAGATAGCCGCACAGAACAGGGATGAGCGTGACCGCGATAACGGCCGCCGCGATCATGGCAAAGGTTTTCGTGAACGCCAGCGGATGAAAAAGCTTTCCTTCTTGTCCCGTTAATGCAAAGACAGGGATAAAGGCGATAACAATGATCGCTATCGATGCGACGATCGGGCGCCCGACCATCTTCGTCGCTTCGAGCACTACCTCCCAAACACGCTTTCTGTCCGAAAAGCTCACTCCCTCTTTCTCAATCGCACGATACGCATTTTCAGTCACAACAATTCCAGCATCTACGAGGTCTGAAACCGCGATCGCGATACCGGCGAGCGACATGATGTTTGACGTGATCCCAAAGATATACATCAGGAGGAACGCGGCAAGCGCGGCAAGCAAAAGAGGTATCGTAACTATCAGCGTCGAACGAAAATGAGCGAGGAACAGCAGATTTACAAGTGTTACGAGGATGAACTCCTCGGTCAAGGCCCATGTGAGAGTATCGGCTGTGCGGTTAATCAGATCGGTGCGGTCATAAAATGGAACCAGCCGAACGCCCGGAGGGAGACCGGGTTTGATCTCCTCGATCTTCTTCTTGACGTTCTCGATCGCTTCGAGCGCGCTGATGCCGTAGCGCATGATGACGACGCCCCCGACCGCTTCCTTGCCGTTTTTATCAAGCGAGCCGGTCCGAAAGGCGTTGCCGAGTTTGACCTCGCCGAGGTTTCGGACATAGATCGGAGTTCCGTTCTGAGAGCCGACGACGATATTTTCGACATCTGCGACCGATTCGACAAGCCCGATACCGCGGACAATGGCCCATTCGCCGCCCTGTTCGACGACGTTTCCGCCGACATTGTTATTCGAACGTTCAACCGCTTCGACCACGGTGGATAACGGCATGTTGTAAGCGCGGAGCTTATTCGGGTCTATGTCCACCTGATACTGCTGGACAAAGCCGCCGACCGTCGCGACCTCCGCGATCCCCGGCGTTGAATTAAGCTGATAGCGTACGAACCAGTCTTGCAGCGTGCGCAGATCGCGGAGGCTCATCTCGTCCGATTCGAGCGTGTACCAAAATACCTGGCCAAGACCGGTCGCGTCCGGGCCGAGCGTTGGCACTACGCCCTGAGGCAATTGTTTCGTGACGAGATTTAAGCGCTCCAGCACGCGTGTCCGGGCCCAATAAAGATCGACATTATCCTCAAAGATAATATTGACCATCGAGAAGCTGAAGGCGGAACTAGCCCTGACGGTCCGAACTCCCGGCAGTCCCTGAAGACTCGTCACAAGCGGATAAGTAACCTGGTCCTCGACCTCTCGCGGGGAACGGCCCGCCCAGTCGGTAAAAACTATGACCTGGTTATCCGAAAGGTCAGGGATGGCATCAATCGGGGTCTTTACAAGCGCGTAATAACCCGCAATCGCCAGCGCAATATAAATTGCAATTACGATGACGCGGTTCTTAAGCGACCAGTCGATAAGCCAATTAATCATTTAGCAACACCCTTGTTTTAATATTTTCGGCGGACATATAACCGAGCCCCATGTCCCGGGCCCCACTATTGCGCCGTTACGGGAATCGATATTTTTCCTTTTCCCGCCGGACCTTCGTAAGTGATCTGCATCTCCCATCCGCCGGTCATCTCAATCTTGACTTTGCCGCGATAAACGCCGGGCGTGCCAGTTGTGGTCAAAGCCGCTGCGTTGTTCATCGCCCCCATCGAACCCATCGCCGGCATGTAGAAATTTAGCGAAGCCGCTCCCACATCAACCGCTTTGCCCGAAGCATCCGTAAAAGCAAGCATTAGTTCCTGCTCGCCGTTTTTGACTTTGCCGGTGTCGCTTGATACCGAAACCGTCAAATTGTTGATCGAACCGCTTTTGATGACTTTTCCCTGCACCGGGTTTTCGGCCGTAGGCTGCGCGCCGGAACTGCACGACGTGAATAAGGTGATCACCCCAATCATGGTCAATAAGCAAATGAATAAAACTGTCTTTCTCATTTTTTAGTCTCCTGTGTTGAAAATATCTAGAGAGTTCCGACGCCTACAGAGTAGTTCGCAGAACCACAATGAAATAGTCGCAACGGCGCATTACACCCAAAAAAGGGCGCACTTCACCGTCGAAACTAGATCAGGAACGATTTATATTGGAGAAATTTCGGCTGGAAAGTGCTCGTCAACGGCTTACTCAAATACTGAGGCGATGCAGACGACTTGGTTTTTGTATTTGGGAACAAAGCTGCGATCTGATCGGCGATGGATTTGTAGATCGTTATGGTGGAAGGAGTGAAGTTAAACGAGCCGCCGAACGAGATCGGCGCCGGATTTGAGCAGTTTGTCGCGCAGCAAAGGCCTGCAGCCTGTGCTGAAGGTGATCTGTCTTTGCTTTTGGCCTTATCGCAACATTTCATCATCTTGCCGCTCGGTGCGTGCAGCGGTGTCCCCGACACGATGCCACCGACGACGGTGAAAAGCACGAAAATAATTAAGACCCGAGTGAGCATTGAACACAGTATACTCCAATTTTTCTGGATAAATCAGTGATTTACGTCACAAATTAAAAATAACAAGATGTTGGTCACAATCACTATTTGTATTGAACGAATTTAGCATTGGAACTAGGCGCGAAGTTTTACGCACATCGTAAAGTTTTTTCAGGGCTCTGACGAAGCATTCGGTAGTTCCGGTCCAAGAACAAAACGGTGCGCACAAGACAATCCGCGTGGCACAAGTATTGTCTCTAGATAAGTGGAAGACTTAATTTTACGCACGAATTATTTTGATAAGAATGTTTGGTGTGGATGTAACTCGATTATTTTAGAAGTAGTTTCATCCAATTAAGAGGTGAGTTAGATGAATGAAAAATTGTTTCGAGAATTTGCCGTTTTCATCGCCGTCGTCATTTTGTTGACAATTCCAGGTTTTGCCCAAAAGGAAAAAACAGTCGGTGTCGACAAAGAAGGAGAATTTCACATTTCGTCGCCAATAAGAGTTGGCGATCGGATAGTCGAAAAAGGGATGTATCAGATTTATAGGGTCGACATAAATACGACGCCGTTCATTGTAATTCGAAAAGTTGCGATGACTTACTTTGGAAAAACAATGGGTAGTATGAATCGAGGTGACGAGGTGGTCAGATTGAAATGCACCATTCAGCGCGTCAATGAAGAGAACAAAAAGTCAAAGATTCTATTGCTTCAGACCACACCTGGCGAGCCTGTAGCGCAGCAAGCGTGGTTCCGCAATGAAAAGTCCAAATGTATATTGCCTATTCTCGTGTTTTGATTGTAAGTCTCAACGGGTGGGGAATAGATCTCCCGTCAAGTACTCGCCGCCTTTTCAAGAGGAATTGTCAATGTAAAGATAGTCAGACGTTCAGTACGTTTTGCCGTTAAATGCCCGCCGTGTTGGGTCGCGATTTTATGGGCAATTGAAAGGCCGAGTCCTACCCCTTTATCCTTTGTCGTGTAGAACGGGTCGAAGATCTTTGAGAGATTTTTGGGGTCAATGCCGGAACCCGTGTCGGTGACCTCGACAACAAAATTATTGTCTTCCTTAAAAGTTCTAAACGTAATGGTCTGTTCTGCTCCGTTTGACTGGGACATGGCTTGAAGAGCGTTTATCGCAAGATTTAGTACCACCTGCTTTACCTGCTCAGCATCTACAAGAATCAGCGGAATATTCTTCTGCAAATCTCTAATGACTGCAACTGACTGTGACGCCGCCTGGTTCCCGATCAAACCTGTGATTGAGTCCACGATTTCGTTAAGATCAGTTGGTGTTTTAGACGGCGCGTTGGGTCGTGCGAATCGTAAAAACTCACCTACCAGCCGATCTAACCTATCTATTTCACCTTTTGCAAGACCAACGAACTCACGCCGAGGACTGTCAACCATTAGCTCGTCCTCTAATATTTCGATGGCTCCTTTTATCGACGCGAGCGGGTTTCGGACCTCATGAACGATGCCGGCCGAAAGTTCTCCAAGCGACGCCAGTTTCTCTGCTTGGAGCAGCTGTTGAAAGGTTGTTTGCAGCTCGTCGTAGGCTTTTCTCTTTTCCTCCGCATTTCTTTCAGCCCGTTCCCTGGATTTTCGGAGTCGGTCGCCCAGAGCTCCCATTATTCCGCCAACGAGATTGAAGATAACTATCTCGGCATATTGATTTATAGAATAATCAAAGTGCCCGTGCTGCCAGTGTAAATAAATATGCGGGGAGTAAATGATGGTTGTAAAAAGAGATGCCGCGAGCCCGCCTCTAAGACCAAATATCAAAGCGGCAGCTATGATCGGTACGTAGTAGATCCGCTGATATATCTCGTGCCAAACGATCTGATCGGTAGGAGTGAGAAAGTGAAGGACCGTAATGAGGATGATCACCACGGCAATAACGATCCATACATACAGGCGGTTTCGAGAGGAGATGATATTGAAGGTCTGCGTATCCATCTAGTCGTCCGAAATGCTGGAACCCGATTCGTCTAAATCGTACTTCTGAATCCGATATATAAGTGCGCTTCGAGTAATCCCTAAATATTTTGACGTTTGTGACTGATTTCCGCCATGCCTGAGAAGCGAGCTGCGTATAATTTCCCGTTCTAAGGCTTCTAGATTTATCGGCTCGGACGGTAGTTCAAACCACAATTCCCCTTTTGTCGACGATGGGTTTTTCACGATTTCGGGGACGTCGGTGAGAGTCAAAGTATCGCCGTCGGAAAGGACCACCATTCTTTCTACCAGATTCTCCAGTTCGCGAACATTTCCCATCCACGGGTAATCGAAAAATACCTTGAACACGTCGCGAGCTATCTTTGGCGGCCTCATACCATGTTTAGAAGCGGATCGGGTAACAAAATGTTCGGTCAGGACAGGCAGATCCTCGCGGCGTTCACGCAGCGGTGGGATCGTGATCGGCACTACCGCAAGACGGTAGTAAAGATCCTCCCGGAAGGCGTTTTCTTTTATAAGTTCGAGCAGGTTTTCGTTGCTGGCGGCAATTATCCGAGCATCTACCTTACGCGGCATATTCTCGCCCAGTCGTGTCACTTCCTGCTCCTGTAAAACCCTTAATAGCCTTGTTTGAGACTGGAGGGGCATGGCACTTATCTCATCAAGGAATAAGGTGCCGCCGTTAGCTTCCTCAAACTTCCCTGTCGATTCGTGGGCCGCACCAGTGAAAGCTCCTTTCTTATATCCGAATAGCTCTGCTTCGATGAGTGTTTCGGGTATGGCGGCACAGTTGATGGCAATGAAAGGATTGTTCTTGCGCGTGCCAGAAAAGTGAATTCCTTTCGCGATCAATTCCTTCCCGGTTCCCGTCTCGCCTTCGATCAAAACTGTGACGTTTGTTTTGGACACTCTCTCAACCAGGTCAAAAACCTGAAGCATCTTCTCAGATGTTCCGATAACGTTCTCGATTCGAAAGTCTTCGTGAATCTGCCGTCTCAGCCTTCTATTTTCCGCTAAAGCATGGCCGTATTTTAAGGCTTTCTCGACTGTAAGCAGAATTTCCTGTCGATTAAAGGGCTTAGTAATAAAATCAAAAGCCCCTCCACGCATCGCTTCGACGGCCGTATCGACGTCTCCAAAAGCGGTAATAACAATGATGGGTACTTCGCTGTTGATTGCCGTCGCCTGCTGCACGAGCTGCGAGCCGGACATCTTCGGCATCCGCCAATCCGTGATGACGCAGTCAAAATCTTCTGCTGAATACGATTTTAAGGCTTCCCTGCCGTCACCCTCGCTCACGACAGAATGCCCGGCCTCGGAAAGCTGGAATTCAAGGACGCGGCGCAAGGAATCATCATCATCGACGAGCAAGATTTTGGCGTTCGCTTCTTTCATTTTTAGATCATTTCATCTCAAAAGTAAGCGTTGTCCATTTTGATTCGTAATTTAGGTTTGGATCGGCGAGTTTGCTCATGTTGATAAACTTGACATACCACTTCCCTGATCCGTCGAGTTTCAACTTCACAATGCCCTTCGCGTCGCTTCTGAGTTCTGGTGACGTTTTGATCTTTCCGCTTTCCTCGCGACCGGCGAGAACGACTTGATCCGCGAGTGGCTTCCCGTCCTTTAGGCACAGGACTTCCATCGTGTCACCCTTTTTAAGCTTGTAAGGATTCTGCTGCGGGACGAGTTCTACCGGATAGCCCAGAACGGTCTTGTAATCATCCGTTTGCTTTTTGCCGACTTGCAGGATCGCTTTGACGTGCTTTGCGTAACGCTCTTTGGCGTCCTTTTCGAGCTCACCCGTCTTGCGGCGTTCTTCCAAGGTATCGGGCAGGCCGTCTTCGCGAAGATACTCATTAAAATCCGCCGCTTTTAGAGCGATCTCGCGTGACTTAGTTGAAATCCCGACGACATAGGTCCCCGCCGCGCCGGTTGTCAGGTTCAGAAATGCGGTCGTTTCGTCTTTGGTAAGATCGGCCTCCACCGGATGCACACGATTTCCACTCGACACGACACTCACATCGTTCAGCCGCGCGAATGTAACCGCTCCCTCGCTCGCCAGAAACGTTCCGTTCATCACCTTGACGGTAAATTTCGAATTCGGCTTTAGAAAAAAGCTGTCCGTTTTGAGAAACAGATCATGCGCGAAGATTGACGCGACCAGCGACAGCGATAAGATAAATGCAAAGATTGTTTGTTTTTTCATTTCGATCTCCTCTCTACTTGATTTCAAAAGTGAGCGTTGCCCATTTAGATTCGTAGTTCAGCTTCGGGTCGTCGATCTTTACCATATTGATAAACTTTGCGTACCATTTGCCGGCCCCGGTAAGTTGAACTTTGATAATGCCGTCCTTATCGGTACGTGCGCTAGTTTCACCCAACATCTTGCCCGCGGCCTCATACCCCGTTGTCACGATCTGCCCAGCGAGCGGTTTGCCATCCTTAAGGCATAAAATATCCAGCGAGCTTCCTTTCTTTAGCTTATAAGGATTCTGCTGCGGCACCATCTCGACGCCATACCCGAGGTTGGTCTTGAAGTTGTCAGTGGTTTTGTTGCCCGCCTGAAAGATGGTTTTGACATATTTCGAATAGCGATACTTTGCGTCTTTGTCGAGCTCGCCGTCACGTGTTCGGTTCTCCAAGATATCGGGAATGCCTTCGGCCGGTAAATATTTGTTGAACTCATCTGCCGGGAGACCGCTTTCGCGCCACATCGTAGATATACCCGCAACGTAATTACCAGGCTCTGTGGGCGTAACGTTCAAGAATGCAGTCGTTTCATTCTTTGTAAGATCTGTCTCGACGGGATGCGTTCTCGCACCGGACGGCGAAACAACGCTCAGGTCCGTTAAACGCGCAAACGCAACCGCGCCTTCGCTTGTTTGAAACGTGCCGTTAAAGACGCTGATCGAAATCTTTTGGTTGACCTTTACGAAATAGCTGTCGAGCTTGAAAAACAGATCGTGAGCGAACACTGGTAATGACAGCAGCAAGCTGATCAGGAAAAAGGCTGTAATTTTTTTCGTTTTCATAATTCTCCTATTGTGTCTTGCCGCATCGGTGCAGGCGAATTGTTCCAAACAAGGTGTTGAAAGAACGGGTCTCTTCGACATTCACAAATCCCGCTTCCGTCAGCAATACTGGGAGCCTGCCGGCAAAGCTGTCCTCAGTCGTTTCGAATCCGTCGAGAAGTTGAATAAAACGGGACGAAAGCTTCATCAAATGATTTGCGGGTAGACCCCAATCCGCCACATGAAATTCGCCGTCTGGTTTGAGAACGCGGGCCACTTCGCCCATGGTTTTGAGTTTATTTTCTCGGGTTAGGTGGTGAAAAAACAAACTCGAAATAACGCGATCAAAGGACTCGTACTGGTACGGCAGATCAAACGACATGCCTTCGTCGACTTGAATCTCCAGACCGGCGGACCTGGCCTTCTTTTTGGCTATTGCCAAAATCTTGCCGTCGCCGTCAATCCCGACTACTTCGGCGAGCGGTTGATCTTGTTTTAAAAGAAGCGTAAGCGTCGCCGTGCCGCAAGCAAGATCGAGAACGCGATGATTGATTTCAATGCTGGCTTGTTCCACTAGAGCCTTTTTGAAAACGCCGTCTCGCGTAGTCAACCGCACAACCGGGTCATAAAAAGGTGTTAGCCAAACATAGCTCAATGCCGGGATGTATCTATCATTTTTCATGCTGTCTACAATTTCAAATTTCTGAGACGCAACGCATTGACAATAACTGATACGGAACTAAACGTCATCGCCGCACTGGCGATCATTGGGCTTAACAACAAACCAAAAACCGGAAACAGAACGCCCGCTGCGATCGGAACGCCGACGAGGTTGTAAATGAATGCGAAGAACAAGTTTTGACGGATATTCTTCATTGTCGCTTCGCTGAGTTTTTTCGCCCGCAGAATTCCGCGAAGGTCGCCTTTCAAGAGTGTGATATCAGCGGATTCCATTGCCACGTCGGTTCCGGTCCCCATGGCGATCCCGACCTGGGCTTGGGCAAGCGCCGGTGCATCGTTCACGCCGTCGCCGGCCATTGCGACGATCTTGCCCTGGGCCTGCAGTTCTTTGATCTTTTCAGCCTTTTGTTCAGGCAACACGTCAGCGAAAACCTTGTCGATGCCGAGCTTTTTGGCTACAGCGTCCGCAGTAATTGCATTATCACCCGTCATCATGACAACTTCGATCTTTTGCCGATGCAATTCACTGATGGCATCCTTCGCAGACTCTTTGATCGTGTCAGCGACGCCGACCAAGCCTGCGGCTTTCCCGTCAACGGCGACAAGCATGACAGTTTGCCCTTCGGCTCGAAGCTCATCGGCTTTTCCATCCGCCGGGAAATCAATGTGGTTTTCCGTCATCAGCTTCGCATTACCCAGCAACACCTTTTTCCCGTCGATCGATCCCGTGATCCCTTTACCCGTGATGGATTCAAAATCTTCCACCTTAGCAAGTTCGATCGCTTTCTCTTCGGCTCCCTTGATGATCGCTTCCGCGAGGGGATGCTCGCTCGATCTTTCAAGACCGGCCGCAAGGCGCAAGATCTCGATTTCGGGAGATCCATTTAACGAGATAACCTTCTGAAGCCGAGGTTTGCCCTCGGTCAAAGTGCCGGTTTTATCGACGACTATCGAATCGACCTTTTCCAGAATTTCCAATGCCTCGGCCTTCTTAACCAATACGCCGTGCCGCGCTCCGTGGCCCGTGCCAACCATGATCGACATCGGCGTCGCAAGACCCAAAGCACACGGGCAGGCGATAATCAAAACCGAAACTGCGGCAACCATGGCGTAAGCGAAACTGCCGAAGATCATCCATACGGCGAACGCGACAATCGCGACGACGATCACCGCCGGAACAAAGTAAGCCGACACGACATCAACAAGTCGCTGAATCGGCGCCCGCGAGCGCTGGGCTTCGCCTACCATCCGGACGATTTGCGCCAGCAGTGTGTCGCTTCCGACCTTCTCGGCTTTCATGACAAAACCGCGTCGGCCATTGATCGTGCCGCCGATAACCTTATCGCCCGCCGTTTTTTCAACCGGGATCGACTCACCGGTCACCATTGATTCGTCAACCGAAGTATCACCTTCAAGGATCGATCCATCGGTCGGAATCTTTTCATTTGCCTTAACCCTCAAACTCGCACCGATCTGTACGTCCTTTAGTGATATCTCAGCTTCCGTGCCGTCGTCAAAAACAACAATCGCTGTCTCGGGAGCGAGTCCGAGTAGTTCCTTGATCGCGCTTGAGGTTTGGCTTCTGGCTCGCAATTCCAACACCTGTCCTAGCAGAACGAGCGTCGTAATAACAGCCGCTGCCTCAAAGTAGGCGGGAATCAATCCCGTATGAATGTTCCGCATCGAAACGGGAAATAGATCGGGAAGAAATAGAGCAAAGAGACTAAAAATATATGCTGCTCCGGTGCCGATGGCGATCAGCGTGAACATATTCGGACTGACGTTCTTTACGGAAGCCCAGGCGCGCTGAAAGAAAGGAAATCCGCCCCAGAGGATAACCGGTGTTGCTAAAACAAACTGGACCCAGAGTGCAATCTTCGGTGCGACGTATTCGTGATAATTCGGCAGCATCTCGCCCATTGCCAGAGCAAAAACGGGGAGCGTGAGTAGGGTCGAGATCCAAAACCGCCGCTTCATATCGACGTATTCCGGGTCAGGCCCATCGTCTAGTGTCATCACCATCGGCTCAAGCGCCATCCCGCACTTTGGACAGCTTCCCGGACCGATCTGCACGATTTCCGGATGCATCGGGCAAGTATATTCAACACCTTCGCTTTCCGCTGAAACTTTTTCTTCCTTTTCTTTCTTGAGGAACCCTAACGGATTCTGTTTGAATTTATTCAGACACCCCGTCGAGCAGAAATAGTAGGTTTCGGCTGCAAAATCGTGCTTGCCCGCTGCGGTTTCCGGAGCGACCGTCATTCCGCACACCGGATCGACGGACTCTCCGCCAGCCGTCGCCTTCATCTCGCCGTGCGAGACGGTTTCTTTTTTCTCCCGTCCGATCCCGACAAGACCAATCGCGGGTACGCCTTGTGCTTGCGCGATAAATTTCTGTAAACAGCCTTTCGAGCAAAAATAGTAAGTCTCGCCTTCGTGCTTAAAGCTACCGGCCGCGCTTGCCGGATCGACCGTCATCCCGCAGATCGGATCGATAAAAGTTTCGCCCTTTTTTGGATTTTTATCTTTCATGATTTGTCCCACCTTGTCATTAAATTAGCGACATAATATATTCTACAACCTGTCAGCAGGGGTCAGGTCAAGCCCTGTTTGCCGGTATCGCCAACGGATTCGATCAAATGACAAACCGAGTCGCCATTTGGCATCGAGTTATTCATTTTTGACCAATCTTTCAGTGCATTCTCCATCTTTCGCTGTAGTTTTTGCATCGCTTTGATCTTTCGCTGATTCTCCCCTATGCGGTGAACGATAATTTGCCTTACCATCGGGCACGGAGAGTTGCCGTGTTTAGCTTCTTTTAGAATGTCCGCGATCTCGGCTAGGGAAAATCCCAGACTCCCCGCCGCCTTGATAAAACGTACTCGCACGGCGTCGGACGGCTGATAAACTTTGTAGTTATTTTGCGAATTGCGCGAGGGCTTCAGCAAGCCGATGCGCGTGTAATGCCTGACCGTGTAAAGCGATACGTCCGATTGTTTAGCCAGAACAGTTGCAGTCATCATAAGGCTTCTCCATCATCATTTCTCGAAAGCATTGTTTTCAGGAACATGCCTCACCTCGTCCCAAGTGACAGGATTAACACGGTTCCGTTTATTGAGTCATCTAATTGTACTACCTGTCAGTAGGGGTCAGCTCAAGAAAAAAACTGAGACGGTCGACAGATTCGATCAATGACGTTTAAAGCTCCGAGTTTAATTCGCAACTGATTCCCTCACTACTTCAACAGAACAGTCTGCGCGCGACGCTATTGCTGAGGCAACACAACCGATTGAGTAGAATTCCTTTTGAAACTCGCGAGAATGTGCCCCGATAAAGATCGAATCAGCATCCCATTCCTGGGCTTCACGGCTCACTATGATGCGGGGATTTCCCGAATAAATGTTTAGCGTCGCGGGAAAACCTGCATCGAGTAATATTTGTAAAGCATCTGCTGCGAGAGCCTCAACCCATTTTTCTTCACCCTCCATTCTTCCCTCGGACATACCCGGAATTGGCTGAAAAGCGCGTCCTGGCTCTAAAAGAGTAAAGGGGTAGGTAATGGTTACGAGACGAACTTCGGGTTTTATCTTCCACGGTCGTAAAGCAAACGCCCTAACTGCTGCCATGGATCCACACGAGGCATCAAAACCGATCATAATTTTTAATCGCGATAGAGAAGCATCTTGCTTGAGGCGTGAAATTCGCACCGAACATCTGGCTGTGGCTAAAATCGTATGGGAAATGCTTCCTAATCCGGTTTCGCGGTCCGATGAGAGTCCTTGAGGCCCGACAACTATAAGGTCGGGCTTAAACTCAGATGCTCTAGACAAAATCTCTTTTGCGGGCGAACCCCATACGGCCTCAGTATTTATTTTCCAATTGGGAAAATATCTAATTAGTTCTTCATGAGCTGCGGATACGATTGCCCTTGTTTCTGTTAGGTCTCTATTCGTCTGCTCACGATGTTTTTCGTAATACTTGGAAACGTCTCTATCCACGATGATTTCGCTATCCTCGTACCTTACGGGGAGCCAAATTTCAGAAACCGAGATTATGAGGACCTCGGCCTTTTGCGGCAACCCGCTATACCGGAGTTCATTCAAGGCCGAACGCGAGTATCCTGAGCCATCATAGGCAATCAGAATTCTCTCAATTTCTTTGGCATTTCTTACCATTAATAAGGATCAATTAAAACGGGTTCAGCAAGGTAAGTCTTCCGAACCATGTCAAGAGTCGTCAGACTTGCGCCGAGCAAGAAGTTTGGCTATCTCGACGATAGCTATTGGTGAAATCACCGCAAGCATAATAACCGCAAAATCAGCGTTTGTCGGCGGAACAGTATCAAGTACACGTGCGAGCGGCGGAAAATAGATGGCGAGCAACTGCAAACCAATAACGATCGCCGAAGCAAGAAAGATATACGGATTTCGAAAAAATCCCTCAAAAGTCGAGCGGCTTCGTGATCGGCAATTATAAAGATGTCCGAGCTGCGCGCGCTAGTCGTCAACCGGAGTTATGACCCGACCGTTTTTGATTAGCGTTTTTATCCGCTTGATGCAGTTACTCTGTAATCGGAGAAGATTTGTCGAGAAGAATCTGCTGGCCCTCTGGAGTAATTCGCACAAGTATAATATCTTTACGTCGATCAAGGATTTCGATGTAACCGTAATCTTCTAACGATTCCAAGTGTGCCACTTTCATCTCGAAAATCGCTTGATCTGCCTCAGAATCACCAAGTGGCTGAAAACTACTGGTTCCGCTTCCTATCTCCGCCAATACGTCGATCTCACTTTCCTTCATAAAAATTTGCTCCTCTACTTTTTAACAAACCAGAAAGACGACAACGAAATCAACGATTTGTCTTCAATCACATTGCCCCGAGAAGGTGGATACTTAACTCTTATTGTCCCTTCGGCCTCGTCTACGCTCGTGATCGTAACTTGGTAATTGCCTTCGTGATCATATAACTTGACGCCCGGTTTTGCGTTTGTCCATGATACTGCTTGAAGATTCGACGAGTTTATTTTTGGCGGTTTGATACCCTGATAGCCGTCGCCAAAACCGTCGGCCCACCCGTCTTCCCAAGCAGCCTGATCCTTTGAGCCAGACTCGGACGCTTGATAGCTAGCCATCATTCGAATACCTTGGGCTGTAGGCATCCCACCGCCAACTACTTCCTTCGCCCAGCTTCTCCCTTCTTTATATCCACGCTTATATCCAACTTGGTATTCCGGGGAGGACTTTGGATTAGTTGGAGACTCGGTTGTCGATGGAGTTGGTGCTGACGAAACGGACGGACTAGGAGTAGGCGCCGTGGCTTGGCTAGTGTTTTCGTTTTCGTTCACGGTATTCGTCTGCACCTTTCGATCGTTTGAGTTCGGGCAAACGCATCCTAACGCTGCGAAAACCAGCAGCACCAGTATCAGGTTCAGATTTGCAGATGATGTACCGCTCATTTTTTGCGGCCACAGGCTTTTAGCTTTCGCTCTAACGCTATTCTTTGGAGTTGTAGCTGCCCTTTTCTTTTCAACGCATTCAAATAAATAGCCTTCTTAGGAGACCCCGCTTGGGGCCCGAAATCCTCAGTTGCATCCAGCATCTCTTCTACACTTGCTTGGTCTCTTTGGACTCCCGCCAACTCACTCTCAATGCTCGAGCAGATGTCCGTTTTCTGCATTAACTTTGGATTCGGCGGCTGCTGCGACGGGTAAGGTACTGCGGCATTCGCTGCGTTAGCTACGGCATTGGCGGCTTTCTGCATCTCGATCTGGGCCGTATTTACATTAGCCGTTATGCTTGAAGAATTGCCGCTTGAACTAGAAGGTCGCCCTGGATTTGTGGCGATACCAATAAAATTAACCAGGATGACGAAACCCGCCCAACCCAAAGATATTGCCCTAGCTTGGGTGCTGTATCCCTTTCGAAGCGTGAACCAGGCGAAAATGTATGGCATGAAGAAAATTCCGATGCCGAGCAAAATACTGACACGCTGAGACGGGGCAGGGGCGGTCGGCATGAATTGCGGCGCCGTTACGAGGGGAGAGCTCGGTTGAGCTTGCCAAATAGGTTGGATCGGAGCGGAGCAGTAAACACAAAACTTCGCACCGCTGTTAAGTTCCTTTCCGCAATTCGGGCAGTATCTTTGTGTTAAATTCGTCATTCTCTTTTTGCGGCGTCGGCGACGCCTTTTTCTTATGTCCTAATGCTAATCGGAGTAGAACAGAACACGCAAAAATTTGCGCCTGCGACAACTTCATTCCCGCACTTCGGGCATGCGTTCGATTGGGCAGGCGTTCCTTTCTTGAAGCGCTCAATAAAACTAAATAGTGATTGTAGTTTTGGTGATTCGGACGGCAAGGTCTTGATCAATCTAGCTTCTACGCGATAATACACAACGAAACCCGCGAACAAGAGTATTTGTAGGAGGCCGACTAGGATACCGATAGCTCGATAGGGCACGGGCTGAGCAAGGATAGAGTAAACAATCGACGCAATCCAACCAGTTGCCAATACCGGACCGAAAACCACAATGAGAGACTTCACGAGCGGTGTGCTTCGCTTCCATCTCGCGATTAAATCATCTCGAACAGGGAGGCGGACATTCTCATAGTCGCTCCAAGCGGACTCATAAGAGGCCTGCGCTTGATTACGCAAATCTTCCGCGTCTTGGAGTTTCATGTACTCCAAATCCGTCGAACGATTCTTTACCGCGACAACCTCTCTCTGAGAAACCGCCAACACCTTGGGGTCGTCCGTGTTCGTAGAACGCGCGATGAGCAAGTCCCTAAAACTTCGAACCGAGTCCTCAATGCTATAGTTTCCTACATACGACCACGCGACACTCGGCCCAATGATTTGAATTTCGAAGCGCCTGTTATCGACGACATCTACATCCGTCCGGACATCATTTGTTTTACCTAGTATGGCACCAAGGATCGCACCGAGCGGCCCTCCGGCACAACATCCTACAGTCGCGCATCCCGCCCCAGAAGTAGTTCGGCTGCTCACACGGCTAACGTGCTGAATTTGACCAGTCTGGCTAGTAGAGGCGCTAAAACCTCTAACCGGCCCGCCATAACCCGGCACATCGAGCCAAAATTCATAGAGCGTGGCGGGTCCAACCCATGCGATGGGAGCTCCCCAACCGCCTTCAAGCTGTTCGAGCCAGAGCTTTGCCGCCTCGGCAGCCTGAACGGCAAGCTTTGTCGCGCCTTGTTGCGACTGGAAAGCCTTCTTCGCCCATTCGAGGTTTTCTCGCGCAGCGATTACATAACCACGATGGCGCTCGGCGTCCTCGAACAGACGGCCGTCGTCGAACGCGGTGGGTTCTTCGTCGTTCGAACGTGAGTTAGACAGTTTCAACGAGTTCATAATAAGGAGCGTTAGGGTGTTGACGCTTTTACGGTTTCGTTTTCCGTGTCAGTCCAGACGCTCTATCCGATTTGCGGACGAAGCCCATTGCTCCGTAGAGTGGGCTGTCGTTGCCGTAGGCGGCGCTGCCGGCGACTCCGAGACCGACTTTTGAGCGTTTGTCGTTGAGGGCGATGTACTTGTCGTCGCGAACCTCGCGTTTCATCTTTAGCTCGGCTTCGAGATCGCCAATCTCGGCGTCGTCAGCGGCAGCCGCCGTGATGTCCGCCAGAAACTGCGCCTGCGTGATGCCGTTAAAATCAACCGCCGGCGCACCTTCAAACCACGCGTCGTTCATTACCGCACACTGTTCTTTTACTTTCTTAACGTTTACTTGAGCCATTTGTCGTTTTCTCCTGTATTTATTAGGGTTTTAGTGAAATAAGATAAAAAACCGCGTCTCACAAAAGACAATATACCTCATTCATTTCGATGTCCAGCCCATATATCTCTCGTCCGCAGTCCTTTATTTTTCGCCCGAAGCCTTATATTTTTCATCCGAAGTCTTATATCTAACGACCGAAACGATAAATTTTCCACCCGAAGTCTTATAACTCGTTACTGAAGCCTCGTATCCGGCGTCCGAGATCACGTATGCCAAGCCCCTCGCAGAAACCTGGATCGCAGGGTCAATGAATTCCTAAATGTCTATAAGTCGACCATGCTATTTCACGTTCTTCATCCGTTGGAATCACCCATATTTGTGTAACATCGTCTTCCCGGCTTATTTTCATCGCCGTGCGCCCGTCTGCGGCTTGATTGATCTCATCTTCTAAATGTATGCCGAGAAATTTCAGCCTTCGGCAGATGCGGCTGCGCATCGAAGCAGAGTGCTCACCAATGCCGCCGGTGAAAGCGATCGCATCCAGACCTTCGAGAGCTGCGGCATACGCTCCAATGTACTTGCAAGAGCGATATGCAAAAATCTCCAGCGCGAGTTCCGCAAGTTTGTCTTTCTTATGAGCGGCTTGTTCGAGGTCACGTAAATCACTGCTCGTGCCCGACAAACCGAGCAGCCCGCTCTGGTTGTTTAGCAGATCGTCCACTTCGTCGGCCGTCATGCCGGCCGTTCGGATTAGATACAGGACCAGACCGGGATCTACATCGCCGGAGCGGGTGCCCATAACCAATCCTTCCATTGGGGTTAGTCCCATGCTGGTGTCGATACTTTTACCGTCACGAATTGCACAGACGCTCGCGCCGCTCCCGAGATGACAAGTGATGATTTTCGTTCCCTTTGCTCCACGCCCCAGACGTTCAATTAACTGCCGAGACACATTAGCGTGCGAGATGCCGTGAAACCCATAGCGGCGCAAACCATATCGGGCGTAAAGTTTGACCGGCAAGGCGTACGAGCTTGCGACTTTCGGTAGTGTCTGGTGGAACGCTGTGTCAAACACAGCTACTACCGAAATTCCGGGGAGTGATTGCTGTACCCGTTCAAGCACAGCTACGTCCGCCGGAATATGCAGGGGAGCCAAATCTTTCAGGCCGCGGAGTTCTTCAAGCACGGAATCTGTAACGATGATGGGTTCCACTAGCTTTGCGCCGCCGTGCACGACGCGGCACCCAACAGCATCAATCACGGTGGATGTTTTGCTGTATTCACCGGCAAAAGAAATAACGCGGCGGATGATGTGTTCCACAGCTTGCTCCGGAGTGGCCGCGTCAACCCTCTCAATCACCGGCGTCCGCTTCGCAACGGACAGCCTGAGTTCAGATTGCGGCTTTCCGATCGGCTCGATGATCCCGCTCGCCAAAACCGTTGCCGAATCCGTTGTGATAGATGCTTTACTCGAATCAGGTATTTGATACAGGGCGAACTTTAGTGTCGAGCTGCCGGGGTTGAGAACTAAAATATTCACTTTATTAAATCCTTATGCCAAAGGTCTAGAAAGTCGTACGCTCAATCTTGACGATCGAACTGATGTCCGGAGCCAACTTAGTACGGCCACTTCCACTCAAGAATCTCGGGCATGTCATCACCGTATTTGCGAATGTACTGGTTATGATCGAGAAGCTTGTCGCGCATCGCTTGTTTGACGTGTGCAACTTTTGATCCCAAACTCGGTACCCGATCGATCACGTCTCCGACAAGGTGGAAGCGGTCGAGATCGTTTAATACCGTCATATCGAACGGGGTGGTTGTCGTCCCCTCTTCCTTGTATCCGCGAACATGGAAGTTAATGTGGTTCGTTCGCCGATAGGTCAGCCGATGAATCAACCACGGATAGCCGTGAAAGGCGAAGATCACCGGTTTATCGGTCGTGAAGAGTGAATCAAAGTCTTTGTCAGACAAGCCATGCGGATGTTCGGTAGAAGGTTGGAGAGTCATCAAATTAACGACATTGACTACGCGAACTTTCAAGTCGGGAAAATGCTGGCGGAGAAGATCGACGGCGGCCAGTGTTTCAAGTGTCGGCACATCGCCGGCACAGGCCATAACAACATCCGGTTCAACTCCCTGATCGTTGCTCGCCCAGCACCACATACCGATACCGGCGGCAGTGTGCTCGATTGCAGCATCCATATCGAGGTACTGCAGTGAGGGCTGCTTGCCGGCGACGATGACGTTAACGTAGTTGCGGCTCCGAAGACAATGATCGGTCACGGAAAGAAGTGTGTTAGCGTCCGGCGGCAAATACACACGAACGACTTCGGCCTTCTTGTTAATGACGTGATCAATGAAGCCGGGATCCTGATGGCTGAAGCCGTTGTGATCCTGCCGCCAGACGTGGGACGTCAGCAAGTAATTAAGTGAGGCGATCGGCCGCCGCCATGGAATGTCACGAGTCACTTTCAACCATTTCGCGTGCTGGTTGAACATCGAGTCAATGATATGGATGAACGCTTCGTAACAGGAGAAAAAGCCATGCCGGCCGGTCAGCAAATATCCTTCGAGCCAGCCCTGGCACATATGCTCGCTCAAAATCTCCATCACCCGACCATCCGGGGTTACGTGATCGTCCGTCGGTAGAATCGTGGCTGTAGAAACCCGGTCCGTCACCTCAAAAAGAGCGTTAAGTCTGTTTGAATTAGTCTCATCCGGCCCCATTACGCGGAAGTTTCGTGAGTCGTCGTTGAGATTCATCACGTCGCGCAAGAATTGCCCCGTCACCCGGGTCGCTTCCCCGTCGACCGTTCCCGGATTGGGAACATCGACGGCGTAGTCCCGAAAATCCGGAAGCTTCAAATCTTTGAGTAACAAACCGCCATTGGCGTGAGGGTTTGCTCCCATTCGTCGTTCGCCTTTCGGGGCCAGCTCAGCCAACTCTTGAAGCAACTTCCCGCTTTCGTCGAAAAGTTCCTCAGGTTTGTAGCTTCGCAGCCATTCTTCGAGCTGCCGCAAATGTTCGGGATTGCTCGCTAACTTATCCAACGGAACCTGATGCGAGCGAAATGAGTTTTCAGTCGGTAAACCGTCGACGACCTTGGGCCCGGTCCAACCTTTCGGTGAGCGCAACACGATCATCGGCCACGGTGGGCGCTGCGAGAACCCGTTCTCCCGAGCATCTTTCTGAATCGCTTGAATTTCGGCAATCACGGTATCGAGCGTCGCAGCCATGAGCTGATGCATTGTTTCGGGATCGTGCCCTTCCACAAAGTAAGGCTTGTATCCGTAGCCCACAAAGAGACTCGTAAGTTCATCATGGCTTATCCGCGCTAGCACTGTGGGATTGGCGATTTTGTAGCCATTCAGATGCAGGATTGGCAGCACGGCGCCGTCTCGCTCGGGATTGAGAAATTTATTCGAGTGCCAACTTGTTGCCAGTGGCCCCGTCTCCGCCTCGCCATCACCAACAACGCAAACTGCCATCAAGTCTGGATTGTCAAAGACCGCTCCATAAGCGTGGACGAGCGCGTAACCTAGTTCGGCTCCTTCGTGAATTGAACCTGGCGTCTCGGGAGCGGCATGACTCGGAATGCCGCCGGGGAATGAGAATTGTTTGAACAGCTTCCCTAGGCCGTCGGTATCCTGTGAGATGTCTGGATAAAACTCGGTGTAGGTCCCTTCCAGATAGGTGTTAGCGACGACGCCAGGTCCGCCGTGTCCGGGACCCGCAAGATAGATCGCGTTTAGATCATGCTTCTTTATCAGGCGATTAATATGCGCGTAGACGAAGTTAAGGCCCGGAGTCGTACCCCAGTGACCGAGCAGGCGACGTTTGACGTGCTCGATCTTTAGCGGCTCGCGCAGTAGCGGATTGTCATATAGATATATCTGCCCGACAGAGAGATAATTTGCGGCCCGCCAGTAAGCGTTCATCCGCCGGACTTCTTCTGTAGTCAACGGCAGTGTATCTTCCATGTTAATTGTGGTTGTGGTCATTTCCTGGTACTCCTTGATAGGTCTTTAAAAGGTTTCGTGGTTGGTTATGGGCAGCTAAATTGGTCGATCTAGGTCACAACCAACCCCCGGTAAAATCTGCCCGGCGCAATCCTCGGGTGATGTAAGGACAATTCCTCATTAATTGCCACAATAGCTCCGATCGATAATTTTCAATCATCAAAACAGTCGGGCCTTCATTAAGTCCGAAATGCCATGGCGAGACCCAGCCATATTGAGTGCCTGACGCAGACGGATAGGACGGGTTGAATGACGCCTTGAAGCCATAACGATTGGAATCCGTCAGTTTGACGTCATGAATGCAGTAGTCGAGTGCCGGCAAAACGATCTCGGGTGCAAATGGCAGAGATGCCGCCACGGCCCACGGTGCGATGGTTCCGTCGTCGGGACCATATGGAGCACCCCGTCCGATGTAATCAAAGAATTCGCGCTCAATGCCGTTCACTTTCAAAGTGTCGGGTCCGGGGCCTTCGCTAGCGGTCAGTCCCCAGCAGGACTCGCCGTAGTGCTCGAATTTGAGTGGATTCTCAATCGCATACTGGCGTTGTGCATAGGTTGCGCGGCGGCTATTTGCGAAATAGTCGATCCCCTTCCCACGCATGAACGCATCCTGGATACCACGAAAATCAACCCAAATATGGGAAAGCTGGTGGGTGAAAAGCGGCCCGGCATACAGATATTCTTGTCCGTAAGATTGTTCCCATTTGTAGGTGGAGGCCCATGCAGCGTAGCTATCTTGGGGCAGTGGATGCGTCGGTGAACCTAACCCGAGGATATACAAAAGCAACGCTTCGTCGTAGCCTTCCCAACGGTATTCGAGAAAGCCGCTCTCGGGCTTCCAGCCGTGCGTGACCGTTGCTTCACCGTCCTGCGCCCACTGCCAATCCGCGCGGCGATAGAGCATATCGGCGAGTGAATGGATCTCTCGCTCGTCGGGAGTATCTGCGTCAAAGTACCTTGCCGCGGTTAACGCACCCGCTAGCAGAAAAGTACTGTCTATTGTAGACAGTTCACATTGCCAAGCGCGCCCACCAGTCTGCATGTCGAGAAAATGGTAATAAAACCCTTTGTAGCCGGTCGCGTCGGGTTCGGGGCCTTGCGGACTGTTCCCAAAAAAGCTCAGCGTTGTCAGTGTTCGTTCTACTGCCGCGTCACGCGACATAAATCCGCGGTTGACAGCCACCGGGTAGGACGCGAGAGCAAGGCCGGTGGCGGCAATGCTCGCGGGCCAATCCGCTTCGGTTTTATCCTTCACCAACCCGCTGGATGGGTTAGTCTCATGCAAAAAGTACTTAAATGCATCATATTGAAGCTTTTCCAGGTCGGCGCCCACGTTTAGTTTATTCCTGCCCATTGGTTTCATTCGTTTGCCCCGTCGCTGTTAATTTCCTGATATTCCCGTCTTATGAAGTTAAGGACGATTGCTTATCGTAAAAGCGGAAAGCCTCACCGTAGCTGGTATCTTCGTCAACCAGTCTGGCGTCCTGCTTGAAGCAATGACTGTATATCGAATTCGATGAGGTCCCCGATGCGCTCGATAGTAATGTCGGCAGGCGGATACTTCGCTAGAATTTCGGGGTCATATGCGTAGTGACCCTGTCGCGGGAACACGGTCGTCACGCGTTTGCCCCACGACTTCTTAATATCTTCAAGGATGCGCAATTTATCATCCACTATGACGTAATGGTCCGCCGGGTAGCGGCGCTCGACATCATCCAGTTCTAGCTCTTTATGAATGTATATTAGTACGTTACCCTCAACCGCCTCGAAATTTCCGAGCGTTCCACCTTACGCGGCTGGAAGACCACATCGCCGTCAGAAAGGATTACGACTTTACCAAACCGCTGGCAGTGTTCGATTGCATCGAGGGAGTTCGGATACAGCCGGTTGGCGAAAGGGTAATTCACGAGAAAATACGAGACCGTCAAAAGGTTTGGTTCGCGCGGATGCTCGACCCGGTAGCGTTGTAATGCACCCAGATAATCCGCGTACCCGAGTTCGTTGCGCAACTTCTCGAAGATCTTCCAGTAATGGTCGCTGTGCTCCTGCCCGACCTCTCGCTCCAAATGGCGGCGAAGGTCGCGTATTACTCGATCATTGTCGAGCAGCGTGTTATCAACATCGAAGAAGAAGACCACAGTATTAGACGACATCCTTATTCGCCCCCTTTGACTAACGAGAGACTGGGAGCCTTCAGATCTGAGGCTGGAATACCCTGTTCCGCGTTTCCTACCGTCCTCGTTTGGTTCGCGGACAGAATTTCAGCAACGAGTGATTGCGCTTCGTTTTGAATCTGCCGCAGGTGAGCGTCGTCGCGGAAGCTCTCGGCGTAAATTTTGTACACGTTCTCCGTCCCCGACGGCCGCGCCGCGAACCAGCCGTTCTCGGTCATTACCTTTAACCCGCCAAGCGACGCCTCGTTGCCGGGTGCGGTCGTAAGTTTCGCCATAATTTTTTCCCCTGCCAATTCGGAGCTTTTGACTTGATCCGGCGAGAGTTGTCGCAGGATCGTCTTCTGGGTCGGCGTTGCGGGAGCGTCAATTCGCTCATAGACCGGATCACCGAACTCGCGCGTGAGATCGCGGTAGATCTCACCGGGATCGCGTCCCATTCGTGCGGTGATCTCCGCCGCTAGCAAAGCCGGGACAATACCGTCTTTATCGGTGGTCCAAACACTGCCATCCAGACGCGAGAACGATGCTCCCGCGCTCTCCTCGCCTCCGAACCCAAGTGAGCCGTCAAGTAAACCGTCAACGAACCATTTGAAACCAACGGGGACTTCATAGAGATTGCGGCCAAGCTTCGCGGTGACGCGATCGATCATTTGGCTGCTTACGACCGTTTTGCCAACCGCAACGGAAGAGCGCCATTGCGGCCGATGTTGGAAAAGATAGTAGATGGCGACCGAAAGATAATGATTAGGCGGAAGCAACCCCGCGGTCGGAGTGACAATTCCGTGCCGATCATGGTCAGGATCACACGCGAACGCGATGTCGAAGCGATTCTTCAGCCCGACCAAATTTCTCATCGTGTAGGGCGAGGACGGGTCCATTCGGATTTTCCCGTCCCAGTCCACCGTCATAAAACGAAACGTGGGATCGACGGCCTCATTGACGACGGTTAAATTCAACTTGTAGTGCTCGGCAATTCGCGGCCAATAATGGATTCCGGCACCACCCATTGGATCGACGCCGAGGCTGAGATTACCGCTGCGGATCGCCTCCATGTCAACCACGTTACAAAGATCCTTCGTATATTCGCCGATGTAATCGTGCCGGTGAGTCGTTGAGGCTCGACGAGCCTTCTCGACGGAAATTCTCTTAACACCCGTCAGGCCATTTTCGAGAAACTCGTTTGCCTTCGTTTCGATCCAATTGGTGACGGCGCCGTCCGCAGGCCCGCCGTTTGGCGTATTGTACTTAAATCCGCCGTCACGGGGCGGATTGTGCGAGGGCGTGATGACGATACCGTCAGCAAGTCCAGCCGTGCGCCCGCGGTTGTGCGTGAGAATAGCGTGGGAAACTGCAGGGGTCGGAGTATATTCGTCATTTTCCGCGATCATGACTTCCACGCCGTTAGCCGCCAACACTTCAAGAGCGCTGGCAAAAGCCGGTACCGAAAGGGCGTGCGTGTCCATTCCAAGAAACAGCGGGCCCTCGATCTTCCGATGCTTTCGATACATGCAAATGGCCTGACTGATAGCGAGAATATGCCATTCGTTGAAAGCCTTTTCGAATGCGGACCCACGATGGCCTGAGGTGCCGAAGGCAACGCGCTGCGCTGGCACAATAGGATTGGGCGTCTCGGAATAATAACCGGTGATGAGCTTGGGCACATTGACGAGCGTGCTGGGCTCGGCTCGCTTTCCGGCAATAGGACTAGTGTTCATGCCTATCTCGTCCTCCCAGACTTTTTGCCTTCGCTCTGGTAAATGCGGACCATTTGATTGAGAAGGCGGAGGGCGGCTGCTTCGTCCCTTTGAAAGGAATTGCGTCCGATGATTGAGCCGAATCCGCCGCCATCGCGGATCGCTCGACCTTCGGCGAAGAGGGCTTCATCGTCTTCCTTTGACCCGCCCGAAAAGAGGACAATGCGCCTCCCGTTGAATGCGCTTTGCACGACGTGACGAACCCGCTCCGCCGCGGTGGTGCGCTCAATCTTTAGCTCTTCATAAACTTTTTTGGCCTCAGGCAATTCCAAATGCGCGGTGGGCATTTTGACCTTGATGATATGTGCTCCGAGTTGAGCGGCGATCTGAGCCGCATAGGCTGTGACATCCAGTGCCGTTTCGCCCTCCTTGCTGAGTCCGCCGCCGCGCGGATAAGCCCACACTACGACGACCAACCCGGCCGCCTTGGCTTCATTGGCCAGTTCTCGCAACTGCTCGTATTGCAAACGTCGCTCCGCCGTGCCGGGGTAGATCGTGTAGCCGATAGCCACGCAACCAAGCCGCAGAGCATCGGAGACCGAGGCCGTTTGCGCACCCAGTGGATCCTTTTCCTCGTGCAGCAGGTCGTGACTGTTCAGTTTGAGAATCAAGGGGATCTCGCCTGCGAACTCCGCCGCGACGGCTTCAAGAAATCCGAGCAGCGACGCGTAGGCGTTCAGGCCAGCATCGATTGCCAGTTGGCAATGGTAGGCCGGATCGTAGGAGGGAGGATTTGGTTCGAAACTGCGCGCCGGACCATGCTCGAAACCCTGGTCCACCGGCAGGATGATCATTCGGCCCGTACCCGCAAGCCGTCCGTGATTGAGCATCCGGGTCAGATTAGTCAACACGCCGGGATTTTCGCTCCGATAATAGTCAAGAATCTTGCGAACCGGGTCAGTCATGGTGGCTCCTTATACCGAGATATATCTGACGAGGGGTTGTTCTTGCTAAGTTCCGCTGGGCGACGAACCCGTGACCATCGTGAACTGGTTCCCCTTGACTGTTCCCCGGGCACGCCTTTCGAGTTCCACGCCAGATAATGCAAACTTTTAATTCGTACTTCACTGGTTTTTATTTAACCTTCCAGGGCTGCGACCTTTCGCAACCGTCGTTGATGTCGTTCTTCGTTTTTAAAACGAGCCGCGAGAAAAGCCTCAGTTAATTCCAAGGCAAGAGCGAAACCTAGTACGCTGCCGCCGAAGCAGATCACGTTCATGTTGTCGTCTTCCACGCCTTGGTGTGCTGAAAATATTTCGTGAACCAATGCCGCACGTACTCCTCTAACCTTGTTGGCTACGATGGACGCTCCCACCCCGCTTCCGCAGATCGCCATCCCGCGTTCAACCTCACCTCGGGCCACACTTTGGGAAAGCGGGACCACATAGTCGGGATAATCGTCGTCGGGCATCAGAAAGGACGGGCCAAAGTCCACAATCTCGTGTCCGGCCTTGCCCAAAGCTTCGGCCAATTGCTCCTTTAAAACAAACCCTGCATGATCCGACGCAATTCCAATACGCATCACTTTGACTCCTACCTTTTTCTATCTGCTTAACCCCGCAAATAGATGTTTATTGATCACCGGTGTGGATGGGCACAAAATGAGCGACTTTAGATAGTTTCTTTATGATTCTCCAGCAACCGCCCATTGAGCGAACCGCAGTCTCGTGCAATACCAAGCTCGAGCGGCGGATTTTTAACTTAGATACTGTTAGTATGTACTCGGCAAACAGTCCTGACTGTGCGCAAAGGCACTTAGCTCAAGCGTTCGCGAAGTCATTCGCCTATTAAAGCTATATCGTCCCAAAACTCCATTAAACGGGACCACGATCCTGGCGAAGGGGAAAGCATACCAAGTTAGGAAAAATGCGAACCAAGTGACAAAGCGTGTTCGCCAAGCGACATGGTAAGTGAACCAAGCGATGTAACAGACGAATTAAGCGTCTTGGTGACCGAGCCGAGTGGCTTGGTAAGCTAACCGAGGGCTTTGGTTGATTAACCAAATCAGATATAATCACGCGAGAGAGACGAATTTCGTTTTGCCTTTTCTCAATAAAACCCAGTAAATACCTGAAGGAGAGTGATATAAAATGGCAAGAGTCGATATAAAAGCTGTAAGAGACAGATGCAATGTGATGAACGACGCGTGGTTCGAGGGAGCGCCGACCGTTGACTTTAACGGAATCACGCAGGCCGCGTTTTTGGCGGACATCACAGCCGCCGCCGCTGATGACGCGACAATCGCCGATCTCGAAGCGGAACTCAAGATGAAACGCGAGGTGCGCGACGACAAATACATCGCCCTCAACGACAAACGCTCAAAAGTCGGCCTCGGCGTCGCCGGCTCCGCCGCCTACGGCAACGACAGCCCACTCTACGGCGCAATGGGCTTCGTCCGCAAATCCGACCGCGCCTCTGGCCTGACCCGAAAAACAAAAGTGCCAACCGGCGGCGGGAATTAGCTGTGACATTGATATCGGGGCTGTTTGTTTTCGCCAGAAGACGAACCCCCCACCGAATAGAGGGTTGCGGTGTGGGAGACGCAGCCCTCACATTTTAAGATCTCCGAAGAAAAAGGCACCCACGCCGTAAGAATTATGAAAAATACAATACTACTTTTAGTTTTGATGATTTTCATTTCCTCATGTGGAGTAAAGGAAAAGTTGCAACCGATGAGTACTGTTAGCGGCGAAGTCTTTGTCGTAACAAAGGGAGCTGGAAATATGAAACTTGCCCTGGTTGACGTAAAAGCTATTCCGTCGGAAGTCTTTTACGCAGCCCTTGAGTCCCGTAAACAAGAAGTTCAATCCGCCATACAACAACGTTTTAAGAGCGCGAATGATTGCAATGATTTAATCAATAAGTTTCGAGCGGGACAAAAGGTTGCCGAGGGCACGGACGCACTAATGACTAGGTGCGTAGGTGTCTTTCATGAGTATGAGGCCCTCCCGGAAATCTTGATGCAAAAGCTGCCCGCCGAAACTCAGTCTTCAACCACGAATTCTGAAGGCAAGTTCTCATTCAAGGTTCCGCAAAACACTAAATACGTAATTCTCGGAAAAGGGCGGCGAAGTGTTGGCGATAAAGAAGAGAAGTACTACTGGTTGCAAGACGTTGAAATTAACTCTGAAACCACAAGCGTCATGTTGAGCAACAACAACTTGATGCAACCCGACATGACTAGACTCGCCTACGGTGGAAAATGAACGCGGAAAGAGAAGGGAGGAAATGAATTTTGAAAATTCCAAGGGTAAATGCAAAAACTTGGTACTCAGCCCATATATCTTTCGAGATGCCTATTCTGCAAACATACGTCGACGGAATTGAGCGCCAAATACAAGATTCCAAAAAGGACTATGCGTCAAGAGCAAAAGTCGTAAAGGAGATTGAAGTCCCAGAAGAGAACCTATACGAAGTCGTGACGATGATTGATGGTCTTGATGACACGACGTATAGCTATGAGGCGATATTCGATGACTATTTCCCGCAACTGCAAAGAAGAAGCTCGTTGATTACGCTTTATTCATTCTTTGAATTTGAGTTTAAGTCCCTATGTAAAATGTACGATGTAGCCTTTGAACCGAAAGGAGTTAGAGGAGCCCCACCTAGGTCCAGTGAACTGGCAAAGTGTTTTCATTTTCTTACAACAACTGGCGGACTTAACATATCATTAACTGAGCCGACATGGCTGGAAATCGACAATTGCGTGAGGATTGTTCGTAACCGTTTTATTCACAACGATGCGAAAATACCCGACCTAGGGGATATCCATCGGCAAAATTTCGATCAGCATCTGATCGATTATCCCGACCTTGTGCAAACCAAAGGAGAGACTATCAATGTGGAGAAGGGTTATATAGAACATGTTTTAGGCGTATACGACGAGTTGTGCAAAATCGTTGACGCGGCCATCAATCCTAGGCAAAAGGTTTGAGCGAATACGTGCCGCACTACTATTGAATCGAAAATGGAAAAGATACGGATGATGAGAACTCATAAACTCCAAATAGGGATTTTGATCTCTTTGATTTTTTTGTTGATCGGGTGCAATTCGTCCGCACTAGATTCTGTCGAGGTCAAAGAAGCTTTAACGGCGCTCGGAAAGTTGGACGCAGGTACTCAAGTTGGCATAAACCGACAGGAATACTCGCGGCTACTCCTTGAAGGTCAGGCAAAAGTAAACGAAGCCACTGAGAAGTTGCCAGAAGGCGAGTTACGAAAAGAACTTCTCCTTGCAATCGAGAGCTACAAGGACGCTCAGACAATCTGGGATAGGAAGGACTTACACATAGTCGAAATGCAAAAGGAAATGAGTTTGTTATCTGGCCGCGATTCCAAAGAGTTTGACGTTGAAAAATGGATAGCCGCTTGTGTTGGACCTCCGCCCGTGTCAAAGAACGAGATTGAGAATGCCATGTTGAAACAATACTGTGATGATAAGATCTCGCGATTAGTAACAACCTACAAAATTCCTCTACGAGATCATAAGGGTGAGTCCGCTTCGTCCACGATGGGGAGGATCAGTCGTCAAGAAGGTCTTGACTTAATCTGGGCATCAGGGCGAGTTCATGTTGCTAATGTAAAGGCAATGCGCTGAATCAACCTTTAGCATGCAACGCGGTTTTTCACGCGGAATGTCGCACCCACACTTCACTCAACGCAAAACGAGACGACAAACTTACACTGCCGCCACTCTCTTTTTTGCACGCGGAATAGTAGGTTTGGCGGTGTCACCGCCCTCTCTCTCTGTGGGGGCGTTTTCCCTCATCTTTACGCGTTTCAAGAGCAAGGCGTTGACGACGACGACGAGGGTCGAGCCAGACATCGACAAGGCGGCGATCTCCGGGCTTAATAACAGGCCGATTGACGGATAAAGCAGACCGGCGGCGAGCGGGAAGGCAATGACGTTGTAACCGGCAGCCCACCACAGATT
>JBGSQW010000140.1:0-35798 GCA_041737885.1 Pyrinomonadaceae bacterium | reverse complement strand
AGTGGGATGAAAAAGCCCATTTTGAACGCTCCGTATTTGAGAAGATGGCTGATCTTGGCCTGATGGGCGTGTGTATCCCAGAACAATATGGCGGTGCGGGGTTTGATTACATCTCGCTAGGGCTCGTCTGCGAAGAACTGGAAGCCTGCGACACCTTTTTGCGTGTAGCGATGTCGGTTCACGTAGGGTTGAACAGTTTAAGTGTTTTCTCGTGGGGAACTGAGGAGCAGAAACAGAAATATCTCGTACCGCAGGCAAAGGGCGAAAAACTCGCTACCTTTGGGCTGACCGAGCCAAATGCCGGTTCTGACGTTATCGGTATGAAATCATACGCGAAACGCGACGGTGATGATTGGATCTTGAACGGCGAAAAAATGTGGATCTCGCTTGGCGATGTTGCCGATCACTTCTTGTTTTTCTGCTGGACCGATGCGGAGAAGCAGAAGGCTCGTGATCACAGCGGTATCTCATGCTTTATCGTAGAGCGGACGATGGCAGGATTTTCGAGTGGGACGCTGCATGGCAAGCTGGGAATTCGTGCCGGAAACACTGGTTACTTCTCGCTGCAGGACGTTCGTGTGCCAAAAGAGAATATGCTCGGAGCCGAAGGCGAAGGCTTCAAGATCGCGATGTTTTCGCTCGAAAACGGACGCTATACGGTCGCATCGGGTGCAACGGGTGTTATCCGTGCTGCACGTGACGCTTCTGTCGCCTACGCTAATACACGCGAGGTTCAAGGGCAGACGATCGCAAATTTCCAGCTCGTAAAGCAGAAGATCGCTAATATGGAGGCCGATTATGAAATGTCCCATCTGCTGTGGCTAAAATGTGGCTATCTGAAGAACAACGGCCTTCCGTCGGCCAAGGCAGCGAGCATGGCGAAGTGGCAGGCGACGACGCGGTCAGAAACGGCGGCGTCGATGGCCATCGAGGTTCACGGTGCTAACGGCTACACAAATGATTATCCGGTCGAACGGTATCTCAGAAACTGTAAAGCAGCCGTTATTTATGAGGGAACTCGTGACATTCACACCCTGATGCAGGCAGATTGGGCTCTCGGCCTTAAAAAGGAAAAAGCAGCCCGAGTTATCCTTCCGCCTTACGCTGCCTCGGCCTCGGCATAGGAATGAAAGCGGCCCGGGGTTCAAAACTCCGGGCCGCTTTTTCATTTTCGAGCCAAATAAAGTATCTTTTGAGATTGTCGTCTAAGGTCGTTTGGCCGCCGGACGGCACTTTGCGTTAAGTTCAATTAAGGAACCGATCGTTGAGATCGGGCACAAGCGGGTTTGCGAAAATACCTAAAATTCATTTTACTTCTGCTTTTTGCTGTTTTTCTTCTCTGGTTCTTTGGCCGGAATTTGAATTGGCAAGAGGTGAGTTCGAGTCTGCAAAAAGCAAACCCCTATTATCTCGGGCTCGCATTCGCAGGCATCTGTCTTGGGTATTTTTTGCGGGCCGTTAGGTGGAAGGTTTTGCTGTCTCCGATCACGCCTGTTAGCTTGCGTGAATTGTTTGCAACAACCACCGTCGGATATTCTGCCGTCCTTTTTATGGGACGTGCGGGCGAGATCGTGCGGCCCATGTGGTTGCCGATGCGTGACAGGCGTGTGAGGCCAAGTGCGGCTCTGGCTACGATATTTGTCGAACGCGTCTTCGACATGGCATCGCTCATCTCATTCTTTTCGATCAGCCTCATATGGTTTCGCATACCACCAGGCCACGAGGAGGAGATGGCGGCGATCCAGTGGGCCGGAAACCTGCTTCTTGCAGGCGTAGTCATTGGTATCATCGGCATCATAATTTATCACCGGTTTTCACACGTGTTTATCGGTTGGATGTCGCGTCTTACGGATAGGCGATTCATACCGGTACGCATTCGCGAGATGATACTGAGCCTAATGGAGCAAGTTGCAACGGCTCTAAATATATTAAAAAGTCCGAAAGAGATATTTCTAGCCAGTTTTTGGACACTGGCTCTCTGGTTCTCTATCGCGATCCCGACATGGTTGGTCATCCTTGCGTTCAATCTCCCGATGGGATTTGTTGATTCGATCTTTGTGATGGGGGTTGCGTCGCTCGGTACTCTTATTCCCACGCCGGGTGGAGCTGCCGGGGCTTTCCATGCGGCAACGATGCAAAGCTTGATCTTGCTGAATGTCGAACGTGAACAATCGGCCGCCGTGGCGATCGTAATGCACCTGATCTATTTCGTGCCCGCGTTGTTTTTTGGGTTATACTACTTTATTCACGGGGACATTAGTATAGAACGATTCCGAAGTTTGCTTTCGAGCGAGAACGCTCAGAAAGAGATCAAATCGGATTCACCGGATTTTGCTTAATTTACGCCTCTCTGTTTCAAACTATGCGTTGCCCATTTTGCTCACATATTGAGGATAAGGTCGTCGATTCGCGTGAATCGAAAGATGGCGATTCCATACGCCGCCGCCGTGAGTGCCTGGGCTGTAACAGGCGATTCACGTCGTACGAACGCATCGACGAGATCCCATACATGGTCGTCAAGAAAGACGGGAAGCGTGAAGGCTGGGACCGCAATAAAGTTCTTTCCGGACTGTTTCGGGCATCTGAAAAAAGACCCATTTCCACGGGACAGCTCGAAGAGATCGTTGACGAGGTCGAAAAGAATGTACAGGACTCTTTGGATCGTGAACTCGCCACTAGCGAGATCGGCAAGATCATAATGAGACGTCTGAAGGTGCTGGATAAGGTTGCGTATGTGCGATTTGCATCCGTCTATCTTGAGTTTGCCGATGTGTCCGAATTTATGAGCGAACTAAAGGCTCTCGTTGGTTCACGAACCGCAACGACGACCACGACTGCCGCCGCCAAGAAAAAGAAAAAGAAGTAAAATTTAATGGATGCCCCAAGTCCTTTTCCTGCAATGATTTAGTCCTGAAACAATTCTATTGCGGGCAGGTCAAAAAGTCTGCTAACCTAGTAGGACAAGTTAATTTCAAATTGTGAGATTAGCCCACTCGTCGTTTGCTTTTGCATTCAACGTATTGCCCCCCGCGATCTTTGTAATGTTAGAGGAGAATTGTATGAAAAAGAGTATCTTTAGCTTATTTTTGATATTTGCGAGTTTTGCTGCCGTATCGGCTCAAGCGAAAAATACGGATCTAGAGAAAGCTATCCAGGATGCAAAACGGATAACTCTCGAAGAGATTCGCGACCAGAAGCGAAATGCGGGAACGCCTTCGCTCGATGTACCTGTACCAGCGGATTTTAATGATACCGATTCGTTTGGCAAAAACGTGGTTTTTCTAGGCAGTTTGTACGCCGGAACCGTCTTCATCGCACCTAGTTGCACAACGCCGGATGTCCCACCGAATTTGGCTCCGGACGATAAATGTGTGGTCAAGGCGTTGAATCAAAACATCACGTCAACACTTTTTAGCGACCCAGCGTGGCAGATTACAATACCAGGCAAATCAGCTAAAAACGTCATTTACCTTCTCCTGAATAATACGGTCCAGTTCGACAATGGATTTGCCGCGGGTAATTTTCTCGGCGGGCAGGGCTTTATGAGCTATTCACCCGTCGTCACGATAACCAGTGAAGCCCTGAATGATCCAGCAGCGATCGATCCTGGAACTGGATTGCCGATGAATGGTAGTTTTACAACCGGCCTTCCGGGAGCCAAATTCCGTTCACGTATATTTACCGCCACCCAGTTTGAGCAAGAGATCGATAGCTACGCGTCGGTCAACGGCCGCGGGCTTTCAAGAACTTTTTTTAAGGCAATCGGTTTGAACGAGAATATAATTGATAAGTTATTCAAAAAGGATATGACTCTGAAATTCGGAATTCGGGTTGCACAGATCGGAGCCGTCGCGTCAGGCACATATTCATACACGTTTCGTGTGATCGGTCAGTAAGCTGATCGAAAAGTGCACTTTAAGAACAAGTAACCACGAAAATTCACTAAAGGCACAAATTTAGTTTTGATCGATTTTCGTTTTGTGTCGTTTTGGTGGTTTTTCGTGGTTATTTTTCGCATAACCTCGAATAAGCTTAGTACTGCATGCCCCATCCTGCCGTCAACGAGCCGACTGATTGCCCTTTATCATTAATTTCCATAACATAGAGGGTTATGGTTGAAATCGACGAATTTCCGGTCGCCTTATCTGAATCTGATGCCATCGAGCCGATGATGCAGATACCGGCGGAACTCCCGGTGCTCCCCTTGCGCGACATTGTTATCTATCCATTCATGATCGTTCCGCTCTTTGTTTCGCGGGATCGGTCTATCAAGGCGGTCGAGACTGCTCTTGCACAGGATCGAATGATCCTGCTCGTTTCCCAAAAAGACGTTAACAAAGAAGAACCCGAGCAGGAAGATCTCTACACAGTCGGAACCGTTGCCATCATCATGCGAATGCTCAAGCTGCCCGACGGCCGCATTCGTATTTTGATCCAGGGTCTTTCACGCTGCCGCGTCGATTCGGTAACAGGCAAGGGCGAGTATGTGAAAGCAAGTGTGACGCCTATTGTTGAGCCTCTGGCACCAGAGAATTCGCTTGAGGTTGAGGCGTTAGTTCGCAATGTGCGCGGTTCGATGGATCGGGCGGCTTCGCTTGGGAAGAATATCTCGCCAGAGGTTTTGGCCATTATTGCGAATCTTGATGACGCTGGACGGCTTGCAGATCTTGCTGCGTCGAACCTTGAGTTACGCGTGGAGGACGGTCAGAGCGTTCTCGATGTAGAAGACCCGACGCCGAGGCTTCGCCGGGTTAACGATCTTTTGAGCAAAGAGATCGACGTACTTACAGTTCAACAGGAGATAAATACTCAGGCACGTGCTGATATTGATCGGTCGCAGCGAGAGTACTTCCTGCGGCAGCAGCTAAAAGCGATCCAGGGTGAACTGGGTGAAGGCAACGAGCTTTTTGAAGAGATCGAGCAGTACCGGGACAAGATCCTGAAGGCCAAAATGCCTGAGAACGCAGAGGAAGAATCGCTCCGACAGCTCAAAAAACTCGAAAGGATGCATCCCGACACGGCTGAGACTGCGACCTTGCGAAATTGGCTAGACATAATGACCGATCTGCCGTGGGCAAAGGCGTCGAAAGACAATTTGAACCTCAAGAAAGCGGAAAAGATCCTCAACGAGGATCACTTCGGACTCGATAGGGTAAAGGAACGAATCGTAGAGGCACTCGCTGTTCGAAAACTTCGCGAGAAACCGAAAGGATCGATCCTCTGCCTCGTTGGACCTCCGGGAGTAGGAAAGACGTCGCTGGGACGTTCCGTTGCGCGGGCATTGAATAGAAAATTTGTCCGACTTTCACTTGGCGGCCTGCATGACGAGGCCGAGATCCGTGGCCACCGCCGAACGTACGTAGGAGCCATGCCAGGGCGAATAATTCAAGGCATACAGCAGGCCGAAACAAACAACCCGCTGATAATGCTCGATGAGATCGATAAGGTCGGAGCGGATTTCCGCGGTGACCCAAGCTCGGCTTTGCTCGAGGTTCTCGATCCGGAGCAGAATGGGACGTTTCGCGACAATTATCTCGGCGTCACTTTTGACCTGTCGAATGTAATGTTCATGACGACGGCAAACGTGCTTGAAACCGTTCAGCCTGCACTCCGCGATCGAATGGAGATCATTTCTCTGTCGGGCTACACAGAGGAAGAAAAACTCGAGATCGCGAAACGTCACCTCGTACCGAAACAGGTAGAAGAGAACGGGTTGGAAAAAGACGACATCAAGTTTGACCGAAAGGCGCTGACCAAGATCATCTCGGAATACACTCAGGAAGCCGGCTTGCGCCAATTAGAACGTGAGATCGGCAAGGTTTGCCGTAAGGTCGCCCGCAAAAAAGCAGAAATGGAGGATGCGTTCAAGCCGGTGAAGATAACTCCGGACAACGTCAAGGATTTCCTTCGTGTCTCGCGTATCTTTAACGAAGGGGCTCTTAAAAAGGATGAGATCGGCACCGTGACCGGGCTCGCCTGGACGGCGGTCGGCGGCGATATTCTCTTTATCGAGGCTCTGAAAACAAAGGGCAAAGGTAAGTTGATGCTTACTGGCCAACTCGGCGATGTTATGCAGGAATCGGCTCAGGCGGCGTTTTCGTATGCGAAAGCGAGATCTGTCGATCTCGGCATCGATGAAAGCGTGCTGGAGAATTTTGATATCCATATTCATCTGCCCGAGGGGGCGATTCCGAAGGACGGGCCGAGTGCGGGCATCACGATGGCAACCGCTCTCGTTTCCGTTCTCTCGCAGCGTCCGGTTCGCAAAGATGTGGCGATGACGGGTGAGATCACTTTACGCGGCAACGTACTTCCGGTTGGCGGCGTCAAAGAAAAACTGCTCGCCGCGCGTCGTGCCAAGATCAAGACCGTGATTCTGCCTGCGCCGAATGAGCGAGATCTAGAAGATCTTCCACAGGAAGTTCGCGACGATTTGACGTTTATATTTGTGGAGAATGTGCGGCAGGTTTTTGATATTGCCCTGCGGCCAAGCAAAATACCGGCGGATAAGGCGAAAGCTAAGGCGTCGAAAGGATAGTAAATCGCCGGATGTCCTTATTTTATGGAGGGTTGCGCGGTTAACCGGGAAGTGGTATTTTTAAGTTATTATCATGCGGCGTAGTGTGTACCGCGAGGTAAAACGAAACTTTTAGTGTTTGAAAGCGTTACATTATTGATCGGGCGACGCTCTATTTGCGTTTCCCAAGGCCGGGAACGGCAAAAACTGTACGAGTAATTAATGAAAACAAGTATTTATAAAGCTTTAGGTTTTACAGCATTAGTATTTTTATCATTTGGTTCGACGGCGAAAGCTCAGACGCCCGAAACGATCGCGGCCCAGCGCGCGGTTGGTGAGGTGCTAGACAAGGCTGGAACATCTTTCAAGGAAGGGTTGCTGGCGTACGAAGACAAAAAATTGTCGGATGCGGCCGAGAAATTTAACAAATCTGTCGAGGTTTTTCTTTATTCGACGCTGAATATTCAACGCGAAGCGAAACTTCAGAATTGCTATAACCAGCTGATCGAGACCATCTATCGGATCGAGTTTCCGCTTGATAACCAGTTGCCGCAGGTTCGCAACCTTTCATTGACGTGCGGCTGGACCAATATCGAACCGGCTTTGGCAGATAAAGTAACTGCCCTAGCTAAAAATTCGATGATCCGCACGCCAGTTTTGCCTTCTACGTCTACGGCCGCCACATCGGCAGGAGCACTGCCTCCAAGTCCGATGCAGGTTGGCTTTAATAGCCAGGAGTTCGAGCCTTCCCCGCTCGACGAGCTTTCCAAGCTACAGTTGACCGAAGAAGAACAGCAGGTCGAAGGCAATCCGGTCGCTGAGGCTCAGTATCAATACATTCAGTACGCAGTTGCTAACAAATCACTCGGGTTTTCATTCCAGGTTCATCCGATGATCCAGCAGTACATCAATCACTATCGTGGCCGCGGTCGAAGTACGATGGAGATCGGTTTGTACCGCTCGGGCATGTTCATGCGAATGGCACGACGCATTTTTAAGGAAGAGGGAATTCCTGAGAATGTTGCGTGGCTCGGACAGGTCGAGAGTGCGTGGAAGCCGAGTGCGATGTCGCACATGGCAGCGTCCGGACTGTGGCAATTTATCCCGGGTACGGGTTCGCGATACGGTTTGCAGAGAACTGCCTATGTCGACGAACGAAACAGCTTTGAAGAAGCGACGAGAGCATCGGCACGATATTTGAAGTTTCTATATAACCGTTACGGGAATTGGGAACTCGGTATTGCCGGCTATAACTGTGGCGAAGGTAATGTTGATAAAGCTATCCGTCGCGCAGGTGTCGCAAATTTCTGGGCGGCTTATCCATACCTGCCAAAAGAAACCCGCAATTACGTCCCGAACATTCTTGCGACGATCCTTATTGCAAACAATCCGGGCCAGTACGGCTTTGGTCACATTCGTCCCGCGGCTCCGCTAACTTACGACCGAGTCCGCGTCCCGTCTTCAACCAATCTTGCTTTGCTCGCCCAGGCCTCGGATACGACGGTGCAGTATCTTCGTTATCTGAACCCACACCTTCGCACCAACATGACGCCGCCGCAGCCATACATCATTAACGTACCGGCTGGAAAAGCAAACGAAGTTGTGGCTGTCTTCAGACGAATTCCGGCAACTAAGGTCAACAACACGAATCTTGCTAATTCTTCGACTGGCGAGACATGGCAGAACATTTCAAACCGAACTGGCGTGAGTGTTTCAGACCTAATGGCGGCGAATCCTGGTATGGCTCAGCCTCGCGGAAAGGTCTTTGTTCCGGTTGCGGGCAATAACGTTGCGAATACAAGCTATTCGCGGCCGACAAATGCGGCTCCCGCAGTAAATGCAAAGGGCGTCACGATAGTTAAGGCAAAGGCGGGTGACACGGTGCAAAAGATAGCTGAGCGAAACAACGCCAGCCCTACCGAAGTCGCTAAATTTAACGGACTGCTTCCAAACTCGGTTCTTGGAGCTGGTCGCGAGATCAAGATTCCGTCTAAATAGTCTTGTTCGCACGCTTTAGCGGAAGGCCGGATTGATTGTCCGGCCTTTTCTGCGCTCTAATTAAGAATACACTTGACTTAAAAATCAATTGTAACTATACTGGTTACAGATATGGCGGCTAATAGTCAATTTTCAATGGCGGTTCACATTCTTACGATGCTGGCTAAGGGCGGCGACGAGAATATGAAATCGGAATACATTGCGGGAAGCGTTAATACGAACCCTGTGGTGATTCGCCGCGTCCTTGGCCAGCTCGGCCAGGCGGGAATTGTGTCGTCACAGACGGGAGCATTTGGTGGAACGCGTCTCGCTAAGCAGCCGAGTGAGATATCGCTCTGTGAGATCTACAAAGCGGTCTCGTGCGGCGAGGTTTTTGCCCTGCACTCGAAGGCACCGAATAAGGATTGCCCGATAGGAGCAAACATTGAGGCCGCTCTGTGCAGTCTGCAAAAAGAGATCGACCACGCGGTCGGCGACAAGCTGGGCGAATACACGCTCGCATGTTTTATCGATAAGGTCTGCACCGCAAAGGCGTAAAAAAAATTTGACTATATCTGTATCAAATATAGTTACAAATAGTAGTAGCGAGGAGGGAGCTATGACAACATTATTTATAAACTGGACGCCGAGGGCGATCGACCTGTTAAAGCTCGTTCTGCGATTCATGGGAGTCTGAGATGAGAAATTATATCGAAGAGGCCATGACATTCGCCGAATACGAAGAAATGATCGACGGCCTTCTGGCGGAAGGCAAGACGACCGGAAAGAACCAGTCGGGGGCGATGTTCGGCTACGGCAAGCTTAATCGCCAGCGGATGCAGCGGCTTGAGAAGACGGTGGTTATTGGCGAAGAACTGCGAAAAGTGATGAAGAATGTGACCAGGCAGATGACTTGGCTGATCATAACCGAGGGCTGGTGCGGTGACGCGGCACAAAATATTCCGGTTATCGAGAAAATTGCAGCAGAAAGCGATAAAATTAAGTCGCTATACATTTTACGTGACGAGAATCTCGATCTGATGGACCGGTTCCTGACGAACGGGGCACGGTCGATCCCGAAACTGATCGCGATCGATGCGGAGACGTATGAGATCTTGGGCTCGTGGGGACCACGCCCTGCGGCCGGTCAGCAGTTATTTGAAGAACTAAAGGCGAACGGAGTCGAAAAATCCGAGATCATGGAAGGGCTGCAGCGTTGGTATAATGCTGACAAAACAGCATCGATCCAGCAGGAGTTCGCACTGTTAGTTAGCGATTGGAATCAAGACAAGACGGCAATGGCCGCGAAATAAGAGCATCAATACTTTGAGGAGACTATTTATGAAAGCAATGTATTTATCGACCCTTTCGGTCGCGTTATTTATGTCAGCATGTGCTGATCCAGCGGCGAATAAGCCCAAGGCAACAACGACGGCACCGACAAATACGTCGAACACGTCGACCGCACCGGCTGCAAATGCCCCCTTATTAACTGAGATGGGCAATGCGGATGTTCTGTCAGGATTTAAGGTTACGGGAACTGAACTCGCGATCGCACCCGAGACTTCGAAAGTCGAATTTACCGGGTCGAAGGTTACAGGCAAGCACGACGGCGGTTTTAAGACCTTCAAGGGCGTGATCGATCTGGTCGAAGGCAAGGCAGAGAAGAGCCGCGTTGCTTTTGAGATCGAGATGGCGTCGCTGTTTTCGGATTCCGAGGGGCTGACGAAGCATCTTCAGACGGGCGATTTCTTTGAGATCGAGAAATTTCCAAAGTCGTCATTTATATCGACGATGATCGCGGCCCCGGCAGCGGCTGGCGGAAACTACACCGTCACCGGCGAATTGGTCATGCGTGGTGTTAAAAAGTCGATCACTTTTCCAGCAACCATCGAAGTAAAGGGTGACGAAGCCAATGTAAAGGCCGAGTTTTCGATCAACCGCAAGGATTTTGGGATCGTGTATGCCGGAAAAGCTGACGACCTGATCCGTGATGATGTCGTTTTGAGGCTCGATCTCAAAGCTGCGAAAAAGAAATGAGAGCATACGAGATACAAGAGTTCGGCATCGACAAGCTGGCTCTGACGACACACGAAACGCCGGAACCGGGGCCAAATGAGGTCCTGGTTCGGTTGCGTGCTACGTCGCTGAACTATCGCGATGTAATGGTGGTGAGCGGAACCTACAATCCGCGAATGAAACTGCCCGCGGTGCCGCTTTCGGATGGTTCTGGCGAGATAGTTGCGATCGGCGAAAGTGTCTCGAAGTGGAATGTCGGCGACCGCGTTTGCTCGACAGTCATTGCCGGATGGCACGATGGCGGGGCATCGGCGGAGAAATCGAAGACAGCGATCGCGGCGGGTGGTGCAGATGGCGTTTTGCGGGAATTTGCAGCTTTTAACGAAGAGTCGATCGTCCGCGTTCCTGAGCATCTTTCTTTTGAGGAAGCAGCAACTTTGCCGTGTGCAGCGGTAACGGCGTGGAATGCTCTCGTCGTGTCGGGCAAGATCAAGGCTGGTGATACGGCGCTGACGCTGGGTACTGGCGGCGTTTCGATTTTTGCGGTTCAGATCGCAAAACATTTCGGTGCGAAGGTCATCTCGACCTCGAGCAGCGACGAGAAACTCGCGAAGGTGAAAGAGCTAGGTGCGGACGAGACGATAAATTATCGAACCCGCCAAGATTGGGACAAGGCCGTGCTCGAACTGACCGACGGCCGAGGCGTCGATCATGTAGTCGAGGTCGGCGGCACGGGAACTCTGACCAAGTCTGTAAAAGCCGTCCGCGTCGGAGGACATATCGCTCTGATCGGGGCATTGGACATGGCGGGTGAATTCAATCCGGTACCGGTTTTCATGAAAGGAATCCGCATGCAGGGAATTTTTGTCGGTTCGCGGGAAATGTTTGAGGGGCTGAACGCGATGATGGCGGAGTCGAAAATGAGGCCCGTGATCGACCGCGTTTTTGATTTCGAAGAAGCACGCGAGGCTTTGAAGTATATGGAAAGCGGATCCCATTTTGGAAAGATCGTGATAAGAGTTGCTTAAAGAAGAGGTATTGGAGACATGGCTACATTATTTGACACATTAAAAGTTGGACAGATCGAACTAAAGAACAGAATCATAATGGCTCCGCTTACGCGAAGCAGAGCGGATGATACCACCGGCGTCCCCGCTAATTTTGCTGCGGAATACTACGGTCAGCGTGCATCCGGCGGATTGCTCGTCACCGAGGCGACGAATGTGTCGGCCATGGCAAAAGGCTACGTTCGCACACCTGGGATATATAATGAGCGGCAGATCGAGGGTTGGAGAAAGATCGCGGAGGCGGTTCACGCGAAAGATGGAAAGATCTTTATGCAGATCTTTCACACGGGCCGCATCGCTCTTCCTGACTTTTTGCCGGATGAGCAGCTTCCGGTCGCCCCATCCCGCGTAAAGGCGGCAGGGCAGAACTACACCGATACCGCGGGGATGAAGGATCTTGTTGAGCCCCGTGAATTGACCGGTGACGAGATCAGGTCTACCGTGCAGGATTTTGCCACGGCCGCTAAGAACGCGATCGAGGCGGGATTTGACGGCGTCGAGATTCACGGTGCGAACGGTTATCTGATACAGCAGTTTCTCTCGACAAATGTAAACCAGCGGACCGATGAATATGGTGGTTCGGTTCAGAATAGAGCGAGATTTTTGTTCGAAGTTCTCGATGCGGTGACGGCGGCGATCGGCAGCGAGCGAACGGGCCTGAGATTGTCGCCCGGAGGCGAATTTAACGACATCAAGGAAGATGACGCGGCTGAACTGTATGACCACGTCGTTAAGAAGCTGAACGATTACGGCCTCGCATACCTTCATATCGGAACATTCGACCAAAATCGTGATTGGCATCCGATCGTGAGGCCGCTGTACAACGGTACCTATTTTGCCGGGGTCGGCTTCGATAAAGAGCGTGGTGAGAGCTTGCTGCAGGCTGGCGGTGCCGACGCGATCGTTTATGGCAAATGGTTTTTGGCAAATCCAGACCTGCCCGAGCGCTTCAGGCGAGATGCTGAACTCAATACGCCGGACGAATCGACATTCTATACGCCGGGCGAGGCAGGCTATACAGATTATCCATTTCTCGGGCAGGCGGAAGCGGCATAGTTGAAAAATATACCAATAGGAGAAAAGAACATGGCAAACACGATTTTTGAAATACCGGTTACTAAGATCGACGGAACGGAAACAACATTGGGCGAATTCGAAGGAAAGGCTCTCTTGCTGGTAAATGTCGCATCAAAATGCGGCCTTACGCCTCAGTATGCGGGTATTGAGACCGTATATAAGGAATACAAGGACCAGGGACTAGAGGTTCTTGGTTTTCCCGCGAACAACTTTCTGGCTCAGGAGCCGGGCACAAGCGAGGAGATTGTTGAGTTTTGCACGACTAACTATGATGTGACCTTTCCGCTCTTTCAAAAGATCTCGGTCAAGGGCGACGATCAGCATCCGCTCTACAGCTATCTGACCCAAGAGAAGGGCGAAGCGGACATATCAAATGGCTCGGCGTTTGAAGAAAAGCTGGCCGGTTTTGGCCAGACACGCGAGAATGCCGCTGACGTGCTGTGGAATTTTGAGAAGTTTCTGATCGCAAAAGACGGTAGCGTGGCGGCCCGTATCGCTCCTGACGTCACGGCAGAAGACGAGCGGGTTGTTTCGGCTGTCAAAGCAGAGATCGCCAAATAGGACGGCATAGCGTCCTGATCTTTCAAGGTGGTTATGAGTAATTTGTCAGACATACCGTTCTCAGTCTTAGATCTTTCTCCGATCGTTGAGGGAACGGCGGCGGCGGATGCTCTGAGGAATTCGCTCGATCTGGCTCAGCACGCGGAGCGGCTCGGTTACCGGCGTTTTTGGGTGGCAGAGCATCATTCGATGCCGGGGATCGCGAGTGCAGCAACGTCGGTTGTGATCGGTCATATCGGAGCCGGAACGAGATCGATCCGTATCGGTTCGGGCGGGATCATGCTTTCGAATCATGCTCCCATCGTGATCGCCGAACAATTCGGAACGCTTGAGGCACTATTCCCCGGGCGAATCGATCTTGGGCTCGGGCGGGCGCCGGGTTCGGACGGCCTGACGATGCGGGCTCTGAGGCGACGGCTGGATGCGGCGGATGAATTTCCTGAGCAGCTACAGGAATTGCAGTACTTTCTGAAAACTCCGGTCGAGGGGCAAAAGGTTCAGGCGGTGCCCGGAGGCGGGGCGAATATTCCGATATGGCTGCTCGGGTCGAGTGATTTTAACGCCCGGTTGGCCGGACAGCTTGGGTTGCCTTTCAGCTTTGCGGCCCATTTTTCGCCGGAGAATACGCTTCCTGCGCTCGAGATATATCGGCGAAACTTTCGTCCGTCGGAGGCTCTTGAGAAGCCTCTCGCGATGGTTGCGGTCAATATCTTTGCCGCCGATACTGATCTCGAGGCAGAAAAACTGGCGACCTCGCAGCATCAGTCGTTCCTGAATCTGATACGCGGAAAGCCCGGAAAGATTCAACCGCCGGTCGATGATATGGACGAGATCTGGTCACCGGCTGAGAAAGCTATGGTTCAGAGTCGTCTTGGCGGTTCGATCATTGGCGGGCCTGAGATAGTTCGACATGGTATTGAGAACCTGATCAGAACGACAGCAGCCGACGAAGTTATCGTAAATGCAATGACATTCGACCATGCTGCGAGGCTCCGATCTTATGAGATCGTTGCCGATATCGTCGGTGCCGGCACCGCTGAACTATCGTCAAAGACGGCAATTGGCTAGAATAGAAGAATAGGAGACATTTAATTTTATGGCAGATAGAAAGGCAAATGCGAGCTGGATGGGTTCGTTGACAGAGGGCAAAGGCACGGTTGCATTGGGCAGCGGACTGTTCGAGGGGGCGTTCTCATTCGGAACGCGATTTGGAGAAGAGCCGGGGACGAATCCAGAAGAACTTCTCGGGGCTTCGCTGGCAGGCTGCTATACGATGGCCCTGAATGCGAACCTCGAAAAGGCTGGAACTCCGGCTTCGAGCGTCAAAACGGAGGCTGTCGTGCACTTGGGCAAGGACGATTCCGGGTTTGTGATCAAGGGGATCGATCTGCATGTGGTTGCGGCAGTCGAGGGACTCGATGATCAAGCTTTTCAGGAAACGGCCGAAAAGGTTAGTAAGGCATGCCCGATCAGCAGGGCTTTAGCATCAACGGATATAACGCTGCATGCGAAACTGGCATAGGTTCGTGGAACCACGAATATACGAAATGAACACGAAAAGAACATCTAGTATTTTTTCGTGAATTTTAGTGGTACCAGATGATTTGCTATACTTTCAGAGTTTTATTTATCAGGAGATAAGAAATGGCACATTTTGCAAATGAGATAACGGATACTAATTTTGAGACTGACGTACTGGGGTCGGATAAGCCGGTGCTGGTCGATTTTTGGGCGGAATGGTGCGGCCCTTGCCGCATGATCGCTCCGACGGTCGAGGCGGTCGCCGAGGAATTTCAGGGTAAAGCAGGCGTCTTTAAAATGAACGTCGATGAGAATATGAATGTTCCGCAGCAGTACGGCATTCGCGGTATTCCGACGCTCATCCTCTTTAAGGGCGGCCAGGAGCAGGAACGCATCGTTGGTGCGGTCACACGCGAAGCGATCACGCGGGTTATTGAAAAGTACGTCTAATCCATCTTTGTCGCATAACAAATAAAAGGCTGCTCTGGTAGAGCGGCCTTTTTCTTTTGAACAAAAAGAAAGACGGCCCCCGAAAATTCGAGGGCCGTCTTTCTTAATGATCTTTATCAGATCAGTTTATAAATGTGAATCCTGGGCGGCTGGTACGTCGTCGAAGGAGCCCCAGAATTGGTACTGAACCGTCGCATCGCTCGACCGAAGTATGAAGAAGATGCTTGGGTTTCCAGTGGAACTACGCCAGATGGCCCGATCAGTCTTACCATCGCCATCGTAATCGCCCTGCACTTCAACGTCGCTGGCGGCTCGGCCCCAGGCTACACGAGGTGTTCCGGTTCCGCCACCGCTTGGCAGGAAGTACCAGGCGAGGTTAGCTCCCTCAACACGCGAGACTGCTAGGTCTGTTTTGCCGTCGCCGTCATAATCGCCTGGGACAACCGCGTCTGGCGGAAGGCCGAAACGAGTTGCAGTGTCATTCGGGCTTGCAGCGTCAAAACCGCCGGTGCCGTAGTGAATGAAGAACAAACCGCGATTAGAAATTGATCGATATACGCAGAAATCAGCTTTACCGTCGCCATTGTAATCACCCGGAGCAGCTACGTCAGCACCGACCCCCCACGGAACTACTACTTGAACATTCTTTGTAATGCCATAGCTGCCGTACCACCAGAAGAAGCTCTGAGCTGACTCAGGATCGCCTTTTCGGAAGATTGCCGGATCATCGACACCGTCACCGTCATAGTCTGCAATTACGAACGGATCGTCATTAGGTATGCCGAAGCGAATCGCTCTGAGCGTATTCGTCGAGCTCTGCAGGATGTAGAAGAACGAGTTGTCAGTTGCTGAACGCCAGATAGCGATGTCGTCTTTGCCATCGCCGTCGAAGTCGCCAGGCGTAACTGAGTCAGTCGCGACGCCCCAATCGGTCTGGGTCTGCGTGCCGGCAGCATCGTTTGTGATGTTGAACCAACGCGTCTGCGTACCGCCATTTCCGGCTGTACGTCGAACTACACCGAAATCGGTCTTCCCGTCGCCATTGATGTCATATGGAGCATCGGTGGTGCTTGACGAGATCTGGCCGCGAATTTCGCCGCCGGTGAAGTTCGTCGTGTGAATGTTGAAATACCAGAGTCCAGCACGAAGGTCTGCAACCTGAGCCGGTGTCACCGTGAAAGTGCGGTCAATGGTCGAACCGCTGGTCAAGCCTGTGGTCGGGTTCATGTTAAAGAGAACCGGAGCATTGACCCCAACAGCCGCAGGCCCGTGGATGTGGCCCGAAATGGTACCGCTCGAAAGGCCTTCCCAGTAGAACGAAGCTGTGATCTGATTCTCAGCCGCGTTGAGCACAACACGTCCAAAGCCTTTTCCATTCGTGGTTACAGCCGGAACTTCCTGAGCACCCGAAAGACGGGTCGTGAACAAGAATTTCGGCGTGCTAGGTCCCGGCGTAGGCGTAGGCGACGGAGCTACAGTCGGTGTTGGTGAAGGAGATGGGGTTGGCGTAGGTGTTGCACCACCGCCCGTCGATCCGGCTACATCTGCCCATGCTGTGCCAACACGAATGCCGTCAGCAACGAGCGTCGGATGAGTAGAGGCTGTTCCCTGGCGTAAGGCAACCGAACCAGGGTTTATGTCGGAAGCGATAACGTCTGGTGCAGTAACCGTAGCTGCTGGTTCCGTTCCACCTAAAGTCGGATTGACGAAAAGCGAGACTGTATCATTGGTCGCTCCATCAACTACCGTATACTTGATGATCAAAAGATGAGTTGTGTTGAGCGAATAGCTGAATGGCGTGAATGCAACGTCAGCCGCGACCGAGGAACTGGCTTTCGTAATACCGAACGCAACCTGATTTGCAGCGTTCTTCTTCGCGTAGATCCTTCCGCGGAAGGTCGTCGATATCGGGTCAGGACCGAGATGGAAGAAGTATCCGCCAAGACCGGCAGCGTCGTCCACGGCTTCGGTAACATTTACCATGACCGACGTATACACACTCCCGGCCGATTGAACAGCAAAAACTCTGTGTGCGTCTTCACCAGTTGTTGTAAGCGAAGCCGCATTTCCAACACCGGAACCCGCATAACCTGTGTACGTTAGCCCCATCGAAGCAACAGGAATCGCGTTTGTGCCCGCTCCGCTATGAGCTGTCCAGCCATTTGCTGTCAGAAGACTTGCACCGGTATAACTGAAATCATCGGTCAATAGTGATGCTGACGGACTATCTACAGAATCAAGACCGAATACATCATGCTCTTTCTGGGCGGAAACTTGTTTCAAAACAAACGACCCGCCAAAGATCGCCGTAAGTAACAATGCAGCCAAAATAATATTTCTTCTCATTAGTTCAAATCCCCTCAACAGTAGGTGTAATACAAGGTATGGTGTGCAACTTTCGCACGATCAGTGACCAATGTTTCAAATGCTCCACGCCAGGCTAACTTTGCGTAAAAGATAACTTTGCAACAGGATAGCATAAATCTCTCGAATTGCGACACGAAAAACCGTATTTAACGCTTTGCAGCATCAATTTTTTGTTACAATTAAAAAATCGGAGTGAGGGCTATTTTAGATGCATTTGAGAGTGCTTTTTCTACTGCTGTTGTTTAGCGTTGGGACACCTTTTTCGGCATTTGGCCAGGATAAGAAGCCCGATGACAAGGATGAGGTGATCAAGGTCGACACTCAGCTTGTTGATGTGCCGCTCGCTGTGACAACCCCGGCCGGTATTCCGCTCAAAGGGCTAAAGGCGACTAATTTTACCGTTTACGAGGACGGGAAACGCCAAGACATCGTTGATTTCTCTGCCGCGAGTGAACCTTTCGAGGTCGCTTTGGTTCTGGATACCTCGGGCTCGGCACGCAGCGATCTGCCGCTTATTCAGCGTGCGGCGAGAGAATTCATCGCCAGTTTACGTCCCGGCGATCGCGTCGCTGTGATCGCGTTCAACACGGACCGCAGGACAAGCCAGGCTTTCGCGGTCGGCGAGGTGCTAACCCCGTTGACCGGCGACCGCGAAAAACTAAAGGCAGCTATCGACAACGCCAAAACCAGCAACGGAACGCCCTACTACGACTCGATGCTGCAGGTTGCCGAAAAGATATTTAGCCAGCGGCCGGCGGAGGAATTTCGCGGTCGGCGTGCACTCGTGGCGTTGACGGACGGTGTGGATTCGAGCAGCGTGGTTGATTTTCAGCTGGTCAAGGAATCGCTTGGCCAGGTCGGTGTTATCTCATTCTTTATCCAGGTCGATACTCAGGAATACTTTGAGGAGTCGCTGCTCGGTGACTGCCAGAGTGCGATGCGTTTCTCTAGTGCTCAGATCCGCCGCTACTACAAAACGATCGCTTCGAAGGGCAAGAACATGGAGAAAGCGACGAACTTCTGCCAACTCGGTGATTTTGAGCGGCTCGCTATTAGCAAGCGGCTCTATGACGTCGCCGAGCAGGAAATGAACGACCTCGCAAAAAGCTCGGGTGGCAAGGTCTTTCCGGTCGGCGATCTTAGCGAGGCTCGAACCGCCTTCAAGAGTGTTGCCGAGGAGATCGGGACGAAATACACGATCGGCTATTACCCGACGAATGAGAAAAAAGACGGCACGGTGCGTAAGATAAAGGTTGAGGTCAAGGGACTTCCGGCGGGTACCGTCGTACGGGCGCGAGAAAGCTACACTGCACCGGCAAATTAAGGTTTTTATGGCAGGAAAGTTTGGACGAATTTGTTTAATGGTGCTCGATTCCGCCGGTATCGGCGAGATGCCGGATGCCGCGGCTTGGGGCGATGCGGGAGCAGACACGCTCGGCCATATTATGGAATCACGCAGGGTCGAACTGCCAAATCTACAGCGGCTCGGCCTCGGTAACATCAAGCCCTTACAGCATATCGACGCTGTCGAGGCTCCCACCGGATCATTTGGCAAATGCACACTAAAATCCGATGGCAAGGACACGACCACAGGACACTGGGAAATGGCGGGGATCATTTTGAAACAAGGCTTTCCGAAATTTCCTGACGGTTTCCCGCTAAGAATTATTGATGAATTTGTCGATCTCGCAAAAGTTCCGGGCGTGCTCGGCAACATTCCGGCGAGCGGAACCGAGATCATCAAACAGCTTGGCGAAGAACACATTCGGACAGGAAAACCGATCGTTTACACCTCGGCTGATTCGGTTTTTCAGATCGCAGCACACGAGGAGGTCGTTCCGATCGACCGGCTTTATGAGATATGTGAGATCGCCCGAAAGATCCTTCACGGCGATGACGAGGTCGCACGCGTCATCGCAAGGCCGTTTTTAGGTAACAACGCCGGGGATTTTAAGCGAACCGAAAATCGGCACGACTATGCCGTTCCACCGCCATCGGGCAATCTACTGCCGAAGTTGAAAGATGCTGGTCGCGATGTTGTTTGCATTGGGAAGATCGCCTCGATCTATGATTCGATCGGCGTGACCGAGGATCTGGAGGCAAAGAACAATACCCAAACCATCGACCAAACTATCAACGCTTTAAATGCCGATTCCAATGGGCTGATATTCTGTAACCTGGTGGATTTTGACATGCTTTACGGGCATCGCCGCGATACAGAAGGCTACGCGAAAGCTCTCGAAAGTTTTGATCAGCGCCTGCCTGAGGTGCTTGCTGCCTTAAGGGACGACGACCTGCTGATAATGACGGCCGATCACGGCAATGACCCAACGAAGGAAGGCTCCGATCACACCCGCGAATACGTTCCGTTGTTGGTCTTTGGCAAGAATGCCAAGCCCGGCGTCGATCTAGGAACACGACAGTCTTTGTCAGACATAGGCCAAACGATCGCCGAGAATTTTGGCATCGAGATCGAGGATGGTGTCAGTTTCCTCGGTCAATTATGATCATTATCGGGCTGGAAGTCGGCTTAGCTGTTGGCGTGCGGGTTCAAAACTCGGGTCGGCGGCCAAAGCTCTTTCAAAGGCCTGTCTTGCTCCCGCAGTGTCTCGCAACTCCATTTTGATGACCCCAACTTGCGTCAGTACCTGAGCCTGAGACGGGGATATCTGGAGCGAGCGTTCAAATGCTTGTAACGCCTCGTTCTTTTTGTTTAGTTTGTCGGCGACGATGCCGAGATTATTCCAGGTCTTAAAGTCGTTAGGGGAATTCTTGGTCATCGCTGACAGAGCAGTAAAGGCGCCTTCCCACCGTTGCGATGCGATCGATGTCTGTGCGAGCCGCTCATAAACGACCGGACGCTGGTCGCCAAGTTGGCTGACGAGCAGCCAGGCATCTGCGGCCGCTCCCGGATTGTTACTCGCTTCGTACGTCATTGCAGCAAATGCTTGAGATGCGGGTGACATGTAGACATCTCGCGTAACACGCGACAAAAGCTGCAGGCCCTCGGCCTCGCGTCCCATCGAACGATACATCACGCCAAGCTGAAAACAAGCCCTGCCATCATCTGGCCAGTTTCGAACTGCCTGCTCCAGATACTGAATACCGCGAGCCGAATTGCCTGCCGCCATAAAAAGACGTCCGAGAGCACGGTCTGCCGAACTATCACCAACCGCCGGAATAATGCTCTGGAACCATTTTGACGCCTGAATGTTAGCCTTAGGCTCAACCGCACGGATCTGGGGATTCTGCCAGTCGATCTTAAGTCTCGCCGCGGCATCAGAAGCTTTTCCACCAGCTTTGACAAAAACGATGTGCGAATCGTCAAAGTAAACCGCAACCCAGGTTGCGTCGGCAAGCAGAGCCGAGACCATTCCAGCCTCGTTCTCGTGATGGAATACTACGGTTTCTACGCCGAACTTTGATGTCGTCGCATTCAGTTCTGTCGGAGAGCTGAATGTCTTCATCGCTTCGGCCACATTATCGCCACCATAGATCTCGAGCCGCCCGTCAACGTAAACGCTCTTGGGACCGCCCTCGAAAAGAGCATACGACGCCTCACCGAGAGAGGTCAGAACCGGACGAGGTAAATTCTCACTTTCCACAAAACTCAGGGCCTTTATAGGGAAGCGGCGTTCTGCGACACCAAATCCGAAACGCCGGTCCGGATCGATAGACCTGAAGTAGTAGCTTGAGACAAGCATCGGCAGCATCACGATACAGAATGCTCCGCAGGCAAACCTGGTCGCCCAAATGTATCGGGTGTCTATTATGAGAGATCCAAAGTTCAACATGATCGATGCCGCTGCGACGATGCCGAACAGCGGAAGGTTTCGTTCGGCGAGGATCGATAAATATAAAAACGCAGCCCATACGCCAATCCAGCCGGGCGAAACAGCCTTGCGATTGAGAAAAAAGCCGAGGGCCGAGACCAGAACGACGACTACATAAGTAACGAACAGAAGGTTTACACCTGCGGCAACAAAAGGGCTTCGAAACTCTGTGATTATGGAACTGAGAACGTGGTTCGACTGGATCTCTGAGAATAGTTCGAATGCGAACAGGGCACCTTGAAGACCATACGGGTTGGCAATACAGGCGATGGTCGAGATGGCTGCGGCTCCAAACAGGATCTTGAGCGGTTTTCCGGTAAGTCTGTCGGGAAAGTCTTGAAGTTGCTTCCATGGAAGCAGTCCGGCCGCCCCTTCTGCGATAGCAAAGGCCCAAAGCAAGGCCGGCCCTAGAATGTAAAGGCTGTGGGCGTTGACCCAAAAGACTTGCAACGCAGGTAAAGCGATCAGCCAGCTAATGTCACGGGTTAGCTGAAAGCGTCTAACTATAAGTAAATAAACTGCAAACAGGCCATAGGTTACGAGCTCCGGCCGAATCATCGTACGTTGGTGAAGCAGGATCAACGCAAAGATCAGCCCGAGGTTCACCGTCCAGCGAGCCATGTTGTCGCCGACCTTCCAAAGGCAGAAACCCGCGAAGGCGAGCCAGGCCGCTTTGATGACAATGAGAAAATTGAGCCCGAGATTCTCAAATACCAAGCTAATAAAAACGGAGTAGAGCCATCGAACCTCGATCCAGATCCGGTCAGGAAAACCGTAGCTGAACGGGTCGGTTGTGGGCCATCCGCTTTCCCGCACAAGCTGGCCCGATTTGATCTGCCACCAGATGTCATAGGCGACTATCGTGTGAACAGCGAATCCCAAAAGCGTCAGCCCGATCAGGGTAAGAACGATCTTGTCGAAACGAGCTACAAAATTCTCGTCGTTTAATTTAAAGGCCATTTTGTCCGAGCAACTCTATTAGACTTGGTAATTAAGACCTTTATTCTATCTAGGCACCGCGATTTTTGGAAACGGAACTGCCCGTCCGCATTAGCTTACGTTCAAATGTTGGCAAAATCGGTCATAACTTGATCAGGCTAGTTCATTTTTGCAGTTACCCGGTCTATGCTTTTTTTGAGCAAATCTGCCAGTTGCTGGTTCCCGCTGGAAGTCGCCAGACTAAGAGCTTTTTCGTAGTTTTCCTTAGCTGATTTAAGCTGGCCCGATGTTTCATACGCCTCGGCGAGGCTGTCATAGCAGTTAGCGGATGTTGGGTAAAGAGCGGTATTTCGCTTGAAAACGGCGATAGCTTCTTCCACGCGGTTCGAACGCAGGAGTTGGTATCCGGTTTCGTTGACGAGATTCTCGGGAACGAGGATCGTGTAGCCGAATCGTTCGGTTAGTTTTTTATAGTGATTTTCGAGGTCGGCGAAGGTTCCCGATGTCGGAGGCTGCCAGCCTGCAAAGACCTTTCTCAAACCAGCAAGATACGCAGGCAAAACGACCGAGCCGTGGTTCTCAGCCGTGAACTGTTGAAACTCGTACACCAAGCCATCCGGATCAGCCTTTTTCAAAAGATCTTTGTAGGTGTTATAACCCTTGACGTAGTCAGGTTCGTTGCCGAGACCGATATATACAGTTTTCTTCCACTGCTTTCTTTGTTTGAAAGCCTCTTCGGATCGTTTGATGACAAAATCCTTATCCCAATGCAAGACCGGACTCGCCGCAATGTATGCATCGAACATGTCGGGGCGCGACGAGAATGCGTAGATCGCCGTGAGGCCGCCCAGGCTGTGACCGGCGAATATTCGAAAGCGTTCTGTACGGTAGTTCTTCTCGACTAATGGAATGACCTCTTTCTCCAAAAGATCGAGGAATTTATCGCCGCCGCCGCTCCCGCCGCGCTCCGTTTTGCTTGGCGTCAGGTCCCTCGTCCGATTGGTGTTCTGTATTCCGACGATTATCATCTCGGGCATCTGACCGCCCCAAGCCTGCTGCTCGACCATTCCGACCATCATCGCATTCTGCGGCGAATGAGCATCGAGCATATAAATGACAGGATATCTAGCCTGACTGCGTCCATAGTTGGGCGGAACGCGAACAAGGATGGTTCGTTCCTCGCCGAGTGTCTGTGACGCGATCTTATAGGTATCGTGAATGACGCTGACCGTCTGGGTCGGCTGGGCACGCATTTCAACCGCAAAGCAAAGGGTTAAAAGGACGAAAACAAAGTATCTTCTCATCGGACCTCACAAGGCAGGGGATTTTGGGGATTTGGATTCGCGACTCGTAATGATGGTTGCCACGGTGACTGTGGATTTCGTGTACATAAAAAAGCCAGGCCGGAGATCCATTCTCCAACCTGGCTTTATCTTAAACATTTGCAGGAACTATTCTGTGAATTCCATCTCTAGATCGTCTTCGCAAAAATCGAATTTGACCGGTTTTGATTCCGATTTATCTGCGTAAACGGCCTTCACCCACTGGATGCAGGGGTCGCTGTCAGTAGTTTTGCTCCATACGAGCTCGGCTGACTTGCCGGAAGCAATGCCGGCTCCGATATCGAAGAATCCCCATTTTTTGCCGTCGATCGATACCAGCAACTTTTTGATGGTGCTGTCAGTTTTGTTAAAGACTTTGAATGAAAATTCGCTGTCTTGGGCGCTAGCTGATGAAAAGCTCAGAAAAAGGAACGCCAGGCTGAGAAATCCCATCCCAATAAACTTCTTAGATAACTTCATACGATTCTCCTGAAAAAAGACTGTAGCGCAGGAAAAAAACGCTGCGTTCCGCATACTTTATAGATTTTAATTCGGATAAGCAATACAAAAATTGCTATGATGTTCCTTCAGCAAAACAACTAAGAAATTTGGGTATCGATCGAAGGTCTGCAGGATCTTTAAGGTGGGAGCAGGCGGCAGTTTATCGGTACCGGAGTATAAAAAGACAGACTATGAAAAACATGTTCCAGAGGTCGATCTGTTTCCTTTTTTTAGTTTCGATGGTCGTGCCGTCCGTGTTTGCACAGACGTCGGCAGATCCGATCAGTCAGTACAGCGAGCCGCCATCTCGAATGGCTGGAGTGATCGAGAAATTTCGTGAGGATCTGGGAATCTTCAACCGATACTATTCGGCTCAGACCTCGACCAACCGTTCTGTTCGTTTTCGGGCGGCATTCAATGAGCAATTACAGTTGCTGAGCAGCTTTAACTATGACCGGCTAAACCATGACGAACAAATCGATTATGTGCTGTACAAGAATTACCTTGACCATGAGATCAGGGAACAGGAAAGGAACGACGCCCAGTTCGCCGAGATGGCATCGCTGATGCCATTTGCCAGGACGATCAACGACCTTGAGGACACGCGAAGAAAGCTTGAATTTGCCGATCCGGCAAAGTCTGCAGCTCTGCTCAACGAACTCGCAAAACAGATCGCCGCGACACAGCGAAGCCTCGATGCGGCTAGTGCCGTCAAGCCAAAACGAACCGTGGCCAATCGAGCGACCCGAACGCTGGACGGCCTGAGAAGGACGCTGAGGTCGTGGTACACGTTTTACAATGCCTATGATCCGACATTTACGTGGTGGTGCGAGGCACCATACAAATCGGCGGACGAGGCACTGGGCCGATATGCCACCTTCGTGTCCGAAAAACTTGTTGGCATCAAAGCCGATGATAGGACGACGATCATCGGCGATCCGATCGGGCGTGAGGCTCTGATCGAGGAACTTAAGTTCGAGATGATCCCGTACACCCCCGAGGAACTCGTGGAGATCGCAAATAAAGAGTTTGAATGGTGCGTAACGGAATTTAAGAAAGCTTCGCGCGAGATGGGCTTTGGCGACGATTATATGAAGGCGATCGAGGCCGTCAAGCAAAAATACGTCGAACCTGGAAAGCAGCCCGAATTGATCAAAAAGCAGGCGTACGAGGCGATCGAGTACATGGAAAAAAACGATCTTGTGACCGTTCCCAAAGTTGCTCGTGATGGCTGGCGAATGGAGATGATGACGCCTGAACGGCAGTTAGTAGCTCCATTTTTCCTCGGCGGTGAGACGATCCTTGTCTCCTACCCGACTGATGGTATGACCCACGAGCAGAAACTCATGTCGATGCGAGGGAATAACCCCCATTTTGCCAGAGCGGTAACGCATCACGAATTGATCCCGGGCCACCACCTGCAAGGGTTTATGACTCGCCGCTATCGCCCGTATCGCGAGATGTTCCGAACGCCATTCTGGGGTGAGGGTTGGGCGTTGTATTGGGAATTCATCCTATGGGATCGCGGATTCACCAAGACGCCTGAGGACAAGATCGGAGCTCTCTTCTGGCGTTCGCACCGAGCGGCACGCATTCTGTTCTCACTCAATTTCCATCTCGAAAAATGGACGCCGCAGGAATGTGTGGATCTGTTGGTAAACAAGGTCGGCCACGAACGGGACAATGCCCTGGCAGAGGTAAGGCGATCATTCTCGGGTGACTATGGACCGCTCTATCAAATGGCTTATATGATGGGTGGAATACAATTCTATCAGCTTCACAAGGATCTGGTTGGTACAAAGAAGATGACCGACCGACAGTTTCACGATGCGATCCTGAAAGAAGGTGCGATACCAGTTGAGATGGTTCGCGCAATTCTGACGAAACAAAAACTGAACAAAGACTTCAAGACAAATTGGAGATACTACCCTGGATTGGCAAACTAATTCATCCTATTGTCCGTATTAGAAAAAATGAAAAAATACCTCAGAAACTCCTTTTGGATCTCGGCTCTGCTTATCACGGCAAATGTCGTTGGTCTCGCTCAGGGAAAGTCCACGATCGACGAAAAAAATGTTCGAGCAGCAATGCAGTTCCTTGCAAGTGACGCCATGCAGGGACGCGGCAGCGGCACCCTTTTTGAACGGATAACGGCAGAATATGTTGGCTCGCAGTTCATGCAGTTTGGCTTGGAGCCCGCTGGTGAAGCGGGTTGGGATGGAAAACCTACATTTGTTCAGACGGTGACCATCGCCCGAAATAGTTTTGACGCACCGCCGACTCTCCGATTTGGCTCTACCACAGTTGATCATGGGAAAGAGATGCTTGTCCTGCGGGCGAACAGCTCATCGATCAGCGGCGGCCTACAGAAGCTGGAACTAGGCGGCAAGCCAACGGCGGGCTCAGTCGTTTTCGTTAAATTAACTGCAAATGCTCCGGCCAATCCGATGCAGGCTCTGTCGGCGATGATCACTGCTGGAGCATCCATGGTCATTATTGAAGAAACGCCTCAGTATCGTTCAAATTGGGCGAACATTGCCGGCCGAAGGCTCGGCTTTACCACTTCGAACGCCAAACCATCGGCCGTAGTAGTTGTCAGCAAGGCAACTGCGGAATCTCTCGCCGGGATGGCGGAAGGTACGCCGGTCGAATTTAATGGGAAGGTCAGCTCGCAAAACCAATATACATGGAATGCCGCAGGAAAATTGACGGGAAGCGATAAAAGCCTCGGCGCCGAGGTTATCGTATTGAGCTCTCACCTGGATCACATCGGAGTTCGCGAAAACGCACCGGGCCCCGACAAGATCAACAACGGTGCGGATGACGACGCCTCAGGCACGGTCGCGGTTATGGAATTAGCTCGCGTTTTGGGCAGTAACAAAAGACCGAAACGGACCATTTATTTTGTATGTTTCGGCAGCGAAGAGTCCGGCGGTCTTGGATCTAGATATTTTGGCGATAATTTGCCGTTTCCACAGGATAAATTTGTTGCCAACCTGCAATTCGAGATGATCGGCCGCCCCGATGCTAAAGTCAAACCCGAGGAGCTGTGGCTTACGGGATACGAGCGGTCGAATCTCGGCCCGGAACTCGCTAAGCGAGGAGCTAAACTCGTACAAGATCCGCATCCAACGCAGAATTTCTTTCAGCGGTCAGATAACTACGGTTTTGCTGTTCGCGGAATCATCGCCCATACAGTTTCTAGCTTTGGACTGCACACCGATTATCATCAGGTCAGCGACGAAGTAAAAACGATCGATTTTTCGCATATGACCCGCTCGATCAACTCAATGATCAAGCCGATACAATGGTTCGCAAACTCGAACTTCAAGCCGACATGGAACGAAGGGAAAAAGCCTTAATGGGGTCGTTGTGAGACTATCGACAGACAGAAATTTAGGGCCGCGAACTAGTGTTCCGGCCCGTTTTTGTTGTTGTGAAACTCACCGCAGATATCGAAGAAGACCGAACTGAACGAAATCGACGTCTTTGCCGTACATTGTTTCTTACAGTATTGATGGTCTTGGTTAGATAAACCTATTAAAATATCCCGAGATCAACCGGGTTGCGAACAGAAATGACGCCTGAACGTTGGCATCAAATCGAAGAGATCTTCCACGAGGCACTGGATCTGCCCGCGGGCGAACGCGCCGAATTTTTGTCTTCATCTTCAGGGCAGGACAGTGATCTGAAAGCGGAGGTCGAAAAACTGCTCGCTCAATTCGAAGATGCAAGCAGCTTTATCGAACAGCCACTTTATGACAGTGCGAAAAGCGGATTACTTTCATCATTGCTTGACGACAGCGACGACGATCCGATGGTGGGCAAGGTGCTCGGTAATTACCGCATCGAGCGAGAGATCGGGCGCGGTGGAATGGGAGCCGTTTACGAGGCGTTTCGGGCAGATGGCGAATTCAAGCTGCGGGTCGCATTAAAGGTCGTCAAGCGTGGTGTCGACACCGATTTTGTTCTTCGCCGCTTTCGAAACGAACGTCAGATCCTCGCGGCTCTCGATCATCCCTTTATTACGCGTCTAATAGACGGCGGCACTACGGATGACGGACGGCCCTACTTCGTCATGGAGTTCATCGACGGTCTGCCTCTTTATCGCTATTGCGACAAAAATCGGCTTAACATCAACGAACGTCTGCGCCTATTTTGCCGCGTAACCGAGGCGGTCGAATACGCTCACCAGAAACTGATCATTCATCGCGACCTGAAACCGTCGAATATCTTCATCGCTCATGACGGAAGCCCGCGATTGCTCGATTTTGGTATCGCAAAATTGCTCGATCCGGAATTGGCATCAGACACGCTACAACCAACCGCAACTGCTTTGAGAATGATGACGGTCGATTACGCAAGCCCCGAGCAGGTTCGTGGCGAAAAAGTAACGACCGCGACGGATATTTACAGCCTCGGCGTGATCCTTTTCGAACTGCTTACGGCACGACGCCCGTATAGGATCAACAGCCGATCTCCTCACGACGTTGCTCGTGCGATATGCGACTCGGATCCTTATTTACCAAGTGCGGTGGTTGGAAGTAGCGATCCCGAATTGCCGGTGGTAAAGGTCAACCCTTCAGCCGCCACGCTTCCCGGCTTTCTCGATCTCGGAGCTAAGTCAGCCTCGAAGCTTGCGGAAAGCCTTCGAGGAGATCTCGACAGCATTATCACCAAAGCTCTGCGTAAAGAGCCTGCCGAACGGTATGCTTCCATAGCTGAACTACGCGGAGATATCGAACGCCATCTGAATGGCGAGCCGATTCAGATCCCTTCGTACTACACGTCTCAATCAAATGTGCACGTTTCGCAAAATACAGATTCGTCAACGAGACTGGTTGCGGTTCTGCCGCTGAGTATTCTCGGCCCTACCAGTCTTGAGAACACGGACGAATCTTATCTCACGGTCGGCCTTGCGGACGCGATCATCACACGCCTTGCGAGTGTGAAGAAACTTACCGTTCGCCCTACCAGCTCCATCACTCGTTATAACGAGCATTTTGTAAATCCTTTCCGTGCCGGGCTTGAGCTAGGGGTCGAATTCGTATTGGACGGACGGATCAGGCGGTTCGGCGAACGAATCAGAATCTCATTGCAACTGCTTGATGTTAAGCACGGCTCGGCAATATGGGCCGGGCAGTTCGACGAGCATTTGACCGACGTTCTTGAACTCGAGGACGCGATATCGGAGCAAGTTGCAGCGGCTCTCATCCCTCGCCTTACAGGTCTAGAAAGACAGCAGCTTGCCAAACGCGGCACCAATAGCCCGTTAGCCTATGAGGCTTATCTTCGCGGCAGATTCTACTGGAATCAGTTCACAGCTCAATCCCTGCCGAAGGCGATCGAGGCTTTTGAAAAGGCTATCGAGCTCGACCCGGATTATGCTCTCGCATACGTAGGAGTTTCCGATTTTTATAGCTGGGCCAACATTTACGGGCTTGTGTCGGGAGCTGACTATTACAAACATTCGTACGCCGCTGCTATGCGGGCACTTGAGATCGATGATCAACTTGGCGAAGCATACGCCTCGCTCGGGTTGATCAAGATGAATCAATTCAAGGCGGCCGAGGCGGAAAGATTGATACGCCGTGCTATTGAATTAGCCCCAAACTATCCGCTTGCCCACGAATGGCTTTCAGCGATATGTATTGCGACTGGCAGATTTCGGGAGGGAATCGAAGAGGCGGAGCGCAGTGAAGAACTTGATCCGCTATCGCTTCGAACCAAAACGCTATTAACGTGGACCATTTATCAAACGGGCGATTTTGCGAGAGCTCTTAGTAAAGCGGTGGAGATAATCCGGCTGGACGAAAATTACCCGCAGGGTCATTTACAACGCGGCTACATCCTGTGTGAACTTGGACGAGCGAGCGAAGGCGTCGATGAGATCAAACGCGGCATGGAACTCATGCCAGGATCCGCCCTTGCGTCATTTTACCTTGCCTTTGCCCTCGCGGCGGCCGGACGGCAGGAGGAATGCGAGAAACTGGCGGACGACTTAAAAGCGGCTGGTGTCATCGGGTATGTTAAGCCGATGTTCATCGCCCTCGCCTGTGTCGCCGCCGGAAAACTGGACGACGCGTTTACGTTCTTAAATACGGCTGTCGAAGAATGTGACCCATGGCTTATTTGGTTGACAACCGATGTGAAACTCGAGCCGCTCCGCTCCGACGAGCGATACCAAAAGCTGCTCGATCGCATGCAGGCCAAGTCTGACGAACAATCGAGCTATCCTAGTAGAAATACCGACCCGGCGGCTTATACATCAATGGGTTTTGCAGACGCTCGAACAGTCTCGGCTTCCGAGATGCCGACGCTACATTTCAAGCCAAGCTTTTTTAGGCGTCATCGGGTGAAATTTGCGTCGATCGGAATCCTTGCGGTGCTGCTGATCGCCGGCTACTTTGCGGGCGTAGTTTCGGTTTCCGTTGGTCCCTTCCCGGCGCCGTCGAGTTCGTCCGTGCCTCGGTCGATCGCCGTCCTTCCCTTTGAAAATAATACCGGAGACACGGCAAACGACTATATCTCTGACGGTATGAGCGAAGCGTTGATCGATCGTATAGCAAATTTTCCGGATATCCGTACCGTTTCACGAGCGGCTGCCTTTGCGTACCGGGCAAAACAGCTCGATCCGCAGGCCATCGGCAAAGAGCTAGGGGTCGACAGCATAATGGTCGGGACGCTGACCCGCAAGGGCGATGAATTTACCCTGAAAACCGAACTTGTCAGCACGGCGGATGGCAAGCGGTTGTTCACCATGTATTTTGTCGATAACGCAGGCAAGATCTTGGAACTCCAGGACGAAATGGTGTCAAAAACACTAGAGCGTTTCGATCTTCCCGCCGGCAGGACCATCGTCGCTCAAAAGAGTTTCACGGAGAACAACGATGCGTTCGACAATTATCTGAAAGGCGAATATCATCGGCAAAAAGGCACTCCCGAGGACATGCGCAAGTCGATCGAATTCTACAAGAGAGCACTCGAGATCGACCCAAACTACGCCCTTGCCTTTCAGGGGCTGGCCCTCGCCTACCGTATGGCACCAGCCTATGGGGCTTTGGCTCCGCAGGAATCCTACCCGCTGGCAAAACAGGCGGCGATGAAGGCTCTGTCGATAGATCCGCAACTTGGTTCGGCCCATGTTCCGCTCGCCTCGATAAAATTCGTCTATGACTGGGATTTCCCGGGGGCTGAGGCAGCATATAAAACCGCGATCCAGCTAACGCCAAGCAATGCCGAAGGGCATTCGTCGTACGCAAATTTCCTCGTAGCTATGGGACGGCACGAAGAGGCTATCAACGAATTGAAGATCGCACAGCAATTCGACCCGCTTTCGCTTACGATCTCATCGAACATTGCATGGGCATTGTACGTCGCGGGCCGCCTTGAAGAAGCAGAGGCGCAGGCGAAACAGATAGTGATTCGAGACCCTGGTTTCGCTCGTGGCTATCTGGTACTGGGTGAGATCTATCAGGAGCAGGGGAGGTTTAACGACTCGATCAGCAATTTTCAAAGATCGAAACAGATCTCTGACGACACGATAAACGAAATGGCTCTCGGTCATGTCTACGCAACCGCCGGCCGAAAAGCTGAAGCGGAAAAGATCGCCGCCAGCCTGGAACGAAAGGTGATGAAAAAAGAGATCTCACCATTTTTGCCCGCCGTAGTTTACGCTGGACTCGATGACAAAGACAAGGCATTTTACTGGCTCGAACAGGCTTATCAGGAGCGTTCTAACTGGCTCACGCTGCTAAAAGCAGGCCGTCGATTGAAGAATCTTCGCGGCGACCCTCGATTCGACGACCTGCTTAAGCGAATAGGCTTTCCCGTCTAGAAAAGCGAGCCTGCCGGTTTGAGCTACTGTTATTTCCCGATGATGTCCAGGATATTTTGGGCGGCCTGTTCGACGAGGACTGAAATGATATCGTCGCCATCAGCTTTTGCCTTTGTTTTGTACTGCTTCGCCAATGGCGAGCTGTTATCGGCAGGCGATACCAGCTTAAGGTCTAGTGTCAGTTCATCTTTTGATTTGACGTTGCCCGAAACGGATGTTGCGGTGATGATCGCTGTCGAAACGACATGGCCTGCGACCGCTCCGGCTGCACCTCCGCCCATCGGCAGCATCGGAGCGACTGAGCTGAAAACCTTGCCAAATCCCCCAAACCCGCCGCCGCCTTTTTTATGAGCGGCAGTTACGTTAAGTACGAAATCACACTGTTTTTCTGTCGCTTCGCTTGTTTGAGCGGTGGCTAACTTCGCTTCGAGCGGAATGATCTCTACTTTTGTGCCTTTCAAGTACTGACCGATCGTGTTCTGCACAGCGGCGGAAAGATCGTTCGCAGTGATCCCTTCGCCAACTGATGTTGTTTTCACAGTAACGCCGACGCGGACCGTACCAGGTTTTTTGGCTTCGAGAGCAGCAGGTGTTTCTGTGGGTGCCGATGATGATCTGGCGTTGTTTATACTAGACACCATGCCCGTTGAAGGTGCCGAACTGCCCGTAATGGATGAATCGTTTGAGGTTGGCAAGGCTGCCGCATACATTTGTGGGGCATCCTGAACCTCGCGATAGTTTGCGGGTATCTCGAACAAAGCCTGATCAAGCGTCGCTTTTGATAGCTCAACGACCTCTGAAATGGTCGAGAACGACTCTTTGCCATTCGCGTCGAACGACGTCATTTTCTGCCATAGCGGATAGCCTGACTTTGCCGAACCGATAGTTTTGGGAACGATCTTGTCCTGGCAGCCCGACGGTTTGCTGCTTTTGTAAGGGCGGTAGTATCGCTCCGTCGTACAGCCCGACGCAAACTCAGCGTCGATGACCCACATGTCCATTTCCATCTTGGTTTTCGAGGGTAGGCAGGCGTCCGGTGACGTTTCGGTTTCGATAGTCTGGATGATGTGACGGGCCGTGTAGCCGAACATTTGCTTTCGCTCACCGGTATCTTTGATCGTGGTGGTAACGAACATCGTTCCGCCCTTCGTGACCTCGGTTGTTTTTGTTTGCTGAGTCGTTGGAGCAACCTGCTTTACCGGCGTGCCGTCGTCATAGAGATTGACAAGATAGGTTTTTGCCGCCGGATTGATCTGCAGGTCACGGTTTAGGTCGCATTGTGTGACCGTCACCATTACTCCGCCCATCATCTCGGTACGCGTCCGTTTTCCCTTGATATATGTCGTATTCTCAGACGTTTGACCGGACATTGTCTGCTTCGTCTTGATCTTGACATCAGCAAATGTGCTTGCTGAAAACGTAAATATTGCGATAGCTGTAAGTAAAAATATATTTCGCATTTTCTTCTCTCCGTATCGTATAGATCGAGCACAGCGAGATTCGCCGTCGATTGATAAGGCGACAGAAGAAAAGAAAAAGTATCAGACAAAAAAACGAAGGTGAGAAAGTAATGAGGTGATGGACGTCAGTTGGCTAATTGATAACTCTGATACCCGAGCATGTCGGGTCGTTCTTCATCAGATGACAAAAATTCCTGGCTGCGAGCCTGGTCGCGAAGTATCGAGCATGCTTGTCCGCATCGCCTTTGATGTAATACTCGACAACTATCATAAATATCGTAACGTCCCGATCGCATCTGTCGCGACGGAAGAAATAGCTGGGTGTTGAACTTTAATAGGATTATATCCTATTTCCCAAACAAAAGACCGTTTCCTATGCGAACAGGAAACGGTCAATTCTGAAAGAATTCCGAAAAATGTTAAACGCGATCCATTAGGCCACCAAGCCGGCGTAATTCGCCGCATATTTCGGTGGAAGGGTTTCTCCGAGGAACTTTGCCCAGTTTTCGGGCGTGGTGACATTTTGGTAGACTTCGGTCATCGCAGGCGTATTTACCTCAAGCATAAATCGGTCCTCGATCCAGAGTTCGATCAATTGGAATAAGCCGCGTGCGCGATTAGCGGTAAAACAGCGCCAGCCTTCGCGGTCGGCGATCGCCTTGATCGATTCTTCATCGAGTGGGGAATTGATGTTGAGGTGAACGGAACCGAAGAGAGATCTTTCGTTGCCCGGAACGAAAGTCGCCTCAAAATCGTCGGTTATGGTCTCTCTGGAAAAGCCCTCTTCCTTGGGAACGCCGATCCCCGGCACGATCTGAACATCCGATGGTACAACCTCGATCATCGTGCCGCGTCCGTCATCCGCGAAAACAACAAACCCGCCCGGACTCGGCGGAAAAGGCATTGCGTAGCCGCCCCAAAGTTCAGCTACAACATTTGCGACGTGTTCAGGATTATTAACTCCGATAGAAATATGATTGATCATTGCAGTATCTCCTTACTATAAATATAGAACGATCATCGTCCGTCACGTGTTAAGGCGAAAGTGCTTTGATTTTGGTATCAGCGGGAATTTCTTAACGCAAAGTCGCGAAGGAACAAAGACGCAAAGGAAGGGATCGGGGGCGATATTAAGAGTCAATTCCTGAAAACTTTGCGTCTTTGCTTCTCTACACCTTTGCGTTAAAAAAATGATCTAGCTCTTAGTTAGCTGTCCGTAGAGCCAGGCCTTTGCCATTTTCCAGTGGCGTTTGATGGTAATCGGCGAGACGCCGAGGACTTCGGCGGTTTCATCGGTTGAGAGCCCGCCGAAGTAGCGGAGTTCGACGATCTTGGCTTTTGTGGGGTCCATTTTGGCTAGTTCGGTCAGAGCGTCATCGAGGGCGATGAGGTCGGCGCTTTGTTCGGCGACATGGTCGATCTCCTCGTTGAGAGTCATTATGTGGAATTCACCGCCGCGTTTCTGGGCATTGTGGTGGCGGGCATGATCAACCAGTATCCTCCGCATCTGATTAGCCGCAACGCCTATAAAATGGGCCTTGTTCTGCCACGACACCTGTGTGATGTCGATCATTTTCATGTAGGCTTCGTTGACGAGAGCGGTCGGCTGCAGCGTGTGATCGCTTCGTTCGCGACGGAGATAATTGGCGGCGATACGCTTCAGTTCGTCGTAGATGATCGGAAGCAGTTCATCGACGACCTCTCGTTTTCCGTTCGACAATTCGATCAAAAGATTTGTAACGCCTTGGGTGCTCATTGGTTTACGACAGTTTAGCTTGAGATATACTTTAAAAACAATTTGCTATTGTTTGGGATTACGTGCATCATAGAATCTGTTAATCCTTCTCTCGCGGCCCGTAAGGGGTTCGCGCTTCGTCTTTAACGTTTTTTGGATAAGTTTGAGAGCAGGCCCGGTAAGTTAATTAGAAGTTTTGCTCTCTGTTATTTTTGAGTATATCCGAAAGCGCGTTATCTCGTCTTAGACAACCTCTAGCACAAGACCACTCGATTCGACGCTTCTTTAGAATTCCCGAAAAGGGAAAAAGGTAAAAACAAATGTCAATGAAATTATACGTAGGAAATCTTTCCTTCAGCACGTCGAATCAGGATCTTAACGATCTTTTTGGAGCTATCGGAACTGTCGAATCGACAAACATCATCGAAGATCGCGAAACCGGTCGTTCACGTGGCTTCGGCTTCGTCGAAATGGCTTCGCAGGCAGATGGCGAAGCAGCTATCTCACAGCTCAACGGTAAAGAAGTAGATGGCCGTGAACTCAAAGTCAACGAAGCTAAACCACAGGAAAAACGTGGCGGCTTTGGCGGCGGCGGTGGTGGTCGTGGCGGCGGCG
>JBGSQW010000131.1:0-18161 GCA_041737885.1 Pyrinomonadaceae bacterium | reverse complement strand
AACGATGACAACGGAAGAGTTGATAACGGCACAGTTCTACGCGTGGGAAAAACGCGGACGAGGGTGGCAAGTCTGGGATTCCCCGGTTGAGCTAGAGCCGCCCTTCGAACCGTTTCCGGGCTACCACTTGCCAACGGCCGACGATGCGCGGAAGGCTACCCGTCTAAGTTCGTTCGTTGAGAAGATGCACGGGCGACCTGCCCTCCCGGAACCACACGTAGACTTTTCCGCGCTCTTAGAGGCTTACGGGGCCGCCGAGCCTATCCCCTGCTTCGACGACTCGCCGGTTACTGAGATCCAAATTGCCCTTCCGACGAAAAGCACCCCTAATCGTGAGGTGGCGGAACGGTTTATTTCGAGCTTGCGGACGGCTCAGCAGCCGATAGGTTTTGAGGTGATCGGGCTTGCCGACTCGATAGCGATGCAATTTGTTTGCCGCGAAACGGACGCGTCGCTTTTGCGTTCTAACCTCGAAGCTTATTTTCAGGATGCTAGGTTTCAGGAGAAGACAGAGTTTCTAATTGACCATTGGTCCCGGATCGCCAGCGCTGGAAACACTCCCGTTATAGTCGATTTCGGGCTTTCGCACGAGTTCATTATTCCGCTACCCGCGACAAACGGACTTTCTATCGACACGCTGACCGGCATCGTCGGAAGTCTTGCCGACGTTCAAGCCGACGAAATGGCCGTGCTACAGGTTCTGTTTCACGCAACTCAGCATGAATGGGCAAATAACGCACTTTGGGCAACAACTACTTATGCGGGTAATTCGGTGTTCGCCAACGCTCCGCAAATACCGGAACAGCTGAAGCAGAAGATATCCCAGCCGCTGTTCTCGGCGGTTGTCAGGGTCGGAGCGATCACCGGCGATGAGGCCCGCTCGTGGGATCTTGCCAGACGCCTAGGCACGGCCTTGATCTCGGTTTTCACGAACACCCCGAGCGCACACGGGAACGAGCTTATTCCCTTATCGAATGATGGTTACGACGAGATGTCGCACGAAGATGATCTCCTTCTGCGACAAACACGCAGAAGCGGGATGATCGTCAACAGCACCGAGCTTCTTTCAATTGTTCATCTTCCGATGGCTTCGCTTCGGTCCGAGAAATTCAAAACTGAGACACGAGTAACCAAAGCCGCTCCCCAACTGGCAATTCATTCAGGGTCGCGAAACACCGTTTGCCTCGGCCAGAACCTTCATGAAGGCGAAGCACAAACCGTTTCTCTATCAAACGAACAACGGAGCAAACATATCCATATCGTCGGTTCGACCGGATCGGGCAAATCGACGTTTATGCTAAACCTGATCAAGCAAGATCTCGAACTTGGAAACGGGTTTTGCGTCGTCGATCCGCACGGCGATCTAATCGACGAGGTTGTCGCGAATGTTCCCGAAAGCAGATTGAATGATGTGATCCTGTTCGATCCATCGGATGCGGAATACCCGATAGGCTTCAATATTCTGCAAGCTAATTCGGAACTCGAAAAGACGCTTCTTTCGTCCGACCTGATAGCTACATTCAGGCGAATGTCTACGAGCTGGGGCGATGTGATGGACTCGGTTTTAGCCAATACCATATTGGCTTTCGTCGAAAGTTCGCGGGGTGGCACGTTATTCGATCTAAAACGGTTTCTGGTCGAAAAACCATTCAGAAATGAATTCCTGCAAACCGTTCAGGACGATACGATCCGTTACTTTTGGCAGAATGAATTTCCGCTGATCGGCGGAAAAGCGCAAAGCTCGATCCTGATCCGGCTCGATGCGTTTCTGAGGCAAAAGCTCATTAGGAATATCGTTTGCCAGAAAGATACCAAGCTCGACTTTCGCAAGGTCATGGATAACCGAAAGGTTCTCCTTATAAAGCTCTCTCAGGGTTTGATCGGCGAGGAGAACGCATATCTCTTAGGAACACTACTTATATCCAAGCTGTATCAAACGGCGCTTAGTCGTCAGGATTCGACCGACCGACCTTTCTTCTCGTGCTATCTGGACGAGTTTCATCACTTCGTTACCCCTTCTATGGAGAACGTTCTATCCGGTGCTAGAAAATATAATCTTGGCCTTGCCTTGGCCCATCAGGAGTTTCGCCAGCTTCAAAGCCGGAGTGCGGAGGTTGCCAACAGCGTTCTTTCGAATTGCTACACACGAGTGTGTTTCCGGCTGGGCGATGCCGACGCGGAGAAGTTCGCGGGTGGATTTTCAGCCTTCGATTCGAAGGCATTGCAGAGCCTAAGCGTTGGCGAGGCCGTCGCCCGGATTGAACGCTCCGAATACGATTTCAACTTGAAGGGCAGTATGCCCGAGATAACCCCCTTAGAGATTGCCCAACGGAGGCGACGAGCAGTTGTTGATCGAACACGCCGCGAATACGCCATCCATAAGGCCGAGGTCATAACCTCGATAGAAGCCGTTGTAGCTCCCTCTCAGGAGCCTGTTTCAACGCCGGAGGATGCTCCCCTACCGCCGCATATAGCTCCACCGGCGGTTGAGGCCGTGAACACAGCACCCCCAGAAGGTTACGGAAAGGGCGGACAGCATCACAAGGAATTGCAGGCGGTCATTAAACGCATAGGCGAAAGCTATGGATTTAATGTTGCTATCGAAAAGTATGTTTTGGACGGATCGGGAAGCGTCGATGTCTCGCTGGAAAAAGACAGTCTAAAGATTGCCTGTGAAGTATCGGTTACTTCCTCGACTGACTACGAAACTAAGAACATCCTGAAATGCCTTGCCGCTGGATACGATCATGTCTGCGTCATTGTCTCCAATCAAAAGAAGATCCCGGCCTTGAAAGCAAACGTTCGCTCCAACGTTCCAATGGATCTCCAGAGCCGAGTAAGGGTTTGCAGCCTTACCGATCTACTCGCTTTCCTGCGCGAGTTAGAAGCGCCCAATGATCCGGGAAAGATTAGGAGCGAGAAGCCAGCGGGTCAGCGGTTGGATTTCAACGAGGCATGTGAGTTCTTTGGCGTTAAATCCTCCACCCTCTACCGGTGGGTTAAAGAAGGCCGTGTCCCCTTCTACCGCCCCGGACGCGAATATCAGTTTGACCGGGAAGAGCTGGTATTGCTCGGGAGGCACGATCTATCAGGGAAGCGAAAAGCCACCGTCAATCTACAGCCGGTTAAGATCGAAAAGCCCAAACCGAAAGGCAAAAAACAGCAGGACGACCGCTATAGGAAAATGCTCAAATTGGATTAAGATTGCCGAACCACTTTGCACACGGCGAAGGAGGTCATATGACAGTAAGTAGACGGAAGGACACGGGCCAATGGGTTTGTGACTTCTATCACCAAGGCGAGCGGATCAGGAAAACCCTCAAATTCGTTCGCACCAAAAAGGAAGCCGAAGCCGCCGAAGCCGTGATAATGAATCAGGTGTTTCAGCAGGTGTACGGCTTCGAGCCGAAATCGAACAAGCTCTTTGACGACTTCGTAGTAGAGAGTTTCCTTCCCTACTCCGAGGCTAATAAGAAATCGTTTTCTAGCGACGTGTATATCTGTACCTTGCTGGTTTCCTATTTTCGTGGAAAGACAGTGAGACAGTTAACGCCGCCGGTGATCGAGGAATTCAAGCAATGGTTTTTGGCAAAGCCCATTGTGTACGGGACGGACGACGATAAAAAGGAACGCCCTCGCAGTCTAGCGACCGTCAACAACCACTTGCGGGTTCTGTCGAAGATACTTTCACTGGCTGTTGACGCCGACTTGATCGACTCAAACCCGTGCTTTCGGGTTCGGAAGTTCAAGCCGAACAACCGACGATTGCGGGTACTTTCCGACGAGGAGGAAGGTGTTCTTTTGACCACTTTGAACGAAAACGACCTGATTCGTAGCATCGTAATCGTCGCTCTCAATACCGGCCTCAGGCGAGGCGAAATCTTTAGCCTGAAATGGTCGGACGTGGATTTTCAGCGCGGACGGCTCGTTATTCGCAAAACCAAAGCGAGTAAGGAGCGGTTCGTGCCGATCAACGCCACCGTTCGGGAACTCTTGCAAAGATTGCCCCGCCTTCTAAGTGACTATGTTTTTCCTAGTCCGAAGACCGACGAACGACTTACCGACATTAAAAAGGGCTTTCGCAAAGCGGTGGATTTGGCCGAAATCGAGAACCTTCATTTCCACGATCTACGCCATACCTTTGCCACGCGATTGGCTGATGCCGGAACCGATGCCTATACGCTCATGGAAATAATGGGTCATGCCGATCTCAAAACGACGATGATTTACGTTCATGCGTCTGGAGAGGCGGGCCGCAGAGCAGTAGAGAAATTGGACGCGAAACGTCATTTTAGTCACGAGGTGGTCACGAAACGATAAACGGCAGACGCTAATCTGCCGTAAGTCGTTGATTTTAATGGTGGCTGGAGAGGGACTTGAACACTCGACCTCGGGGTTATGAATCCCGCGCTCTAACCAGCTGAGCTACCCAGCCACGAATATACGATTATAGTTTTCGCGGTGAAAAAATCAAGGCGTTGGTTCGATGTAGTCTATTCTGCGGCTGTATTTTTGATGAATTGATAGGGCTCGCCCACGCTCGCAGCTGGCAAAATGTGAACAACTATTCATTCGAATTAGCCGTCGAACAACTATAATACGTATATGAAGCTAGTGAAAGTGATTTTTGGCGCGGCTATTTTGCATGTTATTTTGGCGGCTGGACTGGCGGCTCAGGCGACGCAGTTTCGAGCGATCACGATCGTTTCGGAACCGGCGGCGAACGTTTGGGTCGACGGGGTTGGCTGGGGTAAAACGGACAGCAAGGGCAGGCTTGAGATAAAGACAGTTTCGCCCGGCCCTCACTCGATCAGGCTGCGTGCGAGCGGGTTTAAGGACAAAACTCAGACGCTAACGGCGGTTCAGAAGGGTGAGATCGCTATCGCACTCGTTAAAACGACCGATGAGGCCGAACTTGCCTATCAGGAGGGCGAACGCCTCGCCTTTTCAGATCGTGAAAAATCAGCCGAAGCATTCAGAAAAGCCGTGCGTTTGCGGCCAAACTTCCCAGAGGCTTACGTCAGCCTCGCCCGCGTTCTGACTGAGCTCGAAGATACCGAAGAGGCGATGAAAGCGATCGTCTCAGCTAAACGCCTTCGGGCCAACTACGCTGAGGCTTCGGCTGTCGAGGGCCGTATTCATAAGGAGAATGGCGACGAGGACAAGGCCATCGCGGCGTTCAAGCGCTCGATCACCGAGGGAAAAGGCTTTCAGCCTGAAGCGTACGCCGGGCTCGGCCTTTTCTACAAAGAGCGAGCTGAGGCCGCCGGTGCCTCAGGCGACTACGAGAACGAAGATCTGAACTTTGCCGAGGCGTCAAAGAATCTGAAGATGTCGCTGAAGCAGCTCTCCGGAGCTCCCGACACGGTCGTGATCTATCAGCTTCTCGGGCTTCTATACGAACGACAGAAAAAATATAAAGAGGCTATCGCAACCTACGAGGAATTTCTGCGGATCTTTCCAACGAGCAACGAGGCGACCGCAGTTCGGTCATTTATCGTCCAGCTCAAGAAAAATATGGCACCGCAGGAACAGTAGATTGCCGGAGCTAAAACGCCTGCGAGAATCGGAAATGAAGGTGGCCCTGGCGCAACCTGTATTCGGCATTCGGTCCAACGGGCTGTGGGATGAGAAAGCGGGGCGGACTCAGCAGATGTCCGTAATCGACGCCGAATTCGCCTCCAATGGGTGTCTTTAACCGGAGCCCAAGACCGACCGAATGTGTCCAGATAGCTCGCTGATTCTGACCGGCGATGTCGTTTGCGGCGATCGTGGGCGACCGAAAAACATCTCCTGCCTTTCTAAAGACATTACCGCCGTCATAGAACGGCACAGCCCTGATCGACTTTGAGAGGGGTATGCGTGCCTCGATGTTGACCACGGCGAGAGCATTCCCGCCGAATGGGATCGTGAATGGATCAAGCGTCACGACCTCGCCGCTGCTGTTGCGAAATTCACCCTGCGGTACGATCACGACCCGCGGTCCGGCCTCTTCAAAGTCAAATCCACGCAGGTTGTTCGAACCGCCAGCGAAGAACCGCTCGCTGATCGGCAGCAAGCCGTTCAACGACGGGAATTGGGCACTCGTAAACCGGTCGTCGGCCGAGAAGACCTTGCCCACGCCGAGTATCGCCCGGGCGGCAAACGTCGTATTTTTTAAGGCCGGCAGCGTGTAATAGTAATTAAAGCTCGCCTGAAATTTTTGAAACCCAATGCTCGCCCCGAGTGCTGGAACCGACACGTTGTAGTCCGCCGTTAGGTAATTGCCATGCGTCGGGTCGCTCGCGTTATAGCGGCATGGCTCCGACTGATCGCCCTTTGCGATCAGGTCGAGAAGAGAATATTTTACCGAGCAGTTACGTCGCGTATCCCGCACGATCGTCGCGCCAAACCCCGATATTCGTGTTTTAGCGTCGGGCCTGAGAAGGTCTTTGACCAGGAGGCTCTCAATATTAAATAGCCGAACGTCCTCAAATTTATAACGCAGGAACAGGATGCTGCGGTCCTTGCGGCTGATGGTCCGATTGGTTTCCGCCGAGAGGCTGAGGCGGTTGATGGTCGGGTTGCTGACGTTCGCACCGAATTCGTCGATCGGGTTGCCGTCAGCATCGATACGCTGAACAATGCCAAATGTGCCCTTATCGAACGTCGAACGGAAAAACCTCGTCACCGTCGTATCTCGCTGATATTGTGCCGAGAACGTGAGCGGTGCGAAACGTTTTTCGCCGTCCTTCAAAAATCGAGGATTTATAAAATCCAGCTGAACGAGTTGCTGCCGCTGTGAGACCTTGACCCGCGCTCCGCCCTGCCACAGGTTGCCGAACAGATTAACGTGGCGAATGTCAAAAAACCCGCTCAAGCCCAGATCGGTCGAAAATCCTCCGCCGTATGAGAGCAGCCTTGACGGCTGTTCTTCGAGATTTACTATCACATCGGTCAGACGTCTGTCAGCCGACTTATCGCCCGCCGGCTGCGGCTTGATCTCGACCCTCGAAAACGCGTCAGACCCGTACAGATTCTGCTCACTGGCATAGACATCGGTTGCCTTCAGCAGTTCGCCTGGCTTAATGGCGAGTGCCTTTAGCGCGGCGGCTGTTTTTGTATTTTCGTTGCCGTTGATAAGAATACGGTTGATCTCGACCTGCTTTCCCTCGGTCTCAACACGGATCTCCACCTGCACATCATTCGTTTTCGCATCCGGTGGATTTTCCGGGTCGATGACCTTAAAATTGACGCGGGCATCGTAATAGCCTAGGTTTGAGTAATACTCAGCGATCTTTCTCACCGCGTTTCTCGTCCGTGCACGAGAATAATTGAGGCCCGTCATTACGGGAAGCTGTTTCTCCAGGTCTGCGGTCGGAATGGCATTATTACCCACGATCGTCGTCCCGGTAACCACGGTCGGAATTCCCTCTTCGACCTCAAAAGTGATGATCAGATTCTCACCATCGAGAGACACACCCTGATTGACCCGCACGGCCGCACTCTGATAGCCAAGCTCGAACATCAGTGATTCGATCGTACTTTTATCGTCTTCTAATAAAGCTTCGCTTGTGTACCCGCGTCCATAGCCCAGTACCGGAACGATGCCGAGCAGATTTGCCTCCTGTGACGACAGGACGGTTTGAATATCGTCGATCGTCAGCTTATTCGTCCCTCGTACCCGAATGTCCGTCAAACGCAGCCGCCGGTCCAGATCGACCCGATACGTGACCGCGACCTCGCGGCCTATCAGATCTTGGCCACCGAGCGAGCCGCAGAGAAACATCGTGTCGTTAGGCAAAACGTTATTCTCAGCATCGCTGATCGGCGGCGTGACCGAGCAATAGGCTGTCGCTTTGGCGAAGAAATAGCCCTCTTCCTGATAATAGTTTGCGAGTCGGCGTTCGCCCTCGACAATGGCGGAATAGTCGAGCGTTCCCTCACGCTTGATCGGCAACAAGCGCGTCTGCGTGCTGCTGCCCATCTTCCCTCGCTCGGTCTCGACCGCGACGACCACCTTCGGGCCGACCTTGCCGGTCAGGGTGACGGCGATCGTGTTTTTGTCTCCATCGTAAGTAACGCGCGGATCATCGAGCTCAGGGGCAAGGAAATCTTCCTTTCGCAAGATCTCGCGAACCTTCGCGACGTCAGAAAGCAGGCGTTCACGCGAATACACGCCGCCTTTTCTGAGCCGCAGCGATCGCTCGGGCACAGGTTTGTCGTAGCCCTGTATCTGGATCGTCAGATCATCGACCGTTGCCTGCTCATTAAGCGTTACCCGAAAGGTCACGCCGACCTCGTTCTCGTTTTGAAGCGGACGGCGTTCATACACCACCTCGGAACGGTAATAGCCGCGTTCGCGCAGATAATCGAGAATTTCGCTGGCATTATTCTGCAGCGTTTGCTCGGTGATAGCCGTGCCGGGCGTGAGCAGATTGAGCTTGAAGAGCAGATCCTGTTCCGAGACATCGTCGCCGACGCTATTTGTGACTACAACCGAAACCCGCTCAGCCTGAGTCTTACGCTTTACCTCAAATTTGAGCTCGACATCGCCCGCCGCGTTGGTCACGGCAGTGACCACGACCGTATCGACGTTTTTTGTTTCGTAAAGTGCGGCCACCGCATCGCGGATCCGAGGCGCCGAATAAGTCCCGCCGATCGCGAGCCTCACCATTAGCCGATACTGCTCGGCGAGAGCCGGATTAGCGCCGTTGCCCGTGAAGACCACGTCGATCTTAGAGATCGGTAGTTTGTCGTATTTAGTCTGAGCAAATGAAGACAGAAAGCATGCCGCGATCAGAACGAACAGGCCAAGCGTGCGTTTAATAAGCATGGCAAAGCAAAACGGCGAGCCGTACGCCGTTGAATTTGCTTTTCTGCCTGTTGATCTAAACGCCATTACTTTCTCGCCTGCTAAAACCGTTTCCTGAACCTGACCTCAAAACTAAAATTGTCACGATTACGCGTAACATTTGTCAGCGAACGCTGTTCATATTGGGCGACGAAAGACAGCCGATTTGAAAGCCGGTATTCGAGCGCCAAAACCTGATTTTGATCCTGCGAAAGATTGGTCGAATACGTCACACGCAGGTTGTTATTGATCTGACGGCCCACCGTGAGCCTCGCACCGGGATTCACCGTCTGGCCCGAGATGAGCGGGTCGATCTCAAACACATTGAGCCCGAAAAGCTGATCCGTCGCCTTTCGCACCGGGTTATTGATGATCGAATCCGTCAGGATCTCAGCCGCCGTATTGATGCCGGTCGATGCCAGCGTAGGTATGCCGCCCGCAGCGTTGGTCAGGCTGCCGGTCGTTATCAGCGAGACAACGTCAGCCTGCGGCAATGCCGGGCTTGACCGAACCGTCGCCGAAAGCTCCTCAGAATCCTTGAGCGGACCCGAGAGATTTACAAAAACCTGATAACCGCCGATCTCTGATTCCGCCTGCAGATTAATGACCGGTTCGATCGCGGTATCAGGCGGGAATTCGAGCACGCCACGCTGTACGACATAGCGGTCTTTGCGAAACAGGATCGTGCCGCTATTGGCCGTGATGCGACCCGAGATACGAGGCTCGTTCGTGTCGCCCGTCAGAATGAGCGAGACGGAAGCCGTGAGGTCGGCAATGTTATTTTTCACGACCAGAGCGTCGCGGCCCTCGATCACGAGGTCAAATCGCGGCGGCTTGATAGCTCCGCCGCCACCGCCGGAAAGAACAGGATCACGACGTCCACTGACCAGATTTGCGAGGTCAATGTCCTTGGAATACAACGCCCGGCGAGCAAAAACACGTCCGCCGATCGTCAGCTGCAATCCCTCATTCCGTGACTCGCGAATACCCGTGATCTCAAGCTGAGCATCGCCGGTCGTAACGAAATCTTTTGGCAGCGGAACGGTCACATTATTGCCGTTCAGCCCGAATTGAAACCGCTGTATCGAAAATCCGTCCAGCGTTCCGCCGCCCGAACCGGTAAACCTCCCGCCGCCGAGGTAGCCGGTCGCTTCCTCGATCTCGACCTGATTCGATGTAAAAATAATGCGTGCCTTCAGACGATCCGCCGTAAATCGATCCGAACCGAGGAATGTCGCGACCGATGCGTTGACCATGTTCGCTGTGCCGGATATCAGAGCTGTTTTGTTGGGCCCCGAGAACCGAACCGCCGCATCCGCAAATCCTGAAAAGAAGGTGTCCTTCACAAACAGATTGATCAGATTCAGATTCACACGGCCGTCGATGGCGAGGTTGTTGATGCCGGCATCCGTCAACGCCTTGGTACCCAAGATGGTCATGTTCGAGCCGCCGCCTGAGAATCGAGCTTTTTCAAAAACGATCTCACGCGGATTGAACCTGACCAAAACAGGCTCGGCGGCAGATAGCGGCGTGTCCTGTATCAGCAGCGCAAGCTGCGAAAGCTGAGCAGAACCCGTCAAATTAGCCGTCGAAAACGCCCTCACGCCTTTGTCGTCCAGCTGGCTAAGATTCCCGCCAAATTCGACGCGGCCTGTCGCCGTACCAGTGATCGCCATTCCCTTTAGCTGCGGCACGAACGCGAGAAATGGTGCGAGCGGACTCTGATTAAAATCCGTGGTGACCATGAAGGGCAGATCATCGTTTCCAAAATTAACCGTCGCATTCAGCACCTGCGGACGTCCTTCGAGCGTCGCCGTCAGGTCCGCGGTCAATATCTGATCGGCGGTCTGCCCCTTGAAAGCAACTTGCCCCAACACGTTCTCGCCGACCTGAACATTTGGAGCAATGCCGCTAAAATTGACGTTGTAGCTCGAAGTGCGATTCGAATTCCCCGTCGCATTCGCGGCGAAATCGAGGTCACCTGTAATGACAGGAATACTGTCGTTCTTCGGCAATAACGCGAGTGCCAGCGGAACGGGAACCGCCTTGCCGCCCAGATCGAAATTGAAGTCGCCGCCCGCACGGTCGTACGTTCCTTTGGCGGTCAATTGACCCGCACCGATCCGCATATCTGCCTGCTGCAGATCTATCGTCGTGCCGTTGAAAACCGCTTTGACATTCAACCCGTCAAAAACCTGGCCCGCGACCAGCCCTTTCTCGGCTGATAAATTAACCTCGCCGCGAGATTCGTTCGGAAGGCCCGTAATGTTGACCGTGCCGGACGTTTGTCCGTTCAGGTCGCGGATCTGTTCCGGCAGCGTGATAGGCAACGCGGCGAGCAGGTTTCCGGCGTTAACATTGGTCAGCGTGACATTAACGGCAATATTATTGCTGCCGGTTCGCGGAATACTTACCGCAAATTCCGCATTTCCGCCCGAGCGGTCGATGAGTTTTCCGTTCTTTAGGTCGACGCCATCGGGCGAGACCAGAACGTCTGTCGAAACACTTCCGAGTTCCCTGCCGCGAAGCGAAAGCGAATCGAGTGAAGCCTTTCCATCAACAAGCGGATCGGTCAGGTTTCCCTTGACCGTACCGTCAAAATTCAGGTTTCCGGCAAGCTGTACCTCCATCGAATCAAGCTGTTCCTCGAGCGTCGGAGATAGATTAAGCACCCGAACGAGCCGATCGATCTCCGTCGCATCTGTCGAACGCAAAGCAACATTCAGGTCAGAATTCTCGTCCTTCAGGTCAAATTTACCAGTCGCCGTCAGCTTGCTTTTCTCGGTGTTGAGGTCGGCCAGATCGACGTTAAAGAGGCCGTCGGTCGCACTCAATCTTATATTCCCATTCACCGGGATCATTCCGCGATCGGCGGTTCCCGCGTTCGCGGTGATGGCTGCGTTGAGCGTGCCGTTCGCATCGCGAAAATTCGTTCCGTTAAATGTGAGATCGACGTTTCCCGTCGTCTGTCCTTCGATCGGTGTCAGGCTGCCGCCCTGTAATGCCAGAAGCTTTGAGATATCGAGATTTGTAAAATCGCCTTTTAGGGTAGATTGGCTGCGGTTATTCAGAGCAATTATTGCCGTGCCGGCGAGAGTTCCGTCCATGATCGCGGCACTCAGATCATTCAGCGCGACGCGGTCATTGTTTACATCGACCTTGGCATTGGCGGCTCCGAGAGCAACGCTGCCGATCAGACCGCCGCCGAGCGTCATATCCGCAGTGGCACGATAACGGCCCGAAGGTTCGAGAATAAATACAGGTTTCGCTATCTTTACGGCCTCAAGATTTCCGCCATCGGGCAGCGTGGCAGTCTTTTTTAGTGCAACATTACCGGCGTCTATGTCGTTCGAACGAGCCTCCACGCGGCCCTGTCTGATCGTCACGCGAACGCCGCCGATATTCAGGCTGCCCAGAACCGCAGCACCGGCATCGATCTTAGCCACGCGGGCTTTATCGGCGTAGATGACGAGCCCGGCCCGCGTATTCTCGATCTCGGCAAGCGGCGTCTGGACACCGTCAACGACGATGCCGTCCTGCGTAACCTGATCGGCACGCAGATTTTCGAGGGTTACGTTGGTCGAATTCGGCACGTCTTTGAATCGGAACTTATCCGCCGAAGCGTTCTTTACCTTCGCATCCTTAATGTTTGCGGCCTGTGCTTTCGCTCCGTCAAGCCCGATATTGGTCTTTCCGTTACGGTTGCTGACGGTCACATTGCTGCCCGTCACGCCCTGCAAGCCAAAATCTTTCGTCTTAAACGACCGCGAAGTCGCACCGGTCGCCGTCAGGTTGATCGCACCGTTGTTCTCGGCGAATCTAAGATTCCTCGCCGCCAGTTCGTCGAACTCGACATCGCCGATCGCAAACCGTTTCGCACGCACGGTTCCGGCCTCGGCACGTATCTGTTTGTCCTTGTACTCGGCCAGGGCATCAGATAAAAATAGACCGCCGAGCGTCAGATCACCCGATTTCACCGCCGCAGCCTGCAATTCACCGAGCCAGCGAAAATCCGTCCCACTGCCGCGAACATTGCCCGCGAGCTTCAGAAAATCGATGCGAAAATCATCGAACGTGAGCAACTGAGCGATCGCCGTTCCGTCGGCTTCGTAATTTGAGTTCGTACCGCTCACGGTCGCGACAACATTCGCTCCTTTCAGCGAAACGCCGTCTGCACGCAGCGATTCGGTAAAAACTTCACCGTCGATCTTGTAGCTCTCGCCTTCGCCGGTGACCTTGCCCTTAAAATTCCCGACACCAACGAGCGACGTCCCCAACGGCAAAATGCTCGACGCCTGCGTCAGATCGACCGTTGAATTGATGTCGAACGCATACTTCGGAGCTGCCCAATCCGTCAGCGTGCCGGTCATCGCGGTCTCGCCGATCGGCGTTTTGAGATCGAACCTGGTTAGCTGAGCACCTTTATCATCCGCGATTCCCTGTGCCCGGACGTCGATGTCCTCGATCGCCCGCTCGTCATAGGTAAAGCTCGAATCGGTCGATGTCAGGTCAAACCGATAACGTTTTTGCTCGTCCGCAACCTCGCGGTTCTCGGGAGCGAGCAGAAATATCAGATTTTTAGCGTCCGCCGAGATCTTTCGCGAAATATCGCCGAAATGCACGACGCTCTCACGCATCGTAAAATCGACCGAGTCGTACTTAAAATTCACCGCCGAACCGCGTTCGTCCTCGACCATTTTCAGGTTGGCGAAATTGGACCGTCCATTCTCGTCAAATTTCACCCACGCCTCGGCCCCGGTGATCTCGGTTTTGTCGATGCTAATATCACGGCTGAGCTGCCATGCGTAGAGGTCCTGAACTTTTAGGTCGAGATGAGCTTCGCGAATAAAAAAAAGCTTCTCGCCCGAGATCTTGTCGTTAAATGTGGCGTTTCTGAGTTCCAGCTCGAGCGGATTGATGGTTACACGCAAAACATCGGCGTCAAAAACAACCCCGATCTCCTCCATCTTCGTGACAAACTGCGATTTAACGTAATTGTCGAAAACACCGTATTTGTAAGCAACAAGGCCGATCAAAGTGATAAGAAGTCCGATCAGAGCGATACCGCCAACGCTCGCGAGAGCATTACGGCGCGTCAGAAAACGCCGCTTCGCAGCAGTTTGTTCTGTATCCCCGGCTTCCCCGATTTCCTCCGCCATAATTCTTAAACTCAGTGTTCTTTGTGTCTTACCTCCTTGCCTCTGCGTTTAAAGTTGCTTTTCTTAACACAGAGAGCACTAAGGTGAGACACAAAGAACACAAGTAGTTTTACAAACGAACCGTCTCAACAATTTCAAGCTCGAACGCATCCAGAGCGTTCACTTTAGGCGGATGATTTGAGATCAGTCTGATCTTCTTGAGCCCCAGATCCTTCAATATCTGCGCACCGATGCCGTAATCGTGAACCTTGCCATAACCCGTCTCAAGCTTCGCCGCCTGAAAATCCATCCCCTTCTCGTGCATCAACGCATATGTTTTTAGCTGATTCACGAGATCGAGATTATTCTCACGCTGACGAAGGTAAACAACGACGCCGCTTCCCGCTTCTGAAATGGTCCTGAGAGAGGCCTCGACCGCACCCGAAGCTTCGCCCAGCGTTGCTCCGAACATTGCAAAGGTCACGTTCTCCGTTTGGACGCGAACGAGCACCGGTGCCGTTGCACTAGAAACGTCGCCCATCGCCATCGCAACGTGGGTTTCGCCGTTGATGATGTTCTCGTACAAAATGGTGCGAAACGTGCCGAACTGCGTCGGCAGATCAGCCTCGACCACGCGGCGAACCAGCATTTCCTTATGAATGCGATAGCGGACCAGTTCGGCGACCGAGATGATCTTCATATCATGCTTCGCAGCAAACACTTCCAACTCCGGCATCCGAGCCATCGTGCCGTCGTCGTTCATGATCTCGCAAATGACCGCCGCCGGCTGCAAACCCGCGATCCGCGAAATGTCCACGCTCGCCTCGGTCTGCCCGACACGAACCAAAACCCCGCCATTCTTAGCCCGCAGTGGAAACACATGTCCGGGCCTCGCCAGATCCGTCGGCCGCGAAGCAGGATCGACCGCCGTCAGGATCGTTTTTGCCCGATCCGCCGCCGAAATTCCCGTCGTTACACCTTCCTTAGCCTCGATCGAGGTGGTAAAGGCCGTGCCCATACTAGAAGTATTCTCACTCGTCTGCGGATAAAGCTGCAGGTCGTTACAGCGTTCCTCGGTCAGCGGCAGACAGATCAGCCCGCGGCCGTGAACCGCCATAAAATTAATGATCTCAGGCGTTACCTTTTCAGCCGCGCAGACGAGATCGCCCTCGTTTTCGCGGTCCTCATCATCCACGATGATGATCATTTTCCCGTCGCGAATGTCCTTCGCGGCATCTTCGATCGAAGAAAGAGCCATTTTGTATTTCCGTTCGCCTTTTTCCAGCCAGGCGTAAGTCAGTTTATAACTTGATTTTAACGAAAATGGCTCCGATAAGCGAACAAACATCGGCTTACGCCGATCCGCTCACAACCAACGGATATTTTCCGCCACAAACGGCTCCTCAGACTGTATGGATGCCGACAAAACAACCGCTTTACGCATTCTGTGTCGTTTTAAGCAAACTAAGTCATTTCACGCAAACTATGTCATTTTGAGAACTCTGAGATATCAATCGCTAGGTGTTCTCCGGTATCGTTTGAACCATGAGAACATGTACCATCAACGGATGCACCGCCCCTTTGCTCGACCTCAACATCGGCCCGTTTCTGCAGGACAGCCGCGTGTCCCAAGTCGAGCACACCCTCGAGATCCTCATCAAAAGTCGGCACGGAAATGAAGCGTTTGTGAGAAGACTGGGGAGATATGTGATCTCACAATTCTACGCTGCCCGCGAAGTTTGTATGGATCTAAATCAAAAACAGGCGGCGATCCCGTTCGTGCGAAGGGCTTTTCGTTCGGTTATTGACGCGGTGAGAAAGGGGGTTTGCATTGGGTTTCAGATCATCCGCAATTGGATCGCGACGAGCACCAATGTCCTTGTCGCGGCAGCATCCCCAAAATCCCCACCAAATCTCAGCCGAGGCTCACCATGCGAAAAGCGCCGCACCGAAACAAATCCAGGGAACCAAAAAATGATCCCGGATTATAAAAACAGCCCGCTCCCACGGAACCAAAAAACGCCGGTTCCAAATAGATCTTTGAAAACCCAGGGAACCATTTTCCGCTCCGAGAAAATGGTTCTTAGCTCCGCTAGGAGCGAAATATTTATAGAAACCGAATTATGTGCGGATCAAAGCTCCGTAGGAGCGACATAGATTGGTTGGAATCCAAACCCCCAAATATCCCCCAAACAATGCCGCCCCGATGGGGCTAGGGAACCAAATAACAATTTGGGATTCTATAAATATGACGCCCTAACGGGGCTAGGAACCAAACGATGATCCGGGAAAACGCCGTTTCAGAACATAGATCTTTGAAAACCCAGGGAACCAACACCCGCTACGAGACGACGGTTCTTAGCTCCGTAGGGGCGACATATTTATAGAAACCAAATCAATTGCGGATCAAAGCTCCGTTAGGAGCGACATATATTGGTTGGAATCATACCCCAAAATATCTGCCAAACAGTGCCGCCCCGATGCGGCTGCCACCCCAAACACTGCCAGGGAACCAAAACGATCCCGTCTCTTGAAACTTCGGGGCCTAAGATTTGTCTTTCGCGCGTATCCTGACACAATAGCTGTTTACTAAAATGAGCCAGCCGGATAATACAAAACGACTTTCGATCATTCTGCACGCCCTGTTTCTTATCTCGGGGACGGCGACGGTTGTGATCGGGCCGCTGCTGCCGATCATGGCGCGTCACTACACGCTCAGCGATCTGCAGGTTAGCTACTATTTTCCGGCCCAGTTTGCGGGGTCGATTATAGGGACGTTTCTCACCAGCATCTTTGCCCGTCGCAATCAGTTTTTGGCCGCGTCGTTCGCCGGGGCGTTGATGATGGGAACGGGCCTGCTGATGATGAATGTCGATTCGTTCGTCACATCACTCGTCGCGTTTTTTATGACCGGTATCGGCATCGGCCTGACGCTGCCGGCGATCAACATGACGATCCTCGAGCTGAATCCGCTGAATTCCGCTTCGGCTCTGAGCGTGCTCAATTTCTGCTGGGGCGTCGGCGCCATCATCTGCAAACCCTTTGTCGATGCAACGCACACCGGCGGCAACATTCTGCTAACGACGCTGATCCTTGCTCTGCCGATGTTCGCCTCGGCCGCGTTTCTCTACTTTCAGCCGACGCGTGTCATCGCTCTCGCCTCACCTTCCAGTGACGCGGAACCAGACACGACCCCAATCTGGACGACGCCGATAGCCTGGGCGATCGCCTTGTTCAATTTCATCCACGTCGGTTTTGAAAGCGGAATGGGCGGCTGGCTCGCAACCTATACCGAACGCATCGACGAGCCCGGCATCGTCCGCTGGCTCTCGCCAACGCTGTTGTATTTTGTCTTTTTCGTCGCCGGACGCGGCGTCGCTCCGCTGCTGTTCCGCTTTCTCAACGAGAACAAAATGCTACTGCTCGGCCTCTTCATCGTCCTTGCCGGAATGTCCGTAACCGTCACGGCACCGACGGTCATCTTGCTCGCCGTCGGAGCCTCGATCGCCGGATTCGGCACGTCGTGGATATTCCCAACCAACGTCTCGCGATTCTCACACACCTTCGGCCCGACCGCGACACGTCGAGCAACTCCCTTGTTTATCTGCGGAACCTTGGGAGCTGCGTCGTCGACCTGGCTGATCGGTTTTGTGTCGGATCGAACGGGAAGTTTGAATTCGGGAATGTATGTGCTGGTCGTGAGTGTTGTACTGCTGCTGGTATTGCAATTCGGACTCTCGATGCGAAATGCCGAAGCCCGCACGAAGTAAGGGCTCTCTCCATGGTTCATAACGCCCGAGTTTGTCGCGGGAGTTCGGTTCAAACAGGTTCTTTGACAACGAAAGGCGATCATCCCGACGGAGCCCTTACTCCGTGCTGGCTTCTGCAACTGGTCATTAAACGATCTACGAGAGATTCAAGCCGCGCAAGTATTCTTTGAACTCCGCCCCGAGATCCTCTCGCTTCAAAGCAAGCTCGACCGTGGCGATCAGGAATCCGAGTTTGTCTCCGGCGTCGTGACGTGTTCCTTCGAGTTTAACGGCGTAGAATGGACGTTTTTTCAATAGGATCCGCATTGCGTCGGTGATCTGGATCTCACCGCCGGAGCCAGGTGTGGTTTGATCGATGGCTTCGAAGATGTCGGGTGTGAAAATGTACCGCCCGATGATCGCGAGGTCTGACGGAGCTTC
>JBGSQW010000128.1:0-3959 GCA_041737885.1 Pyrinomonadaceae bacterium | reverse complement strand
GTATTCTTAACTACCTGATATTGAGCACCAACCTCACGAAGACTCTTACGGAATTCCTGATCCTTCGTAACCGTCAAGCCATTAAAGCTAACGACCATCGCGGACGTGGAATTCTGCAGCGAATCGGTGAGGGCGGCCAGATCTTGTGCTTTTGTTTCTCTTGATTTCATTGTCTTTTCCTCAAAGACATAGGACATATAGGTCGCATGCGTCCTATATCCTATGTCGCCTCACCTCTAAACGTAAGCTAATTCATCGAGCAGAACGCCCGGGCTCATTGTTGCTGCTAGATTGATCTTCTTTAGGTACCGGCCCTTTGCCGTGGTCGGCTTGGCCTTGATGACGGCGCTGATCAGGACCTTGGTATTCTCGGCTAATTTAGCGTCGTCAAACGACACTTTACCAACCGGCGAGTGAATAACGCCCGTCTTATCGACGCGGTATTCTACCTTGCCGGCCTTGGTCTCTTCGATGGCCGTTTTGACGTCCATCGTGACAGTTCCTGTTTTTGGATTCGGCATCAGGCCTCGAGGACCGAGAACCTTACCAAGCTGACCTACCTTGCCCATCATATCGGGCGTCGCAATGAGTGCGTCGAAGTCGAGCCAACCGCCTTTGATCTTATCAACAATATCGTCGCCGCCGGCCATGTCCGCACCGGCTTCTTCAGCCTCGCGGATCTTATCGCCCTGAGCAATTACAACGATGCGTTTTGCGGCCCCGCCCAAACCATGCGGCAGGACGATGGTTCCGCGGACGAGCTGATCCGCTTTTCGCGGGTCAACGCCGAGCCACATGGTGAGTTCGACGGTCTCGTCAAACTTTGCAAATGCGATCTCTTTAAGTTTTGAGACCGCTTCTTCAAGCGTGTGCTTCTTGCCTGCCTCAATTTTCTCGGCAGCCGCAAGATATTTCTTGCCTCTTTTCATTTTACCTCCAGGTAATAACGAACGCGTTAGCGTTCTCCCTAATGAGACATATGGGACTTATATGTCCTATATGACTTATTACTACTCAATGGTCAATCCCATCGACCGCGCCGTACCCTCGATCGTACGCATTGCTGCATCCAGGTTCGACGTGTTGAGATCGACCATTTTCAATTTGGCGATCTCTTCGATCTTTGATTTCGAGATCGAGCCTACCTGTTCTTTGTTGGCCTTGCCCGATCCTTTGGCGATTCCAGATGCCTTTCTCAAAAGGTCGGCCGCGGGCGGAGTTTTCGTTTCAAATGTGAACGAGCGATCCGCGTAAACTGTGATAACGACCGGAATTTTCATATCCGGATCGTCGTTCTGCGTCTTGGCGTTGAACGCCTTGCAGAACTCCATGATGTTGACGCCGTGCTGACCGAGTGCCGGTCCGATAGGCGGTGCAGGATTAGCCTTTCCGGCCGGGATCTGCAGCTTAATATAACCTTCTATCTTCTTTGCCATTTCTCTGTCGGACCGCAGGCTGCCAGCCTGCTGTCTCTCCTTTTTCAATTAACGATGTCAGCAAAATTGCCGACAATGTCCTCTTCTTAAAACTCGCAGGCTGGCAGCCTCCGCCTATTCTTCTTCCGCAAAAGTAACCTTTTCAACCTCAAGGAAACTCAATTCGTAAGGCGTCGAGCGGCCAAAGATCGTGATCGAAACCTTGAGCGTGCTCTTATCCTCGTTAACTTCCTCGACCTTGCCCGTAAAGCTCGCGAACGGCCCGGATTTGATTCTTACAACCTCACCTACATCGTAAGTAAACTTCGGCTTCGGCTTCTCAGTTGCGACCTCGATATTGCTAATGATCTGATCAACCTCGGCCTGGGTAAGCGGCGTCGGCTGCTTCCCGCCAAGAAAACCCGTCACCTTCGGCGTCGATTTGATCGCGTGAAAGACGTTATCGGGGATCTTCCCTTTTTCGTCGCAGTCTACCTCAACCAATACGTAGCCGGGATAGAACATTCGCTCAGAAACATATTCCTTGTTCCCGCGCATCTCGACGACCTTTTCCTTCGGCAACAGTACTTCCGTGATCTGGTCAGCGAGCTCCATGTCACGGATCCGTGCCGCGAGGCTCTCGACCACCTTATTCTCGTGCCCCGAATAGGTGTGGATAAAATACCACTGCTTCATCGTGAAATCTCTAAACTCCGGCGATCGTATTGATCAGCCATGTAAGGCCCTGGATAACATAGACCCAGCCCTGATCGATCAAGAACAGGTAGGCCGCGAAGAAGAAGACGTTGATGATCACGATGATCGTCGTATTCTTGACATCGTCCGATGACGGAAACGTCGTCTTATCAAGTTCTGAGCGGGTTTTCTTAATAAACTCGCCAATACTTTCTTTCTGTTTCCCTTCGGATTGTGCAACTGCTTCTGACACCGTTCTTTCTCCTAAATATCGAAACTGGCAGGGGTAGCAGGACTCGAACCCGCACCTAAGGTTTTGGAGACCTCCATGCTAACCATTGACACCATACCCCTGTGAAAGTGAATAGTTAACAGTGAAAAGTGAGAAGTTCGCCCTTTCACTTTTCACTTTTACCTTTTCACTACTTGTTTTCCCTGTGCAACCTGTGGCAACGGCAGCGACGGCAGAACTTTTTGAACTCCAGCCTGTTAGGCGTGTTTTTCTTGTTCTTGGTCGTCACGTAATTACGCTCTTTGCACTCGGTGCACTGCAAAATTATGTTATCTCTCGGCATATTCCCTCAGTCATCGGTTGTCAGAGGTCGGTGGTTGGTTCCAGATCTCGTCTGACAACTGACAACCGGCAACTGACAACTTTTCTTACAAAACTACTTCCGAAACCGTACCGGCTCCGACTGTTCTTCCGCCTTCGCGGATCGCGAATCTCAGGCCCTTTTCCATCGCGATCGGAGCGATGAGCTCGATCTCCATCTGGATGTTGTCGCCAGGCATGACCATCTCAACACCTGCAGGCAAGTGTGCGACGCCCGTGACGTCCGTTGTTCTGAAGTAGAACTGCGGGCGATATCCCGTAAAAAACGGGGTGTGGCGGCCGCCTTCTTCTTTCGTGAGGACGTATGCCTCAGCCTTGAACTTCGTGTGCGGTGTGATCGAGCCCGGTTTCGCGATGACCTGTCCGCGTTCGATCTCTTTTCTTTCGACCCCTCTCAGCAGGAGGCCGACGTTGTCGCCTGCCATTCCCGAATCGAGAAGCTTCTTGAACATTTCAACTCCCGTCACGACCGAGTTTCTCGTCGCTTTGATCCCGACGATCTCGACCGGCTCGTTGACGTTGATCTGGCCGCGTTCGATTCTTCCCGTTGCAACTGTTCCTCTTCCCTGGATGGTGAAGATGTCTTCGACCGGCATCAGGAACGGCTTGTCTGTCTCGCGTGCGGGGGTCGGGATGAAATCATCGACCGTCTGCATCAGCTCGTCGATCTTCGATTCCCAAGCAGGATCGCCTTCGAGAGCTTTCAGAGCACTTCCCTGGGTGATCGGGGTATCGTCGCCCGGGAATTCGTATGAGCTCAAGAGTTCGCGGATCTCCATGTCGACGAGTTCGAGCAATTCAGCGTCATCGACCGAGTCGCATTTATTCATAAACACGACCATCGAAGGAACGCCGACCTGACGGGCGAGCAGGATGTGCTCTCTCGTCTGCGGCATTGGGCCGTCCGTCGCGGCAACCACAAGAATAGCTCCGTCCATCTGGGCGGCACCCGTGATCATGTTCTTGACATAGTCAGCGTGGCCCGGACAATCGACGTGTGCGTAATGCCTGTTCGCCGTCTCATACTCAACGTGCGAGGTAGCAATTGTGATACCACGAGCCTTCTCTTCAGGCGCGTTGTCGATCGAATCAAATGACCGAAACGTCATCTTCGCGTTGTGCTTCGACATCACTTTCGTGATCGCCGCCGTCAATGTCGTCTTACCATGGTCAACGTGACCAATTGTCCCAATGTTAACGTGCGGCTTACTGCGATCGAATTTCTCTTTGCTCAT
>JBGSQW010000081.1:0-38495 GCA_041737885.1 Pyrinomonadaceae bacterium | reverse complement strand
AGCCCAAAGCCCAAAGCCCAAAGCCCAAAGCCCAAAGCCCAAAGCCCAAAGCCCAAAGCCCAAAGCCCAAAGCCCAAAGCCCAAAGCCCAAAGCCCTATCTTCTCAAATAATCATCCGTCTTATCGATCCAATCCTGACGTGGCGGGCTGAAGATGTCGACGTCGAGGGTGTCTTCGAGGGCTTCGGCTTTGTGAAGCACACCGCCGGGAATGACTAGGACTTCGCCGGCACGGACGATCTGTTCACGCATTTCTTCGCCGATCCAAAATTTGAGGGCACCTTCAAGAATGTAGGTGAGCTGTTCGTTCTCGTGCGAATGTTGTGGCACGATGCAGCCTTTTTTGAGGTACACATGAGCGAGCATCATCTTGTCCGCCGTGATCAAACGGCGGTCGAGCAGGTCGGTCACGGACTCTTTCGGCATGTCATCCCAGCGGTGCCAGGTAGCGGTTTTTTGTTCCATATCAGATGAATATAATGACGTTCGGGCAAGAAGGCAAAGCGAGGAGCACGGCGATTGGAGCGGCAAGCATCCCTGCTTGCCACACCGCGTCTTTTGCGGGGTTACGGTGCTTGGCATTTTGCAAGTTGAATTCCACTACGGTGCATTAGCGGTCTCGCGACCGCTGGCAAACAGGGATGCTTGCCGCTCCAGTCGATTGTGATACAATTTGGCTCATTAACCGACAAATTTTGCCCTTTGGAGGTGTGCTATGCCCGACGTGGAAATTCCATGTGTTCAATGTAAAGATATTTTTGTTTTCAGCGAAAAAGAGCAGGAAGCTTTTTATCAGCGAAATATGATGACCCCGCAGCGGTGTGCGAAGTGCCGTTCGAAAAAAGCTGCGACGCGACCCGATGCCCCGGCGAGATTTGAGATCGTCTGCGACAACTGCGGAAGGCACGACACCGTGCCGTTCCAGCCAAAGGTAGGGCGTTCGGTAATGTGCAAAGATTGCCACGAAGCTAGCCGCTCGCGGGCACGCCATGCGTAGTCATGGAACATCCTTACAAAGATTTCGAAAATAGCGACTTGTGGAATTCACTAGACAAAGCTCTTGTCGAACTTGAAGAGAATCAAGACGTCCAAATAACGACAGCTAGGGAATACGTTGTTGGCTATATTTGTAAGCACCTCCTTGAAAAGGAGGTCTCAACTAAAAAAGAAGAGTCCGATTATGAATCTTGAGACTGTAATTTACGACCTAAAAGATGGCGTCGCGATCGTTACGATGAACCGGCCGGATGCTTTGAATGCTTTATCCCAGCAGCTCACGACTGATCTTGACAGATCGTTTCGCCAGGCGATCCTTGATGGTGCGAGAGCGGTTATCCTGACCGGAACCGGTCGTGCGTTTTGCTCGGGAGGTGATCTGCGTGAGATGCAGTCGATGTGGGAAAAGGAAGGCCGGATCGAGGCGTTTCTTGAGGAACCGCTCGGAATTCTGCATGGGGTTATTCGCCTTATACGCGAAACGCCGATCCCGTTCGTCGCTGCCGTCAATGGAGTTTGTGCCGGAGCGGGTGTGAATTTTGCCTTGGCGTGCGACATCGTGATAGCCGCTGAGGACGCTTCGTTTCGTGAGGCTTTTGTGCGGATCGGGTTGTCGCCCGATTGCGGCGGAACGTTCTTTTTACCGCGAGCCGTCGGCGACAAGATCGCTGCCGAGCTTTTCATGACCGGCGATGCTGTTACCGCGGAACGGGCTTTACGCATTGGTATGGTCAACCACGTCGTTCAGCCGCAATTACTGCAGATCGAAGCCGCCAAAATGGCTGCGAAACTCGCCGCCGGCCCAACCGGTTCGATCGGCCGTATCAAGCAAATGCTCAACGCGTCGTCATCAAATGATCTCGCCCAGCAGCTAGCTCTCGAACATGAATGCCAGATCGAATCAGGCAAATCCGCTGATTTCAAAGAAGGCGTTGCAGCGTTTTTTGAGAAACGACCTGCTAATTTTACGGGGAACTGAGTCGGTGTAAATATTCAGTCTTAAAACCGCCTGCTTTTTGTGGGCGGTTTTCTTTTTCTCGGGGTCCTACGGCTTCTAGGGAGTGAGACTTTCACATGGTTTCGCCGCCTGATGCAGACGGCTTCCGACCCGCCAGCAGCTTCCACATTCTATTTCAAAAAACTTTTGGACTTGCGGTTGACACTTATTCGCGCATTTTTGTATTCTTTAATTCTGAAAATGAAATTCATTATCAATAAGGAACATTGATTTGCAGATAAAGAAAAGCAGCACGCTATTGAGTCGCTAAACCTACAACGTGCTGCCTCATATTTTTTCGACAACATTTTTACAGCCGGCGAACTAACGAAGTTTAATGCCGCTGGCTCATTTTCGCAAGATAAGGAGTTTTTATAATGAACGGCCGTCGGCTCTTTTTAGGGTTTTTACTTTCAACAATTTTCACACTCGCCGGGCTTGCTCAGTCGGTGTCGGTCCAGGGAAGCGTCGAGGACTCTTCGAAGGCTCCGATCGCCGGGGCAACGGTGGTGCTTCGTAATCGAGGCACGGGGCTTGAGCGCATCGTTACGACTGATGCTGAGGGCAAATTCACGTTTTCGGCACTTGGATCGGACGCATACGAGATCGTCGCCACGGCAAATGGCTTCGCCCGCACAGCTCAGGATCTGAACAGTACATCCAGTTCCGTTGTACTCACGCTTGTTCCGGCAACGGTTCGCGAGGAAGTGACGGTCGTCTCCGGTTCGCGTCAGGAAGAGCTGCGAGAGAGCCTGACGACGAAGGTTGACGTTCTGACCGTAGCAGATATCAAGGCAACCGGCTACGAAACGGTTGGCGAAGCCCTGCGTGAAGTTCCGGGTGTCATTACTCGTCGCGGTTCCGAGACTTCGGCGGTGACTGGTGAGCAAGTGCAGGGAATCGATTCCCGGCAGGTGCTTGTTCTTTTGGACGGCCAGCCGCTCGTCGGGGCACGTGGTATTAAGAGCGGCATTTTGAATCTCGACCGTCAGTCGACAGGCCGCCTTGAAAGCATCGAGGTGGTAAAAGGTGCATCCAGTGCACTCTACGGCTCGGATGCGATCGGCGGCGTGATCAATCTACGAACGAAGGAGCAGACCTCGCCATTTAACGCATCGATCACTGCCGCTGGTGGCAATTTTGGTGTATTTGACGGCCGCGGAATGATCGGTTTTGCCAAAAGCAAACTCAGCGGACTATTCAGCCTCGAACGCCATAAAAACAACGGTTTCGACCTCAACCCGGCGACGTTTACGGCCGAGGGTTCGGGGTATCACCGCTACGATGCCTTTGGAAAGCTGAAGTATCAGTTTGCCGATAATTTTTCAATCAACGGTTTTGCGAACAGCTATTGGAATGACGCGATCGGTCGTGTAGTCGGCGAGCCGAGCCCGGGAAACACGAATGGCCAGCAGCTCAGCAATATCAAGGACGAATCACAGAACTATGGCATCGCGGCTGACTGGGCGATCGATGGGCGTACGAATCTACAGCTTCGCGGTAATTTTTCACGCTTTGACGAGCTGAACTTCAGCAGTGCGTTTCCGTCCGGAGCGGCTCTGCCGGACGGCAATCTTTTCGAACGCTACGGCAAATTTGACGCGACGCTCTCGCGGATCATCGGCGAAAGGCATTTTATACAGGTCGGGACGGAGTTTGCAACAAACCGATATAGCGGCTTTAATCGTTTGCAGGACAATAGCGGCGAAGCCGACACACGCGTTTTTTGGTTCCAGGACAAGATAAATGTGATAGACCGCCTGACATTGACTGTCGGTGCTCGCGTGGATAACCACTCGATATTTGGAACGGCAGTTTCGCCAAAGATCGGTTTGAATTTTCGCGTGACGGATTTTGCGAGCCTTCGGGCTTCGTGGGGACGCGGGTTTCGTGCACCGGATCTGGGGCAGTTGAGGTATCAGTTCGGTAATGCATTGTTCGGCTATCAGGTGCTTGGAAACCCAAATCTCAGCCCTGAGCATTCGGGCTCGTGGCAGATCGGCGGTGAATTTAATGCTTTCAAACGTAAAGCACGTCTCGGGGTCAACCTTTACCGGAATGATGTCCGCAACCTCATCAACTCTCGCAATCTCGGCACGGTGACCCTCGTGAATGTCGACGCCTTGCTTCTTGCCAACGGACTGAGCCCGGATATCAAGCCTTACATAACCTATAACCGCCTACTCTTCGTTTATCAGAATCTCGCCAATGTTTACACGCAGGGTATCGAGATCGATGGAGGATATTTATTGCCAGCCGGATTCTCGGTTAGCGGTGCCTACACCTATCTCGATGCACAGGACAAATCTACAACTGTTGGCAATCGGTACCTGACAAATCGCCACAAACATCACGGTTTTGCAAAGCTCGCGTACGACAATGCTCGTCTCGGTCTGAACACAAATCTACGTGCGACGGTTTTTAGCAGTTGGTTCAATACTGCGACGAATCGTTCGCCGGGCTTTCAGCTTTGGGACGTATACGCCGCTAAAAAGCTGGTCAAGGGATTTGAGGTCTATGGCAGTGTCGACAACCTTTTCGACAGCCAGGATCCGAACACCGGAACGACAGGGACGATATATCGACCGGAAGCGGGACGAACATTTCGTCTGGGCGTTCGATGGAATTTTGATCGTGAAAAGTAATTGTTACGAGAACGACTCGAGAAAAACGTTAGGTGAATACGGAGGCAAGTATGGAGATAACTAGGAAAGCAAAACCGGTTCGAAACATGGAAAATGTCACCGTCTGGCACTGTCGAGGGTGTGGTGTTGTTCATATGTCCGTCGGGAAAATGGTGCTGAATTTTACGCGTGAGGAGTTTTCGGATTTTACAGAAGCCGTAGTTGATATCAACTACAGCGGCTGGCCGGGCCGTGACGGCTCCGTTTTTGATTTGATGGATCATGACGCCGAGACTTACGTGAATGCGTTTGTTCAGTGAGTTGGTCGATTCTCTTGTTCCGTGTTGCTCCGTGCAGTCCGTGGTCAATTTCTTTACCACGGAACAAGAGGAACGACACGGAACGAAAAATAACGTAAACGGTTTCGCTAACGCGGAACTGGTGAGATTTGGATGAAAATATTTCGGAAAACATTGTTCTGGCTGCATCTTATAGCCGGTATTTTGGGCGGAATCGTGATCTTTATCATGTGCGTGACCGGGGCGGCTCTGTCGTTTGAGAAGAATATTCTTGAGAACGTCGAGTACAAGCAGCGTTTCGTCAATGTCGGGGAAACCAGACTTTCGCAGCAGGAAATTCTTGGCAAGGTAGTTGAGCAGCGACCAAATGCGAAGCCAGCGTCGATGGCTGTTTCGAGTACTCCAAAAGCGGCCGTCAACGTTTCACTTGGCCGTGAAGGAACGCTTTTTGTCGATCCTTACACCGGTGTCATTACGGGCGAAGGCAACAAGGGCGTGCGAGCGTTTTTCGGAACGATGACCGACTTGCATCGCTGGATCGCTTTATCGGGCGATCAGCGTCCTATCGGGAAGGCGATAACCGGGGCCTGCAACCTGATGTTCCTGTTCCTCGCGATCTCAGGTGTCTACATCTGGATGCCGCGAAAGTTTTCGTGGAGACACTTGCGACCAGTGATGTGGTTTCGCTCGACAAAGTCGGGTAAAGCGCGAGACTTTAACTGGCATAACACGATCGGATTCTGGTCTTCGCTGGTGCTCGTGATCCTGACGATAACGGCGGCCGTGATCTCTTATCAATGGGCAGGAAACCTGCTGTACACACTGACCGGCAACGCAGTTCCCACTCCGCAGGCTCCGGCTCCGCCAAATCCGAACCCAACGCCTCCGCCTCCATTCACGGTTCCGGAAAATATCAACACGCTCTGGTCGAGTGCCGAATCACAAGCCGCTGGCTGGAAATCGATCAGTCTGAGACTGCCGATCACAAAAGATGCGGTGTTCACGATCGACGAAGGCAAATCGCTCAACATATTTGCCCGCTCGACATTGACGCTCGATACCGCTTCCGCTGAGGTTGCGAAATGGGACCAGTACGAGAATCGCAACGCCGCGCAGCAGCTTCGCACGTGGTCGAGATTTACGCACACGGGTGAGTCATTTGGCATGCTGGGTCAGATCATCGGATTCATCGCCTGTATCGGCGGAGCGTTTCTCGTTTACACAGGATTTGCTCTCGCATTTCGCCGACTCGTCGGATGGAGGCGAAAGTGTTCTAAAGTTGCGGTTTCTCAGCGTACCGCAACCGAAAGTTTATAAATTTCCCCGTTCGTCAGCCCGCCTTTTAACCGTAGAACTAAAAATGATTGCACAAGATCATTGGCATCACCGCCCGGTGATGCCACCCTCCATCTTCTTGCAGAAACCCGCACGAAGTAAGGGCTATTGGCGACTAAAATTCGCTTTTCAATTAATCATTGACGCTCTGCGACAGTTGTTACGTCTCCTCCATAGAGAGCCCTTACTTCGTGCGGGCTTCTGCAAACGCCGACCGCCGGTTTAACATCTAAATAGATGTCCGAATACCGCATTTTCTATTCGCCCTACTACTATGCTGATATCGGCGAGGGCCACGTTTTTCCGATCAGAAAATTTGAGATAGCCAAAGACATCCTGCTTGGCGAGGGTACGCTTTCCGCTGACGAAATCGTTGCTCCCGAACCGGTTGCGATCGCTGACCTGTTGCTTGTTCACACAGAGGATTACATCACGAGATTGATCGAAGGGCGGTTGACGGCGAAAGAGATACGAAAGTTGGGCTTGCCCTGGTCGGAATCGCTTGTCCGGCGTTCACTGCTTGCGATATCGGGGACCATCAACGCTTCGCGGCGAGCTTTGGTGGACGGAGTTTCGTCAAATCTCGCAGGGGGAACACATCACGCTTTCCCGGATCGAGGAGAGGGATTTTGTGTGTTGAATGATGTCGCGGTCTCGATTCGTGTTTTGCAACGGGAAAAGCTGGCGTCGCGATTTCTGATCATCGATCTCGACGTTCATCAGGGAAATGGAACGGCGTTCATCTTTCAGGATTCGCCCGAGGTTTTTACCTTCTCGATGCACGGGGCGAAGAATTTCCCGCTCTTTAAGGAAACATCGCGGCTCGACATAGAACTCGCCGACGGAACTGCCGACGAGGAATATCTGGACACTCTCGATCATGCTCTAAGCCGCATTCGCCTGCATGATGCCGACGTCATCTTCTATCTCGCCGGGGCCGATCCGTATGAAAATGACAGACTCGGACGACTGAAATTGACCAAGAATGGTTTACGCCGCCGCGACGAGGCTGTGCTGCAATTCGCCAGCGACGAAGGAATTCCGATCGTCACAACCATGAGCGGCGGCTACGCGCAGGAGATCGCGGATACGGTTGATATTCACTGCAATACCATAAGGGCGGTGAGGGACATTTTCGGAACGCGGACATCCTTGTCCGCGAGTGCTCGGTCGCTCGAAAGCTAGTTCGTTACAAAAGACACGCGGACATGGATGTCCGCGTTCCGACCGTTTATCCTATCTAGATGCATTCGCTGACCTACGGTGAGTTGATTCGGGGCAATAAGAATTTCCGCAATCTGCTGGCCGGGCAATTTATTTCGGAGCTGGGGAACTGGTTCAACTTTATTGCGGGTTTGGGGCTAGTGCGCCTGGTTTCGGATGCTTCGCCAACGGCGGCGGGGTTATTTTTTGTGGCGAGGCTGATACCGTTTGCACTAGCTTCACCGATCGCGGGGACGTTTGTCGACCGTTTCTCGCGGCGGCAGGTGATGATCTGGACAGACGTGTTTCGGGTCGCGATCGCTCTTTCGTTTCTGTTGGTAAATGATCCTGGCGATCTGTGGATAGCGTATTTGGCGACCGTTTTGCTGCACTTTTTCGGGGCGTTTTTCGACGGGGCAAAGAATGCTGCGGCTCCAAACCTGACGGGAAAAGAGGGCCTGCTGGCGGGAACGGCTTTGCTGTTCTCGACCCGATTTTTGCTGATGGCGATCGGCTCGGCCTTGGGCGGTTGGGCGGCGGCGGTTTTTGGTTACGAGGTGGCATTTATTATCAACGCGGCTTCATTCGCCCTTTCGGCATATACGGTTTGGTTGATCCCGGAGGAAGCAACGCGGGACGAGGAAACCGGGGTAAGAATGCAAAAGGAAAGTAGGAAGGAAGGGCCGTCCTTCACTACCGAGCTGCGCGAAGGCCTAAGCTATACGGTCAAAAATCACTTCGCTCTGACGATCCTGATAATGAACGTAATCTGGGCGACCGGCGGCGGCTCGATAAATGTTATTTTCGAGCGGATAGGCGGCGTTTATTTTGCGGGCACCGAGGGTTGGAATCCTGACGTGGCGGTAGCAATGTTGTGGACGGCCACAGGATTAGGCCTGACGCTCGGGATGCTGATCGCACGTCGAACCTCGATGTATCTAGACCGCAGGGGCCGCAACCACGGATTCATCGGATGGACATTGATTCTTCATGGCCTGTTATTTTCTATTGCCGCTTTTATGCCAACACTTTGGCTCTTTGCTCTGATAGCCTTTATTTCGAGGGCGATTGTTGGCGTTGAATATGCGGTTCAGGAAACAATGTTCCAGCGAAGCCTGCCCGACTATATTAGGGGCCGCATTTCTACGCTAGATCGCGGAGCTGAGATGACGATGTTTGGTCTATCGAGTTATTTCGCAGCAGAGGCAATGTTCTACATAACGCCACAGACCTTGACCATCATTTCAGGTGCACTGTCGGCAGTCGCGGGGGTAGTATGGTTTATACGCGAGACACGGCAGGGCATAGATCGTTTAGCGGAGGCGAAGTTATGATAGAAGTGGTCGTCGTGCCTTACAATCCAGAGTGGCCAAAACTGTTCGAAGCGGAGATGAAGGTCGTTGCCTCAGTTTTTGGATCGGAACTGGTTAGGTCCCATCACATTGGTAGTACATCGATTCCCGAAATGTGTGCTAAGCCAGTGATCGACATATTGCTGGAAGTAGCGGATCTGAACCGGATCGATCGGTTAGCTTCGAAGATGATCGGTGTTGGCTATGAAGTAAAAGGAGAATTCGGAATTCCTGGCAGGCGATATTACAGAAAGGATGTTCAGGGTGTCCGCAAATTTCAAATTCATATTTTTCAGGTCGGGTCGGCTGAGATACGGCGACATCTAGCCTTCCGCGATCACCTGCTCGACCACCCCGATGATGCGAGTATCTACAAAAGCCTGAAAATGCGTTTAGCCGCCGAATTCCCAAACAGTATGGAAGGTTATATTGAGGGTAAAAGTAGTTTTATCAGGAAGATCGTCCTGCTAGCATCTGCTAATCAAGAAGCGTCTACGCCGTAATAATTACGGCCTTAGTTCCGGTCAACTCGGAAAAGTCCTTAGTAAAAACTGTATCGACACGCCTGATCTTCGAAACGGTATCGGCAATATCCTGCGTTTGGATAAACCCATCCTCCACGTGGGCGATCGCCCATTTTGTTATGTGCGAAGCCCGCCGAAGCGTCTCCTCCAATAAGTGGAGGTACTGAGATTTTGTTTCGGTGGCGGCCCCTAGTCGACCATGAAGTTTTGATTCATAGTCAGTCCAAAAATCATTGCCGCCCCGAAGCCACTCTTCACGCCACGCTGCTCGCCCTAGATGGGTTCGTTCACTCTGTGCATGGGGATGAGGTAAACGTAGAAACATCAGATCAGCAGTCGTCTCGGCAATGAAATCATCGCTATTTTTGTTTTGGCAGATGTTATTTTGACCATTGTCGAAGGCTTCCGGTTGGATCGACCAAAGCCTACGAAAAACAGTCGAAAGCGGCTGCCTTAACTCTCGCGTCTCACTGTTGAACGAAAGAACGTAGTCCCCGGTCGCAACAGCGATCGTCGATGCTATGGCCCTTTGCATCGGAGTCTGTAACAGGTCGATGCTTTTTCGGACGTTGTCGAACCACCAAGCGTCGGTTTCGTTGAACCAAGTTTTTAGGGCCGAATTATTCAACTGATAGCCCGGTACATACGCATCTTCCAGCACTAAACTTATATCATCTGCGGTCAGCCTCTCGCCACCATTAATGATCTGGGCGAGCGAACGCGTGTATGCTGATCGAAGCGGGTCATTAGCTGAGACGCGGATGTTCCAGCGTTTTACATACGATCCGAGAGCGGTTTGTTCCGTAAATGGCAACGCGACCGATGTGAAAGTAAGGCGGCGCAAAACGTTCAGGTCGAACGCTAGCCAGCTCTTTGGAGAAATTTTAGTTTGGCCGTGCATAAGTAGATGTCTAGGCAGACTGAGCCACAAGCACGGGCTGCGGCTTTGTCTGGGCCTTTTGAGCGGCAGCGAGGAAGGCCTTAACTACCGTCGGGTCAAACTCGATACCTGCCCACTCAACTAGATATTTTTTTGCCTCTTCGGCAGTTCGTGCGGCTCGATAAGGACGGGCTGCTGTGATGGCTGCGTAGGTATCGGAAACCCGTAGAATGCGGGCAGCGAGCGGTATCTGTTCCGATTCAAGTCCATCAGGATAGCCTGACCCGTTCCACCATTCATGATGCCAACGGATGATCAGCTGAGTGCCTCGTGGGAGCCCAAGTTTCGAGGCTTCCTGTTCACCAAGGACCGGATGACGCTGCAGATCGAGCCGCTCGGCACCTGAAAGCTCTTTTGGAGCACGAATATAATCACGATTCATCGACATCTCGCCAATATCGTGAATAAGAGCAGCCTGCTGAAGGAAAAAGCGATCACGCGATGCGAGATTGAATGTTGTTGCCATCACGTCCGCAATGGCAGCGATGCGCTGTCCGTGAGGGCTGTGATATCCCTCAAAACCATCGATCTGCGATGCCAATCGAAGAAGGTTTTCGTCGCTTTCAGTACCTTTAGAGAGAATGCTTTCCACGTTCTCTAGTTTCGCCTGTTTTACAAAGAAGTTTCAAGTCTGATTTATGCTTTGACCGACAAATTGAAAGGGGTTAGGTTTTTGACTTCAGATCTTCGAGCAACTCTCTTGCCTCGCGGTTGCTCGGGAATATGGCTAGGAGGCGGTTAAGCTCACCTTCGGCACGTTTCACTAAATTGAATTGGATAAAGAACTCCGCGAGCATGATGCGGAAGGTCGGATTGTTTGGGTCTATTTTTAGAGCGGCTTGCATCTCCGATTCCGCTTTGTGCCGTTTCTTCTCATCGTAGGCCAACGCTCTACCATAGAACGCTCGATACCGGGCATTTTGCGGAGCAAAATGGGCTGCTCGAGCAAGGAACGGCAGGGCACCATCCGGGTCGTCGTCCATTAATAGGCTATATCCGCGTTCAAAGTTCTCGGTTGCCTGTTCACCTTGCAGGTTTGGCGTTCCTGTCTCACCGGCTGCAACACGTTTTTCCCGTTCGGCCAACTCCTTTCGCACTCGATAATCGTAGACCTCACGGGACTCGGCGTTCTTGAGCGTTTCATGAGCCTGGGCAAGTTCGGTGAACGCGTGCTGTATGCGTTTGAGAGTATTCCCGCCCTCGGAATGGTACCTGTCAGGGTGGAAATTTTTTGCCAGGTTAAAATACGCTCTCTTCAGCTCGCTCGTTTCCGCTTTCGAGTCGACCCCCAAGATGTCATAGTGAGTCGCAGCCTGTTCAATTCTGACTAGGTATTCTTCAAGGGATATTTCACTGTCTGCCTCTTTCTTGGGTTCTTCAAGAGGTTTCTCGGGTTCAGGCTTGTCCGGTTCCACTAGTCGGGTAGCCGGATCTGCTTGCGGGGCTTGACGCTCTTTGGCCTCAACCTTTAGTTCGAGCTTAGCCGACCTTATCGATGCAACGACTCCTCGCGAAAAGGCGGGGTTCCAGTTGTCGCGAATTAGCAGGCCCCCAAGCCACAATGTGTAAAGAGCATGAAGCACACTTGTTTCAGGCATTGCCGAAAGGCTAACAAGGTCTGCTGCCGACATCGATCCATCATCTGCACGGGAAAGAACAAAGCCCTCTTCAAGCGTGAGGTCACTATTGAGCTCGGAAACGCCGGAGCGTCGGAATGTTTCGTCCAGTGTACGAAATCGACTAAGCAGGGCATCGTTCGACATTCGGCGGGCATATGCAACGAGAGACCCTCTCGTCGCTACGTCGAATGACAGCCCGTCACGGATGCGGGCTAACGGGCTAAATGTCCACTCTCCATCAGTCCAACTAAGAATATCCGTGACGATCCCTTCAATTTGAAGTTTAAAGAGCCCATCCTTTTCGCTTTCTGTCATCACGCCCTTCTTGATGAGTTCTGCGGTTAATTCAAAATCGTTGGAAAAGTTGGGTACTTGAACCAGCATCTCCTTCGTCAATTTGCCGCTACGAAGCAGCATGTCAAAGAGCCGAGTTTCGCGTGCATTTGAGACGGCGAAGGCCAAGCGTCCTTCCTTAAAATAGACGATGCATTTCTTGTCCTTTTCGGCTAAACGCAATGATCCGCTCAGCGCCGCTTGTGCGATCTCAGTGATCAACTCGGCGAATGGATGGGTGAAAAAATTCCCTTTTATTTCTAGCTCGGATTGCGGAGTCATTATAGATGGCAAGGCAGTTGGGAAAAGCCATCTCTGAGCATATCAAATTGGGAGTGGAAATGTTAAGCCTTTTTTAGCGTTTCGTATTTACATTTGATACGATTTTCGAAGGCGAAAGCAGAAAATCAATGGAAAATGAGATAGAGATTCGTGAGTGTGCAACGCTCGACCAACTCGCCGAGTGCGTGCAGCTACAGCGTGATGTATTTGCACTACCAGAGGTCGAGCTGTCGCCGGTGAGACATTTTGTCGTTACAAAGAATGCCGGCGGCTTTACACTCGGAGCTTATGACGGTGATAGATTAGCGGGCTTTGTTCTAAGCGTTCCTGCATTTTTGCGGGGAGATCAGGCCTTTTATTCTCACATGACGGGCGTGCTTGCCGAATATCAGAGCCATGGTATCGGAGCGAGACTGAAATGGGCGCAGCGTCAACGAGCTCTCGCCGAAGGAGTAAAGATAATTAAGTGGACGTTCGAACCTGTGAAGGCGCGAAACGCATTCTTCAATCTGGAAAAACTCGGTGCGATCGTCAGTGAATTCGAGGAAGATTTCTATGGCGTAGATTATACGACGGCCCCCGGAGAAAAGATCGGTCTTGCCAGCGACCGCCTGTTTGCGGAGTGGCATTTAGAATCGCCAAAGGTTGTTGCCCTGTCGCATGGCGAAAAATTCTTAGAAGCAGAGGATCCGGTTGCGACCGTCGAGGTTGTGAACGATTGGGCAGGACTCGTCAAATCCGACCCTCTAGGGGCGTTAGAGTTGCAAATGGAGGTTCGCGCCGGATTTCAGGCCGCGTTTGCTAGGGGGCTTGTCGGCAAGGCCTTTCAGCGGGATGAAAGCTCGCCGGCTTATCTTCTTTTTCCAAAATAGGACGGTATCTCTCTCAGGCATATGGAAATCTTCGATATTGACCCTGACATTACTAAGGCGAAGACTTTGTCGTCAGATTTCTACACCGATCCGGCTCACTTTGTAGTCTCAAGAGAGAAGATATTCGCCCGTGCATGGCATTTTCTAGGCCATAAACCGGTTAGCGACGGTGTTACCCCGAAAACAATATTGCCCGACTTTCTTGACGAACCCGTTTTGCTTGTATCTCGCGAAGATTCTCTCAAATGTCTCTCGAACGTTTGTACACATCGAGGCAAAATTTTGGTCGAAGAGGCGTGTCAATCAAATCTGATCAGGTGTGGGTATCATGGTCGGCGATTTTCGTTGGACGGCAAATTCATGTCAATGCCTGAGTTTGAAGGTGTCGAGAACTTTCCTTGCGAGAGCGACGATCTGCGGCAACTCCATGTTGCAAAATGGAGTGGATTTGCTTTTGCTGCGCTGGAACCTTCGGCGGAATTTGATGAATTTGTTTCGTTTCAAGAAGATGAAACGGAACAAATGCGCTTTGCCGGAACTCGTGAGTACGAAGTCAATGCTCATTGGGCTCTGTATTGTGAAAACTATTTGGAGGGTTTTCACATTCCGTATGTTCATCACGGACTGAATGCCGTTGTGGACTATGGTACCTATAAAACTGAATTACAGAGATTTTCGAGCCTGCAGACAGGGTACGATAACGCAGGGAAGGTTGCCGCTAAGTATCTTTTTGTTTTCCCAAACCTGATGTTCAATTTTTATCCGTGGGGACTTTCGGTCAACGTCGTCCGGCCCATTACGCCGTCAAAGACGATCGTCGAATTCTTAACCTACGTAAAAGACGGATCGCTTTTGAAGTCCGGTGCTGGAGCCGACCTTCATGGAGTTGAAATGGAAGACGAAGCAGTCGTTGAGAGCGTCCAGAAAGGCATCCGGTCGAGATTTTATACGCACGGACGTTACTCGCCGACACGTGAGACGGGAACGCATCATTTTCATCGGCTGATAGCTGAATTTATGAATTCTGATTCGAAATGACCAACGTTAATACTGAAATACAGAGGCTTCGGGTTGAACTTGAGCGACATAACGAACTCTACTATCAACAGTCAGAGCCGGAGATATCGGATCTTCAGTTTGATCAGCTTTTGGAGCAGCTGAGGGAATTGGAAACCGAGCATCCCGATCTGATCACGCCCGATAGCCCTACGCAGCGGGTTGGGGGAAAGGCTGCGAGCCTCACTCCGTTTAAACATACGGTTCCGCTAATGTCTTTGGACAATAGCTATAGTCTCGATGATCTCAAGGCCTTTACTGAACGTTGCGAAAAGCTTGCCGAAGGGCGAAATCTAGAGTATGTCGCTGAGTTGAAGATAGACGGGCTAAGTGTTTCGCTACATTACGAGAATGGGATTTTGGCGACCGGAGCGACTCGCGGGGATGGCTCACAGGGTGATGAGGTTACGCAGAACGTCAAGACGATCAGGTCGATCCCGTTGAGGCTTAAGGCCGATGCACCGGCTCACGCAGAAGTCCGCGGCGAAGTGTTCCTGTCACGATCGCAGTTTGCTCGCATCAATGCGGAGTTAGAAATGCAGGGAGAAAAGCAGTTTGCCAACGCCCGTAATTGTGCGTCGGGGACCCTGCGGATGCTTGATTCCGCGGTCGTCGCGTCGCGTCGATTGGATATGTTTCCGTACGATGCGTTCACCGGTAGCTCGAAAATGTTCGCGACGCACTGGGAGAATTTTGAATGGTGCAAGCGAAACGGATTTAACGTCAATCCGAATCGCCGTTTGTGCTCCGATTTTGATGAATTGGCAGCGTTCATTGCCGAGATGGAGAGTGTTCGCGATACGCTCGACTATGAGATCGATGGCGTGGTCGTGAAGGTCAATTCGACGGCTTTGCAAGACGAATTCGGAACGACGACAAAGGCTCCGCGGTGGGCGATCGCATATAAATATCCCGCTCGTCAGGCGACTACGCGCTTGCTAGGTATTGGAATTCAGGTTGGCAGAACGGGTGCTCTGACACCGGTTGCTCATCTCGAACCTACCTTGCTCGCGGGAACAACTGTAGCCCGTGCATCACTCCACAACGAAGACGAGATCAAGCGGCTTGATCTCAAGATCGGCGACTACGTGATGATTGAAAAAAGTGGTGAAATAATCCCGCAAGTATTGTCTGTGGTCACCGCGAAACGTGATGGAAGTGAGTTGGATTTCGAGTTTCCGCATGTTTGTCCGGTATGTAGTTTCGAAGCAATTCGCCCCGAGGGCGAAGCGGTTCGCCGGTGTTCCAATCCAGATTGTCCAGCAAAGTTAAAGGCTCGAATTCTCTATTTCTCATCGAGAAAGGCGATGGATATCGAAGGTTTGGGAGAAGTTTTGGTCGAAACGCTGGTTGATAATGGCTCGATCAAGGATGTTGCGGATCTTTATTCTCTAACGGTCGAACAGATCGCATCGCTCGAACGAATGGCTGAAAAATCGGGTACAAATCTCATTGACCAGATCGCCATAAGCAAAGAACGCGGCCTGCAAAGATTACTTTACGGCATCGATATCCGCCACGTCGGTGAGCGGTATGCCAAGATCCTCGCGAGCCATTTTCGCAGTATCGATCGTCTCGCCGAGGCGAGCGTACAGGAACTTGACGACATCCACGAGATCGGCCTTTCCGTCGCCGAGAGCGTCTATGAATGGTTTCGCGACCCGCGAAACATCGACCTCGTCGAACGCCTAAAAGCAGCCGGAGTAAAAACCGTAACTGATGCATCTTCGACCGCCTTGCTCGATGACCGTTTCGTAGGCAAGACCTTTGTCCTCACTGGAAAACTCGAAAACTACACCCGCGATGAAGCCGCCAAACTCATCGAAGATCGAGGCGGCCGTGTTTCTTCGTCAGTCAGCAAGAAAACCGACTACGTCCTGGCAGGCACTGACGCGGGTTCTAAGCTGACGAAGGCTGAAACTTTGGGGGTTCCGGTGCTGGATGAAGATGGGTTTACTCAGATGATCGATCTGATCTCCTAGTCGTCCGGAGCTAGTCTCTAGTTTCAGGCTTTTCCTGATTTCGGGCAACGTACATCTCCGAGACCACCTGCGAAAATATGCCGTAGACCACCAGAATACTCACGACGACTCCAACGCAAAAAACGATTATATTGCTCATATTTTTGTACGCGTTGTCGTTCCATAAAGCCCCAACGCTAGTATCGATGGAACCCAAAGGCCGACGAAAATAGCCGTATCCCGATTCCCCTCACCAAATATCCCAAACCATAGGGAAACGGAGAAGAGAAATGAAAAGAACGCCGCCATCAAAATAAACAGATCTGATCTGTGAAGTTTCATAATATTGGTTAATGCAAAAGATCTAAGATAAATTAAGTTTGCTAATAGAGTTTTCGAAGAGCCAGGCAATTTAGATTCGCGGGTTTCCAACTAAAATTAACGGCCTGAATTTTTGATTTGTTTAGTAAGTATCTATAATCGAACTACGATGCAAGAAAATTCAATGAACAGATTTTTTACCGAAGGTCTAGAGACCGCCGATCCGGCAGTAAATAATGCTATCGATAACGAAGTGCGGCGACAGACGGATGGACTGGAGCTGATCGCATCGGAAAATTTTGTTTCCGAGGCGGTATTGCAGGCCGCGGGAACCGTTTTCACGAATAAGTATGCCGAGGGTTATCCGGCAAAGCGGTATTACGGTGGGTGTGAGTTTGCGGATGTGGTTGAGAATCTGGCGATTGACCGGGCGAAGGAGATCTTTGGGGCAGAGCACGCGAATGTTCAGCCGCACTCAGGGGCTCAGGCGAATATGGCGGTTTTGATGACCGTTTTGGATCACGGCGATCAGATCCTGGGAATGAATCTGTCGCATGGCGGTCATTTGACGCATGGGCATCCATTGAACTTTTCGGGTATCAATTACAAAGTCGCCGATTATGGAGTGAACAAGGAAACGGAGCAGATCGATTACGACGAGCTGCAAAAAATAGCCGAGGAATCACGCCCAAAGTTGCTTATCTGTGGTGCGTCGGCGTATCCGCGAACTATAGATTTTGCACGCATTGGCGAGATCGCTCGCTCTGTCGGAGCTAAAGTGATGGCTGATATGGCGCATATTGCAGGGCTTGTGGCTACTGGGTTGCATCCTTCGCCGGTGCCGCATTGTGAGTTTGTGACCACGACGACGCATAAGACGCTGCGCGGGCCACGTGGCGGACTTATTCTCTGCCGAGAAGAGTTTGCGGCGGATATCAATCGCAGCGTTTTCCCGGGTGTTCAGGGCGGGCCGCTCGTTCACATTATCGCAGCAAAGGCCGTTGCCTTTGGAGAAGCCTTACACAGTGATTTCAAGAGCTATCAGAAACAGGTAGTAGCGAATGCAAAGGTCTTATCGCAAACCATTGCAGATGCAGGGCTTCGCATCGTTTCGGGCGGCACTGACAACCACTTAATGCTCGTTGATGTATTTATGGATGGCAAGGGTATAACAGGTAAGGTCGCGGAAAAAGCTCTTGATGACGTTCATATAACTGTCAACAAAAACACGATCCCATTCGATACGAATAAACCATTTGTTGCCTCGGGAATCCGTCTCGGAACTCCCGCATTGACGACTCGAGGGATGAAAGAAGATGAGATGAGATCGATAGGGGAGATGATCGCATCTATTGTTCATGAACCGGAATCCGAAGAGGTAAAGGCTCGCGTCAAGAAAGGCGTTGCCGAAATTACAGCTAAGTTCCCGATGTACCCGCACCGGTTCGCTAGAAAAAGCGAAGGTGCGATCTCAGCCGCCTAGCAGGGCTAAATATATGCGTAAGCTGCAGTTATTGTTGACGCCCGTTATTGCGATCACCTTAGTGGCAGGTGCTCTCGGCCAGACATCGACTTCTCGAGAACTACCGAAGGATTACGTAAGTGATGGCTGCAGTTGGTTTCCTGATGGCAACTATTGCGAATGTTGTGTCGAGCACGACAAGGCTTATTTTTTCGGCGGAAGTAAAAAGGAAAGGCGTGCTGCAGACCGGCAACTATTTGAGTGCGTAAAGAGAAAAAAAGGCAGGCTCTTAGCTCGAATGATGTGGATCGGCGTCCGGGTCGGAGGAGTCGGTTTTCTGCCGACTTCGTTTAGATGGGGATTCGGAAAGCGGTGGGACGAGCGCAAAAATCTGAAGGAAAAGTAACTGCTATTGACCTACTATCCCACCTTCATCTTCAAACTGGTCAAGAATGATCCTCGCTTCTTCTGATTCAAATTCGTAAGCCTTTAGCTCTAATGTAATGGCGGCAATTCCTGCATAAAGCGGATCATCCAGCAAAGGAACCAAAACCTGAACCGGCATCATAGCGAGCGTTTCGTACGCTATAGCACGGATTTGAGGCAAGTCGGTCTGCCTTACAATTTCGGCTATCTCGCCCGCCGAGTACCGGTGCGCTAAGTGATCGCCAAGTCGATCCAGCCGATTGTAGTCGTTATCCTTTATCGCACGTTCAGCGAGCTGGATAAAAACTTCAGCTGAAGCCGATTGTGACTCAAGGACGCGGACGCACGTTTCTGCTAAATGCTTTATTTCCGCAAGCTTAACCCGATCTTTTTTAACTTCTGACGTTTTAGATTGTTCGTCAAGAGCGGTCAAAAGACGGCTAACTTCCCAATCGGCGTGAGCATCGTAGGAGAATTTTGGTGTTTTGCTGGTTATCGCACCCGTACCCGTCGCTTGTAGGGCACCGACTAACATTCTTTTTGTGATCGGTCGCAAGCCGTCCCAGACACTCGCGACTCTTCCGCCGATTTCGTTGATCGTCATTTCAATAAGTTAAGTTTGCAGTCCAGCTAGTACCTTGTCAAGCGTAACGAAAGTTCGGGCGTTACTAGTTTCTTTTTGACGCGATCGCTGCTTTAAGACGAGTTTGTGCATCTGATAGGCGTTCTTCAAATGTAGGGTCGTTTTCGTCAACATTCTCCAAAAGGGCGTAAGCCGTGTTGCCAAGATACCTGATCTCCCAGGCGACATTACCGTCGGAAGGCGGCCGCGAAAACCAGGCTGCGTCAATATCCGCTTCGAAGGTCGGAATTTCGCCCGCAATTTCAATTATCTCGGTCGGAGGTCGCTTAATAGCCAGAAGCCGACGCGGGATCCACCCATATTTACGGTAGGTATCAAAAATGTCGGCTATCACGAGCTTATCCATTATTTTTTACTATTTGAAACAGGAATCGGAACGTCCCTGATTGGTGGCCCGGGCCGATTCGCATTAGCGTTGGCAGAGGTTTGAATCTGTGGCGACATCACGTTCGCCGCTTCCTTTTCGCGTTCGTCGCGTCCGCGGCCCGGTGATCTGTAGGTTCCTGCAAAGATGTCGCCGACTGCGAGCTTCCAATACCCATTTTCGATCATGAACGGCAAATCTTCCCACGAGCTCTTTTTGGCATTCCATACCTCGATCGCACCCATGTTTCCATTGATCCGTTCGTCGCGGATCGTCGGCAGGCTGCTCGCAAAAGTAGTCTCAGTAAATCCATTCTCATAGACGCTTTCGACAGGTGCACCGGTTCGAGCTGCTTGCATTGCCCCGAGTTCGAGCGTTTTAGTCGTCAAGTTTTGTTTTACGGCGTCTATATTCTTAGCCTTCACAGAACTATACAGCAATTTGTACGCCTCAGTCGGGCTCGATCCTCCGCCACCTACCGCATCTTTTGAGCAGCCAAAACCGGCAGCTAACAGTCCTAAAATTAAAATTAAAGCCAATATCCTGAACATAAAATTAAATCGACTCGAAAAGTCAGAGTAACCTAGAAGCATCAGCTTACACAAGCTTTTGACGATTGGCATTTTACGCAGAGGTTTGGATAATTGACCGTATGAAAGCACTTAGATTTGAACGCGGACGCCTAACGCTAGCGGATGTATCGAAACCGGATAGATCCGACGAAGCGGTTGTTCGCGTTCTCCTTTCCGGCATTTGCAATACGGATCTTGAGATCGTTCGGGGTTATGCCGGCTTCGAGGGGACGATCGGGCATGAGTTTGTTGGCGTTGTAGAAAGTTCGAGTGATCTGAGCCTTGTTGGAAAACGCGTTACCGGTGAGATCAATGCGGGATGCGGAATATGCCAACTTTGTTTAGCAGGCGACCCGCGACATTGCTCGAAAAGAACAGTTCTAGGCATTGTCGGCCGGGATGGTGCACATGCCGAATATCTACAGCTTCCCGAGAGAAATTTGATTGCTGTTCCTGACCTAATCAGCGATGAAGAGGCTGTTTTTGCAGAACCTCTAGCCGCTGCATTTGGGATAACAGAAATGGTCGATATCAGCGAAGGCACAGCAGTAGCGGTGATCGGGGATGGAAAGCTCGGGTTGCTCTGTGCATTTTGCCTTTCACTGAAATCTAAGGATCTTCTGCTGATAGGTAAACACGCGGATAAACTTGCATTGGCTCGTTCAAACGGCAGAGATATCGAAACTGCCCTTTCGTCGGAACTTACCAGCATGGATCGGGCGTTCGACGTTGTTGTTGAAGCGAGCGGGTCCGAATCTGGCTTTGCTCTAGCCCTTGACCTTGTTCGTCCTAGAGGAAAGATCGTACTTAAGTCCACGTTTCATGGAACCCCTACATGGTCAGCCTCTCGTGTTGTGGTTGACGAGATCACTGTTGTTGGTTCGCGTTGCGGCCGTTTCGCTCCTGCCCTTGATCTGCTGGCGAATCGGTCAGTGCGGGTCGATGATCTTATCAGTGATCAATTGCCCCTTGTCGATGGGGTCAAAGCAATCGAAAAAGCGGCCGAAAAGGGCATACTCAAAGTCTTGCTCCGCCCGTGACCACAAAGCGTGGCTAGCTAAAATATTTACGGATCGCGCTAAAAATTTTGCTATAATCTATTTTCAACAGACATTCCGCCCGTGGGTCGCTAGGAGCATTATGTTGAAAACCCGTTCGTCACACCTTTTTTCTATAAAAGAACTTTTGATCGCCGTGTCTTTGTCCGTTCTAATGACAGTCGGTGTCGCCGCACAGCCTGATCGGCTAGTAAAATCTTTCTCCGAGATCGCAAAAAAAGTAGAGCCAGCTGTAGTGAGCATCGATACCAAGGGCAGGACTCCACAGGTCACCGCTCGAACCACTGTGCCGCCGAGCAGCAGTGCGGACGGGAATGATGTGATGGAATTTCTGCGTAGGCAAATGCAGGAGAAGCCGGTTCGTGCGGTCGGAAGCGGATTCATTGTCGAACGTTCGGGATATATCGTGACGAATGCCCACGTAGTCGAGGATGCCTCACGTATCACCGTTAGGCTCGACTCGGGTGAAGAATACACGGCTAAGGTTGTTGGGACCGACGAACAAACCGATATTGCCATTTTAAAGATCGAAGCCGGTCGCGACTTGCCGGCGGTCAAGTTTGGCGATTCGGATAAGGCTCAGGTAGGCGATTGGGTTTTGGCAATGGGCTCGCCTTTCGGCCTCGCGAAAACAGTGACCGCCGGTATCATTTCCCAAAAGCAGCGAGAAACACCGTTTGCCTCTGCTTTTCAACGGTTCATCCAGACGGACGCCGCAATAAATCGCGGCAACTCGGGCGGGCCGCTTGTAAACACAGAAGGCGAGGTGATCGGCGTTAACTCGCAGATAGCGACATCGACCGGCGACTATAACGGGATCGGTTTCGCTCTGCCCTCGCGGATTACCGAAAATGTCCTGGATCAGATCATTAAAAACGGCAAGGTTCGCCGTGGCTACCTCGGGGCATATCTTGATTCTGTTAAGGTCGAATTTGCTAAAGTTTATGGCCTGAAAGAGCCCAAAGGGGCGATCATTACTGATGTTCGCGACCCTGCAAGTCCGGCCGCCGTTGCGGGGCTGAAGATCGGGGATATTATCACAGACTTTAATGGCCAACAGGTTGATTCCGCTCAAGATCTGATCGGAAAGATCGCGGCGACCTCTCCTGATCAAAGTGTTACGATCGGCTATTTGCGAGAGAATGGTGAAAAGTTGGACACCAGAACCGCCTCGATCAAGTTGAATGAGCGTCCGTCGAATCGAACGTCTCGTGATAACGAGGAAGATGATCGCAGAGTCATGCCGGTCGACGGCGTAAAAGGGGAACCAAAGCCATTTGGTCTCTCGCTCAGCGAGCTTTCTCCGATACTTATTGAGAAATACAAGATCGGAGCGAAAAAAGGATTGATCGTTAAGGAGATCAACCCGACAAGTTTCATAGCTGACGTAAAGGATTCGCTGGGCGGCGAGGCCCTTGGTGAAGGGGATTTGATCCAGCGCATCAACCGAGTGAGCGTCACCGATCTGAAAAGCTTCAACGAAACAGTGTCGAAATTAAAGCGGGGCGATCCGGTGGTACTTCATGTTCTGGAATATAATCCGAGGTCGTTGAACCAGGAGAGCAAGATCGTGCAGTTTACTGTCAGGTAAAATACATTAATCAAGATTAGCGAGGGGCGGGAAGTTTGATTCTCGCCCCTCGTCGTTTATTATTGTTAGAAATTATGGCTAAAACAGAGATCAAAAAGTACAAAAATTACATCGGGGGCGAGTGGGTCAAATCGTCGTCGAACGAGTGGTTTGATAACGTAAATCCGGCTGATACGACCGATATCATCGGCCGCTTTCCTGCTTCGAACGCCGAGGATGTTAACCAGGCGGTCCAGGCTGCTAAGGATGCGGCGACCCGTTGGCGACGGACTCCGGCTCCAAAACGGGCTGAGCTGCTTTTTAACCTCGCTCAGATCCTCTCGAAGAATAAAGATGCGTTCACACAGCAGATGACCCGCGAAATGGGCAAGGTGCTGAAGGAAGCGGGCGGCGACGTACAGGAAGCGATCGATTGCACCTATTACACCGCCGGCGAAGGGCGTCGGTTGCACGGCTTCACGACGCCGGCCGAAATGCCGAACAAATTTGCAATGTGCGTTCGCCAGCCTGTCGGGCTGTGCGGACTGATCACGCCGTTTAATTTCCCGATGGCGATTCCGTCGTGGAAACTTATCCCTGCGTTGGTTTGCGGTAACACGGTCGTGCTGAAATCCGGTGAAGATGTGCCGCTTTCGTCCCTAAATCTTGTTAAGGCTTGTGAGGAAGCTGGAATTCCGAAAGGCGTAGTAAATTTGGTCAACGGCTATTCCGAACCGGGAGCGGCACTGGTCGATCACCACGATGTCCGTCTGATCTCGTTTACCGGTTCGACGACGACGGGACGAATTATCGCTGAGCGTTGTGCTCAGGACAACAAGATCGTCAGCCTCGAAATGGGCGGTAAGAACGCGATCATCGTAATGGATGACGCTGATGTCGATAACGCCGTCGAGGGTTCGCTGTGGGGAGCATTCGGTACAAGCGGACAGCGTTGCACGGCCTCGTCCAGGCTTATCGTTCACAAAAAGATCTATAAAAAATTCTGCGAAAAACTGGTCGAAAAGGTCAAGCAGCTTCGCGTCGGCAACGGCCTCGATGCCAAGACCGAGGTCGGCCCGGTGATTCACGAAGACGCGATGCAAAAGATCCTCGGGTACATTCACATCGGAAAAGAGATCGATAAAGCCACACTCGCCGTCGGCGGCAATCGTCTGACCAAAGGCGATATGAAAAAAGGATGGTTTGTCGAACCGACGGTATTCACCGACGTAAAACCGGGGATGCGTATCGAGCAGGAAGAGATCTTTGGCCCGGTCACGTGCGTCATTCCGTTCTCGACCCTCGACGAAGCGATCGATATCGTCAACGGCGTAAATTACGGCCTCTCGTCGGCGATCTACACGCAGGATGTGAACAATGCATTCTATGCGATGCAGGAGCTTTACACCGGTATTTGCTACGTAAACTCGGCAACGATCGGTGCGGAAGTGCACCTGCCGTTCGGCGGAACGAAGGGAACCGGTAACGGCCATCGCGAAGCGGGAACTCAGGTCCTCGACATCTTCAGCGAGTGGAAATCGCTCTACATCGATTACAGCGGTAAGCTGCAAAAGGCTCAGATCGATGCGGTCGAAATATAGACCAATTCGATTCGAAAATTCGAGAAAAATAGGCCGCAGATAAATCGGATTTGACGGATCTACACGGATAGTGATTTTAAGATCCGTGAAAATCTGCTCGATCTGTTAGATCTGCGGCCAATCTTCTATGACCATAGAAAAAGCACGCGATATTTTAAAGCACCAATTCGGCTACGATTCGTTCCGGATGAATCAGGAAGCGGTGATCGAGTCGGTGCTTGATAAAAAAGACTGCGTCGTGCTGATGCCGACTGGTGGTGGTAAATCGCTGTGCTACCAGATACCGGCGTTAATGCTCGACGGGCTGACGGTCGTTATTTCGCCGCTGATCGCGTTGATGAAGGACCAGGTCGATGCTCTGCGGGCGAACGGCGTCGACGCGGCTTTTCTAAATTCTACGCAGACAAATCGAGAGCAGATCGAGGTTTTTCAGGCAGTTCGCAGCGGAAAGCTGAAGCTGTTGTACGTTGCTCCCGAACGGCTTTTGCAGAGCGGTGATCAGTTCCTCGATTTTTTGCACCAGATTGATGTTTCGCTGTTTGCTATCGATGAGGCACATTGTATTTCGAGTTGGGGACATGATTTCCGGCCGGAGTATTTGAGGCTCGCGACTCTTAAACGCGAGTTCCCCAACATACCTGTCGTCGCTCTGACCGCGACTGCCGACAAACTCGTTCGAAAGGATATATTCGATCGCCTCAACATCCCCGAAGCTGAGCTTTTTATCTCAAGCTTTAACCGTCCGAATATCTACTATCAGGTCGAGCCCAAACGAAAATCGTACGATCAGCTTCTCGATTTTCTGGAAAAGCGAAAGGACGAAAGCGGCATCATTTATTGCCTGAGTCGCAGTTCGGTGGATTCGCTGGCGGCGGATCTGCGCGATGAAGGCTATAGTGCGTTGTCGTATCACGCCGGACTCGATAAACAGACTCGTGATAAACATCAGGAATCGTTTCTAAAAGACGATACCAAGATCGTCGTTGCGACGATTGCTTTCGGCATGGGCATCGATAAGTCGAACGTTCGTTTCGTCGTCCACATGGATTTGCCAAAGAACATCGAGAGCTACTATCAGGAAACCGGCCGTGCGGGCCGTGACGGCCTCGCGAGCGATGCGTTACTATTCTTTAGCTGGGGCGACGTGATAAAGCTGAAGGGGTTTGCTGAGGTCGAGGGCAATGCTCAGCAGTCGGCGATCATGCTGAAAAAGCTCGATACGATGGGCAGTTTTGGAGATCTAAGGACGTGCCGGCGAAAGTTTTTGCTGCATTATTTTTCTGAGGAACTCGCCGAAAATTGCGGCAACTGCGACAACTGCAACACCAAGGTTGAGCAGTTTGACGGAACGGTCGTCGCACAGAAAGCTCTGAGTGCAGTCTATCGAACCAACCAAAGATTTGGCCTGAGCTATCTCGTTGATTTTCTACGAGGGTCGCAATCGGAAAAGATCCGCGATGAGCACAAAAACCTGAAAACGTACGGCATAGGAGCCGATATGTCGAAAGATCATTGGATCGAGTATTTCAAAGACCTGATCTCGCAGGGATTTCTGGCTCAGACCGATGGCCAGTATCCGGTCTTGGTGCTGACTGAGACGAGTTTTGATGTGCTCGGCGGCAAAACGCCGGTCCAGCTTACAAAAGCCCGAATCAGGGAAGAAACGACCAAACGGCTAGCACCGGAAGTTTCCTATCCGCATATTCCTGAGCTTTTCGATGCCTTGCGGCAAGTACGGACGGTCTTCGCCCGCGGTGAAAACGTTCCGCCTTATGTCGTTTTTTCCGACGCAACGCTTGTCGAGATGGCGACCTATCTGCCGCAGACGGAGTGGGAAATGCGAAAGATCACGGGCGTCGGCGACCTCAAGTTTGACCGCTACGGTGCCGATTTCCTTAATGAGATCCGAAATTACTGCGTCCGAAACAGCCTGGTTTCCCGAATCGACCTAAAATCGCCGAAACGTGAGCGAAAGCAGCGAACGAAACGTGATGTGAATGGGAAGGACACCTATCATACGTCGCTGGATATGTTTCGTGACGGCAGTTCCATACCAGAGATTGCACGTGAACGCGGCCTTTCCGTAACGACGATCGAAAATCACCTTGCACGATTTATCCCGACTGGGGAGGTACGCCTCGACCAGTTCGTCTCGATAGAAAAGGTTGAGCCGATCCGCGAGGCGATCGTGAAATTTGCCGATTCGAATGCCTTGTCGCCGATCAAGGAGTACCTTGGCGAAGATTATTCCTATGGCGAGATCCGGGCCGTAATGGCGGCTGTCGGAGGCAAATGATTGGACCGCAAGCGTCCCGCTTGCCCGTCCTGATTAGATAAGTAGGTCCGTTTGCCTCAGGCTTTTTGACATCTCCACTCGCAAGCGGGACGCTTGCGGTCCAGTCATTTGGCTAATGGCATTTTTGTTATTCACAATTAGCATTTATAATTATGGGTTAAAAGATTTTGTTATATCCATAAAACTTTAGGAGTTATTTAAGATGAAGATCGGATTACCGAAAGAGATCAAAGACAACGAATACCGCGTCGGTTTGACGCCTGCGGGTGTTCAGGCATTAACGCATGCAGGTCATACCGTGTTTGTGCAAAAGACGGCTGGCGAGGGTTCGGGATTTAAGGACGAACAGTACGTCAGTGCGGGCGGACAACTGCTCGACACGGCGGATGAGGTTTGGGCGACCGGCGATATGATCGTCAAGGTCAAGGAGCCCGTTGCACCGGAATATCCGCGTATGCGTGAGAATCAGCTGCTTTTCACCTACCTTCATCTCGCACCGGAGTTCGAGTTGACCAAGCAAATGCTTGAACGCAAGGTTACAGGCGTTGCGTATGAGACGATCACTGCCGGACGCCGTCTGCCGCTCCTGATCCCGATGTCAGAAGTTGCTGGGCGTATGTCGGTGCAGGTTGGAGCAACTTATTTAGAGAAAATGAACGGCGGTCGCGGCATTTTGCTCGGCGGCGTTCCGGGAGTTCCGGCTGCTAACGTCGTCATCATCGGCGGTGGAATCGTTGGAACTGAAGCGGCTAAAATGGCGGTTGGACTCGGTGCGAAGGTCACGATCATCGACCGCGATCTCGACCGTTTGCGTCAGCTCGACGATATTTTCCTTTCGAAGGTTCAGACGCTCGCTTCGTCGCGTTATCAGATCGAGGAAGCTATTTCTCACGCCGATCTCGTGATCGGTGCTGTCCTGGTTGTCGGTGCTGCCGCACCGAAACTCGTTACCCGCGACATGCTTCATCTTATCCCGCAGGGAGCAGTGCTAGTGGACGTTGCTGTCGATCAGGGCGGATGCTTTGAGACGACCCACGCGACCACCCACTCGAACCCGACCTATTATGAGGAAGGCGTTCTTCATTATTGCGTAGCAAACATGCCAGGTGCGGTGCCGAGAACATCAACGTTCGCGTTGACGAATGCAACGCTGCCGTATGCTTTAGACCTCGCTAACAAAGGCTTTGAAAAAGCGATCGCCGAGGATTCTGGGCTCTACGAAGGCGTCAATACGTACGCCGGAAAGCTGACGTACGAAGCAGTTGCAACCTCGCAGAATCTTGAATATACGCCGCTTGATTCGCTGCTCGATCTCAAAGCAGCATCGGCGGGATAGTAGGATAACCGCGAAAAATACGAAAAGACGCGAAAGTTGTATAATCTTCTTTTGCGTCTTTCGCGTTTTTCGCGGTCGAGTTTTATAAAATGTACGAATTTGCAGTCACACCAGCCATTACTCAGCTTCGCCGTCCGGGCGTGATCATTACAGAGGTCACTCCAGAAAGCTTGGCTGAGGAACTGGAACTTGAGCCCAATGACCGCATCACGCGAGTCAATGGAAGGCCCGTGCGGGATTATCTGGATTTTCGTTTCCAGACGGCGGGTGAGACTGATCTTATTTTCCAGGTCAAAAAGCCGGATGGCGAGACGATCGAGATCGAATTCGACCGTGATGAATCGGAAGATTTTGGCCTGATGTTCGAACAGATCGTGCCGCGTCAGTGTGCTAACGAATGCCTCTTCTGCTTTTGCAAAGGAAATCCCGAGGACGCACGGCCTTCGCTGTTTGTTCGTGACGAAGACATTCGACTCTCATTCCTCTACGGCAATTACACAACGCTCTCGTCGATAACCGAAGACGAGATGAAACGCATCATCGAGCAGCGTTTGTCGCCGCAGTACGTCTCGGTTCACGCTACGGACTTAAAAACCAGGGCTTATTTGCTTGGCGTGGAAGAATCGCGAGCTGATATTTCGGATAAGCTGGAACGGCTGCTCGCTGCTGACATTGAGTTGCACGCCCAAGTCGTCCTTTGTCCCGAGATAAACGATGGAGCGATCCTAGAAAAAACCCTTCGTGACCTGGCCGCTCACTATCCAAAGGTCGTCTCGACAGCCGTCGTTCCGGTTGCGCTGACGCGTTATAACACCGACGAACGATTGACCCGGGTGACACCGGAATTCTGCCAACGAACTATAAAGGAAGTCGAAAAACTGCAAAAAGAGTTTCGCAAAACCCTTGGCGTTACGTTCGCATTTCTGGGCGACGAAATCTACATAAAAGCAGGTGCTGACATTCCTTCGCGGCGTCATTACGGCAATTATCCTCAGATCGAGGACGGAGTCGGGATGGTTCGGTCGTTCACAGCCGGCTTTGAACGAATTCTTCAGCGAAAAAAAGCGGAAACCAACGTCGGCCGCAACCTGAGAACAAACCCGGCGGCGATATTTCCCAAGGACCAGTCCAAGGATGCAGCCTCACAATTGCCAAGTGATTTTGGCACAATGATAACTGGGGAGATGTTCGCTCCGATTTTGCGTGAACAAATAGATAAATACAATGCGATGTTCGGCACGCGTTTTACCGTGCTGGCGGTGCCAAATACGTATTTTGGGGGCGACGTTTCGGTGGCGGGGCTTTTGACCGGACAAGATCTGCTCGCGGTAAAGGATGATATCGTCGGAGATTTTGTTACCATCCCGAAAGTTATAATTAAATCTGACGAACCCATCCTTCTCGACGGAATGTCGTTTGACGAACTGCAAAGTAGATTTTCTGTTCCGGTGATTCCGGTTGATCTGGAAATTCTCTCAACACTTCTACGGTACTAGTTAAGACGGGCCATCCTCGGCCCGTCTTATTTAGGGTATCAGAGTATCGATCAAGAGAAATGGTAGTTGATGACGCCCGAGGCTTTCACTTTCTCGCCTGAGAGAAGCGTCGGGATGAATTTGGCCTGCCTTGCCGCAACTTCCGACGTCTGCCGTAAAAGCTGATTTCCCGAAACCGCGTTCGCGGAGATCACGTTGCCGTTCTCGTCGATCAAAACCTGAACGGCGACTGTTCCGGACGCGTTTGCGACTTTTGCCGCTGCGGGAATCGCAGGCACAGGAAGATTAGTTGCACGACCATTAACGATCCCAAGCGATCGGATCACTGGCTTTTCTACTACCTTTTTTGGTGCGGGCGGCGGTGGCTCATCCTTGTCGTCCGTCACGACCGCGACCGTTTCAGTTCCAGTCGACAGGCCTTCTCCTCCCGTTCCGTTCCCGCCGGGGCCGCGGCCGGGTTCACCGACGCTTCCGCCATCATTGTCGAATTCTCCAAGCTTGAAAAATCGGTCGCTCGGACGGGACTGCTGCGTGACAGCCGTCGTTGATACGGTCGCCGGAGCTTCACGCGGCGTTTCGTCGATGCGAGCGATGTTGGCCTGACGAGTTGTGACGATCGGAGCCGCTGACGGCCCTGGATTCGATTTCGCAACGGGCTTTGGAGCGGTCTCAAGTTCAGGCGTCTTCTTTTCAGGCGTAGTATCCACCGGAGCTACGAGTTCGACCATATCGAGATCGTTTAGATCCAGATCAAGATCTACTGCGAACAGGCTAACGATAAGTGCAGATACAAGTGCAATAAATAAAACGGCGGACGAGCCGATAAAATATGATTTTCTGTTTTTAACTCCGCTCGCTGTCGGCTGCGTTTCGATCAATTCTTCAAACATATTATTAATCCCTCCCAGGATCGATCGCTGCGATCCCATTGCTTACATTAGAAATATACGGCGAAGAGGACAGGGCGAACGCAAAGTTTTGTCAGAGTCTGCAAATGAAAAAGCGGACCGTTTCGGGCGGTCCGCTGAGTCTAGGTGGTTGTAAGCAGATCTATCTAATGAAGTTATATGTAATGACTCCAGTGACCTTGACTGGGGAATCGGACAAGTATGTGGGAGAAAATCGGGCGTTGCGTGCGGCTCTTTCGGCTTCAGGGCGAAGCATTAGATGGCCGCTGACAGCATTCGCTGAGATCACACGTCCCGATTCGTCGATTGTCACCTGAACGGTCACCTGGCCTTGAGCTTTCATTGCTATCGCTGCTGCCGAATAGCTCGGCTTTGGTAAGCTGGTCGCCCGGCCATTTAGGACACCTTTCGATATTGGAGCACGCGGTGCCTCAGGTTTCTTCACGACCGGCGGAGGTGTTTCTTCTTCTTCTCTATCGACTTTCGCGACATCAGCTCGGTTCTGATCGCCGAGGCCCGAACCGATCGGGCCCGAAGTTTCGTTTCCACGTACGGTTCCGCCTGGGTTGGTAGGGTTAGAATCTATCGCATCGAAACGATAGTCCCCCGATATTGGCCGAGTCATCTGAGTGTTTTGGGTGGTAGATATCGTGGTCGGAATCGCGGGCGGAACATCATCGACACGCGCCATTAACACCTGTCTTGTCGCCACATTTGTTTCCGAGGCTGTGGAGGCGGCTGCCGGCGGACGCGGTTGGGGGATTTCGGGTTCCGCGGTTTCGGGGGCAACTGGAGCTATCATCTCGACAAGGTCAAAATTGCCAGTTCCAAGGCCGTAATCTGCGGCAAAGATGCTGATAACAACCGCTGTCGAGAATAGAATTCCGACAACCACGGATGAAACCATGAAATAACGACGGCGGTTCTTGAAGTCCGCACCTTGGGGTTCGCTTTCTACTAATTGATCAAACATTTGGGATCCTCCTTTTGAGCGTCGGTGCCAGCCGCTGCTTGGTTAGACACCGGTCGGAGGATTTTGTTCCCGGACGAAATGCGGACATCCTTGTCCGCGTGTGATTGGCGGGCAAGGATGTCGGCGTTCCGCCTACGCGGTCAACAAAGGGTTGTACATCATAATGGCGTGATTTTCCGTAACGAGGCTTTCAGAGGTCATGCCATCGATGAGGCTGGTGCGCCGTTGCCAGATGCGATTGTGACGCGTGTAGCCGCCCCACGGCTGCATCTTGATCAGATGATCGGTCTCAAACACCTCGAAATCAAACTCCTGTTTGCAATCGGAAGTAAGTTCACCGTTCAAATATTCGTCGTCGATCCACAGATCGATCTTGAAGGTCGAGTCAGTATCGTTTCGTAGCTGGAGATCGATGTAGTTGTAAGCGAGCGTAGCGCCGCAGGCGAAAGGTATCTTGCGGTTTATGTCAGGGAAGACGTCAAAGCCGTGGCGATAGCGTTCCGTCACGGTCAGCGGCGAATGCAGAGCGATCCAGTATAAAAGATTCCCAAGCTGGCACAGCCCGCCGCCGATGCCTTTCTCAACCTTTCCGTTGTGGAGCACGAGCCCTTCGAGAAAGCCTTTCGAAGCGGTCGGTCGTCCGACATTGCGCCAGATCGAAAAGGTTTCGCCGGGTTTGATCACCATTCCGTTCAACGGAGCGATCGCGAGCCGCAGATTTGTGATCTTATTATGCTGCAGATACATCTCCACATCACGAAGCGGCCGAAGCATCATCGTTTTGTGGCGAAAGATGGAATGCTCAAGCCTTGTTTCCGGCTCCTGTCGAGCAAATGAGCTGGAGTTAGCAAGCCATTTCAACTGACGACGCAGGGTATAATATTCTCGCCCAAGCAAGCTGCGTAAGTAACTGCGTTTAGTTGGTTTAGTGACGTTCTTGCTGTCCATTTTCGTCGTGCCGAAACGAGATTGTAACACAGACTGGACCACAAGCATCTTGCTTGTCGGTCACGGAGCCGCGTTCTTAACCGATATGATCTCGGCAGCAATAGAAACTGCAATCTCCTCAGGTGAATGACTATTTATCGGCAGCCCGATCGGCGTGCGAATCCGTGAAAGCCGCTCTTCTCCGAAGCCATTATCGCGAAGCTCTTGCATCAGTGTCGCCATTTTTGCTCGGCTGCCAAGAACACCAAAATATTTAAAATCGCTATCAATAAGCTGCCTGATCACGACCGCATCCGACGCATACCCGAGCGTCATAACAGATACGTAGGTATCGGCATCCGACGCGACATACTTGCCGATATCCTCATAGCTATCAATGATAGTGACTTCGTCAGCAAATTCATTCTTCCCGATCGTATTTAATTCCGGTCGGTCGTCGAAGATTCGAACGCGAAAATCCAGCCGCGACATCAGCTCGCTCAAAGCAAGAGCACAATGTCCGCCACCGATTATGATGAGTTCGTTCACCGTTCCGAGTTTTTCCTGGTAGACAAACTCGGTCTCACTCGTTCTTGAGAAGTAGAGTTGCGAATTATTCGTTTTGTTTCCGACGATTTGAAATTTCGAATTTGAAATTTCAAATGCCAACTGCCCTGGGTTTTGAATGCATTCGACAATCGTGTTGACGGTGTTGGCGTCATCGGCGGTGAGAAGTTTGCGGATGACGGTCTGACGGCCCGAACAGATCATTCCACTGGGATTTATGGCGTTTTTCTGATGAACTTGCTCGATCAACGCGGTGGCGGGGAACCCAGTCGCTATCGCTCCCGGTTCCGACATCATGTCCCTCGCCCGCTCAACGAGATTTACCTCCATTACACCGCCACCAATGCTTCCGTACATCTCACCGTCCGCCGCGACTGCCATTTTGTACCCAGGCCGGCCGGGGCTGGATCCTTGGCTTTCGGAAACGACGAGTAACATCATGCTCTCGCCGAGCGTAATTCTCGTCGCTATGAATTCCCAGAGTTCGATTTCGTTGGTCACGTGGAGATTTTACGGTAGTGATTATTTGTCGTCATAGAGGTTCATCAAAACCTTTTCCGGCGTGAACGGGCAATCAAAATCGGGTTCGCAGTCGCGAAATGCCTTGATCGCGTTGCGGATCGCGAAATACGCTCCGATGCCGTACATTAACGGAGGTTCGCCGACGGCTTTTGAGTTGAAGATGGCGAGGTTTTGTCGATCGGTTTTGAGCGGCAAAACCTCGATCTGTTTTGGAACGGAATAGATGTCCGGAACTTTGTAGGTCGAGAGGGCATTCGAGCGGAGTTTGCCTTTTTCGTCGTAAACAACCTCTTCCATAGTCATCCAGCCTAACCCTTGGACGATGCCTCCCTCGATCTGGCCGAGATCGACGGCGGTGTTCATCGAGGTGCCAAAATCGTGGCAGCATTTTACGTAATCAACCTCATACTGCCCGCGAAGGCAATCGACCGTCACGCCGACGATCGCAGTTCCGTAAACGTGATAGGCAAAAGGATGGCCCTTTGCGGTTGACCAGTCGAACCCAATGCCAGGCGTAGCGTAATGTGAGTGTTCGCTTAGATTTACACGTTTAAGATGGGCTTCCATTACGAGTGTTTGCCAATCCAGTGATGTCTTTTCTCCGTTACGGTGGATGATACCGTTTTCGAGCGAAAGGTCGTCGATACTCGCGGCTTCTACCAGATCTTTCGCGACCTCAAGTAACCTCTTTCGGATCGTTTCACACGCGATCTGCGTTGCTTTCCCATTGAGGTCGGCGGCGGCCGAGGCGGCAGTGGGACTGGTATTTGCGATACGCAAAGTGTTCGTCGTATGAACCCGAACCTTGCCGATCTCCATACCGAAAACCTTCGCCGCGACCTGTGCCATTTTGGTGTTCACGCCTTGGCCCATCTCGACAGCTCCCGTTGAAACAGCGACGCTGCCGTCGGTATAAACGTGAACCAGTGAACGGGCCTGATTCATCGGAGTTTTGGTGAACGAGATCCCGAAACAGATCGGCATTAAGGCCACGCCTTTCTTAAAATATGTAGAATTCGAATTAAATTCATCGGCTTCACGCAACATATCTGCAAAGCCATATATAATATCGGCTTGTTCCCAGCTGGTAACCGCTTCGCTCTCAGCGATCTGGCCGTAAGGGAACTCGTCGCCGGTTTCCAGTAGGTTTCTCCGCTGTATTTCTGCCGCCGAAATACCAAGCTTTTCCGCGGCGTGAGCTATTGCCGATTCGACCACAAACACTCCCTGCGGTCCGCCGAAGCCGCGAAAGGCTGTGTTTGGCGGCAGATTTGTGCGGCAACAATAGGCGGTCGCGGTGACGTTTGGGATGAAATACGAATTTGTACAGTGAAAAAGCGTGCGTTCGAGTACAGGGGGCGATAGGTCACATGACGCACCGGCGTTTTGGTAGAACGTCGCTTGGTAAGCGACGATCTTGAGATCTTTATCGAGGCCGATCTTATAATCTGCCGAATACGGATGCCGCTTGCCGGTCATTCGCATGTCTTCCATGCGGTGAAGAGCATATTTCACAGGCCGTTTTGTAAGTTGTGCGGCAACGGCGACGATCCCTGCCCACGCATTCGCCTGATCCTCCTTCCCGCCAAATCCACCGCCGAGCCGCTGAACATCCACCTCAACCTCGTGCATCGCAAGCCCCGTCACACGGCAAATCGCCCGCTGGACAGCCGTCGGGCCTTGGGTTGATGAATATATCTTGAGCCCCCCATTCTCGGTGGGTACCGCATACGCACCCTGCGTCTCTATGTAAAGATGTTCCTGACCGTTTATCTCGGCTTTGCCCTCGAAAATATGCTCACACGCTTTGAATGCATCTGCCGTCGAGCCCATCACGAATTTCTTCGGCGGAACGATCAGATCGCCATTCGCCGCCGCGACCCGCGGGTCGGTCACAGGCACAAGTTCGTCGATCTCGACCGTGATCTTCTTCGCCGCCTTCCTTGCAAGTTCCTCCGATTCTGCGAGCACGACCGCTATCGGCATCCCCTGAAAATGCACCTCGCCCTCAGCCAGCAAAGGCTCATCCAGCACTATCCCGCCTATCTGGTTCTCGCCGATCAGGTCTTTGGCGGCGATTACGCGGAAAACGCCTTCACTATTTTCCGCCCCGCTTGTTTCGATACTCTTCAACTTTCCATGAGCAACCGCCGAATCAAAAACACACGCATACAGCGTCCCCCGGACAACCGGAATGTCATCCAAATAAACGGATTCGCCGCGAACGTGTGAATGTGAATCGATATTTTTCATTTCTACTCACGAACAATTGTTGATCCCCAACCGTCGTAGTCTCCATTAGACTCACTGGCTTTTTGCCAAAGATAGAGGACATAGTCATCGACGCTTTCGGGGTCGACGGGGTCGTCACGCCTTAGCAATACCGACCATTTATAGTCGTCAACTTCTGCTCGTTCTCGTCTCACAATCTCGAAGCCATTCCCCTTTATTTCGTTGAGAAAGCGTTCGAGGTCAGTCTCCGTTTTGAAGTATATAGAGTGCTCGACAGGACGTTTTACGTCTAGTTTATCGCCACTAGTTCGAAGGTGATTAATTACCTTTTGATTTTGGATACTCTGCATTTGAATCGGCAGAGGATAGAGCAGTTCTAGATACGACTCCCAATTAGGCTCGTCATCCAGTTTGTATTCGTATTTGTAATTTGAAAAGCCGGACATCGAATCTGACAATTTCGATTCGATCTCATTGCCAGTGCCGAGATAGTAGTAAAGGTACATTGTTCCTTTAAAGTACAGATGCCCGGCACGTACCGCTCCAGATCCGAGGTTCAGAGAGTCACTGATCTTATCTTCAATCGCATTCAACGCAACAAACTCACTTTCCATGGGGAGCCCGTTCTCAGCAGGCGAGTTCATGATGACATCAACGCGGAGTCTCTGCGGTTTGTTGGCGATCGGAGCGATTGGCTTTAAGCCAAGGTCAACCAGAATCGATCCCACGTTGTGGCCGTCCACGGTGGTCAAATAGGGAGCCCAATCCTCTTGGTGGCCAATTGCTGGAGGTGCTCCAGATTCCTGACTGTTTCGCTTCTTTCCGAAAAGATTATTGAAGATTCCCATATTCAACATTATCCAGCCGACGATTGATATAACGAAAAGCGCCACTAATGCAGCTACATATGTCCGAGTACCCCCACTCATAAACCTCCTTCATGAGAACAAACTGTTTCAATAAAGTGAGCCCGGAAGAGTTGCCGCAATAGCAGCCTCTTATACGCCTCCGTCCCTCGAACGTCAGAGATCGGCGAGATCTCGGATTGAATGATTTCGTTTGCGGCGGCGATCGTTTTTTCTGATACTTCCTTGCCGGTGAGAAAGGCCGAAGTCTCTTTTAGGTGGAGCGGGACTGGGGCAACGCCGCCGGCGGCGATGTGGGCTGACTGGATCGCAAGCGTCCCGCTTGCCAGTTGTTCCACGGTCATGGAGATCGCCGTGTTTACGGTGGCGATGTCGAGGTAGGTGCGTTTACAGACCTTTTCGAAGTTGAAGCGGAAATTAGCAGTCGGTTTCTTAAACCGAATTTTTGTTAGTATGTCATCCGGTTTTTTGGCTAGTTGTTTATAGCCTAGGTAGAAGTCTCGCAGCGGGACTTGCAAGCGGGACGCTTGTGGTCCAGTCAGTTCAATTTCCGCATCCAGGGCTAAAAACCACACTGTCATATCCCCGATCGGCGAGGCGTTTACGAAATTGCCCGCGAGCGTCGCCATGTTTCGGATCGGGGTGGATGAGACGAGTTTTAGGTGTTTGTAGAGATCGGGGAAGATCGAGTTCATCACGGGCGATTCGAGAAGGTCGGTGACGGTGGCTGAGGGGCCGATCTCGATGTATTCGCCGGTGTCGCGGATGCCGCGCAAAGTATCATTGTAGAGCAGCGGAACTGCGGCGGATTCCGCCATTTCGTCGTGTTTTTGCACGTACAGGTCGGTTCCGCCGCCCACAAACGATTGAAAATCTGAGATTTCAAATTTCGAATTTTCGGCTGAAGAAGAAAGCCGATCGGCAATGCCCTTGAAATATGCCGGGATCGAGCTTTCGGGAGCATCTTTTAATTTTCTGCACACATTTTTAGCTGCACGCTCGATGGATTTGTAACCCGTGCATCGGCAGATGTTGCCGTCGATCGCGGACACTGCCATTTCGGGTGTTTTATAAGAGCTATCTACACAAAACCCTGTCAGCGACATCACAAAACCCACCGTACAAAAACCGCATTGAGTTCCGCTTTCGTCGACCATTGCTTGTTGAACAGGAGTCAGCGAGCCGTCTTCAGGGTTGATACCTTCGATCGAGACAATGTGTTTACCGGCGGCGTTCGCAAGCGGCATCAAACAAGACGTCATTGTGCGATAGCGAACCGCATTGTCTATCAATTCGCCGACGAGAACCGTGCACGCACCGCAGTCACCCTCGCGGCAGCCGATCTTCGTCCCCTTAAGGTCTTTGTGATAACGAACGAAATCAAGCACCGTCGAGCCGGGCGGCTGATCGGTGGAGATGTCTTCGTTATTGAGGATGAATGAAATCATCAAGCAAAATTAACCGCAGATGGACGCGGATGAACACGGGATAAGAAAATTAGAATCTACGGATCAATATAACGCCGCCAGTTATCAGTAATATTCCTGCGACCCGCGACCAGCTTACCGGCCGAGTTTCGACACCGAGAAATCCAAAATGGTCGATAATCAGCGTTAAAACCATCTGCCCGGCGATCATGGCACTAAAGGTCATCGCAACACCGATGCGGGGTACGAGGATGACCGCTGCGGTTACGAAAAATGCTCCGAGCAACCCGCCGATCCACGCTATTGCCGGGGCTTCCTTGATCGCGGCAACATTTGTCATCGACGTTCCCGAAGCGATCACGCAAACAAACAACGCGACGGTTCCAACCGCAAACGACAGAAACGCCGCCAGGATCGGGCTCTCCGTGACAAGCGACATTTTATTGTTGGTTGCGGCCTGTGTAGGCATCATCGCTCCGGCGATAATGGCGAGCAATATCAGAAATAGGGAATTCGATGACATTAGTAGTCGGTCC
>JBGSQW010000023.1:0-3122 GCA_041737885.1 Pyrinomonadaceae bacterium | reverse complement strand
CAATGTGATTTTCGAATAAATATTGTTCATTACGTCGGCGGAATGAACGGAGAACCAGCTATATGCAGAAACGGACGAAAGATTGCACACCATTTCTCTTGGGGATCGGGGCAATCCTAATCGCGGTGCAAGGAATCAGCGGTCAGGTGAATCTGATCCCGGAAGATTCGAAGTTCACTCCCGATGCAAGGGTTGAGTTCACGAAAGCCGCCGACCCCCAACTTAGAAAAGCATATTCGACGGGAACAATTAAGGGCATTCCTTACCTACTCTATCTTAAGGATGGCACAGGCGAAATTGAGGGCCAGAAAGGTAAGGGCGTAGACGGAACGATCAATCCTCACGACGTAAAAACCTGGACCCTGCGCTGTAGCAGGAGCCCGGTAAATAATCAGAAACACTGCGGAGTGGGAAAGGCAGAGCTATTAGTAGCAAATGTTTTGTTAAATGACGGCACTTCGCTTTATTGGGTCGCGACGCTCGTTACGTCGGACGGAGGGACCTTACCGATCGCGATCTCCGTCGATGACGGCCCTGTGTACGTGTTGACCGACTCTAAGGGACAGATATCCAACACCGTCATTGACGAAATGAAAACGGGAATGAATGTTACAGTGAGACGCAGAGACAGCGCGGGCGGCCCGGACATCGTAAACACTTTTGACTTGCACGGATTCAAAGAAGCTCTTTCCTTGTGCGAGTGGGCCGTAAGACAAATCAAGTGATGGCGGTGTTTCATGTTGCATTCTTGCAACACTCGTGGTATTCTCGTATTCCAAATTCAAACTAAGGAGTAAATATATGAGTTCAGCAGCTACAAGCACCGGCCGTATTGCATCGGCTTTTTTGGGAGAATTGGATAACGAGGCAAAGGTGACGAGGAGCGTTCTGGAACGCGTCCCGGCGGATAAGTTCGCATGGCAGCCGCATGAGAAATCGATGACGATGGGCCGGCTGGCGGTTCACTGTGCGGAGATGTTCGGGTGGACGAAGGAGACGTTGAAGAGCGATGTTTTGGATTTTTCGACGATGGATTACACGCCCTTCGAGCCGAAGACTACCGAAGAATTGCTCGCGTTTTTTGACGATCACATCGCTAAAGCAAAGGCGATACTTTCGGAAACTTCGGACGAGACATTTATGACCGAATGGACGATGCGAAATGGTGAACAGGTCTACTTCACAATGCCAAAGGTCGCCGTCATGCGCACCTTTGTCATGAACCACATCATTCACCACCGCGGCCAGTTATCGGTCTATCTACGGCTCAACGACATTCCCGTGCCATCGATCTACGGCCCCTCGGCGGATGAGGGGCAGATGTAATAGCCTTTTATCAGTACAAGTCAGAAAAGCGCGGTAGATCTTGGATCTTCCGCGCTTTTGATTGTGAAATGCGTGGTAAAATGTGACTATTACTTGAAAATGGGCGGGACTATTCTTATGCACGAGCTAAAGTTCACTGCGATCTACGAGGAAGCTGAAGAAGGTGGATATATTGGATATGTTGCCGAACTGCCCGGGGCAAATACACAAGGTGAAACCCTCGAAGAAACCCGCGAGAATCTGAAGGATGCGGTCGAGATGCTTCTTGATTGCTATCGAGAAGATGCTGAGGCGAAACTAAACGAGGGCCGGGGTGCGACAAAGGAAGATCTGATACTTCAGGCGGCATAAAATGAAGCGGATCGACTTGATTCGTCATCTTGAGTCTCAAGGATGCGTTCTCGTTCGTGAAGGCAGCAAGCACTCGATCTATAAGAACCTCAAAAACAGGCAAATGACCTCGATCCCCCGCCATCGAGAGGTCAAGGAGCACCTCGCTATGAAGATCTGGGACGACCTTGGAATACCTAGGAAATAGGTGCCTTATTAAGAGACTCGTAAGGAATAAACGAATACACAGCCATCGGGCGATTTTTACAACGAGTGGAAGAACAATCGCTTTCGCCTCATTAAATTCGTTGAGAACGAAGAACTAGTTGATGCTCGACACCAATTTCCTCGAAAAACTAAACGCCGGAGATCCCCGGACCGTGGCGCGAGCGATAACCAAGGTCGAAAGCGGCTCCAACGACGCCGCCGAACTGATGAAGGCCGTCTTCCCGCAGACTGGAAGGGCAACTGTCATCGGCATCACGGGTTCGCCGGGCGCGGGAAAATCGTCGCTGGTTGATAAACTGGCCCTGTTTTATAAAGATCAGGGAAATAAAGTCGGTATCGTCTGCATCGATCCGTCATCGCCATTTTCGGGCGGAGCGATCCTCGGCGACCGTATCCGGATGGCGACCCTTGGGCTCGACAAGAATGTGTTTATTCGTTCGATGGCGACGCGCGGCAATCTCGGCGGGCTGTCGCGTGCGACGGTCGATGCGGTTGCGATCCTGGACGCAGCCGGTTTCGATAAAGTGATCGTAGAAACGGTCGGTGTCGGTCAGGACGAGGTCGAAATTGTTAAAGCGGCGGACGTGTCGGTCGTAGTTCTGGTGCCGGGAATGGGCGATGACATTCAGGCCATCAAGGCCGGGATAATGGAAATCGGCGATGTTTTCGTCATCAACAAAGCCGATCGCGAAGGCGTTCTCCGGACCCAAAAAGAACTCGAAGCCCTTCTCTCGCTCGCCCATCGCCCCGACATGTGGAACCCGCCGATCATCAAGACAATCGCGACCGAGAGCAAGGGCATCGAAGATATGGACGCGGCGATCGCGAGCTATCTGACGTTTCAGGCTGCAAATGACAGCTCCGCCGAGCGACGACGCTCGATCGCAAAATGGCGCCTGACGGAACTGATCCGCGAAAGGCTTCTCGCGGATCTACTCGGACGCAACGGCGCGCAGGCTCAGCTGGATTCCCTAGCGAAGAAGGTTGCCGATAAGACGATCGACCCATACTCGGCGGTCAGCGAGATCCTTGAGAATTATCAGGAATAACACCTAGATGTGACAATTTTTTTCGGGAAAATTGACGGTTTAATTTTTTTTTGCAAAAACGCAAAAAACGACCAGAAAACATGCGTAAGTCATTGAGATTACAGGATTTATTTGTCCCAGGGCACCTCTGGGACACGCCTGGGACAAGATTGGGACACGTTTTGTAGGCTACTTGCCGAGAGGGCTTCG
>JBGSQW010000090.1:0-4712 GCA_041737885.1 Pyrinomonadaceae bacterium | reverse complement strand
AGGAAGTCCTTCCGAACTTCGTTCTTGAATGGAGTACATTGCTTTTTTCTATTGGTCAAAAACGGAGATTTAACGATATGGCTTTTTCGAAGGCATCCTCGACCGATCCAGCAATAATATGTGGAGCTGATTCAAGTTCGGAACTCAAAGGTGTATAGATGGCAAGCGGCTTGGCACCGAGAATGAGCGTAGTCCTGACGCTCGTGCCGTTGCTATAGAACTCCCGCCCGGGCAGTTCGATGGACGCTTTTACCTGTATCCCAGGAGAAAGATTTTCCCAGAACCGATTTCCATTGCGGGATCTCGGAGAGCCGCTCTCACCAAGTATCACTGCGAATCGACCGCCTTTCTTTAGCCTTCGTAATGCCGATTCGATATGCCGAAAACCGAAGTTGCGACTGTTATTCTTCACACGGCCGCCAGTCGAAGAGAACGGCGGATTAGCGAGAACGATGTCAGGGAGTAAATCCTCAGGCAGAAGATCGTCGATGAACTCCGCATCGAAAGAATATGGCTGGAACCCCAACGCCAAAGCCGAGCCTCTCCTCCTAGGATCGATCTCGTTAGTTATTACTTTGGCTCCGGCAGCAAACGCCCAAACGGCAAGACAACCCGTACCACAAGATGGTTCGAGGACTGTTTCATCAGGCCGGATGTTCAGAAGATTGGCGGCTAGATACGCAATAGGAACCGGCGTCGAGAACTGTTGATAGGCGATTTGAGTTTCACTTCTCCAAGTCTGCGTGGGAAGCCGTTTTTGTAGAGGTCTTAAAATAGTGGAAACTGCTTCTACTGGATCCGTTGATGCGAGTAGATCATGTCCGTACTTTGTCTGCATGAGTGAGTTCAACGCAGTTTCAGCTATCTCGTGATAGATATGAGCATCGAAGTTGAAATCAAAGCCACTGCATCCTTTGCAGATCTCAATAAGTTCCTTGTTTGAGATCTTTCGGTCGCTGTCAACAATCCCTGCAACTTGTTCGATAAGATCTACGAATGAGGTTGGGGGAACTCTTGGCTCGCTCATGACGTGAACTGCCAACCGCTAATTTCTTATGGCAAGATTCCGGCGAGTTGATGGCTGGCCTCGTCAAAACATTCAGGCGTCAGCGATCCAAGCCAATCGGACACCTCCAGATATTTTATACAGGCTCCCGCGATCAGCGCATCGTCGATTCCTTTGAAACGCCTATCCCACGCGAGAATTTTTGTAGGTTTGTCGCAGGACAAGAACCGCTGCTCCCGCTTGCGTAATGCGATCAGTGAGGCCAGTGCTCTCGCCACGTGTGGATTAGTGAAGCAATCTGCGTCGAAGGCGATTTCCAGAATCTTTTGCCGTGCCACGTGAACAATTTCCTGATGCGACGTTGCGACTCCGCCATTGGCGACGACATATCGATCCCGTAGGAAGTGCTGAGCCGCCGCAGCTTTGAAGACGCCTTCGGTAACAAGCACCGTCCTAGTCGTATTTCCTCTGAAACCTACGGAGCCTTCGTGATGAAGCGGTGTGCCAGTACTACATCCTTCACGCCTTCCGATCGACGACAACCATTGGTACTTTCCGTACAAATTCTTAACCTTTCCGATAACTTTGAGCTGGCAAGCCTGAATCAATCCATTAGAATCTAAGAATGGAATCAGAAGAAGATCGTCACCATAATCGAAATCGCTCCCCAGTCGCGGCATTCCATTCGATCCCTGCCAAAATCCTGGAACAGCTTTGAAAGTTGGAATAGCTCCTGTCTCTTTTACGAGTGACTTGATAAGCGATAGAGCTAAAGCGTGCCTGTCGACAACTAATCTTGGCAATATTCCGAAGCGTTCGAATCCATGACCTTGTTCGGTTGACCATTCGTTTCCGAGGATTCCTTTGCCGTATTCAGATAATGGCGAAAGCCTAATAAGTCTCCGATAGAGCTTATCCCTGATTTCGACGGAGGCTAAGGAAGCCGATTTTGAGCGCGAAAGTTGTTTTTGCGGCAGAGCATGACCGGCTCTCAATGGACTCCGACGATCGTCATAAAAAATCCCCCAGCCTCTGTTGCTTAGTCTGTCAGCGTTTGTCGAGGAACGGGCACAGAAGGCGATATGGTGATCTTTGGTCGTGCTGCACCAGTCGGGTTTTCCGCAAATTCGGCACGGAGATCTTCTCGATACTCGCTGGTATCCAGTCATCATGACTTTTTTTAAGCTTTTCCCACCGCTTTTTTATTTTTGTCGTTTTCGCAATCCAAATCCTGCTTGATTCACTGCGATTTTGAATGTCAAGAAACCTAAGAGAAATCAGGAATCGAGACCTTAATCTTATCGTCATATTTTATTGACAAAATATGCTGTCAAAAAACTAATGTTTGCTGACATCGAATACTACTTGGAAGTGTGCCCCAGCAGGTTGGATGGATCAGCGGAGAGAAAAGCTGATTTTTTCAGGCTCGGCCAGAGTATAGCCGAGCCTGTCCAAAAAAACGGTAGATTTTTTGAACGGTCGAACGAGGCTTCTATAGCTAGCAGGATCGCTAGTCGCCGTGCCTGTGCGATTCGTGTCGTCGTTTGCGAAAGTGATCTGATTGGATTGTTTTCCCGCCCAGCGTCGCGAATGATCCGTGTAGACGGTCAAGGATTCGATGGTCGACTAAGACTACTCGACGTAATCGTCAAACTCCCATTTTCCGAACTGCCCAAGTTTCAAAGCAATTTCTCGCCAAGTGGATCCGGAGATACTATTGCATAAAGACTCAATAGCCCCATATATTAATTCATAACTGTAGTCTTCTACGACCAAATAGTTCCTTCCAAAGATAAATCCTTGGCAACTCAAGATACCCGACAAGTATTCAGTAGAACAAACCACAAAATCAAAACTCTCTTCTCCCGGACCATCAGATGGCCCAACAAGAGCTTGAACTAATACGCCAAAATTCTTTGAATTAGCTGGCAGATCCACTTCCAGGTTCATCATGTCTGGACTATGAAGCCTGCGCAATTTGGGTTTCATGGTAAAATATCGACGTGTCCATTACCTTGCCATTGTTTTAAGTTACTTGGTCTCCATTCGAGATTTGCTTGAACACGCCCGAGGTTCGGCTTAAATGATGGTGGACGAAATTGCCTCAGTCCATCTTTACTTATTAGGGTGACTCCATCGCTTGCGACTTTGTAACCTTCGCCTACCCACGCCCGCCCTAAAGCTGCTGCTTGATCTACTGTAGCACTTCCGACCCCAAAATTTCCTTTCCCCGCGACGGCTTCTCGTAGCATACCTGAAAGCAAGGCTGTTTCCGATTTCGCAGCGCTAGTGGTAAATAAGGCGGCAAGCCCTTTTAGTCCAGCATGACCTAAAGCCCCTAAAGCCGAACCGGCCAGTGTTGCGACAAATTCATCTTCCCAATGAAAACGCATAATGCGTTCGACAAAAGCCTTCGTTAGCTTTGCCTTTTCTTGATCATCAAGCGGCGAATTTGGTCCGCGAAGAAATTCATCGAATTGTCCAATAGCCCCGGCTTCCAAAGATATCCTCTGGGACTTTCCTTTCGCCCCTAAGAAGATTGCCTCATTCTCCCCAATATAGTAGGTTGATCCGGTGTATGGTGTCCAACCTTCCGGCACATCTTTTTCGTCGTCATACCATCTAAAGCTCCGGATTCTTCCATCCTTACTGTCCTGGTAGACCCAGATTAATCCGCTCGGATCAACATATTTGAACGGGCTATTGAGGCAGTAGGTATAGCGATTTAAACTTTGCGGATCCGTAGCATCGATACTTAATAGAATTGGATCAACACCAGAAAACCTTCCTGTTTGAAACGAATACATCCTGCCCTTGGCAAAATCTAGTCCGCTCTCCGTATCTCGATGGTAGCTAGTAAAGTGTTGCCTTGGAGAGGTCGTCGAACTCCACCCGCTCCCACTCGATCGCCCCGCACCGGTGTTTACTTCTTCTCCAAACGGCATGAAGTCTCGGCGTTGGGTTACGGTTGCGGAAGAGTTTGTGACGACTCTAGGGCTACCAAGGTGGTCGGGGGTTAGGTAGTCAGTGCCGTTTGTTGGGTCGATGACGGCGGTTGGGCCAGATGCTCCGTAGATATATTCCTTTGTAATTGAGCCGGATGAGCTATTGTATTCACCGAGGAGTTCGCCGCCGATGCCAAAGACAAATCTGGTATTTTCGCCGACGAATTTCCTTACCCGCCTGCCTTCACCGTCGTAGGCGTAGGCGAGGACGGAGTCGAGTTTTAATAATCTACTTTCCGCATCGTAGGTGTAGGCGTGGCTCGGGTCGGCGGTGAGGTTGCCGGCCGAATCGTAGCTGTAGCCGCTGGTCGTGATCCGGTTCGTCGTACTGCCGAAAGAAAGAGCCGAGCCGCTTCCCGCCGTTACGGTTCGGTTACCGTAACGGTCATAGCCGTTTGTTTGTGTCCAGCTTGTGCCGCTTTGTTCTTGGGCCGTTGCGAGGCGATTGAGATTGTCGTAGGTGAAGTCCTGCGTAAAGCTCGTACCGCCGCCGGTGTAGCCGATGCTCGTGATATTTCCGTTGTTTGTCGAGCTTGTGCCATAAGTGTAGCTGAGCGACATGGTTGCTCCCGACGAACCAAGTTGAATGCTTGTCGGCTGCAATCTGGTGTTATAACCAATCGCATGAACCAGACTGTTCCCAAGCGTTTGACTCGACATCGCTCCCTGGGCCGCGTACGAAATACTTGAAACACTCGCCG
>JBGSQW010000137.1:0-45720 GCA_041737885.1 Pyrinomonadaceae bacterium | reverse complement strand
AACGCAGCTAACGATCCGCTGCCGACGCTCTACTGGACAGACGGCCTCGTCTCGTTCACGGGCGGCACGCTGCTCGACGGAGCCAGCCTCAGCGGCCGGGTCCTGACCGCCAGCGGCCAGGCCCTGAGAAATGCGACGGTCGTCCTGACCGACGCCGCGGGAGGCCGAAGAACAGCCGTCACAGGCTCCTTCGGAACCTACGAATTCACCGGCCTCGAAACCGGCCGATGGTATCTTGTAACGGTCCAGAGCAAAAGATTCCGATTTGCATCAAGGGTAATTGAGGTCGATGACAATATCGCCGGCTTCACACTGATCGGTCTTGAGTAAGTAATTCGGAGCAAAACGGGGAATCGGGCTGTCCAAGTGGCAGCCCTGGCACAATGGGGATTTGGTTTCCGTTTCTTCAATTGTTAGGGAAGTCCTCTCCAGAAGCGCGGAACACGATGGGGTTACGATTCTGGGTGGCGAGCCGTTCGACCAGGCCGGACCCGTCGCAGAACTGGTATCGAGACTTAATCGATTCAATCAGCAGATATTAGTGTACAGCGGCAATACGCTCGGAACCCTTATCGCACGAAACGATCCATGTGTTGACTATATTCTTACCCATATAGATCTTTTGATTGATGGACCGTTCGAACAGTTTCTCAACGCCAACACTGGAGAATATCGGGGTTCTTCAAATCAGAAACTTTATGGATTGAAGGCAGGTTAAAAAAACGATATTGTAACTGTTGCCTTCTTGTCTCACGATCGTCACTTTATCTTTCTGCAATTAGACCGCCGCACAGCAAGTTCATCGGCATTTTGGTGAACAGATGCACCACCACGGTGAGCAGATGAGTCATTATGGTGCTTCAGCGTTCCGAATGTCACCTTTTCACCCCGATTCCCCGCAAATAAGCGACTAACAAATTGCGGAATACAACTTACGTCACTAGTTAAGGGGGCTCAATATTCTGACTCCCAGCGAACCTTATTTGAAGGAGGTTATTCCCCGCCACATGTCTGTTTACAAAAGACAACACGGTAAGCGAGTTTTATCCTCACATCCCGACGACTCGATCGCCGAAAAGACCGGTTTGGGGCGCACATGGATCGGCGTCGTCCTGCTTGCTTCCGTTACATCCCTGCCCGAGTTGATTACGGGAGCAAGCTCGGTATTGGTCTTCGATCTGCCGGAGATTGCCGTCGGCGACGTCTTGGGAAGCTGCATGTTTAATATTTTGATCATCGCATTGATCGACTTCAGCAGCCCCCGCCGCGCCCCGATCTCATCGGCCGCTCATCAGGGTCAGGTCCTGACGGCCGGGTATGGAATCCTCCTGATCGGCCTTGTCGCAATCTCAATTTTTCTCGGTCCTAGACTTCCGCTCATTGGCTGGTTCGGAGTTTCTAGTGTCGCTTTCATCATCGTTTATCTACTCGCGATGCGGATGATCTTTAGATATGAGAAGAAGCGGATCATCGAACTTCCCCCGCCGAAGAAGATGCTCTTTATTCCGAGATTTCAAAGCGCAGGGCCTATATGATGTACGCCGTTAACGCGCTATTTATTATCGCCGCGGCGACGTGGCTGCCGCATCTCGGGGATCGAATCTCGGAGATGACCGGACTCGGAAACACATTCGTCGGCAGCGTTTTCATTGCCCTTTCGACATCTCTTCCAGAATTGGTCATCACCGTCGGGGCGATCAGGATCGGCGCCATTGATCTTGCTCTCGGCAATATCTTCGGGAGTAATTTGTTCAATATCGGCATCCTTGCGTTGGACGATATGCTGTATACGAAAGGAGCCCTTTTGTCTAGCGTTTCCAGCAACCACGTTGTTTCGGCGATAGCCGCGATAATGATGACGGCGATTGCTATTATTGGCCTGACTTATCGGACTGATAGGAAGTTTCTTTTTCTGGCCTGGGATTCGGTCGGGATAGCTGCGGTATATACGGTTTCAACGTTGATCTTATTCGCGTTGAGATGAAATGGAGACATGGGATTGCAAGTCAGTGAAATTATGTCGCAGCCCGTGATCGTTGCGGACGAAAATGACTCGCTCGAAACGGTCGCCCGAGCGCTACTGGAGAATAATATCGGCGGAGTTCCGGTCGTAGATTCGGCCGGGGGAGTTATGGGAATCATCACCGAATCAGATTTCGGCGCAAAAGAAAGATCGATCCCTTTCTCAACTTTTCGTTCGGCAAAGGTTCTTAATCGATGGCTTTCCGGGAACCAGATCGAGCAGATCTACCAAGCCGCGCGAAACTGGCCGGCGAAAGAGATCATGTCGCACCCCGTAAAGGTCCTTTCAGAAGCCGATCCGGTCGAAAGGGCGGCGGAACTGTTCCTAAAATACGACATAAATCGCATTCCCGTTGTCCGAGGTCGCAAACTGGTCAGGATAGTCGCTCGCTGCGATTTACTCAGACTGATGGTAGAAAGAAGTAAACTGAATCCTCCGCATAAATGACCGAATCATTAGAGCGGTGATGGGACCGTGTATTGGGATGATTTCCATGGAACTGATACTTGTAGAGATCGCGGTAATTTTGTTACTTCTGATCATTAACGGAATATTTTCCATGTCGGAGTTAGCCATCGTTTCGGCGAGGCGGATCCGACTTCAACATCGAGCGGACAAAGGCAGGCAATTCAAGGCGGTTCGATAAATGACATATTAAAAAGACAAAGTTCCCACACTCCCCCGAACCCGTCAAAATTTGTCAAAACGGTCGATCCTTTGGTTGATAGTATAATCAATCGGTGTCTGCAAAAGGAACCTGTCAAACGTCCGAAGACTGCCTTGCAGGTGGCACTTTCTCTGCCGGGCGGAAATCCGCTCGAAGCAGCACTTGCAGCAGGCGAAACACCGAGTCCCGAAATGATCGCCGCCGTTCCGAAAAAAGGAGTTCTACAACCAAAACTCGCGCTGGTTTTTTCGATGTTCATTTTGGCGGGGTTTGTTTTATCCGCCGTTTTTCAGCAATTTTACAAAACTTATAATCTCACGCCGCTAGAAAAATCACCCGATGTTTTGGCAGAACGGGCAAAAGAGATCGTCAAAAACTTAGGCTACACGGAAAACCCTATTGATGCAAAATATCGTCTTCAAACGGACAGCGGTTTTGTCAGTTTCGCTTCGAAAAATGACTCGATCAAAAATCTACGCGAACGGCTTCGCGCCGGACAGCCATTTGCGATCTATTTCGTTTATCGCCAATCGCCTGACTATTTAGTTCCTTGGAAAGATTGGGAAGTTACGGAAAATGATCCGCCTTTGACGACTTCTGGAATGACCAATGTTTCGCTCGACACACACGGCAGATTGATCGAATTTGTTCACGTTCAAGGTGAAACGGTTAAAAATTCTGCGGATATTTCAACGCCTGATTGGATGAAAGTCTTTAATGAAGCGGGACTCGATATTAAAAATTTTGAAGAAACAGAACCAAAATGGACACCGCCCGTTTCCGCCGATTCGCAAACCGCCTGGAAAGGAACCCTGGCGGATTTTACCGACATTCCGATTCGCATCGAAACCGCTTCTCTGAGCGGAAAGCCCGTCTATTTTAAGGTCGTCGCTCCGTGGGACAAATCGGCTAAAGAGGAACAGGAAACCGGCGGAACATTCGGAAAATTCAAGAGAACCAATTCTTTGATCCTATATTTTGCACTTCTGGTCGGGGCTGTTTTGCTTGTTTTGCCCAGAGTAAAAGTTGGAAGCAGAGATTATAAAGGCGGTTTGAAGGTCGCCATCGTTTGTTTTCTAGGGTTTTCAATCGCGGCTTTGATTGACGGAAATCATTTTGCGAGCATTGAAGGCGAAACATCCATTATCTATCAAATAGTGAGTTTCGGCTTATATTTAGCGGTTTTGATCGGCACAACTTACATCGCCCTCGAACCTCTCGCCCGCCGTTGGTGGTCGGAACTGCTTATCTCATGGAACAGACTGCTCGCCGGAGATTTCCGCGATCCGATGATCGGACGGGATATTTTGGTCGGCGGTGTTTTCGGCATTGGTGGTGCTTTGCTGCAAAGTTTTCAGAGGCTTCTACAAGAATCTATTTTCGGCAAAGGCGAACAAATAAGTAATCAATTCTTTCTAGAACCGTTAAGCAGTTGGACGGGAACAGTTTCAAGATTGCTCGAAGGTTTAGCGTTCCCTGTGCTTTTCGGTCTGGGTTATTTATTCCTTTTGCTGGTTTTATTCATTGTCTTCCGAAACAAAAAAACAAGCATAATCTTATTTGGTTTGCTAATATGGCTCTCGTCGGCGGTTTTCGCTTTTCAGTCAAGCCAATGGATCGCCGCAATTTTCTCGCTCATCGCTGCTTCGATCACAACCTTCGTCATCGCCCGTTTCGGACTTTTAGCAGTAATTATCAGCATTTTCTATTCGGCCTTGTGCAACGTGTATTTAATTACCTTCAATACTTCCAGCATTATTTTCCCAGGTACGATGATCGTTTTCATCTTTGCATTCAGCCTGACGATTTACGGATTGTTTACCTCGATTGGCAAACAAACGATTTTCGGAGATACATTTCTTGAAAATAGAAGTACGTAGCCACTGCATTATTGAATATCCATCGACGAATAGCCTTAGGCCTCCTCTGCATGTCATATTTCACTGCGACTGACTATTTCAGAAATGTCCCAGACGACGAATCTGGCAGATTAAGATTATTGATCAGAATGTGTTATTTTGTTCTTCTTTCATGGCGTATCTTATCGACATTTGAAAAGTGGATGATTTTGGAAAGATGGTTGCACTTTTGCCGACGCATGCTCTTTCATAGGTTGTTGTTTATATGCAAAAAGCCCATTTCGAGGCGTTTTGAGCGAGTTTGAGAACCTATGAATAACCCTCAGGTTGGTTGGGGTGCGAGAGGCCATCCTCGAACATTTCTGCGAGCTTATTTTGTTGGTTCTGAAAGGCTCATTTGATCAAATGCTTGATTATCGCCATCAAGTAGTGCTGTAGCCCGCAAAGCGGCAGTCTCATCTAAGTGCGATTCGGCGTGCCCTTTTAATAATGGAAGATTTGAAGCCCAGATTTGGCTAGGACGGTTCAAAAGCGTTCCAGTGGTTTAGGAAGTAACCAAGTTTATACCGGCAGCGGCTAGGACCCCGCGAAGGAGAACTTATGCTCCTCGTCGGGTTGATCCCCTCAGAGCCTTCCCGGCATTTCTGCTTTCATAGTCTAGGATGTCTGCGAGCCGATAGCGCGTTTGATTGCCTATTTTAAAAGCCTTCAGATGGCGGGGGTTTGAATTGGGTAAGGCTCGAAGCCGCTGAAATCGTTTGGCAATCGCATCCAAGGTTCCGACCAGCCTCCACCTTTCTGCCATTTGATCATTGTCCAAAATCTCGTTTACCATAATTTTAGTGCCCTCAAGGGATTCGAGTGCATAAGGATGCAAAGGTCGTGCCTTGGAATTTTCAATCTAAAGATGGTCTTAGCGAGGTTTTATTCCCCAAAATATTCCCCCCAAAAAAACAAAAATGGCACGGCAATCTATCGACTGCTGTGCCAAGTTGTTGTTTCTATTGAGGTTAAATTGGTGGCCAGAGAGGGATTTGAACCCCCGACACGCGGATTTTCAATCCGCTGCTCTACCAACTGAGCTATCTGGCCAAACTCCGCATCTAACATGTAGCAAGTTGCGAACTTGTAAGTGTAAATAAGCAGTATCTCGATGTCAAATCCGAGATGGCAACCTGTGATAATCTTGAGGTAATATGTTGAAAGAAGGTATAGTTTCGATCACGTCCGTAATAGTTCTCGCTTTCTGCGGATGTGACAAAGGAGAAGGGGTAAACACGGCTGCCGGTACGAAGCCAACGCAGGTTTCAACTCCCGCAAACAGTGTCCAACCAGCGGATTTGCCGCCTGGCATAAACACCTCGCCGATAGTAACTCCGACAAATCCAGCGAATGCCGCCAGTAATAATGGAACTGTTTCACATAAGACCGCTGCTACACCGGGTATTCCAAGTGCGGAGGAAATAAAGAAAATGTCCAAGAGCGGACCGGCCTCAACTCCCGGAATTCCGTCGGAAGATGAGCTCAAGAGGGCATTCAGTCGACCTGTTCCAGACCCTGCTACCGGTTCGCCAAATATGGCCCCGTCTATGATGAAAATGGACGTAAATAACGCGATGAAGCCATCGTCGAATAATGTTCCGATGAAAAAAACGAAGCGCAAGCTTGGTGGAAAACCATAGGAAATGGACTCCGCAGCCTGCGGATGACAGCGGAGTCCATTTAGAAAATTAGGCTGAGGCGGCTTCTGACTGTGCTGGGAAGCCAAGAGCCGTCTTTACGTCAACTTCGATGCGTTCGAGCAGATCAACGTTTGTCTTGAGCATGTTTTTGACATTATCGCGGCCCTGGCCGAGACGCTCGCCCTTGAATGAGAACCAAGCTCCTGATTTTTCGACAATGTTGTGATTTACTGCCAGATCGAGCAGATCACCCTCGCGAGATATTCCTTCCCCGTACATAATGTCGAATTCTGACTCGCGGAATGGCGGGGCACATTTGTTCTTGACGACTTTGACGCGTGTCCGATTGCCAACCACTTTATCGCCTTCCTTAATGCCGCCGATACGGCGAATATCAAGGCGAAGGCTCGCGTAAAATTTGAGAGCTTTACCGCCGGTCGTGGTTTCCGGAGAACCAAAAAATACCCCGATCTTTTCACGAAGCTGATTGATAAAAATAAAACACGTATTCGAACTTGATACGATCGCGGTGATCTTTCTCAGAGCCTGCGACATCAACCTTGCCTGCAAACCTGGCAGCGAATCGCCCATTTCGCCGTCGAGTTCCGCACGAGGAACCAGAGCGGCTACGGAGTCGATCACGATAACGTCAACGCTGTTCGAACGCACAAGAGTCTCGGCGATCTCGAGAGCCTGTTCACCGGAATCCGGCTGAGATATGAGCATATCGTCGATATTAACGCCTAGCTTCTGGGCATATTCCGGGTCCATCGCGTGTTCCGCATCGATGTACGCACAAACGCCACCCGTTTTCTGAGCCGAGGCGACAACGGTCAATGCGAGCGTCGTTTTACCAGAGCTTTCAGGACCATAAACCTCAACAATGCGACCACGCGGAAAACCGCCCACACCGATCGCGGCGTCCAGGCTTAAACACGAAGTTGAGATCGCACCAAAATCCTGATGCGGCCTTTCGCCAAGCCTCATGATCGATCCCTTGCCAAACTTTTTCTCGATCTGCATCAATGCAGACTCGATCGCTTTACCTTTATCCAGGCTCATTTGTTTTTCTCCTCATCCAAACTTAATAATCTCCATGACCAAAAACGACTATAGCATAAAACGTACTGTGTTGCACAAATAAAACATCAACTGTTTTCAATATTACAATTTAATTGAAAACCGCAACTGGCTGAGCAAGCTCTTTCTATTCTAGCCCTGTGAAATTAAGATCGTCGATATTCCCAGAAACGACCCGAGCCACCGGCGAAAATCGATAACGTTTTGATCTTACGCTGATCACGTAGCTGCCTGCCGGAACACCGGTAAACGTATAATTGCCGAAGGAACTGGTCGATGCGGTCCGAACTGAGTTTGTTGAGTCGGTCATCACGACCGTCAGGCTTCGGAGGGCAAGACCTGTTGGGCTAACGATCCTGCCAGCAACTGTAAAAAGTATTCCGGGGTCGGATTGAGCTTCAAACGACCCGACATCGGCACCGTCGCCACCCGGCGCATTAGGCAAGGGCAGATCTATTTGCCGGGCAAACCCCGAGCCCCGTTGATCGGTCTGAAATCCGGAACCATTGCCTGCATCAAGGGCAAGGCTGTTTGCGAGTAGGGCATGTGTGGGTGTCCGGCCTCCATTGTTACTGAGCGGGGCGAGCAGCGGGTCGATACGTGCGGCCGCCGTTCCTGATTGATCACCGATAGCGGAAAAGACTAAGTTTCCACGATTCCCAACAATGTTATGACCGATCGAATTAAAAGGGGCATTGTCCAGACTGGATACATCCGGCATTGTCGCGTTATTTGTGTTTGCCGCGACTATGCTGCTCGTTATAGTTACCGAACCGGCATCCCTATAGATACCGCCGGAACTGTCCGGCCCAAATGCCGCATTGTTTGTGATCGTGCTATTGGTGATCGATGCCTGACGGGTCCAAATACCGCCCCCATTTTGACCAGTGGTGTCTGTCGTTATATTTGAGCTAATAGTTGAGTTCTGTACGGTCAATGTTCCTGTACTATCGATACCACCACCACGATCGATCGCGGTGTTGTTAATGATCGAGCTATTGATAACGGTGAGTTGCCCCGCCCCCTGATTGGAGATGCCGCCGCCGAAAGCACCCGTATTTTCGCTTATGTAGCAATCGCGTACTGTCAGATTTCCATTATTCGAGATACCTCCGCCATTGCTGGTACCGATGTTTCCTCCGGTTATTCTCAAACCAATTAGAGTGACCGTAGCTGTAGTTCTGAAAACCCGTGAGTCGCCGGGGCCGATGATCCTTAGGAAATTTGGACCAGGGCCGTTAATAGTCATGTTGCGAGTTATTGTGAGATCGCTGCCCGTTAGAGGGATCGTTCGTAGAGCATTAAAAAAAGTCGCGTCGAACTCGATCGTGCCTCCAGTATCGATGTCAATGATCGCCTGTCGGAGGCTGCCCGGGCCGGCATCGTTCGCGTTCGTCACGGTTATGACTGCGGATCGGAAAGTTTTTGAGCTACGCGATGCTGCCTCACCCCGGAAGCCTGAGACTCCCGCTAGAGCCAAAATTAAAACTCCAAACTGCAGTTTTAAAGAAAACACTTGGTTACTCCCTGATCAAAGCAAGCTAAGCCGATGCGAAAGTGCTTGAAATTGCCGGAAAAGATATTGAAATGATTACCCGTAAGGTAAGCCATTTTCTGCTTGAATGCAACTTCGAGCAAGCTTACGAAGCAGGGTAAATGCCTGGCTAAAAAGAGAAACTAGTCGAAAACTGCATCCGTCGTGGACTACTTTGCCTGAATTCTCCGTCGAAGTTTGATCCGGAAACGACACGCAGGAAATTGGGCGACGACATGTTGCCGACTGGATTTCCTTTGTTGTTCTTGTTGAAGACGTTATTTACCCAGACGCCGAAATTAAGGCTTCGCGTCGGCTGGTTCTTGTTAGCCTTATTTTTCGCGAAGCCAAAGGACTTAGAGAGATACATGTTGACCTCAGCACCGCCCGAACCGCGGGCGAGGTTTCGAGGGATCAGGGCAGCTCCCGGGGCGGGATTCGGATCGAGTAATCCATATGGAGTATCGATCACGCCCGGCTTTAGCGGGTCGGTTGCGAATGCCGGCCTCTCAGCGTAGATTCCGTCACGATTAGTGTCGCGACCGGTAATAATGTTGAAACGTGAGCCTGTTCGGATGTTGTAATCCCCGCGGAGATAGAAACTTTTTGGAAGGCTGAACTGAAAATACCCGAAAACCGCATGAACGCCGTCGGCGGGCGAACGTCCCCATTCGCGACTGAAATCGTACGGGTCGAACGTCGAACCACTACCCTGGACAACGTCGCTGTTGATCTTGCCGTAGTTGTACCAGAGTCCAATATTTCCGGGTTTTCCGAAAACCTTGATCGGTGGAAGATTGACAGAAATAAACACTCTGTCCGAGCGGCTTTTTCCCGCTGATCTTATTTCGTACGTGTTTCTAGAATTACCTAGCGGATAAACCAGTGGAGCTCCGACAGGCGATGCAAGTGGAGCGTTTATGTTTCTAGTAAGGATAGATCGTGAGCTGTTGACGCGGGTAAATCCCACATTTACCGACATGCCGCTCCAAAGATTCTTGGCGACATTGAGGTTAATAATATTTTGGAATGGAGCTTCGAGTTCGTCGTCGATCGATCGCAGACTGCGAAGCGTCGCTGTTTGCTGAAGAGCCGCAACCGTCGGAACGTCGGGGAACTGATCGAGAATACCCGCATCAGTTACGAAATAGAACGAGCGGTCAGGCGAATTTGCCTGTAGTTCGCTCATCGTTTGGCCAATACCAAATCTGTTATAAAAGATGCCATAGCCCAGGGTGATGCGAGGAAGAGTTGTCTCGGGCCGCTGCTTTACCTTCGCCTTTGGAGCCCAGGTGAATCCAAAGCGAGGGGCGAAGTTGGTCCGGCTGGAAATGTTCGACTGATTTTCGTAGCGTAGGCCGAAACTTATTCCCGTCGTCTCGCTCAGTCCAAAATTATTTTGCTGATAAAACGAATAATCGACCTGATCGACACTGATCTCCGGCTGGCCGCCTGAAATCGTGAATTGCTCAGCCCCGCCGCCAAGTGACCGTATCTGGGTTGCTGATAAGCCGAGGTTTCGCAAAACAAGGGTTCGGCGATAACTCTCGAGGCTGGTTATTTGCTCGGTCACTACGTTTCCGGCGGGGTCGAGCACGGGCTGAAAGTTTGCATCGAGAACCGGAGCGGTTCGCCCGCTAAATGTATAGGTTCCGCCAAAATTCGATCGCGAGATCTCTTTTATCCTATAGCCGCGTACTGCTCCGCCGAAACCGATGTTCAGCCTGCCCAGCTTTTTGGTCGTGTCGTTGTATATCTCGAATCGAGAATTCGTGGTTTCCTGATCGGTCTGAGATCCGCCGCCGAGAAAGGCCTCACTGACATTTAATGCGCTCGCTGAGGAGACACCCTTTGATCGATTTTTATCGATCCGGCTGGAGAATCGTGTTGTGTTAACAAATTCGGGGGTAATTATATATGTCTCAGTAAATGCGAAGGCGAAGCCGCTTGTTTGAGCGTCATTTGCACGGCTTGCCAGCGAAAATCCCGAGCCCAGATTTATTCCGTTGTCATAGTTGATGCTGAGGTTTCCAACGAATTTGTTCTTTTTATTTGGGTCCCAGTTTATATAAAAGTCGCTATAGCTCGATCGCCGCCCGGATTCGAATGAGTCACGAATATCGACCGGTTGAAAATTTTGATCAAGGGCGACCGCAGTTATTGCTGCGTTACTGACGCTGTCGTTGAAGCTGCTGTATCCCGAGATCGAAAGATTCTTTCTCAGAGGTGCGGAAAAGCTGAAGCTTATGCCTTTCGACTGAAAAGGTACGCGTCGCCCAATAAATGGATTTGTTGCGTTCAGTCGGGAATCGGAAAATGAAAAACCAATGGAACCTCTAAACTTTTTAATGTCCGAGTCGGTATAGATCTCGATACCACCGCCGTACGAGTATTCGTACTGCGACGAGAAAACATTTCGGTTAATGCGGATCAACTTGATATTTTCCTTGTTCGGCAGCGTCGCACCCGGAATTCCATTGACCGTGATCTGCATCTCATCACCTGTTAGGGTCGGACCTGCGATCGCCTGGAGAACTCGCTTCAGTTCCTCGGGATCGTTCGGAAGGGTCTCGATCTCTTCTTTTTTCAGGTCGCGTGAGCCGCCAGACGAGGTTGGGTCGACAGCGTCGCTCTGCGAAACGTCGACGTTAGACTCTATCGATGCAAGTTCAAGAATTATATCCAGCCTCTTTGATTCACCCTGTCGTAATTCGATGGGCTGGCTGGTGAACTCCTTAAACCCATCGACCTTGATGTTAAAGGTGTATTTTCCAGCAGGGATGCCTCGAAACGAGATAACGCCGAGTTCCGATGATAATGCGTCTCGCTTTGCACTATTTTCCCCTGACAAAATTGTAGCTGCTCCAACCACAATGTTGCCGTTTGGGTCGGTTACGCTAATGATGACAGAAGACGTTTGCTGAGCCCGAAGAATGTAAACCGATGAAAGGCAGAGCAAAACCAACGCGAGCGAACGAATAGATTTGGGCATAGTGGGATCCTAGAGCGTTTGAACCGCCGCCGAGGCGACAAGTGCCGCGCTTTCACGGAAGAAAAGCACCATGGGGAGCGCAATAGATTTTTGTTTATGACCGTTTGGGCACCGATGCGTTGATCGAGCGGCATCCGTAACTACCTTGATGCCGACAAACGTGGTTCTGATGCCTATCCAACGGCAAAAAATTGTATCGACGCCTTATTCACGAAAGGAACTGGAATTTGTTGCGAAGAATTTGTATTAGGTTTAGAACCGCAGCCGCAGATTTACATTTCCTTACGCAAAACGTCAAACTAATCGCTTGGCATCGTCGTAAATACTTGCATAGCAGGCGGTAAAACCGTTAGAGTTTGCTCTATCACAATATGGATCTCTTGGATTTCGTTGGCCAGACCCTTGACGGCAAATACCACATCGAACGCGAGTTGGGACGCGGCGGTATGGGGACGGTGTATCTGGCCAATCACCTTGGAACAGAAAGGCCGGTCGCGATCAAGATAATTTCGCCGCAGTTCATGCAGCGAGCGGAATTTGTTGAGAGATTTCGCCGCGAAGCGAGAGCGGCCGGAAGGTTGCGGCATCCTAATGTGGTGAACGTCACCGATTTCGGATTTGCAGATACCAAAGAAGGCCAGGTCGCCTATCTGGTGATGGAATATCTCGACGGCTGCACGCTTGGTGAGATATTGGACGAAGAGAAGAATCTTCCAGTCGCCTGGACGCTGGATATTCTGGAGCAGGTTTGTTCCGCGGTTCACGAAGCCCACACACAGGGCATCATTCACCGTGATCTGAAACCTGATAACATCTGGCTCGAGCCAAATCAGCGCGGCGGTTATACCGTAAAAGTACTCGATTTTGGTATAGCCAAACTTGAGGAGCACGACGAAAGCAGCAGCGGATCCGACGATTTTCCTGAGGCCTTTAAAACCTCGACACCCACGTACACGTCGGGAGCCAAGACCACCTTTGGCGGTCTGGACGGTGACCAGACCAGCGTGGATGGGATCTCTGAAACTCGTATCTCGCAGCTCCCGACCATCTCAAAGACAATGGAGCAGCGAACTCTCGCCTCGGAAGCCGGAACGATCAGTTTGCAGCCACTGGAGGCAGAAGGGAAGACCGCTATTTTTGCTGACGGGGACATATCGGCGGAGTTCAGTGATCGAACCGGAACTAAGATCATTACCGAAAAAGGTGATTCGCGCGTATCCGGCAGTCTTGGATCATCCGGAGGCCGATCTCTTTACGAATCAAAAAACTCCGCTGAATTGACTCGTGTCGGTGCGGTTCTCGGAACACCGCTCTATATGTCCCCCGAGCAGTGCCGCGGTGAGCATCTCGATCCGCGTTCCGATATTTACAGCCTTGGCGTCATCGCTTACCAGATGCTTTCGGGAAAAACTCCTTTCGAGGGCGATTTCAAGGAGGTGATGGAGGCTCACAAGTCGCTAAAACCTGCCCCGATAAAAGCTCCAAAAGTACGGCGCAAGATGAAGGGCGTTATCCACCAGGCTTTATCCAAGGAGATCAACGAACGTCCCCGGTCAGCGGAAGCCCTGGCTAACGAACTGCGCTCTCGCTCGGAAGGTATCTTTGGCCTGCTTCGCAGAGCTCTTGTTATTTACAGTGAACATTTGCCTAAGTTTTTAACACTCACGGCGTTCCTGTTCATTGTACCTACTATTTTCACGGTCGCCCTTGTGGCCGTTTCGTTTCTAAAAGTAAGTGAGTCCTTATCTTCGGGGCTTGCAAATACGCTTATCGGCGTCGTCGGCGTGGGTCTTTCGCTGGCGAATGCGTTCTGCGGAAGTCTTATCATTGGTACGACGTCCTGGCTCGTCACCCAAAATCTTGTCGTGCCGCTGAGACCGCTGCGAATACGGCCGGTGTTAAAAGAAGCTCGAACCAAATGGAAGAGATTCGCCGGTGCCGGTGCATTGAACGCGATCCTGCCGTTTCTCTTTGCGGGACTTGGTGCTCTCGTTGGTTTCATTGTTTTTGGCGCAGCTCTGGGAATACTTTATCCAGTTACGGGCTCCGTCGGGGCTATCTTTGCGGCCGGAGCGGTTGGGGCCGTGATCGTCGGAATTCTTGGCTTCTTTGGAGCCTACATAACATGGATGCTCGTGCCACCCATCGTCATGATGGAAAATGTCAGGATTCGAGATGCGTTCCGAAGGTCGCGAACCTTGACGAAACGTTCATTCGCAACGGCCTCGGGAGCCGCGTTGATAATGTTCCTTATCCCGGCGATAGTTGCCGGTTCGATCTCTTACGTCGTCAACGTTTCGGCGAAGGCATTCGACCCGAAGCCGGCTGCGGCGAAGACTGATGGTACGGATGCCCAGACTTCGCCTGCTCCGGCGAGCGGCGAACCTGCGGCCGCACCGGAAACCACGACCGCTCCACCGGCTAATGTCGAAGGTCAGTCCGCCGGACCTGTCGCTGGCGATACGGCTGAAACCAAGAAGCCGACGTGGAATTGGCAGATTCCGGGACAGGCGAGAAAAGATCCTCCGAAAGAAATGGATATGCGAACGCGGATCAGGTTTACTATCCTTGAATCGCTTATCCAGATCCTGTGGCTGCCGATGCAGATCCTGGTATTTTCGTTTTCTGGTATCATCGTCGCACTGCTCTACTTAAAGACGAGGCTCGCTGGCGGGGAATCCGCGAACGAATTGGTCGAACGATTTGAGGATGACGGGCGTCCAACTAAAAAGTGGCAGGAACGTGTCAGAGCACGTCTCATTCAATCAGGACGAATATCAAGCAACCCGAGTAGATGACCTTTTCGGTAACAAAGTTCTTTTTCTTCTGCATTCTAGGATTGGCGAGCCCGCTGTTGGCGAGTTCGCAAGAACTTGCGCGAGCGCTGACCCTTGGCGAAGGCTCGACTATCGAGATCATTAACAAGAGCGGCAAGGTAGGAGTAACGGCTACGGCGACAGGTTTCGGCTTTACAGCGTCGTCAGCCAAAGGCGTTGCGGAATCAGAGATCAAGGTCATTAGTGCAGGTGGTCGGACTCAGATCACCGTGAACTCGACTGACCGGCAAAAGCGGATCGATCTTGTGATAAAGGTTCCCGAACGATCGACTGTTAAGGTCGAGACAGCAGCGGGGGCAGTTGATGTCTCAGGAAATTTTGCCGTGGTCGAGGCAAAGACAGATACGGGAACTATTTCGATGGACGTTCCGGATGATGAACTTCGGTATCATATGCAGTGGACGGAATCGCGACCGCGATATCTCGCCGATTTCGATCTGGCTCCTGTAAAAGAGAAGTCAGCCGGACGATTCGAAATAAAAGGCCTCCAGCAAAATTTACCTGCGGATGATACCAAGCCCGCGAGCGAGAAGCCTGCGGATGCCGCTCGATCGGAAGGCACGCCGAAACAACAGCCAGTTTCACTGATCTTAGCGACTGCCCGCGGCATTATTCTATTGAACGTTCCGCCGAATGAGGTGATGAGCGACCTGCGTGAAAGGCCTCTTACGAACGCCGCCAGATCGATCATTCGAAGTGGCGATTCGCTGCTGATGGAAGCGATTCGTCGTGCCTCGCCGAAATACTTTGGCGATTATGCCAGGACGCTGCCGCCTCTTCGCCTTGAGCCAACTTTTTCGGTCAAAGGAGCCCGCGGCGAAGGTTTTAATGCAGAGAAAAAAACAGCGGTTGTGCGTGTAACAGATATCAAGAACCGCTCGATCCCTGGATTAACTGCGAGTGATTTTGAGGTTACTGAAAACGGCAGTCTGCGCGAGATCATATCGGTGGATCGTTCTGAGGCCCCTTTCAATCTGGTTCTTTTGCTCGATGTTTCCGGAAGCGTCGAAAACTACGTAAATTTCATCCGCAAGGCGGCCAGGAATTTTGTCGATACTGTTGGTAGTGACGATCGGGTAGCGATCGTTATTTTCAATGAAGATGTAAAGCTCCTTTCTACTTTTACAAAGGACAAAGGTGCGTTGTCCGAGAGTCTTGACACATTTGACGCGGGCGGCGGAACCGCTTACTACGACGCCCTGGCCTACACCATCGCCGATACGCTCAGGCCGCTGAAAGGGGAGCGCACGGCGATCGTAATTCTCACAGATGGAGATGATAATCGTTCTTTTCTGGCATTCGATTCTCTTGCAGGCTCGATCCAGGAGAGCGGAGCTCTGATCTATCCGCTGTATGTTCCCTCTGCCCTTATCGCTCTCGGCTCACAGAATATCAACGCTGATATTGATCCGCTAAGAAAAAAATACATGGCCTTGACGGCCAAAAGCGAGGGTGAAGGCGAGAAACTTGCACAGATATCTGGCGGCGTTTACTACCCGATCACTCAGATCGGACAGATACAGAAGGCGTATGAAGACATAGTGCTTCAGATGCGTTCGGCATACAATGTAACCTTTCGATCCAGCTCCGAGCCCGGCGGCAATGGAGCCTCGCCAAAATTAAAGGTCCGCACTAAGCGTGAAAACGTTTTTGCGACCGTAACTTCCGTCACGGCCGCAAAATGATCAACATCGTTTCAAAACAGGATTAAGGTTTTTTGGTTGGGGTTCGCGGCGGCGGTTTTGGGAAGACGATATCCTTTCTATCCACCGTAGGCGTAGCTCTCGGACCTTCGGCCCCAATGGGCACTACCCATATTTCATACGAAGGCTGCTCGCGGAAACCGCCATCGATAGCCGCAACACGTTCTCCGATGCCCGGGCTTTTTGCCAGATACGTTTTCATTCTTCGCAGCACGTCCGCTGTGTAACCGCGAACATTTGTCCGGCCTGCATATCCGATCAGATAGATGCGGTCAGGGGCCTGCGAAAGATAGGATACTATGCTGTCGAGTTTGCCCGCTTCGTCTTTTGCCGGAAGATCGCCAAATTCATCTACTTTTTTTGCTGGGGCCGCGACCGGAACGGTCACCGACGCCCGGGTATTGCACTCATACGAATAGCCCAATACAGTCACATCGGCGATCAGTTGTCGATCATTGCCCGCACCGGTCGAATCGACAACGATATTTCGCGTTCCCTGACCGTTTTCAAGCACACCGTTTGAGATCGCCCAGTTGAATACCGGACGAATGTTCGGGTCGCCCCCACCAATATTTGCGGCAAACCCGATCTTATCTCCGTCACGCATTGGTCGGTTCGGACCCTGAATGTTGAGCTGCGGACAAGGATAATTTATAGGTTGCGGGGGTTTTGGCGGCGTAGCCTGAGGTGTAGGCGGCTGCGGTTTCGGCGGCGGCGGAGTTTGTGCCAACACTGCCGAGCAACACAGCACTAACATCATCGGTAGAATGGCGATCGAGTGTTTCTTCATGAATAAAAACCTCCAGTAAAGAAAATTTATATTATTATAGCACGCTTTCGGCTCACAATTTGTTCCCGGTAAGCAGCTCGAAGGCCTGCAAGTATCTTGCCGTCGTCGCCGAGCTGACACTGTCGGGGAGCGGCGGTGCCGGTGGAGTTTTATCCCAATCGAGCGTTTCGAGGTATTCCCGGACAAACTGCTTATCGAACGAAGCCTGAGCTTTGCCTGATGAATATTTATCGGCTTCCCAAAACCGCGACGAATCTGGCGTTAGAACTTCGTCGATCAATAAGATGTTGCCCGAGCTATCCGTGCCGAATTCAAATTTTGTATCCGCTATGATGATGCCGCGTGTCAGAGCATACTCGGAAGCATCGGCGTAAATCTTCATAGTCCGGTCGCGGAGCTCATTGGCAGTCTCTGTGCCCACGATAGATGAAAATGTTGCAAGATCTATATTTTCGTCATGGCCCGTTGCGGCCTTAGTTGCCGGGGTGAATAGCGGTTCGGGCAATCGATCGCATTGCTTCAAACCTTCCGGAAGCTTGTGGCCGCAAACTGATCCGGTCGCGAGATATTCTTTCCATCCCGAGCCTTCGAGATATCCACGCACGACGCATTCAACAGGGAAAACCTCAGTTCTCTTAACGAGTGTCGAACGTCCGCGGAGAGCACTGTGAGAGCGGATCTTCTCAGGCATCTCGTCTAGCTCTGTGGTAATGACATGATTTGGCGTTATGCTGTTCAATCTTTCAAACCAAAATGCCGATATCTGGGTCAAAACCTCACCTTTTTGTCGGATAAGCGTTGGCAGCACACAATCGAATGCAGAGATACGATCCGTAGCGATGAGCAAAAGCGTCTCTTCGTCGATCTCGTAAACATCGCGAACCTTTCCGCGATGAATTAGCTTGAGTTCCGGCAACTCCGATTCCCCTATCTGCGTGGCAAATGTCATGTATCAACTTTATTACGGGTTGACGTTTCTGGCAAAACCGATCGACGCGCGAATTATTTCTGGAAATGTCTACTAGTTGAACTTGTAACAACAATGTTGATTTTTTTGATGACAAATAGAAAAAGAGTATGCATAATAAGAATTGCCCGATCGCATCGGAGCTAGACCCTCACACCCTTCCAGTTTTCCATCGGTCGCACCAAAACCTGTAATGAGTCGTTTTTTCTCACCATTTAGCCGGATAATCGGCCTCCTGTTCGCCCTTGTCGTGAGCTGTATCAGCAGCCTTGCTCAGTCGCCGCAGGAGCGACGGTTCATCGAGGAATCGGGTAGCGGAATGATGTTCTGGATCATTGTGCTGGTGTTAGTTGCCATTGCTGGAGGTGGCTTTGTATTTTGGCGACGAACCCAGGCCAAGGTGATCGCGGGAAGTCAGGAATCGGACAAATACTCAAACTCGTACGGGAATGGCGACAGCTATGACATGGATGGGTTGGATGTCGATAAAGAGCTAGAGTGGCTTAGAAAAGCCAAGCGAAGTTCAAGAACGAATTCTGCCAAAACTCGAGCACCCGCCGTGGTTTCGGAAACTCCGTCTAAGCGCTCCGTTAGTGCGGGGGACATTGACACAAAGGCGTTTCAGGAAAAAATGCGAAAGCTACAGTACGCCCAGCTGCCAATAAATTCTTTTGTAAAAGTCACGGCCTCAAAGATTTTCGAGCCTCTGCCCTATTCAGAAGACCCTTCGTTGCTAAACGCTATCGAGCAAGCAAATGAGGAGTTTGAGGAAGACGAATCTGTGCGCGAACTTGCCGTTAAGATACTGACGGCTTTCCGGGCAAGAAACGCCGTTGATGCACTATCGCAAATTGCTCTTTACGATCTGTCGTCAAACTTGAGGTCAAAGGCAGTATCGATATTGACAGATTTTGATCATCCTTCCGTGTTTGAACCGATACTGCTCGCGTGTGCTGATCCGACGCGCGAAGTCAGGGCTGCGGCGGCACGCGGGCTGTTTCGACTGAGTTTTGATCGTGCCGACGCATGGAAGCGATTGATCGAAAACAATGACGAGTTTCGAATGATCCATGCCGCAAAAGCAGCGATCGAATCGGGTATTGCTATCAAATCCTTTGACCGTCTCGTCCATGAGGATCTGAAGGTTGCGAACGAGGCTTTTTCGCTCACGTCTTTCATTGTCAGGTCGGGCGAAACTGATGAAATATTCACTGCACTAAAAGAACATAAGGACGAACGTATCAAGTTTGCTCTGCTGCACGTGATAAAGGTCCTGGGAGACGAACGTGCTATCGAGAAACTAAAAGAGCTCAAGCGTACGGCCAATTTTACCGAAGATGTGTCGCAACGAGTCGACGACACGATAAAGAGCGCTTACCAGGTCGTAGCGTGATCTTTGGATCGAAGCAAGTCACGTAAACAAGGAGGGTGGTCGTTATGCCAGCGTTGTACGTCGATGAACAGATTTCAAAAATAAAGGTAGGCGTTGAGGCTCCCGACTTTAGCTTGCTGACGGACCGATCCGAGGAATGGCGGCTTTCCGATCATCGTGGCAGCGTGACCGTTCTTCTCTTTTATCCACAAAACGAAACACTGGTCTGCACGAAACAGCTTTGTTCAGTTCGCGATCATTGGGAAGACTATTTGGCTACAAAGGCAACTATAGTCGGTATCTCGCCTGCGAAACCTGAAGAACAAGAGCAGTTTGCCCGGCGACGACAACTCCCTATACAATTGTTGGCGGATCCAGGGAGCGAAGTCACACGCATATTTGGCCAGCACTGGTTGTTCCCGATCAACTCCACTCGAGCAGTTGTCGTGATAGATGCACGCGGTGTCGTTCGCAATTGCGATATTATGCTGCGAGCCTTTCGCCCGTCGGACGAAAAGATAATTACGGATATTTACGCTGCCCGCGGCGATGCCCTCAACGATAAATACGAGATCTTGAAAAAGCGGGCTCAAAAGAGCATGGTCTAGCAATCTCATTGAAGTAAAAAAAACAAAGAATGCCGCGCGAGTGTGCGGCATTTTTGTTTTTGATTCGCCGCCAATTTTGCGATATGATTGAATCATGCAATTCCGTCTCATGTCTGAAAATACGCCGAAGGGCGATCAGCCGGAAGCGATCAGGCAGATCGTCGAGGGGTTGAATGATGGTGTTAAGGATCAGGTTCTGCTCGGTATCACAGGTAGCGGTAAAACGTTCACGATCGCGAACGTGATCGAACAAACGCAGCGTCCGACGCTCGTGCTGGCGCATAATAAAACGCTCGCGGCCCAGCTTTATCAAGAGTTTAAGACATTTTTTCCTGAGAACTCGGTTGAGTATTTCGTATCTTACTACGACTATTACCAGCCAGAAGCATACGTACCCGCCGCTGACCTTTACATCGAAAAAGAAGCGACGATCAACGAAGAGATCGACCGCCTGCGGCTCTCCGCAACGCGTGCGCTGTTTGAGCGGCCAGATGTGATCGTCGTCGCGTCTGTTTCATGTATCTACGGTCTTGGTGACCCAGATGCATATTTCGGGATGCTCATCTTTATCGAGCCCGGAATGAAGATCAAGCGCGAGGAATTGCTTCAGAAACTGGTTGAGTTGCAGTATGAGCGCGTACATATAGATTTCGAACGCGGTAGTTTTCGTGTTCGTGGTGATGTGGTCGAGCTGTATCCAAGCTATCAGGATCAGGCGTATCGAATTGAGTTTTGGGGCGACGAGATCGATTCGATCTCGACGATCGACCCGCTGCTCGGCGAGGTGCTGGCGAAACATACGACTCGCATTCCGATCTACCCAAAAACCCACTATGTAATGTCGAAGGCGACGGTCAAATCGGCCGTGAATTCTATCCGCAAGGAATTAGAAGAACACGAGGAATACCTCGTCAAAGAAGGCAAGGTCGTCGAGGCCCAGCGTCTTCATCAGCGTACTATGTACGATCTCGAAATGATGAAAGAGATGGGTTTTTGTCGCGGGATCGAGAATTATTCACGCCACCTGACGGGAAAACAACCCGGCGAAGCTCCGCCGACGCTGCTCGATTATCTGCCGTCAAACGCCCTGATGGTTCTCGACGAATCGCACCAGACTATCCCGCAGCTCGGAGCGATGTTCAAGGGAGACCAGTCGCGAAAGGGAACGCTGGTCGAATACGGTTTCCGCCTGCCCAGTGCAAAAGACAATCGTCCGCTCAATTTCCAGGAATTCGAAGCTCGCGTCGGCCAGACTATATACGTCTCGGCGACGCCGGGTCCGTACGAACTCACCAAGGTCGAAGGCGAGGTGATCGAGCAGATCATTCGTCCGACCGGTTTGCTCGACCCGATCGTCGAGGTTCGACCGGTCAAAGGCCAGATCGATGACCTGCTCGAAGAGTGCCGCCTGCGTGCCGAACGCAACGAACGCGTTCTCGTCACAACGCTTACCAAGCGAATGTCCGAAAACCTGACCGAGTATTTCTCCGAGGTTGGCGTAAAGGTCAGGTATCTGCACAGCGACATTCACACGCTCGAACGCATCAAGATCCTCCGCGATCTTCGTCGAGGTGAATATGATGTCCTGGTCGGAATTAACCTTTTAAGAGAGGGACTCGATCTGCCGGAAGTTTCGCTGGTCGCGATCCTCGATGCAGATAAAGAAGGCTTCCTGCGTTCGCAAAGCTCGCTCATTCAAACGATGGGCCGAGCCGCCAGAAACTCCGACGGCAAAGCGATCCTCTACGCCGACAAGATCACAAAGTCGATGGCCTATGCGATCTCTGAAACGGAACGCCGCCGCAAGATCCAGGAAGAATACAACACCGAACACGGCATCACCCCGACCACGATCATCAAATCGATTGACGCAACGCTCGTGACCGCCTACGAGGCCGATTACTTCAAGATCCCGCTCGATCTCGATTCGTACGAAGAGTATTCGCCCAAACAACTAAAAGAAACCATCCACCAAATGGAAGCCGACATGCGCAACGCCGCCAAAGAAATGAAATTCGAACAGGCAGCGGAGATCCGCGACCGGCTGAAGTATTTGAAGGAGAGGGAATTGGTCGTAAGATAATGGCTAGGCGGCTGAAGAGCCGTGACAAATTGTCACGGCTTGAAAATGATAGCTAAAAGGCTTTCGCCGTCTTGGCAAGACGGTTTTCAAGACAGTCAGTTGACTAAAAACCGTAGTCAACTGAAAAGCCGACTCATCATAGCTTCCGACTCTAACCTCGCAAAACCATACAATTTACGCAAAGTACGTCAATTTACGCATAGTGCGTCGATTCGTGAATAGTGGTGTTTCTTTTTTGACTGGGATTAGGTAGCATTTTCGGGCGGGTGGAAATGTTTGTGATTTCTGGCAGGGAAATTACGGTGTTTTGGCCGCGAGAGTTTGGGCGTGATAGATTTAAAGGTGATGCAGGTAAAGACGGATAGTGACAGTTTGGTTGGGTACTTGACAGACGCGAGCAACATGCAGGGCGGTCATGCGGCGAGAGTGTTTGTGCCGGAAACTGTCGAAGAAATTTCACAGGTGCTGCGTGAAGCGAACGATGCGGGAACGCCGGTCACTGTCTCCGGAGCGAGAACCGGAACGGTCGGCGGAGCGGTACCGTTTGGCGGGTGCGTTGTGTCCCTGGAGAAATTTAACTCGATCAGGATCGACCGCGAAAACCGAACTGCAACTGTCGGAGCAGGTGCGATCCTCGCCGACCTGCAAAAAGCAGTTGAGGCGGAAGGCCTATTCTACCCACCTGACCCCACCGAATGGAGCTGCCAGATCGGCGGAACGGTTGCGACGAACGCTTCGGGTGCGAGAAGTTTCAAATACGGAGCGACGCGTCGCTACGTGAAGCGGCTCAAAGTCGTGATGGCCGACGGCGAGGTTGCTGATTTCGAACGCAATTGCAGAAGCCCGCACGAAGTAAGGGCTCTCAGCGAACAGCCCCGGTCAAGCGAAGAGGAATCCAGCAGAATCAGAGCCCTTACTTCGTGCGGGCTTCCGCAATTGACCTACGAACGCCCAAACGTTCGCAAAAACGTCAGCGGATATTTTAACGATGCGTCACTAGATCCGATCGATCTGTTCATCGGCAGCGAAGGCACGCTCGGCGTCATCACCGAGATAGAACTCGACCTGCTGCCAAAGCCAGAAGGCTTTTTCAGCGGGATCGTTTTTTTCAGGGACACAATGGATCTGCTTGCATTTGTCGATCAGGCCAGGACTCGTTCAATTTCAAATTTCAAATCTCAAATTTCAGATAATCTAGCCGCGTCACTGATCGAATATTTTGACGCCAACGCGCTTAAATTCATCTCCGAAAAATTTCCTGAGACGCCCAGTGACGCAGCCGGGGCAATCTTTTTTGAGCAGGAAACCACTGCGGAAACCGAGGACACACTTTTTGAGCAGTGGAACGAATTGCTTGAAACGCACAATGCCGATCTCGAACGTTCGTGGTTCACGACAAACGATCAGGACCGCGAAAAGATGCGTGCGTTTCGACACGCTTTGCCGGTATCGGTGAATGAGCGCGTTGTTAGGAACAAGCAGCGAAAGATCGGAACTGACATGGCGGTGCCGGACGAGAATTTTGCGTCGTTCCTGCGATATTATAAAGAAACATTGGACGCCAGTGGGCTCGATTACGTGATCTTTGGCCACATCGGCGACTGTCATCTGCATGCGAACATGCTGCCGAAAGATGATGCCGAGGCCGAAAAGGCACGACACATTTACGGCAGGTGCGTCGCACAATCTATAATGCTCGGCGGCAATGTTTCGGCTGAACACGGTATTGGCAAACTCAAGCGAAAATACCTCCACGCCATGATGGGCGAGCGGTATCTGAATGAAATGGCCGAGCTGAAAAAGGTTTTTGACCCCAAAGGGATCTTGGGACGCGGCAATATTTTTGACGAGAGTTATCTCTGATTGGGCCCCAGACTTGCCAGCGAGACGCTTGCGGTTCAATCGTCTTGGCCGATACTATAATCAAATGATCAAAGCAATTTTAATGGATTTTAACGGCGTCATCATCAACGATGAGCCGGTGCAGATGCGGGCGTATCAGGAAGTTCTGAAGGACGACGGCATCGATCTGACCGAGGAAGACTATTTTGCGTCACTCGGAATGGATGATAAAACATTCGTTGCCAATGCGTTTGTCCGCAAGGACAAAACTGTGTCCCCGGCACGGATCGAAGAGTTGATCGCCGCAAAATCGGCGAAGTGGAAGGAGGCAATGTCTAGCGATCTGCCGCTATTCCCTGGGATCGAGAATTTTGTCGAAAAAATGTCCCGCGAATTTGCCCTCGGCATCGTCAGCATGGCGCGTCGGCATGAGATCGATCATGTACTTCAGACAAGCGGAATGGCAAAGCATTTCTCGATCATCGTGAGTGCGGAAAATACCTCGAAATGCAAGCCTGATCCGGAGTGCTTCCGCAATGGTTTTCGTCAGCTCGATGCGGTTCGAATCGCCGCTGGGCATTTACCGATGACGCATGATGAATGCCTCGTTATCGAAGATTCGCCTCCGGGAGTTCGCGGTGCAAGGGCCGCAGATCTGCCCGCCCTCGGCGTCAGCAATACCGTTTCCGCCGAATACCTTCGCGAAGCCGGCGCACGAGCCGTCGCCAAGGATCTGCGGGACTGGATGCCGGAATCGATCCGGCGAGTCTTTTCCTGATCATTTACCGCAGAGACGCTAAGACGCGGAGAGATCGGAAAACATTCTCCCCTAACTCATTTCTTCTCTGCGACTCACCATCTCGGCGGTTAAAAAAAGCCTTTATGTCAGACCACTTTATTTCACAGGAACGAGCTGAGGCTGATCTGCTGGATTGTGCAGCATTTCTCGCCGAGCGTATCAAGAGCAGCGACGGGCATGCTGAGGCGATGAATACCATCGTTCCGATGTACCTGAAGAAAGACGATGTAGATCTCGCCGCTGAGCTTGCGAATGCGATCGACGATCCGTTTTCGCGTGACAAATTGCTGATCGCGGTCGCGGTCAAATGTGCTGAGATCGACGACGAGGATTATGCCCTGCAATTAGCGGACGCGATCGAAGACCACGGCCTGCAAGCTCAGTCGTTTGAGCGTATAGGGTTGATCCTGGCCGGAAAAGGAAAAAATGAAAGGGCGGCTGAGGTCGCAGGCCTGATGGGCCACCCGGATTTCGTCTATGCCGGTATCGCTGTTAATAAATCGTCACTCGGTAACGACGCCGGGGCAGAGGAAGTAGTCGAAACGATCGATTTTCCTACCGCTCGTGTGCACGCGTTGCAGCAGATCGGGGCTGCTCAGATCGAGAAAGGCGAGACGGAAAAGGGGATTGCGACCATTGAAGAAGCCGTCGCCACCGCAGGAGAGATCGAGCATGACGAGGAACAGATCCGCGTTCTGTGCGAGCTCGGCAATGTGTTTCTTGATGCAAAAGCTAAGGATAAGGCTATCGAAACGTTTGACATGGCTCGAGCCCAGGCCGAAATGCTCGATAATCAGCATCGCGAATCTTTCCTAGTTACCTGTGCGATGGGTTTTCTCAATGCCGGCAGCACGGACCTCGCCGACCGAACGCTCGACCTCGTCACTGACAAAACCCATATGTCATCGGCAATGCTCGGATTTGCCCGCGATCATTGGGGTAAGGAAGAAAAAGAGGATGCCATCGACGCACTGGAAGAGGCATACGCCATTCTCAAATCTCAGCGTGAGAATGAAACGCGTGACAGCCGTTCGCGAAATGCACTCTTCTCTAAGATCGCCACGCAGTTCGCCGGGTTTGGCAGATCGGAACGCGGAACCGAGATCGCTCTCGAGATCGTTGACCCCGACAATCAGATGAACGCTCTGGCCCAGATATCTCAAATACTGACCATTCAGAAGGATGATGAACAGGCACGCGAAACCGTAAATCTGATCGCCGAAGATTCAAATCGCCTCTTCGCATTGATCGCGATCGCCGACGGCAAGAAAAAGCTCGAAGAACCCGACGACGCGATAAGGGTACTCGACGAAGCGGTCACTCTCGCCGAAACTGTCCCCCAATTTTCGGCCCGTTCGGAGGTCCTGAATGAGATCGCCGATCGATATGTGTCTCTCGGCCAGCCTGAAAAGGCAAGATCAGCATCCATTGAAAACCTCGCCGTCATCGCCAAGATCCGCGACGAAAGCAACCGTGCCGTCGCCATCGCCAATCTCGCGACCATTTACGCGACAGGGAAGATCGATCTCACAGAAGCTGAAAAAACGGTCATACAAGGTTTTGCCAGGCAGGTCGAATTTTCATAGGTCATTATTGATTAGATCTTTGAAATCATCCCGTTTTCTGATCAGCTTTGCTTCACCGCCTGCCTTGATTAATACCACGGGCGGCAAAAATCTGCCGTTATATTGTGAAGCCTGAGCGAGTGAATAGGCACCGCAATTCAGCATCGCGAGGATGTCGCCGGGCTTTGTATCGTTTGGCAGAAGCCGATATTCGGGTAGGCGGTTTTGGCCTTCGTGGTCAAAATAAACGTCGCCACCATCGCATAGCGGGCCGGCGAGTTTGTATGGGAAATCGTGCGGCTCGTCAGCACGTTCGGCGGAGATCAGATGGTAGTACCATTTGTAGGTTTCCATCGACAAGAGAATGTTGAAACCGGCGTCGGTTAGCAGCCACTGATCTGCGTCGATTGCGGATTGCGGGTTGCGGATCCCGGATTCTGAATTAGGGCGCGATTTGTGATTTCGAACCGTTGTCAGGCAAATTCCGGTGTCGGCTATGATGCTGCGGCCGGGTTCGAGGAGCAGGGTTAGGTCTTTGAAAATTTCAATTGAGCCATCGCTTGCGGCATCTTCGCGTATCGCCTGCCACGCGGCGTGAATGGCGTCTACTGGCTCGAAATTAGCCGAGAACATTTGCCGTTGCTCAGTTGGAAACTCCGCCGATCTGCCTTCGTTGCTCAGATAATCGACAGGGAATCCGCCACCGATATTGATGTGTTCGAGAGCCTTTCCTGTCTCAGCGAAGATCCGTTTCAAGCCCTGAAACAGCAATTCCAAAGCCTGCGTGTAAACGATCGGATCAGGATTCTGCGATCCGACGTGAAGGTGAATTCCGCAGAGATTCAGATGCGGCGAATCTTTGTGATTGCGAAATGCGGAAAACGCTTCGTCTGGCATCATGCCGAATTTTGAGGTGACCAGTGCAGTTTGGAGACCTGAATGCGTATCGCTTTCGATCTCGGGCACCAGCCGAAGGCTGACGTTCGCCGTCATGCCGAGGCGTTTCGCGGTCTCTTCGATCAGCGAGAGTTCATACAGCGAATCGACTTGGAGCGCGTATATCTCAGCATTTATTGCGTTCTCGATCTCCCAAACCTCTTTGCTTGTGCCGTTGAAGATGATCTGGTCGCCCGTAAAACCGGCCTCAAGAGCCTTCCACAGCTCGCCGCCTGAGTTGACTTCGATATCGCACCCCGCATCCTTCACCGCCTTCAAAATGCCCATCGTCGACATCGCTTTCGCGGCGTAGCAGACCTTAAGCGAGCAAGGGATCGCCTCACCGGCCTTTTTCAGACGGTCGATGTTATGCCGGATGCGTGATTCGCTGAAAACGAACAACGGCGTTCCGTGCTCTAGAGCAAGTTCGACGGTGTCGGCGCCGTCGATGTGCAAAGTTCCGCTATGCGTTTCAAGAAAACCTTCAATTTCCCAGGATCGAGTCATAAATGAATTGCCACTAGCTTTAGCTAGTGGTCAGGTGGCTAATAAAATCTGGGCTTTAGCCAAAAAATGTTTCGGCTAAAGCCATTGTCTAGTGATCGTTCACCACTAGCTAAAGCTAGTGGCAATTGAAAAAGCGGCTATTTCTTCATTGCTTGAATGCCTGTACCGCGAGGATGCAGTCCCGGCAAAGAGATCGGCAGTTTTCCGGTTACGTTCTGTGTGCCGAGTATCGCTCGTGCGGATGCTCGCTGTAGGCTCGGCATGTCGCCGTAGGCAACCAGATAATTTTTCATCTCCGGGAACGAACTAAGAATGTACGGATTGCCGAAGCTGATGCCGATCACCGTCTTGTTCGCAGCCAAAGCTTCTTTCAGGATCGCGGCACCATTCTCGGGAATTCCGACGCTATTTTTTGCTCCCGAGCGTACACGTCCATAAAGGCCGACTACCAAGACATCGGCCTCGCGAACTGCTTTTCGTGCGGCATCGACCTGAGGCTGGAGCGAATTTTCTTGCAGGTAAGCCTGAGTGAATCGCAGCCCGCCAGATCGCAGCGAACCAGCAAACGAATTCATTACATTGCCGCCGTCAAAGCCATTTGAGATGCCTAGGACCGCAACCTTTTTCGAACGATCAACCGGCAGATCACCTGCATTTTGGCGAACGAGCGTAATAGCTGCCGTGCCGATCTCATCGGTGAGGGCGGTTACGTCGGAGCTTGAAACGATGCGGTCGATCTGGTCGATCGGGGTCATTTTGTCTTTGAAAAGGCCGAGTTCGTGCTTCCAGGCGATCTGGCGGCGAACGGATTCGTCGAGCTTTTCCATCGGGATCCGACCGCTCGCAACGGCGGCTTTCAAACCGCGAAGCATAACATCGACATTCTCGGGTTTCTCGAGAATGTCGGTTCCGGCGAGGAACGCCCGAACACCGGCTTCTTCCTGAGTAAAGTAAAGCGTCAGCCCGCTCATTGACATCGCGTCGGAAACGATCAGGCCTTTAAAGCCCATTTCCTTTCGCAGAATGTCCTGCTGAACCTTTGCCGACAAAGTGGCGGGTATCGTCGCCTTTTCCGAAACGATCTCAGAGCCGGCTTCGGCATCGCCGCCGAGGTAGTTTTTGAGCGGCTTGATCTCTTCGCCGTCGATCTGCGGCAGGGCGATGTGGGCGATCATGATCGAGCCGATTCCGGCATCGATCGCCTTTTTGAACGGAACCAACTCGACCGCATCGAGCCTCGATTTTGGCAGCTCGATGATCGGCAAGCCGCGGTGCGAATCGACATTTGTATCGCCGTGGCCGGGGAAATGTTTCGCTGTCGCGATGACTTGCTGGCTCTGAATGCCCTCGGCAAAAGCAGTTCCAAACCGGCCGACATCGTCAGGATCTTCGCTAAAACTGCGAACGTTGATGACCGGATTGGCGGCGTTGTTGTTTACATCCAGCACTGGAGCATAGACGTGACGAATGCCGATCGCCTTTGCTTCGCGGCCCGTGACAACGCCCATTCGGCGGGCGAATTCAGGATTGCCCGTCGCGGCAACCGCCATCGCCCAAGGGAAATTGGTCGCATCCTCAAACCGCATACCGATACCCGTTTCCGCATCGAGCGACATCAGCAACGGCGTTTTTGCATTCTGCTGCATGCGGTTGGCGATGATGGTCGTTTCATAGATCGGGGCACCGAAAAAGATGATGCCGCCGAGTTTGTTTTCGACAACGTGGCGTTGTAGATCTTTGAAAAAGCCGCTCTCCTGATTGGCGAATCGAGCGTTGATGCCGATGTGTACGAGCTGACCGACCTTCTCGTCAACGGTCATCTTCTTGACGTATTTGGCGGCGAACTCCTCGCTCTTTTTCGAGGGCCAGAAGCGAGACTGCTGCTTGCCTGGAACGCGGCCGCTCTCGGCGGCGAAGGCGAAGAGGTTTCCAACTGCAAGGGTTAGGATCAGCGAATAACAAACTAAAAACTTCATAAATCTTTTCCAGGTCAAGTAGCCGTAACTGGGCCATTACTATCGTGCGGGCTTCTCCATGAAAACAAAACTAGCGAGATACGCCACCACAAAAGTCGTCACGCTGCCGATCAGCACGTACCAAGGGAACGCGACCGGCGTGTAGAATCGAATGTAAAACATCAGCCCAATGCTGACGAGCATGCCGATGAGTGCGGGCATTTCGGTCACGCGTTTGAGAAACGAGCCGATCAAAAACACTCCTAAAACTGGCCCGTTGAACAGGGAAGCGATCGACAACGCCTGATCGAGTGCCGATCGTTCCTGCCGCATTACGATCAAAGCTACGGCGATCTGTATGATTCCAAAAACGAGGGTCAGGATCCCCGAAACTTTCAAAAAATGCTTATCGTCTTTGCCGGACTTAAAAGGTTTGTAGAGATCGTTGACGAAGGTTGCCGCGATCGAGTTTAACGAACTCGACAAAGCTGCCGCAAAGATTGCCGCGACGACCAAACCGGAAATACCGCTCGGCATTGATTTCGTAATGAAATCAGGGAAAACCTTATCACCGCCAGAGAACGGCAATTGAGCGGGAACGCCGGAACCCGCAACACCTGCCTGCACATATTCCGGCAGATTGTACGGAGCGTAAAAGGCAAACAGCAGCACGCCGATGAAGAGAAATCCGATGAACTGCCCGAGCACAACCGCTCCGCTAGACAGCAATGCGAACGAAGCCCGGCTCGGCTTATTCGTGCAGAGATATCGCTGAACCAGATATTGATCCGTGCCGTGCGTCGACATCGTCAGGAAGCAGCCGCCGATCAAACCGGCCCAGAATGTGTAGGTTTTAGTGAAATCCCACGTAAAATCGAACACGTCGAATTTGTCGAACTGCCGCCCGATCTCGATCGCCCCGGCAAAGCCGCCTTCGATCTGGTTTGCGATCACAACTGCCGCAGCGATGGCTCCACCGATGTAGATCAAAAGCTGCACGACCTCGATCCAGATGATCGCTTCCATCCCGCCGTAAAACGTGAAGATGATCATCACTACGCCGAGCAGAATTATCGATCCTACGATAACCATCGTCGAGTCTGATCCCGGAACAAAGGCCGTATAAACCGCCGCCAATACGATAGCCGTGAGCAACAGCCGAATGCCGTCCGCAATATTGCGCATCACAACAAACAGCCCCGACGCCAGCATCTTTACCTTATTCCCAAACCTATCGCCGAGCAGCTGATAAACCGTCTGCAGATCGCCCTTAAAGTACAGTGGAATAAAGATCAGCGAGATCACCACGCGGCCCAGCATGTAGCCAAAAACAAGCTGCAGAAACTGAAAATTGCCGTTCCGCGCAAACGCTATTCCCGGCACCGAGATAAACGTGATCGTACTCGTCTCCGTCGCAACGATCGACATCGCGATCGCCCACCACGGCACGTTTCGCCCGCCCACAAAATAGTCGGCCGTCGTCTCCTGCTTACCCGAAAACAAAATGCCAAAGACCGTGATGCCGATCAGATAGCCGAAGATGATGATTAGATCGAGTGTTTGCATTTAGTTGAGGATCGCTAGAGCTTTCTCTACCACAAAGTCCGAATTGTTAAGTGCTTTTAGTGCTTCATCATAACCGACTTTCGCTCCATCCATAACCAGAGCCACCCGAAGATCGTTTGCCGCTGAGTCGAGCAACTGAGTTGCCTGCGGCTCATCCAATCCGGTTTCCGACATCAAAATACGTAATGATCTTTCTTTCAGCTTAATATTCGACGATTTAACATTCGTCATTCGATTGCCCTTGACGTAGCCGAGGCGGATCATGGTGACGGTTGAGATCGTGTTTAGGACGAGTTTTTGGGCCGTTCCGGCTTTCAGGCGGGTCGAACCGGTTAGAGCCTCGGGGCCGACGACGGGGACGATCGCGATATCGACCGCGTGTGTAATCACCGAATCTGGAACACACGTGATGCAGGCCGTAAAACAGCCAATCTCGCGGGCGAAATCGACTGCTCCGATCGTGTATGGCGTGCGGCCTGAGGCGGCGATGCCGATGACGACGTCGTTTGCTGTCACGCCTCGTGATTTCAGATCTTCTGAACCGGCTTCGCGGTTGTCTTCGCTTGATTCGGTCGCTTTGTAGAGGGCATCGTAGCCGCCCGCGATGATGCCCTGAACTAGATCGTACGAAACTCCAAACGTCGGCGGTATCTCGCTTGCATCCAGCACACCGAGCCTGCCGCTCGTGCCCGTCCCCACATAAAAAAGCCGCCCGCCATTTTGCAAGTGATCGACTACTTTGTCGATAACCGCCGCGATCTCGGGCAAAACCTTTTCTATCGCCAAAGCAACGGTCTTGTCTTCGTCATTGATCGAACGCACCGCCTCAAGCGTCGAAGCCTGGTCGATCGCGGCGGTTTTGGGGTTTTCTTGTTCTGTTACGGGTAGCATTAGTAAATTGAGAAGGAAAATTCGACTTGTTTCGTAACAGTCTTAGGCTCACCGTCTTTAATCATCGTATGAAACTGAATGTTCTCCGCTGCCTCGATTGCTTTTTCGGTGAAACCATTCGGTAACCCTTTAACAACGGTCATCGTTCCTATTTTTCCGCTTGCCAGAAACGTGACCCTGAGAATTACAGTCCCGGTTACACAACCTGCGTTGTCAGGATACCCCGCTCTTGGTTTATAAAGGATTCTGAAATCTCGATCAGAAAGCGGCTGAGTTTCTTCTGCGGTCGTCTGAGCGTGAGCTGACATCGCGAACAACGCGATAATAGAAAAGATAAATAACTTTTTCACAATCTTCCTCCATTCCCATTCTTCATTGCCATCAACGCAGCCGCATGAGCTGGCAGCATTAACGGCTCGATCAGATAAGCCTTTGGGGCGACCTTGCTGATAATTTCCGTCATTGGGCCGGTCAATAACTCTCCCGCTTTGAAAACGCTGCCGACGCAGCCGATCGGGACCTTCTTTTTTGTGAGGCCAAGCTTTTTGATTACGGCGACTGCGGCAGTTCCGAGTTCGTGGCCCGCATCGCGGAGTATATCGACCGCCACCTTGTCGCCATCTGCGGCAGTTTCTACGACCAGCCTGGCAAAACCGGCGATGCGGCTGTTGTCCATTTGCGGGGCGTAGATGGCTCCGATCAGGTTCTCAACGTTTGATGCACGAAAGTATTCGGCGGCTCGCTCGCTGAGTTTTGTGAGTTCGCCTCGTCCGTCCGAGGCTTTTGCGACGGCGTGAAGTGCTTCGCCAGCGATGCCGCGGCCGCCGCCTTCGTCACCTGCGACCGGGCCCCAACCGCCCGCGATGAACTGCTCGCCTTCGTCGTTGACACCGATGCAGATCGAGCCGGTTCCGGCGATGACGACGAGGCCTGCTTTGCCAAGTGTTGTTCCGTAAAGAGCGATATCGGCGTCGGTCGTGACCAGCGTTTTGCGGACTCGGAAGCGTGTGGCAAAGCTCTCACGAACACGTTCACGCATGTCGAGCCGTCTTACACCCGCGAGCCCGAGCGTTGCCGCAACGATGTCGCCGCGTGAGACTCCGGCGATGTCGCAGGCTGCGTCGATGGCCTTTGCGATGTTCGCGACCGAGGTTTCGACACCGACCCTTAGAGGATTTGACGGGCCGCCCGAGCCTTCTGCGACAACTTCTTGTGCCTCGTTCATCAGGGCGACGTTGGTTTTCGTTCCGCCGCCGTCCACGCCCAGAAATAGCTGGTAGAATTGGCGTTTACGTCCTCGTTGTGTTTCGGTTTGCGGCATTTCGGGTCCGTCAGTCGATGAAAAATCCCTCTACATTGTTCGCGCATACTTGACTTATAATCAAATTTAGTCGATTTTATGTAGTCAATAAGATATTCTAATCGCACATCCCAAGGTGGGTTGATCTATGGAGATAAGACAGCTCAAAGCTTTTCTGGCTATCGCCGAAGCTAAAACTTTTACAGCAGGTGCGCGGCGTGTGAACGTCACGCAGGCGGCTATCTCGATGCAGATCCGGCAGCTCGAAGACGAGGTTGGTTTGCAGCTATTTACCCGCACCCCGCGACGAGTGATACTGACCGAAGCGGGCGAATACCTGCTCGACCGGGCTCGCAAAATACTGCGCGAACACGACACCGCCCTCGCCGAGATCGCCGAACTCGGCGGCGTCGAACACGGTCGTCTGCGGATAGGTTCTGCCTCGGCGGAATTTGCAACGCAACAGTTACCGCATATTTTGCAGGGTTTGCGTGAAAAATATCCAAACTCGGAACTCAACGTCAGTGCCGGAACGAGCCAAACGCTCGTTGATAAAATAATGCACGGCGAGATCGATATTGCGTTCGTTTCGCTGCCGGTTGAGAATTCGTCTATCACGACTGATCTGCTGTTCAGCGACGAGATCGTGGCGATCGCACATCCGAAGCATCCGCGTGCGAATGACAAATTTATCAGTGCGGCGGCTCTCGCGGGCGAACGCCTCATCCTAGGCGAACGCGGCGGTAACACGCGGCGGATGATCGACGATTTCTTTAACGCCGCAAACGTCCGTCCGCACGTCGTGATGGAGCTTTCGCGTCAGGAAGCGATCAATCAGATGGTCGAAAACAACCTCGGCGTCGGCACCGCCGGAGCCAAAACCATCGCCGACGAAATCCGCGAAGGCCGCCTCGTCTCCTGGATGATCGAGGGTGCCGAGATCAACTGGGAACTCGGCCTCGCAAGACTTCGTGGCGGATATTTCTCACCGATCGCAAAGGAGTTTGTGAAGCTTTGCAAGGAAAGCTTCGTCGAAAGGGAAAAGGCACTGCAGAAGCCTGCACGTAAGTAAGGGCGTTACACAAGACTTGAAAATTTCGCCCTCGCTCACGCGGGGGTTTTTGCATCGAATGGAGTTAGAGGCCAAAATTATGAACAGGGGAATTTTTAACGCAAAGTCGCTAAGAGGCAAAGTCGCAAAGAAAGAAAATTTTATTCGACGGTTGCCTTTTTCTATGTCCCATTCTACCTTTGCGTCTTTGCTCCTCTGCGTCTTGGCGTTAAATCTCTTCTCGTACGCTCAGGGATTGCCGGTCGCTCTGCCTCAGACGGTTGGGATGAATGCGGCGAAGTTGAACGGAATCGACGCTCTGGTTGAGGCTGACATCGCGGCTAAGAAACTTCCTGGAGCCGTCGTGCTCGTTGGGCATAAAGGCAAGGTCGTTTTTCGCATGGCTTACGGCAACCGTTCGCTGGTGCCGACGGTTGAGAAGATGACGGTCGATACGATCTTTGACGTTGCTTCGCTCACCAAACCGATAGCGACCGCGACGTCGATCATGATCCTCGTCGAGCAGGGCAAACTGCGGCTGGGCGACACCGTCGGGATGTACATCCCCGACATCGACGACCCGCAAGCCAAACGCGTTACCATCCAGCAGCTCCTAACCCACACCTCCGGCTACCGCCCCGATTTCGACCTCGGCGAAAAATGGACGGGCCGCGAAGGCATGCTCGCCGCTCTGAAAAAAGAAAAACTCCGAGCGGCTCCGGGGACGAGATTTGTTTATTCGGATATTGGGTTTATTGTGCTGGGCGAGATTGCGGGTCGTTTAGGAAAGGATCGATCTTGTGACTCGCTGATGCCAGTTACGCAGACGCTGCAGTGCGACATATTGCTTTCTGAGCGGTCGGTTTTCCAACCACTTGGAATTTCGACGACAGGCTTTCGCAGTAGAGCTTGGAGCCAAGCAGCTGCGATTCATGAGGCTATTGAATACAGAGAAACTGCGATTCTGAGGAGAATTGCCCCAACCGAGAACGTCCGAGGTCAGAATAGTTATCTCGGATCGACCTTCGACGGTGGCCCAAAAGATGGCGATGCGATTTTGCGCGGCCAGGTACATGATCCGACTTCATATCGAATGGGCGGAGTCGCAGGACACGCCGGGCTTTTCTCAACCGCTGACGATCTCGCCCGCTACTGCCAAATGCTCCTGAACGGCGGGACGCTGGATGGGAAGCGGGTGATGTCGGCTCAGACTATTTCGCGAATGACTTCGCCGTACGTTGTTTCCGAATCGGGCGATGCTCGCGGGCTTGGGTGGGATATTAATACTTCGTTCTCGGGGAATCGCGGCGATCTGTTTCCGCTTGGGTCGTTTGGGCACACGGGTTTTACGGGGACGAGCGTTTGGATCGATAGGGTTTCACAGACGTTTGTCGTCTTCCTCTCGAACCGCGTCCACCCCGACGGCAAAGGCGACGTCGGTCCGCTGCGTTCTAAGGTCGCGACGGTCGTAGCATCGGCAGTTGAAGATACGCCGATCGAGGTTTATCGACTGGCTGAGAGTACATACAATTCGGCGATCGCTTCGCAGTTGGCGAGATTCCAAGAGGGGGCGCGGACACTCCTGTCCGCCAGTACGCCTCAGACACCGGACAGGAGTGTCCGGGCTCCGGTCCTCAACGGCATCGACATCCTCGAACGCGACAAATTTAAACAGCTCGAAGGCCTAAAACTTGGCCTCGTAACAAATCACACCGGCCGGAATCTCGCAGGGAAGCAGACGATCGACATTCTTAAAGAGGCTCCGAACGTAAAGCTGACCGCGATGTTCGCCCCCGAACACGGCATTCGCGGCGAGCTTGATGTCGAGAAGATCGACGACAGCAAAGACGAAAAAACCGGGTTGCCGATCTACTCGCTTTACAAAGACGGAATGCGTCGGCCAAAGCCTGAGCAGACCGCGACTATCGACGCATTTGTCTATGACATTCAGGATATCGGAGCTAGATTTTACACCTATACCGCAACGCTCAAGAACGTGATGGAAGAGGCCGCGAAGGCAGGGAAGCCGGTCTTCGTCCTCGACCGCCCAAACCCGATCAACGGTACAATGGTCGAAGGCTCGCTTGCCGATGAAGACAAGCTCAATTTCATTGCACCTCATACGGTGCCGGTGCGTTACGGAATGACGATCGGCGAGTATGCCCAGTTGATGAACGCCGAGCGAAAGATCAACGCCGACCTCCGCGTGATCAAAATGGAAGGCTGGTCGCGCTCGATGTGGTTCGACGAAACGGGCCAGACTTGGGTAAATCCGAGTCCAAACATGCGTTCGCTCACCCAAGCGACGCTCTATCCCGGCATCGGCCTGCTTGAAACCACTAATCTCAGCGTCGGCCGCGGCACGGATACGCCATTTGAAGTTATCGGAGCCCCCTACATCGACGGCCAAAAGCTGGCAACGTACCTCAACGGTCGTAATATCAAAGGCGTCCGCTTCATCCCGATCCGCTACAAACCGAACGCTTCCGTCTTCAAAGACGAGCAGCTCAGCGGCGTCAACATTCTGATCACCGACCGCAATTCGCTCGATTCTTACAAGATGGGCATCGAGATCGCCGCCGCTCTCCGCAAACTCTATCCAACCGAATGGCAAGTCGATCGTTACGCCAGATTGCTTGTGAATCAGGAGATCCTCGACATGGTCAAACGCGGTGCGACGCCCGAGGAGATCGAAAAAGCGGTTAACTCAAAAAGCACGGATTTTGCCCGGCGTCGGGCATCATATTTGCTTTATAAATGAGTGGTTTAGAGTCAATAGAGACTCAAAAGTTCAAATTTTCGTAACAACTTATTTGATATCAACGGTTTCGCTAGATCCGGCAATATTTCCGAATCTCAACCGATAACGAAAATTTGAATAAAAGTCCATTAATGTAAATTATTTTTATGGATTGCACTGATCGAATTAAAGGAAAACCTAAAAGAGGAAAAGAGAATATGCGCATTAGAGCTATGATCTCCGGTCTGTTAGGCGTAGCCATGATCGCGTGCCTCAGCACCGTCATGATCGCCCAGGAAGTTACCGGAACGATCGTCGGAACAGTCAAGGATTCAAACGGAGCCGCCGTATCTGGTGCTACCGTTACAATTACAGATTCTGCCAAGAATGTGGTCATCAGAACGGTGACGACAAATTCTGACGGCGAATACAACGTGCCGAACCTCTCGCCTTCCGATTACTCGGTGACGATCGAGGCCGCAAACTTTAAGAAAGGCGTCAAAACAGGTGTCAAGGTCGATGTCGGCCAGCGTCGCACAGTGGACGTAGATCTGCAGGCAGGTAACATCGCCGAGACCGTCACGGTCGAGGCCGACCGCGTCACGATCGATTCGACATCGGCAACGGCCGGTACGACGATCACTGGCGACCAGGCACGTGAGATCCCGATCAATAACAGAAACTGGGTTCAGCTCATTACGCTCGCACCCGGCGTTTCTAACGACCTCTCCGACCAGGTTTACGTCGGTACGACAAATCCTGACGGTCAGGCAAATACGATCAATATCTCGGTCAACGGAGCCCGCAGCAGCCAGAACACCTTTACGGTTGACGGTGCGGACGTAACCGACCGCGGATCGAACATCACGATCCAGGCTTACCCGAGCGTCGATTCGATCGGCGAATTCAAAGTTCTGCGTTCGCTCTACCCCGCAGAATCAGGCCGCAGCGGCGGTGGACAGATCAACGTCGTCACCCGTTCGGGCGGTAAGAGATTTAGTGGAAGTGCTTTTGCTTTCATGAGAAAGGAAGAGTACAACGCAAACAACTATCTCGTTAACTCAACGACGGGAAATCCAGCATTCGGTCGGCGAGCTAACGGCGAAGCTATGCGTGCTCCGTTCTCTTATTACAACTACGGCGGAACCTTTGGCGGTCCTGTTTCATTCCTCGATTTTGGTGAACGTGATCCTAGTGAGCCGCGCTTTAGAAAGTACGACCGTACCTTTTTCTTCTTCTCGACCGAACGCCGCCGTGACCGCCGCTTTACCTCGCCGATCACGACGACTGTTCCCGATGCATTCCTGAGAGAGGGCCGTTTCCCGATCCCGGTTTGTATCAACCGTACCTATTTGGGTGAAACCTGTACCGGTGCCAACATCCTTGCCGCTAACACGCCGATCCCCGTCGGCCTGATCAATCCGGCTGCTCTTGGTTATTTGAATGGTGTCTATCGCAAGCTTAAGGAACCGAACAACCAGCGGGTTGGCAGCCCGTTCGAGTCGATCCGTCAGATCCCGAACGAGGCAGATTTCCGTCAGGAGCTTTTCAAGATCGACCACAGCTTTAACGATCAATGGTCCATGTACTATAGATATCAGCAGGACAAGATCCCGACATTGGATGGAAACGCCTTGTTCTCCAGCGGTACAGGCCTCGAAGGCGTTTCGACGACTTCGACTAATTCACCGGGCAAAACGCATACATTCCAATCGACCTATGCCGCCAGCCCAAACCTGATCTTCGAGGGCCGCTACAACTACGGTTACGGAGCTATTCTGAGCCAGAACGTAGGTCTGTTAGCTTTGTCGAACACCACAGTTCCGGTTACGCTTCCGTTTGCCAATCAACGCGACCGTATTCCTTCGATCAGCGGAAACGGTTTCACCGGTCTGCGAAGCTTTGGCCCGTACGACAACTTCTCGTACAAGCATAATTTTACAGGTACGACAACGTGGCTCGTAGGAAATCACGCTGTCAAATTCGGTGGTGTTTACTCGATCTATCGTAAGAATGAGAACGCACTCGCTGGCGTGAACGAAGGCAGCTTCACGGCATTCCCGGCGACTCGTCCGGCAGGACAGACTTTCCCGGTTAACTACACGACACCTGCTGGCGTTGTGCTTACCAACGCCATCACAACGGCGGTCGCTGATAACCTTCAGCGATGGGCAAGCTTCCTGGTCGGAAACGTTTCGACATTTACACAGGCAAGCTTTGACTACACTGCCGACCTTCGCCAAAAAACTATCGAAGGATTTGTTCAGGACGAATGGAGAGCTAAGAGCAATCTAACGATCTCGCTCGGTGTCCGCTATTCGTATTTTGGTGCACCGTGGGATAAGAACGGACGTCTGTCGAACTTCGATCCTTCGTTGTTCAATCGTGCGACCGCTCCGAGCGTCACCGGAGCCGGAAACCGAGTTGTTGACCCGGCCCGAAACTTCTGTGGCGGTATCATCGTCAACGAACAGAACTATCGTACAGGGGCAAACAACTGTACACCGACCGTTTCGCCATTTGGCAAATACGTGATCGATGTGTCGAAGACAGACTTTGCACCGCGTATCGGTATCGCCTGGGATCCATTCAAGAAAGGCAAAACCTCGGTCCGCATGGGCTATGGTATGTACCATGAACAGGTTTTGAATGGTACTTTCCTGCAGAACATCGGTGTTAACCCTCCGTATCAGATCACGGCTACGGCTTCGACCACCAGTCTAAATAACCCGGCTGCTAATGCTGCGGTGGCAACTGGACTGGCATCGCAGAGTCTTCGTGCTGTGCAGACCGATTGGCATACGCCATACAGCCAGCACTGGACGCTCGACATTCAGCAGCAGCTGACCGGCAGCACGGTCTTCACGATCGGTTACGCTGGTTCGAAAGGTACCAACCTTCAGGGCTTGACGGAGCTTAACAGCCTTCCGGCTGGACTTGCTTTAGGGTCGCAGTGTGCACCAGGTAACAACTATGTCGGACAGGCTGCGGCATTTACGTCGGTTCAGTGTCAGCCAAATGGTTATGCATTCCGCAACGCCGCAACGACGATCGCTGCCGGTAACCCGAATGTAGTTGGTACGACGGTGTTCAACGATAACCTTATCCTCGACCAGCTACGTCCATACCGCGGCTACCGTTCGATCGCTATCGTTCAGCCGCGTTATGACTCTAATTATCACAGTTTGCAGAGCTCGATGACCCACCGCTTTGCAGCCGGTTCGCAGGTCACGGCTAACTACACCTGGTCCAAGAATCTGACGACCAGCATCAACGACCGTTCAACGTCACCGCAGAATGCATACGACATCCGAAGTGAGTACCAGCTCGCTGCCCTGGATCGTCGTCACATCCTGTCGGTAAACTACGTTTACGAACTTCCTTTCTTCGCCAAACAGCAGGGCTTTACAGGCAAGTTGCTCGGCGGCTGGATGTTCAACGGTATCGCGACATACAACTCGGGATTGCCGTTCACGGCTACGACCTCGTCGTATGATCCTGCTGGTCTCGGCATTCTAAACGTCAATCCGGCAGGTCGCCCTAACAACCTGTGCGATCCAAACCAAGGTGGAGCAGGAACGCTACAGTCGTTCTTCAACACTTCATGTTTCGCGTTGAATCCGGCTCAGGTTGATGTAAATGGTGTTCGTATTTTGGTGCCAAACGTCGTTGGTAACACGGCTCGCGGTAACATCACGGGTCCAAGCACGATCAGATTTGATCTAACGGCAGTTAAAAATCTTAGGTTTGGCGAGAGATTCCGTCTTCAGCTCAGAGCCGAAGGATTTAACATCTTCAACAATGTTAACTTCCGTGCTCTCAGCACCAACGTAACCGCCGCCAACTTTGGTGCGGTAACAACGGTTCGTGACTCGCGAACGATGCAGTTCGGAGCAAAGATCAATTTCTAGTCTTTGATCCTGTCTAACTTTGGCCCGCGGCGATACAGTTCGACGCGGGCCATTTTTGTTTGGTAGATTTAGAGCTTATGAGTTCCTGGATTTTTAAGAATGCCCGGGTTTCGGGCGAAGGCGGCGAGAAACGGGATGTCACCGTTGACGGCGGATCGTTTGCCGACGGATATGCCTTTGCAGAAGCCTCGACGATAGACTGCGACAGCTTGACGCTCCTACCGGGCTTTATCGATGTTCACAATCACGGAGCGGTCGGCATCGATGTTAACGAGGCCGATGTCGATGGCCTTTTGAAGATCGCCACGTTTCTCGCCACTCGCGGCGTAACCGCCTGGCTTCCGACACTTGTTCCCGATTCTGATGAGAATTATGCACGGGTCATCGCGGCGATTGATGAACTGATGACCGTGCAGGAAGGAAAGCCGGTCGCCCAAGCCGTAGGGGTTCATTACGAAGGCATTTTTGCCAACGAGAACATGTGCGGGGCGTTGAGGCCGGAGTACTTTAAGAGAGGGCAGTTGGCGGTTGGCGGTGGGCAGTCAGAAAGAACCACCCCGTCCGCCCAAAGCGGCGGACACCCCTCCTTCGTAAGTAGGGGAGTTGGAGTTACGGGACTGCCGATGTTGAAATGCGGCGTTCATATGACCACGCTTGCTCCGGAGATCGATGGTGGGATCGAGTTGATCGAAGCTTTGGTTGCTGAGGGCTGGATCGTGTCGATAGGGCACACGCGGGCCGATCTTGAGACTTTGGATCGAGCATATGTTGCCGGAGCTCGGCACATGACCCATTTCTTCAACGCAATGACTGGCGTGCATCACAGGGAAGTCGGCGTTGCGGGCTGGGGGCTTGCAAACGAAGGCGTCACATTTGACATCATCGCCGACGGCATTCATGTTCATCCCGATATGCTCGGCGTAGCCTGCCGCTCTAAAACGCCGGACAAGGTTTCGCTGATCAGCGATTCCGTTGCTCCGACCGGCCTGGGTGATGGCGAATACAAACTCTGGGGCGAAACGATCACCGTCGAAAACGGCCGTACCTGCAACGAACGCGGAAGCATCGCGGGTTCCGTCATCGCGATGGACGATGCCGTCAGAAACATGCTCACTGCCGGATTTTCTATCGAAGAAGTCTCTGCCATGGCATCATCGAGCCCTGCTCGCCTTCTCGGTCTCGAACACACCCGCGGATCGCTCGAGATAGGCAAACGAGCTGACATCGTCGGGCTTGATAAGAACGGAAATGTCGCCTTCTGTCTCATCGGTGGCACGCTGATTGCACCTACACCGTTTTAGGGCCATAAAATGGCTAAAAAACGTCTAATTTGGGGCATTATGCCCCAGTTTTTTGACGAGAATTTCACGTTTTTCAATCCTTATTTTGCCGAACGTCTGTCCCTCGGAGACGCGTAACCTTAATTGACAGTTAGGTTTGCTCAAATAGTGGTACGTGCCACATATGAAACAATATTTTGGCAAGGGTAAGAAAAAAGCAAAAGTTGGCAAAAAAAGAATTTTAGCCGGTTATTTGATCGAAAATGTCGCGTATCGCGAGCCGGTGAAAAGTTAAATTTTCGAGCAGGTCGGCTTCCGATTCGAGATGCATTCGCCGTGCGATATTTAGCAGAGCGGTGTGGTTGGCAACCGGAACCCGTGTCGTCCTACCGACGGTCAAACGAAGATTGTGATCGAGCATCGATAGGAACTTATACCCCGCGAGCAGCGTGGTATGCGTTTCCTCATCGAGCGAGCCGGCGGAACGCAGGCGTTCGAGCATAAAGATGGTCGATCTATCACTGGAATCGTCCGGAATATTGTCGCGAAGCTGTAGATACCGCATCGCAAAATAAACGTCAAGCATTCCGCCCGCTCCGTATTTGATATTGATATCAGTGCCGCGTCGAAGCTGTGAACGCTCATTCTGTAAAGCGAGTCTCACCCGCCGGGTCTCATTCTTAAGCTCACCCTGGTCGATCGCAGTTGCCTTGGCGTGTATTATCCGCCGGGCTTCGTTCTCGACCGTCAACCCGAGACTGGAGTCTCCGCCGACCGCCCGCAGCTTAACAAATGCCAGCAATTCCCATATCGCCGCCGTATCCTCAAGGTATCCGAGAAACGCGTCGATCGACATCGCACTCATGCCTTTCGATCCGAACGGCCGCAGTCGCAGATCGACACGATAAAGATTGCCATCGCGCGTCATCGACGAAAGCGTGGTCGTAAATAGCTCGACGGCCCGGCTGTAGAATTCGGCCGGAGTCAGTTCGCCTGGAAGCAGCGGGCTGCGTTCCCGCGTGGCCACCTGTATCTGCGGATCGAAATAGACGATCACGATATCAAGGTCCGAATCGTAATCGAGCCCGCGGCCGCCGAGTTTGCCGAGAGCCAGGATCGCCATATCCAGATGAAGATCGGTCGAACGATAGCGATTCGACATCTCGTCCCGCACAACGCGTATAGCGGCCGCGATACTAGCCTCTGCAAGGGCGGTTTGCATTCGTTTAGCTTCGCGATTATCGATCTTTTCGAAGATATCCTGAACGACGATCTGAAGCAGGAACCGCGACCAGTTCTTTCGCATGGCCGAGAGTCTCGAACCGAAGTCACGCTCAGATTCGACCGCATCCATCATCGCGGCCGTGTAGTCGGGAACAACAAATTCGGAATCAGGGTCAGGCAGTTCGGCGGCAAGATCCGGATTGGCGGCCAGCATCGCCGAAAAATGGGGCGAGAGCGAGGTCAGGCGGTCGAGAACGTTCGCATTTTGCACGGTCTCGTCAAATTCGACATCAGACTTCTCGATCGAAGCCATCACATGCGAAAGCGTTCGTTCCTGGACATCCGGAACTTCGGTCATCTCGATGTCGGGCACCGTCGAATCATCGATCTCGCCAAAAACCCTGCCAAAAACGCGGCTGACATTTCCTGTATGTGTCTTGAGCCCGGCCTCGAAATCTCCATCGCTGCCAAAGGTCACACGCCTTGCCAAAACACTACGCTTTTCCGGATCGTCCGGCACAGTATGAGTTTGGACGCCGTTCTTCATCTGCAGAACATGCTCAGTACGGCGAAGGAATTCGTAGGCGGCTGAGAGTTCGGTCAACTCGGTATCGCTTAGATGTTTTCGGTCCGCTAACCGCGAAAGGCTGATGAGCGTGTGCGGGCTGCGAAGCCATTTGTCACGGCCACCGTAGGCGAGTTGCAGCGCCTGAGCAAGGAACTCGATCTCTCGAATACCGCCCCGCCCGAGCTTCACGTCGTACCCGCGTTTGTTGATATTCTCGAGATCGATCCGTTCCTTCGAGCGGCGCACGTTCGCAAGTGCCGTTGAAACGGTCTCGCTTTTCGAAAACACCAGATCTTCGACCTCACCAAAGAATTGCTTGAAAAGCTCGACTTCGCCCGCACATCCACGCGAACGGATCAAAACCTGGCGTTCCCACGGCCGTGCCTCGGTTCGGCAATACTTGACCGTATCACCGATAGATAATGCCAACGCTCCCATCGTTCCATGCGGCCGAAGTCGCAGATCGACACGGTAAGCCGCACCTTCGCCGGTTTGCTGACCAACTAATTTAACAATGAATTCCGAGAGCTTTACAAAATATTCACGGTTTGTAACGGAGCCCTTAGTCCCGATGCCCGATGTGCTGCCCTCGTCCGAATAAAGAAAGAGAAGGTCGATGTCCGATGAGTAGTTCAGCTCCTTCGAACCGAGTTTGCCAAGAGCGGTGATGCAGAAACGAGCAGGAATTGTTCTGCCCTTATCATCGGTTTCCTGAGGCATGCCAAACCGGTTGTCCATCTCGCGGCGTGCATCTTTGAGAGCCGCTTCCAGAATAGCATCCGCCAGATTTGAGATCTCCTCAGTGATTTCGGCTATCGTGGCAAGCCCGCGAATATCACGAAGATAGATCCTGATCAGCTCACGCCGTCGAAACCGCGCATACAGCACCTGTGCTTCGAGCTGAGAATTTGTCAGAGCAAAGCGGGCTAGCGATTCGAGTAACTCATCCTTTTCACGAACTCGGGAATCGACGCGTTTGCGGTTAAGCCACCAGAAATACTCGGGATTCTGCAAGAATGTTGTCGCGAGAAGAGGGCTGAAGGAAACAAGGGCAAGGATATCTGAGAGCAGTCCCTCGCTCTTCAACAGCTTGGCAGCCGCTGACGGATGTTTTTCGGTCAACTGGCCTAGAAAGCGGCTCGCGGCTTCCGGATCTGGAAGGTCGCGGATAAGTTGTTCTGCTCGAGGCATAAAATACTGGCGTACATCTGTCTAGCGTCGAAAACGCTTAGGGTCGATCAGGTACTTTCTTATTTTATAGCCCAAAATGCGTTCGGTCGAATCCAGCATGACGGCTGCCTTCGCGATATTGCCGCGGGTCGACTTTAGCGTGTCCTGGATCAGATCGCTTTCAAACGCTTCAACCGCCGATGCGAGCGTCATCCGCG
>JBGSQW010000132.1:0-3047 GCA_041737885.1 Pyrinomonadaceae bacterium | reverse complement strand
CGATGGGCCCGTTAGAGTAAATAGTTCGCATCATCAGGCGATCAGGTCGGTCGGTGAGAATCTGCGAGCTACCGCATGGGCGTCCGATGGGGTGATCGAGTGTATCGAGGAAACGAGGCCCGGCCGTTTTGCCCTCGGAGTTCAATGGCATCCTGAAATGACTTTTGACAACGACGACCTGTCGCGGCGGATATTCGAATTGTTTGTCAGCCGCTGTGACGAACGTCGAAACCATTAGAGCGATCTTGTCGTAATGTTTGATCGGCGACCAAGTCCTCGAGGCTCTGTTTTTTCGATGCGTTACAACTGGTGTATTCTCTAAACGAACAGGTTTTTTTGGACGCGTTGGAGCCGGCGTCGAAAAATTGGCGGTATTAATGAACAATCCTTTTGTCATCGGTCTTATTGCCTGGTTTTTGCCGGGCGTTGGGCATTTCATGCAGAAACGCCCGATACGTGGTGCGGTAATCGCGATAGTTGTTTGGCTCATGTTTGCCATTGCGATAGCGAGCGGCGGAGCACATTATCCGGGTTTTGAATTCAAGGACGGTGCGCTTCTCTATCTCCTCAATATTTTTGCCAGGTTGGGCAATGGACTTGGGGCCCTCGTCAGCTTTGTAATGGCGGGTACTCCTTCTCCTCAGGTTGCGGCCCTGGCAACGTTCGAATACGGCGGCCGATTTCTGGAGGTGGCCGGGCTGCTCAACTACTTAGCCGCGATGGACGCCGCTGATATCTCGACCGGGAGGAAGAAATGATCCATTTTTTGTATCTGGTCGGATTCGCACTCTTCGTTTCGATCGCATTCGCCACATTTTCGAACGGGACCCCAAAGGAACGCATTCTTTATGGTCTGAAATCCTTTGCCCAGTTCGTACTCGTCAGCCTCGTTCTTGCCTGGATACTTTACTTTATTCCCTGGTAGACGGCCGTTTCCAAAGGGAGTCTAGCCACAATGCCGCTCGTCGAGACCGAGGCCCTCGTCCTGAAAAGCTACAACCTTGCCGAGGCTGACAAGATCGTGGTCTTTCTGACCCGCGGGGAGGGCGTTGTGCGCGGCGTTGCGAAGGGAGCCAAAAGGCTTAAGAGCAAGTTTGGCAGTTCGCTTGAACCTTTTTCTGTAGTCAAGCTCGAGTATTTCTTCAAGGAATCCTCCGAACTTGTTGCGATACAGAAGGTTGAGCTGACGAGGTCGAGCTTCGCTTCTGCCAGTGAACCCGAGTTTCTTCAAGTTTTTTCATATCTTTCAGAGTTGCTCATCCTATTCTCACCGCCGCATGATCCGAACGAAACACTCTACCGAATGGTCAAGGCATGTATCGAATCGGCGGTGAATGACGCCGACGGCCTCGCGAGCATCGCCGTATATTTCGAGATATGGCTCCTTCGACTGGCCGGTTTTCTGCCTGACTGGAGCTCGTGTGAAAGGTGTTCTAGAGCTTTCGATCAGGTCGAGGAAACCTACCTTTCACACGATCTTAACCTCACGTGTGATTCTTGCCGGGCGGCGGCAAACAGGATCGTCGTTGACGCTGAAAACCGCGATATCATCGCATCAGCCCGACGGCTCGGGCCGACGGATTTTGTCAGAACCACTCACGGCCGGGTTGAGAGATCTAGCTATCTTTCAGACATAATGAAACGTTTGTTATCTCGGGCCGCAGGTAAAGACATCGCGGCCGAACGTTCACTGGCCATAAAGTTCAACTAGGAATCATATTAGGCTCCAATGCTCGGGTTGGCCGGGAACCCTGCCCTCCGTTCGACTTTGGTGTAGCGTTAGTGATAAAACCTTAACCATAAGACATGAAACGGGTTATTGGGCTGATCTCGAGATATCTACTTAAAACGATCATCCCGTATTTCGTCTTTACGTGGCTGCTTCTCAGCGTCATTCTTTTTGTCCAGCAGGCCAGTGGTTACTCCGATACCTTCTTTTCAGTAAATATTCCGGCGAATCTCGTCTGGCAACTCTCCGTCGCACTGGTTCCGACCGTGATCGCTTTTACGTGCCCGATGGCGATGCTCGTCGGAACCATCATTGGGCTCACCAAGATGCAGGGGGACAGTGAACTCGTTGCAATCCGGGCCGCCGGTGTCGGTTCTCTACAGATCGCTCTACCGATCATGTTCCTCGGAGCCGTAATGTCGGCTTTTGCGTTCATTATCAATCTCGAAGGCGTTCCAATCGCTGCTGGCCTGGTACGCGGGGTGGCTCTGCAGACCGCCATTAAGAAGCTCGAATCACCGATCGAACCGGGTGTTTTTAACACCGAGGTTTCGGGCTACACGATCTACGTAAAAGGCGCCGATCTCGAAACAAGCACCTGGAAAAACATATTCATCTACAACGAGGACAAGCCAAATAAGAGCATTCGGCTCATCACCTCACGAAACGGCCGGATCGACACGACGGGGCAACAATCGGAGCTTGTACTGGCCAATGCCACCGTTTCCACGCTTCCGCTTGAACCGAACGCCGGCAAATACGTTTCCGAGAGCATTAACGAGGTACGTCTTGCGATACAAACAAGGCGCAGTGAACTGATCGACAGGCTGACCATTCCCGAACTGAATCCGGAAGAATTAGGCCTGCAGGAACTATCCGACTTTGCCTCGGCAAAGGATGGGCCTGAACGAATAGAGGCCCAAATACTTTGGCAGCGGCGAATTCTTCTTTCTGTTACTCCATTCATTTTCTGCATCCTCGGAACCGTGATCGTACTGCGTTTTAGCCGCGGCGGACGTGGTTTTGGCGTGGCCGTAGCGATCGGCGTACTTGTCGGGTTCTATCTGCTTGCTTTTGTCGGTGAGCAGATGGCCCGCGTAGGCGCGATCAGTGTTGGTTTCGGCGGGATCATCCCGATACTCGGTAGTGTCGGAGCGATCGTCTGGCTTAGTTTGACCAGAAGATTCGACCTTTTCCGCCGAGCTTTTGACTCGATCAGGGAAAAACTGCCGACCTTCGCTAAGAAGCCGAAAAAGATCCAGGCTCGAAACCTGGTTGTTGACCTTACGACCGGACTTCGAGATTTTGAGCTGATGGT
>JBGSQW010000027.1:0-62265 GCA_041737885.1 Pyrinomonadaceae bacterium | reverse complement strand
TTGTAATCGGATTTGATGCTTCTCCCGGCTCCATGGCAGCGGCCAGGATGGTTGCATCCCGTACATGGACGACAACGCCCGAAATTCGGCTTCTCACTATTACCGACCCATTTACTTTATTGAATCCCGGTCGGGCCTTTGATCCCATTCCAGGTATGACAGAATGGACAATGGAGGGCGAAGAGAAATGGGTCCAAATGCTCGCATTGAGTGCTTTGCAGATACTACGCGACTCTGGTCTTTCGGCTACCTCACACTCATATTCCGGCAATCCTCGGATGATCTTAACCCGCGAGGCAAAAACATGGGATGCCGACACGATCTTCCTCGGAGCCCATTCCCTGGAACTTCAACTCCAATCTTCGTCTCTCGGTTGTGTCGCCCTAGCCGTCGCGAACCGGGCTTCTTGTTCGGTAGAAGTTGTCCGGAATTCTCCATTCATCTAGACGCGAACAGTCGTAATCAACTCACAATCTTTATTTCGAATATAGGCCGACTGTCTCCGTAAACACTGTCAATTCCTTCTGAAGGTTTTTCGTAGTTACTGTCGATGAATCGCTGATCACCTGAGACGCCTTTATATAATAGAGAGTCTCACTGACGTTATTGTCGGCATCTAGAACCGCTCCGGCTATCGTCGCACCGGCAAATAAACCTTTACTTCTTGAATAGATGAGAATGCCGGCATCGAGCGAATTTGCTTTCTGAGATAGATCCCCCTCCTCGTGCTATTGAACGGACTAAAGACACTGTAAAATATCTATCTGCAGGTGTTTATCGAGCGCGAACCTGATGATCGGCTATCTCAATATCTCACCCGATCTGATTGACGGAGGGTACGGCGAACATCGCCGACTTTGCCAAAAGTCTTCATCCGTGAGATATGACACCTATCAACAGAAAATGTTGCAATACACCCAATGCCAATTCCCATCGACGCTCGCCGAACCCTTGCCATCCTCAACGATCAAGGAATTGTTGGCAATTGCCTCGGGTGCCGGCAAGGTGAATCCTGGCCCGAGATTGTAGCCGCCGAAAACTTGACGCTGATAGATCGCCTCATTTCTTATTACATATTACATGCAAAACCTCGAACCTTGTGAACAATCTCGAAACTGGACATATGTGGCCGCAAAGCCTGACTTTTGGTCAGAAAGCATACTTTCTGACTGGCAAAATTCCCCCCGAAATTCCCCCCGGGAAAATAATTGCGCAAAAAGAAGGGCCACTCCTGAAAAAGGGCGGCCGATAAGTTATTAAAAATAAATAGGTTATATGGTACTGGGGACGGGAATCGAACCCGTACGAACCTTAGTTCACAGGATTTTAAGTCCTGGGCGTCTACCAATTCCGCCACCCCAGCACGGTTTAGAGATTACCACGAGTGGGAAGTGGTTGTCAGTTGTCGGTTGCTAGTTCTAGTGCCTGTATTGCCAATTTCGTGTATATTCTAGGCAATGGAACAATTTGCCTGGATACCGTGGCTGATATTGGGAATCGCGTTGATCGTCGCTGAGATATTTACTCTCGGTTTTGTTTTACTATGGTTTGGTGTGGGGGCGATAGCTGCGGCCGTGGTCGGGTTGATGGGCGGTGGTGTGTTTCTACAATTCTTGGTTTTTGCGATCGTCTCGGTCGCATTGACCGCTATGTCGAAAACGATTCTCGCACGATATTTTTCACACGACGACAAAAGTGCAATGAAGTCGGGCGTTGACGCTCTTCCAGGCAAAATTGGTACGGTAACCGAACCAAGCCAAGGAGCCCTCAGCGAAGGCGCTGTAAAGGTTTTCGGATCGACGTGGACCGCATTCCCGATCGATGGCGAGACGGAACTGCAAAAAGGCGAAAAGGTCGAGGTTGTCGAGGTCCGAGGTTCGTCAATTTTCGTCCGGCGGATCACTAAAGAGTTGCCCGGCTGGCGTCAGGATTAGATCAATCTATTTCGCTTCCTCGTCTCGATTCATGATCTCTGTCGTATCCTCATTCCCGAGATCTTGATCCGCAGTATCGTGAATGCCGCCGAGGTCGATCAGCTCAAGTTTCACTCCATCATCACCTGCTTCAGCTAGGCTGTCACCCGAGAATTTAGCTATTACAACGGTAATATTATCTTCGCCGCCATTCTGATTAGCTAGCTTTATCAACTCCGCGCAGGCGTTCTGAAGGCCGTCGAAGTTATTAAGAACGATCTCCTGCATTTCCGCAGCCCCGACCTTGTTAGAAAGGCCGTCACTGCAGAGGAGGAAGACATCATTTTGACAAGGGACTACACGCGCAGAAACAGGATATATCTCGTTCTGAGCTCCTAATGCCTGAAGGATCACGTTTTTCAGCGTATGTGTTTCGGCTTCTTCAGGTGAGATCTGTTGGGCATCGATCAACTGCTGAACCAGAGATTGGTCTTTAGTGATCTGATATATTTTACCGCCACGAACAAGGTATGCCCGGCTGTCGCCTACCTGGATAATATCCGCAGAGGAAGGCGTCACGCCCATGCCGGTAAAGGTGGCTCCCATTCCCTGAAATTGCGGGTCGGTTCGTCCCTGCTGATGAATGAGATAATTGGCAAACACGGTCGCATTATAAAGACGGCTGATAAGGTAATGATCTTGTTCTTCAGGCGTCAGCGTTTGATCGGAATCGTCGTCCAACATCTTTTCGCTGACGGTTTCTACCGCCATTGTGCTAGCCACCTCACCGGCCAGAGCTCCGCCCATACCGTCGGAAACCGCCATTACTACGCCATTTCCATCCACCGTGAATCGCTGGGTCTCAATGATAAATTCGCCGTCCTCCTGCGAGCTCGTCCACGCCTTGGCGTCCGAGATATTTAGCAGAAGATAGTTGTCCTCGTTTCCTTTTCGGACGCGTCCGATGTGCGAGGCGGCGTGTGTCTCAACAGTGAACATAATTTAGCCACTCAAGTGTTATAAAGTCGTGAGTCAAAAAATTCTCGAGCCCTCTCGACTATGAAAGTGCTTGATCCAAGTCCTCAAGAATATCTTCGACATCCTCGATACCGACAGAAATGCGAACCAAGCCGTCAGTGATGCCTAGTTTAGCACGCGTTTCCTCAGGAACGGATGCATGCGTCATCGACGCGGGATGCGAGATCAGGCTTTCGACGCCGCCGAGGCTTTCACCGAGCGTGCAGAGCTTAACGCCCTCTAAGACCTTTCGTGCATTATCGAGCGAGCCGGTTTCGAACGAAACCATGCCGCCAAAGCCCGTCTGCTGGCGTTTGGCCAGTTCGTGCTGCGGATGGGAAGCTAGGCCTGGATAGTAAACCTTTTGAACGCCCGGATGTTCCGCAAGGAAGTTGGCGACCATTCGGCCGTTCTTATCATGGGCTTCCATGCGGACGGCAAGTGTTTTCGTACCGCGAAGTACTAGAAACGAATCCATTGGCGACAGGATCGCTCCGATCGCGTTTTGTACAAAGCCGATCCACTCCGCATCTTTCTCATCATTGAGAGCAACGAAGCCGCCAACGCTGTCTGAGTGGCCATTAAGATATTTCGTTGTCGAATGCACGACAATATCAACACCGAGATCGATCGGCCGCTGAAAATATGGCGACATGAAGGTGTTATCGCAGACGACCTTGGCACCATTGGCGTGAGCCAGATCGGAAACACCTTTCAGATCGGTGATCGTCATGATCGGGTTTGTCGGTGTTTCGACAAAGACCATTTTCGTGTTCGGTTTGAATGCTTTTTCGAGATTCGAGAGGTCTGAGGTATCGGCGAGGTCAAATTCGACGCCGTAGTCCTTCAATATACGGTTAAAAAGCCGGAATGTGCCGCCGTAAGTATTGTCGCCGAGGATGACGTGATCGCCAGCCTTTACAAGCTTTAGCGTGGTGTCGATCGCCGACATGCCTGAGGCGAAAGCGAACCCGAATTTGGCATTCTCAAGAGCTGAGATGTTTCGTTCTAACGCCGATCGGGTCGGGTTCTGTGTGCGAGCGTATTCGTATCCGCCAGTCGGCTTGCCCAGAGCTTCCTGTTTGTAAGTTGACGTTTGATAGATCGGGACTGAGACGGCCCCCGTGGTCAGATCAGGCTCGTTACCGGCATGAATGGCTAAGGTCGAAAAACCCATAGTAAAACTAAAAAACGCCGTCTCTAGAATATCGGCGCGAAAATATATACAATCCGTGGTCAAGCTGACGCAATAATCGCAGATTAACGAACCATAATCCTATCTTGAAGAAAGCCAAAATGCAACGGTCTGACCCTAGAAACGCGGTGTTTTCAGGGTTGTCATACCGCCGCAAATCTCAAAGCGACACCTGAGGTTTCCTCATATGCCGTTATAAATGCCTCATTCTTAAGAGTTAATCCAATGTCGTCTAGTCCATTCAGCAGGCAATAGCGGCGGAATTCGTCGATCTCGAATGAGGCGTTTAGGCCATGATCGTCGGTGACGGTATTGTGTTCGAGGTCGATGGTGAGCTTGTAATTGTCGAGTGTTTTCGCTTTTTCAACGATGCCCTCGACGATCTTTTCATCGAGGCGAACCGGCAATAAGCCGTTCTTCAAGCTGTTGTTAAAGAAGATGTCGCCAAAACTCGGTGCGATCACTGCTCTGAAGCCATAATCCAGCAAGCTCCACGGAGCGTGTTCACGAGACGAGCCGCAACCAAAATTTGCCCCGGCTATAAAGATCGACGCTCCGGAGTATCGCGGATCGTTGAGAACAAAATCCGCCTTCGGCGAACCATCCGGGTTCAGCCGCCAATCGTTGAATAAAAACGCTCCATAACCGGTTCGCTCAATACGGGTGAGGAATTGTTTTGGGATGATCTGGTCGGTGTCGATATTCGTCTGAAACAGAGGTGCGACCAGCCCTTCGAATGTTGTGAATTTGTCCATAGTATTTCACCGCCACTTTGCAGAGGAAGTATTTACAGGGATGAAGGGGATAAAGTGGATAAGGAAGCAACAGGTCGAGCATTTTAGGGTCTTCTTCCAACACATCTCCTCCATCCCTTTTATCCCTGTTAATTTCTTCCGCCTTCTCAATCATTAAACTTCCAATCCCTCACGTCGACAAAATGTCCCGCGATCGCTGCTGCTGCGGCCATCATTGGCGAAACTAAGTGTGTGCGGCCGCCGCGGCCCTGGCGGCCTTCGAAATTGCGGTTGCTGGTCGAGGCACAGCGTTCGCCGGGTTGGAGGATGTCTTCGTTCATGGCGAGGCACATCGAGCATCCGGCGTCGCGCCATTCGAAGCCGGCGTCAACAAATATCTTTGCCAGGCCTTCTTCCTCCGCTTGTTTCTTTATCTGCATCGAACCGGGAACGATCATTGCGTTCACGCGACCTGAAACACTGTAGCCCTTGGCGACTTTCGCAGCGTCGCGTAGGTCTTCGATACGGGAATTAGTACACGATCCGATGAACGCACGGTCGATCGCGATCTGGTCGATCCGCTGCGAAGGCTCGACGCCCATGTATTCGTACATCCGTTCGAACGATCTGGCCTCGTTCTCGTCACGAGCATCGCTCAGATCGGGGACATCATCGCTGACCTTCACTGACATATCCGGCGAAGTTCCCCACGTCACATACGGCTCGAGCGAAGCGGCGTCGATATCGATTGACTTGTCGAAATGAGCACCTTCGTCGGTGGTTAACGTTCTCCAATCCGCGACCACCTCGTCCCAGTTTCTCGGAGCGAATGGCTTTCCTTTTATGTACTCAAAAGTCGTCTCATCCGGAGCGATCAGACCGGCTTTCGCACCACCCTCGATGCTCATGTTGCAGACGGTCATACGGCCTTCCATCGAGAGGCTGCGGATGGCCGAACCGGTGTATTCGATCACGTGGCCGACACCACCGTTGGCTCCTATCTCGTTGATAATGCAGAGGATAACGTCTTTTGAGGTCACGCCGAACGGTAGATCGCCTTCTACATTAATGCGGAAGTTCTTCGCCCTACCCTGCTGGAGGCACTGTGTCGCAAATACATGTTCAACCTCGCTCGTTCCAATGCCGAACGCCAATGCGCCAAAAGCTCCGTGCGTCGATGTATGCGAATCGCCGCAGACGATCGTCATTCCGGGCTGTGTCAGGCCTTGTTCGGGACCGAATACGTGGATTATCCCTTGCTCGATACGGTCGAGGTCGTAGAGTTTTACACCAAATTCACGACAGTTTTCGCGAAGTGTTTTAACCTGCTGAGCGGCGATCGGATCTTTGAAAGGTAAGTTGCGATTGATCGTCGGGATGGCATGGTCGATGGTGCCGAATGTGAGTTCCGGACGGCGGAGCTTTCTCCCCGCGAGCCGCAATCCTTCAAAAGCCTGCGGGCTCGTTACCTCGTGGATCAGATGCAGGTCGATGTAGAGCAGCGAAGGCTTACCGGCTTCGGCGTGGACCAGATGGCGGTCCCAGATCTTGTCGTAGAGCGTTTTCATATCAAACTCCGGTCAGCGTAACACTCGTGTGAATAGAGTGTGGTTACCTAACTGTTGCAAATACACGGCCTTATCGAAAAAATCGTAACATTTTGAAAAACCCATTCCGTTGAAAATCGTCTCACTTACTGGGACAAAGTGAGACGGCTTAACCGCGTGAAGATAAACAGTTTACGGCGAAAAACCGTCTCACTTAGAAAAATACTCCGTATATCTTGTCCTGAAACAGGTTTACAGTTTTATTGGCAGCTTCTCCTATGTGTTTACTATTGCTCATCAATTCCTAGATCAGGGTTAATAGCGTACTTCGCGGACAAGCATTTCGAACATCTGACTAAACAGCGTGATACGCATTATTCACGTTTGCAAATTCTACGGCACGGCTGGCGACCATGGCTCCCATCTCGGTGGTCGAATTTGTCACTTTGCCGCCGACTCCGGCGATGTCTGCGGTGCGGTGGCCTTTTTCGAGTACCCAGTGGATCGCTTTTTCGATTGCGGCGGCGGCCAATTCGTTTTTCGCGGTGTATCGCAACAGCATCGCGGCTGAGGCGATGGCTCCGAGCGGATTCGCGATGTTTTTGCCCGCGATCTCAGGGGCGGAGCCGTGGATCGGTTCGTAAAAATCGACCTTTCCGCCGATCGTCGCCGATGGCAGCATGCCGAGCGAGCCGGTCAGAACTGCGGCTTCGTCTGATAGGATGTCGCCGAAAAGATTCTCGGTCAGGATCACGTCGAACTGCGTAGGATTTGTCACGAGATGCATCGCACACGCATCGACAAAGAGATGATCGAGAGCGACATCAGGATATTGCTCGGCAACCTTCGACACGGTTTTGCGCCAAAGTTGTGAAGTTTCGAGAACGTTCGCTTTATCGACCGAAGTCAGTTTTTTACGGCGGCCGCGAGCAGATTGAAACGCAATGTGTGCCACTCGTTCGACCTCGGCGACCGAGTATCGCATTGTGTTGTAGCCCTCGGTATTGTCTTCGTTGAAGCCGCGTGGTGTGCCGAAATATAGCCCACCGAGCAGTTCGCGGACGATCAGCATGTCGGTTCCTTCGAAGATCTCGCGACGTAGCGGGGATGAATCGATCAAAGCCGGAACTGCGGCGGCAGGGCGAAGATTGGCGAATCCGCCTAGAGCCTGACGCAGCTTTAGCAATCCGATCTCGGGACGTTCGTGCGGCAACAGGTGATCGAATTCAGGCGAACCGACTGCACCGAGCAGAACGGCGTCGCTGCTCACACACGCGGCTTCAGTTTCAGCGGGGAATGGCGAACCGGTTGCCTTGATCGCGGCTCCGCCGATCAGGTGTTCTTCGGTCTCGATCGATATCTCGAACGCAGCGGCAACTTCGGTCAAAACATTGACCGACTGACGACAAACTTCAGGCCCAATACCGTCACCCGGCAGGATCGTTATCTTCATATGGAAAGGGTCAGTACCGCCTGCGGTAGCGGGCGGGGCTTTTATGGTCGTGATGTAATTCCCCACCCGCTACCGCAGGTGGTACCGACAAAACTAAGCCGCAATTGCCGTCGGCACGCGAGCTGGTGCGAGGGCCATCAGGTCTTGGTCGTAAACATTCTTTTTGCGGTCGGCCAGGGCTATGAAACGCGGGTAGATGCTGGCGATCTCGCTGTCGTTGAGGGCGAAACCTAGAGCTTCGTACCGGGCGATCAGAGCGTGTCGGCCTGAGTGTTTACCGAGGACGATGCTGTTTTTGGGCACGCCGACCGATTCTGGCGTCATTATCTCGTAACAAAGCGGGTTGCTCAACACGCCGTGCTGGTGAATTCCGGCCTCGTGAGCAAAAGCATTGCGTCCGACGATCGCCTTATTTGGCTGCACGCCGAAACTGACGATCGACGAGAGCAACTGGCTCGTGGGGTAAAGTTCGGTCGTGACGATGTTGTTGCTGTACGGCATTTTGTCGGCACGAACGGTCATTGCCATGATCAGTTCCTCGAGCGAGGCGTTACCGGCACGTTCGCCGACGCCGTTGATGGTGCATTCGACCTGCGTGGCTCCTGCTTCGATAGCGGCGAGGCTGTTGGCGACGGCTAGGCCGAGATCGTTGTGACAGTGGACGCTGATCGTGACATTCTTGTCACCAACTACGCGTTCTTTTACCGTAGCGATCAAAGCAGCGTATTCGCTGGGCAGCGTGTAGCCGACGGTGTCGGGCACGTTGAGGATCGTCGCTCCGGCAGCAACTGCGGCATCAAAAACCTGGCAAAGATAATCCACATCGCTCCGCGTCGCGTCCTCAGCCGAGAATTCGACCTCATCGACGCATTCGCGGGCAGCGGCAACGGCATTCGAAGCCATCTCAATGACCTCGTCACGGCTTTTCTTTAGTTTGTACTGGAGATGAATGTCTGATGTTGCGACAAATGTGTGAATGCGGGCACGTTTCGCTTTTTTGAGAGCGTTTGCGGCACTGTGAATGTCAGAGGTGACTGTACGGCACAAGGCGGCGATCGTGGTATCGCGGCATTCTTCGGCGACCGCGACTACCGACTTAAAATCGCCTTCGGAGGCGAAGGGAAAGCCGGCTTCGATGACGTCGACGCCGAGCTTCTCGAGCTGGCGGGCCATCGATATTTTTTCCTCGAGATACATAGAGCAGCCCGGCGACTGCTCACCATCACGCAATGTCGTGTCAAAGATCGCAATTTTCTTGTTACTCATATGCATTTTCTCCATGGGCAATGGGCGGCAGAGAGATATTTGTCGACCATCTAAGCCTGATGTTATACAAGCGTTACGTGATAAGTCAATATTATGTTACTGATATTTGCATAATGTATGGTTATGAAATTATAATTTTCAAGGCCTTTCAGATCAGATCGACAGTCGAGCAAAATTTCTTAACGGGTTTGCCTCTTGCGAAATTAGCAATACACTCGTGTTATATTGATATAATCCCCGATCTAGTCAGCCGATATTTGATGGACATTAATCAGCTTGAAGTACTAGTCACCGTTGCACGCGAACGCAGTTTTTCACGTGCGGCTGAAGTCTTAAATCGAACTCAGCCTGCGATCAGCCAGGCAATTCGCCGTTTAGAGGCAGAGATCGGTGAGAAATTATTTGATCGATCGTCAAAGGACGGAACGCTCACCTTCGCCGGCGAAGTTCTGCTCAGTCACGCCAAGCAGATGCTCAATCTTCGTCAGCACGCTCAGCAGGCGATAACGGAAATGCGCGACCTGCAGCACGGCAAGGTCACAATCAGCGCCAATGAGCACACGGTCTTTTATCTGCTGCCGGTCATCGAAGAATTTAGGAAACAACATCCGCTGATCAAGATCGAGGTGCAACGCGGGGTTGCCAGTCGCATCCCAAAACAGATAACCGCTCGAGAGGTTGAGTTGGGCGTAATTTCGTTCACACCGAATGACGAGTCACTCAGGTCTATCGCCGCTCTGAGCGATGAACTCGTGCTGGTCGTTTCGCCAAAACATCATCTAGCGAAACACACTGAGGTCTCAATAAAAGAGCTTGGTGCTGAGACATTTGTCGCCCATAACGCTCCATCGCCCTACAGACAGAAGGTCATCGAAACCTTTGAAAAGCACAAAACGCGTCTCAATATCTCAGTCGAGCTGCCATCGCTTGAGGCGATAAAGCGTCTCGTTGCCCGTGGCGTCGGCCTTGCATTGGTGCCAAAGATCACAGCGAGGGCCGAGGTCAACGCCGGCTTGCTGAAAGAGATCTCGGTAAAAGAGATGAAACTCGAGCGAAAACTGAATATTGTTTATCGCAAAAATTCAGAGCTATCGCACGCAGCAAAAGCATTTCTCAAAGTCGCCAAAGATGTCGGTGCGACGTGGTAATATTTCTCTATGTGATTAGGTTACTTTGGGTTAGAATGAGGCACGAGTTTTCCTCGTAGTTTACTGCTCCAGACAAATAACATTTATTATGGCTGAAATAGATCTCAGTGATGCACGTTTGCCATCAGAACGGCGCACTTCCGACCGTAAAAAACTCATCGTCGATGTTCGCTTCGAAGGCGGCGACGGAACTGGCATCGCCAACACCCGAGATATCGGTTCGGGCGGCCTCTACATGACGACAACTGCACCGCTAGATGTCGGAACCCCGATCGTGATGCTGCTAAACGTCGGAGACCGCGAAATGAACCTCCGCGGAACTGTTGTTTATTCCGATCCCGGACACGGTGTCGGTGTTAGATTTAAGGATCTCAACGAAGCTGATGAGGTATTTCTGAGCAGCGATGTGGAATTAAGCTAAACACCAGGGGGGACTTTATGTTTGATCAATTTACGCTTGGTATCGAGGAAGAATTTCAGATCGTTGACCCGGTAACGCGTGAGCTGAAATCTCACGTCTCCGAGATACTCGATGAAGGCAAGCTCTTGCTTGGTGAAAAGATCAAGCCCGAGATGATCCAGTCGATGATCGAGGTTGGGACGGGCGTTTGTGCGAACATTCAGGAAGCCCGCGAAGACCTGACCAAGCTGCGATGCATAATCTCAAACCTCGCCCGGAAAAAGAACATGGCGATCGTCGCCGCGTCGACACATCCGTTCTCTAAATGGTCCGAGCAGGAGATCTATGACGGTGACCGGTACAAGCTGTTGGTTGACGAACTTCAGATGGTAGCCCGCAGCCTCCTGATCTTTGGCCTTCATGTCCATGTGGGAATTCCGGATGTTGAAAAGAGGATCCAGGTGATGAATGCGGCCCGCTATTTCCTGCCGCATATTCTTGCTCTGACGACCTCGTCGCCGTTTTGGCTCGGGTTTAACACTGGGCTAAAATCGTACCGTTCTGAGGTTTTTAAGAAATTTCCCCGCACCGAGATCCCAGATACGTTTGAGTCGTATCAGCAGTATCAGACATACGTCGATCTCCTCGTCAAAATGAACTGCATCCAGAATGGGTCAAAGGTCTGGTGGGATGTTCGCCCGCATTACCTGTTCCCGACGCTCGAATTCCGCATCTGCGATATTCCGACGCGTGTTGACGACACGATAGCGATCGCCGCCTTGTTCCAGGCGATCGTCGCAAAACTGATGGTTTTGAATGAGGGTAATCTGGGCTTCCGCATCTATCACCGCCGCCTGATTCTTGAGAATAAGTGGCGAGCCATTCGTTACGGCCTCGATGGAATGCTGCTCGATCTGGGCAAGCAAAAAGAGGTTCCGGCGAGAGATCTGATTCGCGAATTGCTCGACTTTGTGGACGACGTGGTCGACCCGCTCGATTCGCGTAAAGAGATCGAACATATTCACACAATACTGGAACGCGGAACATCGGCCGACGAACAGCTTCGGGTTTACGAAGCAACGGGCGGCGACTTCAATGCGGTCGTCGATATGCTGATGGTCAATACACTCGAGAATGTGCCGAACGAGTGTTTCTAGGTTTCAGGCTTAAAATTACATAAAAAGGCCCGCATCGTTGGATGCGGGCCTTTTTCGTTTAGCTAACCGCCGAGGCCGTTAGAAGTTAAAACGTGCGCCGAACTGCAGTTGTCTTGCCGGGGCAGCCGATGTGAAGCCAAGCGGCGATGTCGGCGAAACGCCTTCCCGGCCGCGAGCGTTGATCGGGATCACGTTGGTCGAACCTGCGCAGTTCGGATTTGTAGCGAGGCCTGCAACACACGCGGTACCGACGATGTTGTTGATACCGTTATAGTTAACCGTATTGAACAGGTTAAAGCCCTCGATCGTCAGCTCAAGGAACCGCTGTTCCTTGACGAAGAATCGGCGGCCCAAACGAGCGTCGAACGTGTAGTATGCCTCGCCCTTTCCGGTATTTCGACCGGCAAATGCTGGTCGATCGTTATACAGGCGACTGTCACCGTCAGTATCAAACCCGATAAGCAGGTTGAAAGGACGGCCGCTGCCAGCCGTGAAGATCGGTGCAAATACCCAGTCTTTCAAGAACGAGTTCTCAGAGGTGCTTTGGAAAACACCGCTTAAGACCACACGATGCCGCTGGTCGAATGCGGAAAGGCTGCGGTCTGCTCGGACATTCAGAGGGTTCTGTGCGAGGTAATCGGTGTTGAAGTCGGTTGCCTCGTCGATCGATTTTGAATAGGTGTAGTTGGCGTTGATGCTGTAGTTGCGGGTGAAGCGTTTTGTTACCTGCAACGTACCGGCGTGGTAGAAGCTGTTTGCAACTGACTGATACTCTGCATCAAGAGCGTACTGGGGCAGGAAGAAGCCGTTGGCCGCTCCGCTTCCGCTGGTGGCACATTGAAATCCAGCCGGAACGCCGGGAACTACAAAGCATCCCAATTGCGTCGCCGAGTAAGTCGGGCCGCCGGTGAATGGGCTGGTGCCGGTGACGGCATAACGGCGAACATCGACGGGGCGGACCAAATGGGCTCCGCGGGAGAACAGGTAGCTGAACTCAGCCGAGAAACCCTTGCCAAGATCCTGCTGTACCGCCGCACTCACCTGATACGTCTCGGGGCTTTCAAAATCCTGTCCAATGCGGATGCGTGCCTCGAGCGGACGACCCGGAGCGGTGTTCAGGCCAAACTGCGTCAGGTCGCCGGCAACGATCGGCCTCACACCGATTATTCCCTGTGCCAACAGCGTTTGATAGATGAACGCGGAACCGAGCGTTCCAGGCAGCGTTATCGCCGAAACTACGATATTAATGTTCTTCGGTTCGGTGCCGGAAGCCAGAGTGTTTACGACGTTGGTGATCTGGTTGTCGATCGGGCCCGTAAAGATACCGGCACCGCCTCGTATCACTGTTTTCGCATTGTTGAAAACATCCCATGAAAACCCAAGTCGCGGCTGGAAATTATTCTTGTCGGTTGGGACCGGCTCGGCTTCCTGCTGTATGAAGTATCTGAGCCCATAGTTCAACGTGAAGTTTTGACGAACTTTCCACGTGTCCTGAGCAAACAAGGAGAACTTTTTAGTTGGGCTTTCAAAGAACGGAAGTCCGAAACCCTGCTGGTAAACCTGTGGAGCGTTGATGTTATAAGACTGGAGCGAATTGATCGTGTTGCTCGCGTTGCAGAGCGAGTTTCTAAGAGCCGCTCCTTGTGCTGCGGTGATGAATCCGCTGGTAATGTCCGCACCGATCTGTCCGCCAATAGGGGCAGCCAAACAGGCAGCACCTGTTGCTGTCGTTCCGACTATCGCGGTCCGTTGTGCTGTCGAAAATACGGTCGAGAAAGGCAATGCTCCAAAGCGGAATGTTCCGGGCAGATAGGTTTCCGACTCGGTTGAGGTTTTACCATACTGGAATACGCCACCGATCTTGACCGTGTGGTTTCCACGGACGAACGAGATCGTATCTGCGAGGTCAAACGAGTTTGTAACCGAATCAGACGGCAGGAAAATATCCCGGCCAAAGTTGCCAAAACCAAGAATGTTTATCTCAGGGCCGTTGGGATCATTCGGCGTCACGGTCAAGCGATATCGCGAAATCTGAGCACGCAGCTCGTTGACGGTGGTTGAATTGAACGTGTGCGTTTCCGAGAATAGAACGCCGCCACTTGGCGAATCGACTTCGCGGCCTCGGGAAACTGCATTCAAAGCTCCCGTTGCCTGATTCTCGCCCTGCGTCTTGGCGTAATTCACGCGGAAGAACCCGACATCCGACGGGCCAAATGTGTGATCGATGCGGCCCGATATCAGTGCGTTGCGGCTTTCTGCAGGGAAAACACCATTAGTTGACGCATAAAGAGCCGAGGTGCGTGCTGATGGCGTGGTGAGCACGCCGCGAACGCCTGCCGCGAGCGGTGCCAAAGCCGGGCGTGATGCGAGGTAGTTCAAAAAGCCATTCTGGTCTCCTGCAGCCGTTGCCGGGGCGAGTTGAAAACCATTCGTTAATGAACCGTTGAGGGTGACAAATGACGACTGGTTCTCACGCAAACCTTCGGCAGATACGAAAAAGAAGGTGCGGTTTTCTTTGATCTTGCCGCCGATCGATCCGCCAAACTGCTGGCGATTGTAGGGTGATTTTCCGGAAGGGTTGGTGTCAAATGTATTTCTAGCATCAAGCGATTTATCGCGGAAATAGCCGAAGATGCTGCCGTGATGGTAGATTGCTGCGTTCTCTCTGTATCGACCAGTGGCTGATCGCCCTCGGAAACATCGACAACGACATCAACGTTGCCAACGGTGAGGGCAAGATCGAGCGTCAGCTGCTGACCGACCTCAAGCATTACGTTGTTTGTCGTTTTCGAAGCGAAGCCCGAAGCTGTGATCTTTACCGAGTAAGTGCTCGGCGACAGGGATAAAAGCACGAAGTTGCCTTCGGAATTTGTTGTAACGGTTCGACTGATGCCCTTTGAGCTATCGGTCGCCGTCACCGTTGCACCCGCGACCGCGGCACCGTTTGCATCGGTCACAGTTCCGCGTAGCTCTGAGGTAGCGATCGCCTGTGAGAGTACGGTGATAGACCCGACGGCCGTCACCAGTAAAAACATAAGAAATAACTTGATTTGTTTCATAGAACTGTCTCCACTTACACAGAAATATCTTCCCAATTTTTCTTTACTGACCGCCTCGCGCTACTCTTTGGCATTCCCATTTAAAAGGCCGTTCATTGCGAGTTCGCAAACATCCTCGCAGACGACGTCAACCGGCAATAAACCGCTGGATCGATACCAACGCGGTAGCCATAGGATCATTCCAAAGATGGTGAACGTCGCGGTTGTAATATTTATCTTCTTAAGCTTTTCCTGCCTCTGCAGGCCGACGAGCGTATCTCGTACAAAATCGAAATATTCTCGCCGCCGCTCTTGCACCTGAATGCGCTGATCCAGGTTTAAGGCGTTCATTTCGTGCGAAATGATGATCACGGCGTGATTACCGGACGCTGCCAGCCGAGCATGATTGAATATGATGAACCGCAAACGCTCTTCCGGATCGTCGATCGACCTTGCCGGATCGAGCACTGCATCTTTTACACTATCCAGGCCTAACCATACGATGCGGTAGAGCAGGTCTTGTTTGCTCTCGACGTAATAATAAAGACTTGCCTTGGTCAGACCCAAAGCATCTGCTATATCTGACACCGACGTAGATTCAAACCCTTTTTCAAAAAACAGTTGTGCCGCGGTCAGGTAGATCTCCTGAGCTCGGTCAATGCTCTTCTTGGTTCCTGTCCGGGCCATAGCGAAATGCCTGCGACGACTATAAAGGTGAATGGAACGCACAGGTTTCCTGTCACCGTTAACCTTTGTATTCTTTGCGTATATTTCTACCGAACGTTCGTTAGAATTATCCAAACTTAATAGAGTGTCAACTGAAAGTCAAGGGATTTTGGGGGTGAAATAGCTTCATACGAAAATAATTGGTTATACCAATTTCGGGCCTGAAACTTCTCGCTTTCTCATAAGCATATTCCACACAAAAACGTCATCTGAGATCGCCCGATTCGGTTGAAATTGACTTACCACCCGTTAAGACGGACAATTACCGTTGTTATTTTGATAATAGAAGTGTTTGAGGAGCCGACTTTAGTCGGTGTTAGGGTAAGCGGGGTGAGATTCCCGCACGATCGCGTCACTGTAATGCACCTCGGTGCTAAGTCAGAATTCCTGCTTCGAATGCTATTGCCAAGAATAGATGTTTCGCGTCAAAACATCACAGGCAGACACGGACACGAAAGTGAAAGTGTGAAATAAGTGAGAATGTGAAAAAGAAGCCGGCTGTCGGACTAACCTTTTCACTTTTAGCCTTTTTCACTTTTACCCTTTAATAAGCCTTGTTTTTCTGGTCGATGTACGTCGGCGTAGAAGAGCAGGGCTTTTGTATTTAGGGGGAAGAGTGAAGAGGTTAGTTATAAAAAAGGTAGGAATCGTTGTAATTCTGTTGCTCGCAAGCTTGTTTCTTGTGAGCTGCAGCAGCGGTTCTGTAGTCAATTCGAATGGAACCACGCCCGCCCCCGTTCCGATGCGGCAGGTCACTGACGATCTCGAACGTACTATTCTAATCCCCACTAAGATCACGCGAGTAGTTTCGCTTGCTCCAAACCTGACCGAGAATATCTTCGCCGTCGGTGCCGGTGACCGCCTCGTCGGTGTAACGACATTCTGCAATTACCCCGAGGAAGCAAAATCGATAGCAAAGATCGGTGACACCATGACGCCGAATATGGAGTCGATCATAGCCCTCAAGCCAGATGTCGTATTCGTCTCGACCGCGTCGCAGATCGAGACCTTCATGAAAACGCTTGAGGCTAATGGGATTGCGGTTTATGTTACGAATCCAACAACACTTCACGAGGTTCTCCGTGGCCTCCGAAATCTCGCAGCACTTTTTGGCACCGAGGAGACCGCAGACCCCGTGGTGGATCAACTAACTTCCAGATACGCAGCCGTTGGCAATACTCTAGATTCCCTCCTTAGAATCGACGAGGATATGGGAGCTTTCATTGAGTGCAGAAAACCGACAAAAGTTTTTGTTCAAATATCTAAAGAACCGTTGTTCACGATCGGAAAAGATTCTTTTCTCGATCAGGTTCTACAAATCGCTGGAGGATACTCGGCGACTTGGAACGTTGAGACGCCGTTTCCGAAACTAAGTAAGGAAACAGCTGCGGTGTTGAATCCGGAAGCTATTATCTTATCGGACAGCGAAGACAATCAGGAACCTAACGACGCCTTTAAGAATTCGCCCGCAGTAAAAAACGGGCGCGTTTACAGGGTGAACGCTGACATTATATCGCGTCCGGGCCCGCGCCTTGTGGATGCGTTGGAGCAGATAGCGAGGCAACTGCATCCGGAGAAATTTCGGAATAAGTGAGAACTGATAGGTTATAAGTTATAACTTTTCAGTTCTCACTTATTTCGAATAAAAAATCGTGAATCGAAAGGCAATCATTATCGGGATCTCATTGCTCGCCGCACTGGCGGCGGTGATAATTCTGGCTGCTTTGTTGGGGGCGGAGAGGTTGCCGATATTTGATCTGAACGAGCAGCAGGCATCGATATTTTATGACATTCGCCTTCCGAGGATCTTGCTTGGAGCTTGTGTTGGGGCGAGCCTCGCGGTTGCTGGTGCGGGTTTGCAGTCGCTGCTGCGGAATCCGTTGGCTGAGCCTTATTTGTTGGGAGTTTCGAATGGAGCGGCACTCGGAACGATGCTGGCGTTTGTGTTTTTTCAGAGCCTTGAGATCACGCGGCCGCTGCTCGCGTTTGCGGGAGCGGGTTTGGCGACGATCGCGGTTTACCGAATGGCGAAGAGCCGGTCCGGGATGAATGTCGAGCGGCTTGTTTTATCAGGTGTGATCGTAACGACCTTTCTGTCGTCAGTGATCGTGATGCTGACGACGCTGCTGGATGCGGCAAAGCTTCGGAGTTTTACGTTTTGGCTGCTCGGCGATCTGTCGCAAGCGACTCGAAACGGTGTTTACCTTAGTCTCGGAGCGGTGATCATCGGCACGATCATTCTGATGTCGCAGGCCCGGGCTTTGAATCTGATGATGGTCGGCGAGCGTGATGCGTTTGATTTTGGCGTCGAGGTTGGGCGTGTGCGGATGCTCGTATTTGGTGCTGCGAGTCTGGTCGTCGGTGCGGCTGTGGCGGCGAGCGGTTCGGTTGGTTATGTTGGGCTGATCGTGCCGCATCTGGTGAGGTTGAGTGTCGGGAGCGACAACCGCCTCGTTGTGCCGTTTTCGGCGATCGCAGGAGCGATATTTGTGGTTTTTGCGGATACGATCGCTCGGACGGCGATCGCTCCGAGGGAATTACCAGTTGGTGCGGTTACCGCGCTTATAGGGGCTCCGATGTTTATTTATTTGTTGCGGAGAAATTAACAGGGATGGAGGTGATGAAAGGGATTTCGAACAGATAGCTATCTCCTTAATCCCTTTTATCCCTGTTTAAGAAAAATGTTGGATGTAAGAAATGTAACGATCAGCTATGGAGCGTGCGAGGTTTTGCAGGAGATCTCGTTTTCGCTGAAGCCGGGTTGTGTCGTTGTACTTCTCGGTGCCAACGGAGCGGGAAAAACTACGCTGATAAAAGCTCTGAACGGCACGCTGCCGCTGTCGTCGGGCGAGGTCACGCTCGATGGGAAACGTCTAGCTGCCATCTCGCGTCGGGAGATCGCTTCAAAAATTGCCGTTGTTGCCCAGGAGAATGAGACGCGGTTTCCGGTGACGGTTTTGGAGTTCGTACTGTCGGGAAGGTTCGTCCATGGGAACGCGTTTGGGTGGGAAAGCGATGCGGACGTTGAGTATGCTCGCAGAGCGTTAGTGGACTGCGACCTTGCGGGATTCGAGACGAGGTTGATGAATCACTTGTCCGGCGGAGAGCGTCAGAGAGTGGTCTTGGCGAGGGCACTTGCAACGGGAGCGAACATACTGCTGCTTGATGAGCCGACCGCAAATCTCGATCTTGCACATCAGGCTATGATGTTTCGGCTGGTACGCGAACGGTGCTTACAAAGTAATTACTCAGCCGTTGTGATCACTCATGATCTAAATCTCGCTGCCGAATTCGCCGACGAGATCATAATGCTGAACCGCGGACGCATTGCCGCCGCTGGTGGCCCGGAGGAAGTTTTGACCGCTGAAAATATCGAGAATGTTTTCGGTGTGAAAGTTCTGCTGGATGAAAATCCAGCGAGCCGTAAATTACGTGTTACGGCTATTTATTAACGTTTGGAGTCCCGCCTTTAGGCGGCAATACGAGACCGCCTAACGGCGGGACTCCGAACATCGTTGACATTCGATGCAAAGGAAGTTGGTGCAAATCCAACACTGCCCACGCAACCGTGACTCTTTTTGAGAAGCCGGGAACTTTGCTCGTTTGTTTGGGATTTGAACCATTCTGCGATGGGCAGAAAAGGAGATTGAATGAAGTTTTTTAGAGTAGTTATTTTTATTTCATTGCTGTGCGCCGGAATATCGGCACAGCAAACCGCGACCGTTTCCGGCCTCTTGAAAGATTTGGGACAGATCGTTGCTAATCAAACCGTCAGGCTCGTGTCCGCGAACGACTCATTTGAGACTAAGACCGATGCCGACGGCGTTTATAGTTTTGACGGCGTTGCGGATGGCAAGTATTTGCTTGTGTATGGCAATAAACGGGCGAGCGTGAGCGTGAAAAATGGCCAGCTTTCGGCGGGTGAACTCGCGGACGTTGTAGTTGTTGCGGCAAACGAAACGCAGACGCTGGAACAAGTTTCGAAGACGGTTGATGTCATCGGTGGTCAGGAGATGCGTGACCGGGCGGATTTTTCTTTGGCGGATAGTTTGCGGACGATTCCGGGATTCCGGGTTCAGCAACTGGGTGGTTTTGGCAGGGTTGCGTCGATCAAGACTCGCGGTCTGAGGAATCAGGATACGGCGGTCCTGGTGGATGGCATCAGGTTTCGCGATGTGACCGCGATCACGGGTGACGCGTCGGCATTTTTGAGCGATTTTACTCTGACGAGCGTCAGTAAGGTTGAGGTTTTGCGTGGGTCGGGTTCGTCAGTGTACGGTACGAATGCGGTCGGTGGAACGATCGATTTTCAGACGCCGCGAACGCGGACTGGTACTCACGGACAGATCGGCGGGGCGTTCGGCGGGCTTGGGCTCGGACGTTTTCGCGGAAATGTTTCGCATGGAACCGAAGGCGGTAGATTTGGCATAAATGCCGGGCTTTCTCGAACGGCCTATACGAAAGGCATTGACGGCGACGATGATGCGAACAATACGAACTTTCAAACACGAATCGACGCCGATCCGTTTTCGAAAACAAGCATCTCGGGCCGGATCTTCTTTTCTGATGCCGACGTACGTTTGAATTCCGGTCCCGACACATTTGGAACGCCGCCGGTATCGAATTCTTCGATAATCTCGGCACAGCGTGGTGTGAATTTCACGCCGGATGTAAATGATCCGGACAATCAACAGAAATCAAGATTTTTCAGCGGGCAGTTTGTTGTAAATCAGGTCATTAACAGTAAGCTGCTTGTCGGCGGCTACTACCAAGGCCTGCAAACTAAACGCACTAACGACAATGGCGTGCTAGGTGCAGGATTTCAGAGTGCGTCAACCAGTATTTTTGACGGTATGGTCCACATGGGCAATGCGAACGTGAAATGGTCACCGAATGATATTAATCAGTTTACCGCCGGTTTCGAATTCGAAAGCGAAACGTACGGCAATGACGGCCTGACGCCGGACGGAACAGGCAATTTTTTCACCCGTGCGGGGCAAAAGAGCAACACATTTTATGTGCAGAATCTCGTCAGCCTGGTTGATGGGAGCTTACAGCTTGCGGGCAGCGCACGAGTTCAGAAATTCAACCTCGACCAGCCCGGATTTAGCCTCGCGAATGCACCGTACAACAACCTGACCCTTAGCAACCCGCCGACGGCCTACACATTTGACGGGGCTGCGTCGTACTTTTTCAGAAGCTCCGGCACCAAGCTGCGTGCTCATGTGGGTAATGGCTATCGCGTGCCCTCCTTGTACGAAAGGTTTGGGTCGTTCTATTCGAGCTTTGGGACACCGAGTTTTACGGCGATCGGCGATCCGTTTCTCAAACCGGAAAAGACGATCGCGTTTGATGCTGGCGTTGAGCAAAATCTCGCGAGCGAACGTGTGCGGCTGTCGGCAACCTATTTCTACACAAAGCTCACGGACATCATCGGATATGGAAATGTAGTCGGAAATATCGGCTCGACCACCCGTCCATTCGGCGGGTACGTAAATCAAAAAGGCGGCATCGCTCGTGGTGGGGAATTCAGCATTAAGGCAAAGGCGACAAGTTCGACCGATATCTTCGCCTCTTACACATTTACGAACAGCCTCCAGCGTACACCGCAGGTTACCGGGAATTCGAATTTGAAAACATTGGGAATCCCCGATCACCAGTTCACGCTCGTTGCGACACAGCGGTTCAAGAGGTTCTGGGTGAACTTCGACTTTCTGGCAACGTCGACATACCTTGCTCCGATATTCAGCAATTCGTCCTTCCAAACCTACGTCTTCCGTTTCAAAGGTAATCGAAGAGGCGATCTGACCGGCGGATACACGTTTGGCTTTAAGAAAGAGAAGATGACGCTGCGGCTATTTGGCACGATCGAGAATGTTTTTGATCAGGAATATTACGAGAACGGATTTCGTACCGCGAAAACGAATGGGAGAGTCGGCCTGAGCTTTGGCTTCTAGTTTTTGAGGTGGAACAGTGAACGGACAACCTGATGGAATTCTCCGGACCCAAAAGGCTGGCTATTGTCAGTTTCGGTCTCCACCGCCTAAATTTCGACCCATGAGACATCATCTACCACCTTTTTCGGTGGATCACTTTTTCTGGTGATCTTAGAGGCTGTTCCGCGCATCGAATCTCATGTTAGAATCAGACAATCGGAGGCAAAGTTATGAGATTAAGTATTGCGGCGTCAATGTTTTTTCTGTTGACAACGGTGATCTCGGTAACGGCGCAGAAGAGAACCATCACCAACGCCGACCTCGAGAAATACAGACAAGAGCGGCTTCGGGCCGAGAAGGATTATCGCGAGAATTACGAGAAACTCGGTTTTCCTTCACCCGAAGAGTTGGCCATGCGGAACGAACAAAGCCGCATTGAAGCACTCGAACTCGCGGATAAATTGCGCGAAGCGCAGTTACAGCGTGAATGGATCGAGGTCGAGCGGGATAAGTTATCTCAGGTTTATTACGCCGATCCAGAGTCAGGGGTGTCATTCGGCGGCTATGGATCGCCGTTTTTCTACAACTACGGATACGGTTCGTCGTTCGGAAGGCATCGGGGCCGGGGCGGTAGCTTCCGTCCGCAGCAATCTTACCGCGTGGGCGGTGGTTTTATAATACCAACTGGTTCGCAAACGCGTTCGCGACCAGCGTTTGTAAAACCCCGAACCCGCGGGCGTTAGACATTAAGAAATTTTTATGAAAGAAGGGTGGGAAGCGGTTATCGGCATGGAGATCCATGCCCAGTTAGCAACGGATACAAAGATCTTTTGCTCGTGCGCGGCCGAGACAGGTGACGAACCTAATTCGAATACGTGTCCGGTATGCCTCGGGTTGCCGGGCGCGTTGCCGGTTTTGAACAAGCGTGTCATCGATCTCGGGGCCAGGGCGGCTTTGGCATTGGGGCTTGAGATCCAGGAAACTTCGATCTTTGCTCGTAAGAATTACTTTTACCCCGACCTGCCAAAAGGCTATCAGATCTCTCAGTACGACAAACCCTTCTCCGCAAACGGCCAGCTCACGATCCTGACTGCTGATCGTGACGATTCGGGACATGCTCGCGAATGGAAGCCAATGACCATTCACATCCAGCGAATGCATTTGGAAGAAGATGCTGGCAAGAATGTTCACGAAGGCCTTCCTGAGACGGACAAATATTCCTACATCGACCTCAACCGGGCCGGAACGCCGCTGGGTGAGATCGTTACTTCGCCCGATTTTCGTACGTCGTGGCAGGCGTATGATTATGTGAATCATGTTCGTCGGGCATTGCAATGGGTCGGGGCGAGCGATGCAGATATGGAAAAAGGGAACCTTCGATGCGAGGCGAATGTTTCGGTTCGAAGGGTTGGCGAGACTGCGTTTCGAAACAAGGTTGAGCTTAAAAACCTGAATTCCGTCCGCTTCATGCAAAAAGCGATCGAATACGAGATCGAACGCCAGATCGAGGCGCATGAGAAAGGCGAGGCGGTAAATCAGGAATCGCGGTTGTGGGATGAGAAAAATAACCGTACGCGATTCATGCGCAGCAAGGAAGATGCTCACGATTATCGCTATTTCCCAGAACCAGATCTGCAGCCGCTGAAGGTTTCATCCGAGTTCATCGAACAGGTGAAAAAGGAAATGCCTGAGATGCCGGACACAATGCGTGATCGGTTTATTGACGTCTATGGACTAAATTTTGCGGACGCGTCGCAGTTGGTCACGGACAAAGATCTCGCGGCATACTTTGAGACCACATCTCGCATCACGGCAAATCCCAAGATGTCAGCCAACTGGATACTCGGCGAACTTACACGCGAGCTGAATAATTCGGGCAAAACAGTTTCCGAGAGTCTTACTACTGCCGAAGATCTCGCGGAGTTACTTAAGACGATCAACGCCGGCTCGATCAACAATAATCAGGGCAAGGAAGTGCTGGTTGAGATGTTCGCTACCGGTAAACCGGCTCCGGAAGTTATAAAAGAAAAAGGCTTCGAGCAGGTTTCGGACATCGGCGCGATCGAAAAGATCATCGATGAAGTAATTGCAGCAAGCCAGGCAAATGTGGATGCGTATCGAGCGGGCAACGAAAAGCTATTTGGCTTTTTTGTCGGTCAGGTGATGAAGGCGTCGCAGGGAAAGGCGAATCCAAAGGTCGTTAATGAGATATTGAAAGATAAGTTATGAGCAGCGGGCTGTCACGTATCCGACTATTGTTAACTTTCGTTCTGCTCCTTGTATCAGCTTTCGTGATGCAGGGAGTTGTGTTTGGGCAAACGCCCGTGGCGACTCCATCTCCACAACCTATAGCCACACCAAACATTTTCGAGGCAGTTCGGCGAGCGGAGGACGAGGCCCGAAGGCGTGCGAATCTGGGAGCAGCGGCGGCCGATTTACGACTTGGTCGAGTTGATAGGGCAAGGCTGAAACGGCTGATAGATCTGCAGATAGAGGCATTATATCGCGAATCAAATCGTGAAGAGAAGAAACTGCTTCGACCGAGGGAAAACTTGGCCAATTCCCAAAAGGATGTTCTGAAATTGCCCGATACGGGGCTTGTCAAATTGATCAAAGATGAAGGTTGCTCCGACCGGACATCAGTTGTCGTAGCATCCGAACATTGCCTCAAATTTTCTATGCCGGGCAGCGGTTCGTCTTTCTCGTTTAGGACGAAGAGCCATCGGATATCACGACTCTCTGATATCTCATTTTCCAACGGCATGTTCCAAACCTTGGGCTACCTGGTGCGAGGCATTTTAGTTGACATTGGCGATGTTCCGCTTGCGAACGTCTCTCTTCGATCTCGCGGCGCCGCGTATTTGAGTGGTTATCCGCTAACCTCGGATATAACTGAGGCCATTAAGGCAGATCGCGAATTTGCCGCTGGGGTTTTGTCCGATGGATTTTCGTATTCACGTACTCTTCCGGCAAAAATGAACACGACATATCTGCTTCGTTCTGCGGCTTATAACGGAACAGCCTATAAGGCGGTCGAAGGATTTGCATATGATGAATTTGAGTTCGATCAGCGTAGAGATGTGATCGTTGCCTTTAGGGTCGTTGGCGAGGATGCGGATGGGATAACGATCGTCTATCGCGAGCTTCAGGACAAAAGATCGCCCTCAATCAAGTCGCCGCAGCGAAGCGATGGCTTGACCGATAACAAGTTCACTGCGGACGTTTCTTACTAAAATCCCTAAGGATCGAGAGCACCGATTTATGAAGTACCTATTGCTGCTCCTGTTTTTAACGGCTTCGATGGCTAGTGCCCAAAGCCCTGGGGCTGATGGCGTCGTTAGACAGAAAGAGAGGGAAGCGAGTTTACTCACCAAAACTCTCAACGACCGTGCCCGAGCCGAAGGGCGGGATGATATCACTCGTATTAACCGCAATGGAACGGTTGAAGAGCGGTTGGCGGTTGAGCGGATACGAACGTTATACCGGGAGCCTTCCGAATCGGAGAAGCGTGCTGTCGCACCGGATGCGGACCTGACGTTAAGATATGCAGATCTGCTGAAGGGGAAAAACAACGGATTAGTTCGGCTAATACCTGACCTTGGTTGCGACGAGATCACGTTTAGAGCTCAGCGGTCGGAAAAATGTGATCAAGTTACCATTCCTGGGGGCGGGGCTGCCTTCTCGTTCAGAACTAAGAATCATCGCCAGTGGCGGCTCGCAGATCTTATATACGACGGTCGAAATTTTGTAGCCTACGGCCAGGGGTCACAAGGCTTCCTTACAAGTCTGGGGAACGTACCGATCGAGCAGGTGACGTCCGTTTCACCGGGCGTCCATTTCATGGCCAAGTTTGAACCAGCGAACCGGCTCGATCTGATCTTTAACCAGAACCGGGCGTTTACTGATCGGGTCATAGACGGCGACCATGTGTATTCCAAGATAATTCCGGCGAAACTCGACACGACCGTCGTACTACGTTCTGTCGCCTACAAAGCTCACGTGGAACGCGATTTTGAAGGGATCAGGGTCAATGAACTTTCATTTGATAAACGGATAGATGTTTTGATAGCGTTCCGGGTCGTAAGGCTTGCCGACGATGGCAGCGTAACGATCCTATGGCGCGAGTTGAGTCGGACTGATTCGCCAAAAATTGTCGCGGAAACTAAATAGGAGCGATCTCCTAACTTAAGCGGAACTTATATGGATCTGAAGAATAAAGTCGCCTTGATAACTGGCGGTTCGAAAGGGATCGGCTACTCGATCGCAGAGCATTTACTCAACGCTGGAGCCAGTGTTTTTATTTGTGCTCGAACTGTTTCAGATGTAGAAACAGCACTCGAAAGCCTATCGAAAAAAGGCAAGGTCGTCGGGAAAGAGTGTGACGTGCGAGATGACGATCAGATTAAGGCGATCCTCAACGACTGTGAGCGCGTGCTTGGCGGAATCGATATTCTGATCAACAACGCCGGTATCGGCATCATAGGCAAAACCGTCGAAGAGATGACCCCTGCTGAGTTTCGTCAGACGATCGAAACTAATTTGCTAGGCGTATATTATTCCTGCCACTTTGTGATCCCGTATCTTAAAAAACGCAGCGGCGGTTACATCATCAATATTTCATCACTGGCGGGCCAAAATGCACATCCGAAAATGGCGGCATACAATGCCTCAAAATTTGGCCTGAACGGATTTTCCGAGGCTTTGATGCAAGAGGTTCGGCAAGACGACATCAAGGTGAGCTACATCTGTCCGGGAAGCGTTAATACCAGTTTCGGCAACGATACGCCTTCGGCAGAAAAAATGTGGCAGATACAGCCGGAGGATATCGCCGAGGTCGTGATCGATCTTTTGAAGATGAATGCGAGGACGCTTCCGAGCAAAATAGAAATGCGACCGAGTAAGCCGCCTGTTCGTTAGGCCGGGCGTTTAACTATTGAATCCAGGACCCTCCTTAGATCTTCTTCCTTTAATGGCTTGTTCAGATACTCGAAGGCACCCAATTTGGCCGCGCGTTCACGATGCTCGTCAGCATCCAGCGATGTGACCATTACGACGGGAATGTGACCGAAATTGTCATCTGTCTTGACGTATTCCAAGAATCCCCAGCCGTCGATCTGGGGCATTTCGACATCTGACAAGATGAGGTCTGGTTCCCAGTCGCCGTTTAAAAGTAATTCAAGAGCGTCGGCTCCGTTGTTTGCAGTGATGACCCTCAGACCAGCTTGCTCGGCTAGTTTAGTTGATTGACGACGAATGCTCGCACTGTCATCAACGATAAGAACAAGGGGTTGAGTTGGAGGTTCCAGGGTAGCTTGTATTTCCTCTGATCCTTCTGCACGAACCGGGCGAAGCGGCATCAAGATCGTAAATGTCGTTCCCCGTTGTGGCTCGGACCTAACGAGAATATTACCGCCCCGACTCTCGATCGCTTCTTTTACAATGCTCATGCCGACACCGCGGCCGGCATTCATATCGATCTTGGTAGCGGTTGTTAGGCCCCTGTCGAAGATAAGCTGCAATGCATCGCGGTCGCTCATTGTCTCGGCCTGCTCTGCGGAGATTATTCCGGTCGCAACCGCTTTTTCGCGAAGCTTCCCGGCAGATATTCCACCGCCGTCATCCGTGATAGTCATTACGAGAGCTTCGTCGTCTGCCTCTAGGCCAACAGTGATGCGTCCGCGTTCGGGTTTACCGATCAGGCGGCGAGTTTCGGGTGATTCTATTCCGTGGACGACGGAGTTTTTTAGTAAGTGAAGCAGCGGCTCGATCAAGGCGTCAATAATTTGAGTATCGATCTCAACTTCACCATTATCGATCTCAAGGGCCGCTTTTTTGCCTTCGTCAACACACGTGACGTGGACATTGCGGCTAAGACGGGTTTCCAGAGTGCCAAACTTGACCATTCGGATGTGGAGAAGTTTTGCTTGGATCTCATCGGTCAATGCTTTTTGAGCATCGAATAGAGATTCGAGTGTGGCGATCGAATCGGCCGGCAGCGATTCGAAAACGCGAAAACTCGAGATGCGTTCGGCGATCGCAGCACGATTTACCAACAGGGTTCGGGAGATCTTTATAAGCTCATCCAACCGGTCGAGTGAAACACGTACTATTGGGGTGGTAGTAGTCTTGACAGCATCGGGTTTGACAGCAGTCTGTACTGAAGGACTATTTTGCTGTGTGGCGTTTGCCTCTGAAGAGAGGGAAAGCCAGGCTAGCGCATTAGAGTATTTTTGGTCCAGGCTATCATCATCGACATCCTTTGCGGTCGTTATTGCCTCGAGGAGCCTAGAAGAACCGAGCAAGAAATCCAGTACCTGAGGAACGGCGTCGCGACGCAGCTCCACCATTTTGTCGAGGAGATCTTCCATTCGGTGAGCGACAGTAGATGCTTCCGTAAGTCCGACGATACCTGCCGCTCCCTTAAATGTGTGTGCGTTCCGTCGAACCTCCCAAAGCGCCGACTGATCGCCGGGAGAAGTGGAAAGAATACCTAAATTCTCCGCAATGTTAGCAAGCAGCTCGTCTGCCTCTTCACGGAAGATATCGAGCGTCTCTTCGTCGATCTCAAATTCCTCTGTCGCTTCAGAGACAGCAGTCCCTTTGGCAGGCATGAGGTCATTGAACGAGGCATCGATAAATCCGGCGATGTCAGCGAGGAAATCCTCGGATTGCAGCGGTACGTCCCAAACGGCCGCCTCGATTCGAGCGACTATATCTAGGGCGGCATATGCTGCCCCTGGTGATACTTTGTCACTGGCACTGAACTGTCCGATCAAGTCTTCGCATTCCGAGCAAAGACCTTCGATAAGTGGCATCTCGTGAGCAAGAGCTTGCCCACGCAAACGCGTAAGATTGCGCCGCGGAACGGCAAGATCCGAAGCGTCACCCGTCTGTGCGACTATGAGAAGACTGCTCCGGACAGATGCTAGATCATCCTCGGCAGTCATCACAAATGTTTGAAGTTTGTCTCGATCCATCGTAACCGCTGGGGCATGAGCGGTGTTGGTAAATGGCAGGGAATACTGGGGCTTAGCTCATTTCGGCTTCGTCAGGAAGCAAGTAGGTTTCAAGAGCCTTCATGAGAGTTTCCGGGCCGAAAGGCTTTGTGACATAACCACTGGTACCAGCCATGCGGCCGCGAACCTTGTCAAAAAAGCCGTCTTTTCCAGAGATCATAACGACGGGCAGATTCTTACCCGCAGGATTTGAACGGATCTGTTTACAGACCTCGTAGCCGTCCATTCGCGGCATCGTGATGTCAAGCAGAACGAGGTCGGGCATTCCTTCCTCGAGCTTTGCGAGGGCATCCACACCATCGACCGCACAGATGACAACGTGTCCTGATTTCTCGAGTTTACCTGAAATGAGCTTTCTGACGGTCGGGCTATCATCTACGACCAAGATCTTTTTGCCTTTGGGCATCGCTTCAAAAACCTCGGTCTTGCGACGCATTTCTTCAAGCCGAATGGCAATAGTGTTGACCTGACCCGAGAGGATCACGTTGTTAGGATTGACTCTAGAGGCCTCTTGCAGGTACCGGAATCCGCTGTCTGCATTTCCAAGGTTAAAATGCCCAATGGCGAGCGATGTGAACTCTGCTTCGGAAAAGTCCCGTGTGTTCCAATCAGCTTCCATCGCGGTTACGGCTTGATGAACCACTTCCTTATTGGCGTTAGTTCCTGAAAGTAGCTTTTCCAGATCCGAGAGGGTCAGAGTTGCATTACAAAACGAGCATTCAAATGCCTGAGGATCGTTACCCGTGTTGCAGAATGAGCAAGCGTTTACCGGCACAGCAGTCGGGAATTCCGTTGGTTCTTCGACACTAGATATAGCTTCAGGTTGAAATACAGCCTCTTCTGCTAGTTGATCAAACGGCGAATTAAGCGGTTCGGCCGCGAACGGACTTTCCGTTATAACTTCCTGGGCGAATGGTGAGAAACTGTCGATAGTTTCCTGTGTAGGGTCGGCTTCCTCGGCCACGGATCCAAATATCTCTTGGGCCGAGCGAGGACTTTCAGGCGTGGTTGCAAACTCATCTACCAGCGGAGCTTGCGCTGCATAAAAAAGCGGTTCTTCGACTGGTTGTTCGATCGCAGCTTCCGCCTCTGATTGAAACACGTTACCGGCGTCAAATGATACTGTCGATGATGCCTCTTCCGTCTTCACCGATTCCTCTGTAGGCCGGTAGGCAAATTCGATCGCCGCATCAAGCGGCTGTGTTGCCGATACCGAAGCTGAATCTTCAGGTGATGCGAATTCGCCAGGACTGAATTCTGCATCTTCGTGCAGATCTTCTACGGCAACCTCAGTAAATACTGCTCGGATTTCGCTATCTACCGCAAGCTCAGGACTTTGTTCATCGGATGATGAGCTGATCGTTTCAGGTGCACTTTCCTCTTTCGAGGTCGTAGCAGAGCCAAAGGTGAGTGCAAGAAAGGCGAGGCCTGAGCGGGCGGCGGTATTGGTAGTATCGATCGCCAGAGCTTTTTCCAAGGCTTCAACCTTGTCATCCAGCGATTCTGAGAGGTGTGATCGTAGCAACCAAGCGTCAACTGAGTTCGGCTCGTCCTTTATGAATTCGGCCAGAATATCGAGCGCTTTTTGCCGATCTCCATTTGCAGCTGCAGATCTAGCCTCGTCAAAAGCGGCTTGGGAACGCGATCTAGTAATTTTTTCGACCGCGTCAACGGCGGCTTTGTTGTCCGGATTTATCTCGAGGACACGGCTGTATCGTTCCAGTTTCTGATCATCATTATCTGCAACTTCACCCATTCCCATCCATGCTTGTTCACGAATGGCCTCGGAATCAACGTCGACCAGTTGCTCAAACATTTCTACCGCTTTCTCAGAATTTCCTGCGATAGCATGCGAGCGTGCTTCTTCAAGGAATGAGACGGTCTGAGCGGTCTTGATGCTTTCGACAGCTGTTCTGGCTTCTGAATTGTCTGGGTTCAGACTGAGAACTCGGTCGAGAAACTCCAGTTTTTGATCATCGGATGCTGCAAGAGATGCCTTCCAGAACCAGGCCGATTCGCATTCTTGGTCATGAGTGAGAGCCTGATCGAGACATTGGTCGGCCCGCTCCATTGATCCGTCATTTCTGGCAGCCAGAGCACGCTGAACGAATGTTTTGGCTAGCAGCGACCTGGTAGCGGAACGCCATTCAGTCGCCTTTTCATTCTCCGGATTGATCTCGAGAACACGATTCAAGAAGGCGAGAAGCTCTTCCGGGTAGTCGCTGATAGACGCGAGCCACATCCACGCGTCTTCGCTAACCGGATTGATCGCGGTTGCTTGTGACAGCATCTTACGCGCGTGGTCGCGATCACCGCTTTGGGCAGCGGCGATACCCTTTTTTAACAGAGAGTCAAAGTCCCACGAGACTGACGCAAAGGCGTCCTCGGAAACGTCGTTCTCAACGAGAGGGAAAGCTGTAGCTCTTGGTTCGAATTCTAATCTCATAAACTAGTTCGTGCGGGGAAATCTGATCTTCTTCGTGAGGCCGGATTTGGGCCGCGGGAGCGAAAGCCCAATTTTGCACAGCAATCAAATGCAATACAGGTGCCACGAAGACAATAGATGAGCTGTGATTGAGAAATGCAGCTCTAACGCCTAAAATAAGGCTCTCAAGAGCAAAACTGAGTGGTAAATCAAAGGTCGCCAGACCAGAATAATGTCTGGAGTGACAAAAAGCGGCAGTAAACGGTTAACAAAAAATAGCAGACTTCTATTTTGTGAACGAGCAAGACCAAGAATATGACGTGATCATAATTGGCGGTGGGCCAGCCGGCCTATCGGCTGCTATTTGGTGCGCGGATCTGGGATTGAGATCTCTTTTAGTAGAACGCGACCACTTACTTGGAGGGCAATTGAATTGGACATTTAATTCAATCACCAACTATCCGGGAATTCTATCCATACGGTCGACCGAATTGAGAGATCGTTTTGTGCAACATGCTGAATCTAAAGAGGCTGAGGTGGCTATTTCGACTTCGATTGGGGCGATCGATCTTCAAAGCAGGTACCTACGATTCAATGACGGAAGAGAGTTTTTTCCTAGAGCTTTCGTATTAGCAACTGGAGTCAGAAGACGTAAGCTGGGAATACGGGGTGAGGATGAGTTTACCGGGAATGGGATACTTCTTTCCGGTGTCAAGGCTAAAGACGATGTTCGAAACAGGTCGGTCGTGATAATTGGCGGCGGCGATGCGGCTATTGAAAATGCGGCAATTCTTGCTAAAACCGCCGATCGCGTAACTGTCGTTCACCGCGGTGAAAAGTTTTCGGCGCGAATCGATGTGCTTGAGGAAGCTGAAAGAGCCTCGAATATTGAATGGATGCTGTCCAATATTCCGACTGCCATTAATGGTAAGTCATCAGTAGAATCAGTGGAGGTTCTCGACGTCAAAACTCAGAAAAAGTCCTTATTGCTCGCTGATGCAGTTTTGATCAGAATTGGTGTTGACCCGAATACTGAATCATTTGTCGGACAGATCAACCTGACGGATCGTGGTTATGTAGAGGTAGACGCCGAATGCCGGGCTAATCTGGATATGGTCTACGCGATCGGTGATATCGCAAATCCGCATTCTCCTACCATCGGAACGGCGGCCGGGATGGCGGCGACTGCGGTTAAGAATATCGAACGCAAACTCCGGAATCCGTAGCAGACTTAGAGTTCAAGCTCGAGATCAATATCCAATTTTTTGAATTCTGTCCATAAAAACTCACATTCAAGCACTTCAAGTTGTCCTGCAGTTTTCTTTGTCGATCTAAAAACCGACCCCAAACAATGTGAGAAACGTGTTCAATTGGATGATTTGGGCGTTTGACTCGATGTTTTTATTCCAAACAGTGGTGAAAGCGTGTCAAACCTTATTCCGCCCTGCGAATGGCACGGCGTGTGCCTGCAAAAAATTGCTCATCCATTAATTTGTGATAGAAAATTTGCAGCCACTCCGCTCTCATTTGAGTTTCATATCCTCGGATGTGAGGCTGAGAGTGAGGGCGGTTAGTCATTAATATCCGAAGTTTTACCTGAAAGCTAGCGGCAATTGGCTTTCAAACACTGGTCATTTTTGGATTCGTTGGTCAATTATGGGCATCCTTGATTGGCTTTTTAAGAGGAAAATTAGGAGGAATTGTATGAAAACTAGGAAACTGATGGTTAGTTTTTTGACCTCAGCTCTGATGATCGTACTAATTACTGCGTCCGCGTGGGCGCAGGCTGGTACATCCACCGTCACCGGTGCGGTTAGTGATCCGCAGGGTAACGCCGTGAGCGGCGCGACGGTGAGACTTACAGGTTCGCAGGGAACTGCTCGAACCGTAGTCTCAAATGATTCAGGCGTTTATACGTTCGCGTCGGTTCAACCCGGAACGTATCGGATCGAAGTCGAGATGAGTGGGTTCAAAAAGGCCACAATTTCGAACTTTCAAGCTCTGGTCGATACCTCGAGTACGCTCAATTTGACGCTTGAGATCGGTCAGGTCACCGAAGTAGTCAACGTTGATGCGGCTGGCCTTGAGAGCATAGTCAACACCGGCGACGCTAGTCTCGGAAATAACTTTGTCTCGCGCCAGATCCTGAACCTGCCACTCCAGGGCCGTAACGTCGCTAACCTGCTGAGCCTCCAGGCGGCAGTTACGCCGGACGGGTCGGTTGCTGGCGGACGTTCTGATCAGGCGAATATCACGCTTGACGGTATTGACGTAAACAACCAGCAGGATGCTTCCGCATTCTCGCCGGTTCTGCGTGTTAATCCTGATTCGGTCGATGAATTTCGCGTGACCACCTCAAATCCTGACGCGTCGAAAGGGCGTTCGTCGGGTGCTCAGATCTCGCTCATTACTAAGAGCGGTTCGAATACGTTCAGCGGTGCTCTCTATAACTACCATAGAAACACGGCGACGACGGCGAATGACTGGTTCAATAACCGTTCAGGCATCGAGCGTCCAAAACTTATCCGCAACCTTTTCGGTGGACGCCTCGGCGGCCCGATCGTTAAAGATAGATTCTTCTTTTTCTATAATTACGAAGGAATGCGTGAAGCAAAAGGAGCATCGGTTTCTCGATTGGTTCCAAGTGCATCGCTCGCCCAAGGTAATATCCGATTCTTCGATACCGGCTGTGTCCTCCCTGCAAGTGCCACCCCTCAGTGCCCGGCGGGTTCTACCACGCCTCGGGAATGGACGATAAATACAGCTCAAATTAATGGATTCACTATAAATGGCGTTAATATGGTCGATGTCAATCCATTGGTGCCTACTTTATTTGCCGGCGCCGCTTCCAGATACGCTATCAACGACTTAACTCGGGGAGACGGCCTCAACTCCGGTGGTTTCCGCTTTAATGCTCCTGTTCCTGTTGAGCAGAATGCTCATACGGCCCGCTTTGACTGGATGGTCACTCGTGATCAGCGCCATCAGGTCTCGCTGCGTGGAAACTACCAGCAAGATGTCACGGGTGCCGCACCCTATTTTCCCGATACGCCTGCGACCAATACGTGGAGCCATCCGCTAGGTTTCTCAGCGACACACACATGGCTTGTGAGCAGCAATCTGACCAACCGTTTCAGCTACGGAATGACGCGAATTGCATTCAGCAACCAGGGCGACTCAAATGATCCTGCGATATCGTTCCGTTATATCTATCAGCCTAGCTTTTTTGGTCGATCGTTCAATCGAACAAATCCAACCACGAATATCACGGATGACCTGACATGGATCAAGGGCAACCACACGTGGCAGTTTGGTACGAACATTCGTTTGATCAAAAATACAAGAACTAGCTTTGCTCGTGCATTCGATAACGGTATAACCAACCCGAGCGCGATGGCCAGCAACGTTGCTCGTACTGCGATTGCCCAGTACATCCGAGTGGCATCTGGAGATCCGGCTGGTACTCAGCGAAATGTTGCGTCCGCATGGGATGTTCAAGCTCAAGGAGCTTTGGTTGCTCTTATTGGCCGACTGACCGGTTACGGTGCTAACTTTAACTTCAATACGGCAGGTTCACTGCTTGCAGCTAATACGGGTGTGACCCGTGAATTCAAAACCGAAGAATATGATTTCTACCTGCAGGATTCATGGAGAATTCGTCCAAATGTAACCTTTACCGCCGGTCTTAGATACGGTCTCAGCGTTCCGGTTTCTGAAACGCAGGGATATGAGACCGTGCCAAGCATCGAACTTTCAAGATATCTTGATGCCACGATCCAGGCGATGAACCTGGGCGGCAACTATCGTGAGCCTCTTTCAGTCAGGCTTGCTGGTAAAGCAAATGGCAGAGACAGCATCTATCCGATGGATACGAACAACTGGCAGCCGCGCATCTCTATCGCGTGGTCACCAGAGTTCACATCGGGCTTTTTCAGCAAGATATTCGGTAAAGAGTCGCAGTCGGTGTTCAGGGCCGGCGTGGCAGTAACCAACGACTATTTTGGTCAGCAGCTCGCGACCAACTGGGATGGTGCCAACACTCTTGGTTTCTCCTCATCAGCGACGATCAACGTTAACACATATAATCTGACGACCAATCCGGCTCCGCTATACACCGGTCCCGGAATGTCGATCAGAAACTTGCCAAATCTAACGATACCAGGAACGCTGACCTTCCCGCAGACAGCTCCTTTCCGCAACCCGGGAACCGGTAAGATCGAAACTTCACTTGATCAAAACCTCGTGTCGCCGATCAACTACTCGTGGAACGTGAGCTACGGCCGTCGTCTTCCGGGTAATATCTGGATGGATGCCTCATATATCGGACGTCTCGCTCGCAACCTGCTGGCAGGCCGCGATGTAATGATGCTCCGTGATATCAGAGATACGCGTTCAGGATTGACCTACAATCAGGCTGGAACGATCCTTGATCGTCAGCTACAGGCTGGAGCAGCTGCTTCATCCGTTTCTTCGATCGCTTTTTATGACAATATGTGGGCACCTGGCTCGCTTGGGCCGATCTTTGGATGTCCTGCTGGTACGGGTACTTGTACAAACACTCAGGCTGTCTATGGACTTCAACCGTCCGCAGGTGACTGGACTTACACAATGCAGTTGCTCGACCAGTTCACTGGTTCGCGTTACTTCTTCCAGGGACAGTACGATGCGTTGTCTGCATTTGGTACGATCGGCAAATCTGATTACCACGGTGCGACCCTTTCATTCCGCCAGAGACTTTCGTCAGGCGTAACGTGGGATTTCAACTACACGTATTCAAAATCACTTGACGACTCATCGGGTCTGCAGACCGGCGGTCTGTTTGGTTCGACGTTTATCCTTAATGCGTTCCGCACACAGGATCAGCGTTCGGTCTCAGATTTTGACCTCAAGCACATCGTTAACTTTAACGGCGTTTGGGATCTACCTGTAGGCCGCGGCCGTAAGTTCGGTAGTGGCATGAATAAGTTTCTCGACGCTATTGTCGGTGGTTGGGAAATGAGCGGAATTTTCCGTTATGATTCAGGACAGCCTTACACCGGCGGTTTCTTCGATGCAACCGGTTGGCAGACCAATTGGCAGATCCGCAGCTACAACACGCAGATTCGTCCGATCCAGACCGGAACATACTACGGCGAATCCTCTGCAGCTTGCGCATTGGGATGTGATATTCCAAATATCTTCGCAGATCCTGATGCTGCCTACGCATCGTTCCGCACACCCCATCCGGGTGAGACGGGAACGCGTAACGCCATCCGTTATCCTAGCTCGTTCAATATTGACGCCGGGCTGGCAAAATCGTTTACCATGCCGTGGAAAGAAACTCACAAGTTGAAGCTCCGCTGGGATGTCTTCAACGTGACCAACACTCCATTCTTCGGTGGGCAGTCGAGCGCAACAATCGGCTTGACAGGATCATCGGCGGATGGGGCGTTCGGACGTTATACAGGACAGCGTAATTCGCCAAGAATTATGCAGTTCGCTCTTCGTTACGATTTTTAATTGATCGTTAGGAGAAATTGAAAAGAGCCGGGATGCGAAAGTATCCCGGCTCTATTTTTTTGGTTTATTTGGGGGGATTCTCTGAGATGTATTTCTCAAGTTGGGCCTTTTCAGCATAATCAGGTTTCTTTTCAAGAAACGCCTTATATTCGGCGGCTGCCCTATCCTTCATCTTGGCGGCATCATATAAAGCCGCAATGCGAAGGTGAACCTCGGCTTTTTCCTGAGGAGCCAGCTTGATAGCCTGATTGAGGTGAGTTACGGCCAGTGAACCCTTTTTGGCGAGCAAATATGCCTCGCCAAGGTAATGCTGAGCATCGGCCGACTCCGCATTGGCTTTGATCGCGTTTGAAAGAACCAGCACGGCACTATCTGCTTGTTTCTTAGCAATATAGAGCTTGCCCAGATTGATCAAAGCGACCATGTAATCGCTCTTTTGTTCGATCGCCTTAAAGTAGCACGCCTCGGCGTCATTCAGATTATCCTTCTTAAAATAGATCGTTCCGAGCTCGGTCCAGGCAACAAAATCTTTCGGATCTTTGGCTATGATCTCCTTTAGTGCTGATGCAGCTTTGTCGTAATTCTTTTCTTTGTTTAGCTTCATCGCGGCATCGAATGCCTTGGTCGCCTCTGCATTACGCTGATAGGCATCCTTGACCGATACAACGCCAGTTATGGCCTTCTGAGCTTCGGACCAGTCGAGTTCGAAATCCTGGCGGCGCTGTCGATCGGCTCCCATGGTAATAACGAAGCGAGTCACCTCGTTATTGTTGATCTCGACGACGAGTGTTCCGGTACCACGGGGTGTACGCAGGAAATAGTAAAATCCCTGATCGTTAACCTGCACTCTCTCTAGCTGGGAACCGCCCTCTAGTAGCGATACAAATACCATGGGACGAGCTTCGCCTGGGGTGAGTTTCTTGAGTGTAACTCGTCCGAAAACCGCCGGTTGGCCAATCTGGATGGGAAGGCCCGTGGCAGCTCGCAGCTCATCCGTCTGGGCTGATACGCCATTTGGTATCGCGAAAAATACCGATCCGGCCAAAGCACACGCAAATATTACTTTTTTCATAGAGATTTCCTGGCAGCAGTGAACAAAATTGTGAATTCTTTACCTAAAGTGATATTACAAGCAGATACCAAAGTCAAGAATTTCACGGATCCCAACAGTATCCAGATAAGTTCATCTGCGTGATATCTGTCTGGAAGGCTCGAAAACCCGATCACAAGACTTGGATGCAAGAAAGCTCTACAATGTCTTTCTATAGATCCGCCGTTTTTTGGTGAACCCGCTGCTCTACGCGGTTAGGCTCTTATGCTCAAGGGCGAGTTTGAGGAAATTCTCGAATAGAATGCGGCCATCGCGCGATTCGTTCGGGTGTTCCCAACGGGTTGGATTCGTTGACCAGTCTTCGAATGATTTTTCAAGGTGGAATTGCACGCAGTAGATGAGCTGGCCATCATTACGTTTGACCATCATTTGATTTTTGCAGAGGTACGATGTCGCAAGGAGCTTGAAACCGTCAGGAACGCCAACCACCTGAACGCCGTGATTCTGCCAAACGCGCAGAATATCGTCGTTGGTCGTGTACTCCTGCCATATGCCGGATTTCTCGTCGTCATTGCCCTCGAAGATCGGATCTGCTTTGTCGATGATCTTGACGAAGCGATACTGGTATTCAACGATCCGGCCGGTTCGTTTCTCCGCCAATTCCATATCGTCAAGCGTACGTAGTTCGGCACCGAAGGCCATCGCGACCAACTGGTGGGCTCCACATATCGCAAGAACGGGGATCTTTGTTTTGGCAAGAAACTTTTTAATGCCAGCGATGTGATCCTGATTGTAGTAATCAAAATCTGCGAAAGTACCGCTCATGACTATCGCATCGGGCATGAACTTTTCGGCAGCATCGGCGACCTCCGAAAGATGAACGGTCATCGTCTTTGGATTTTTTACCAAACGCAGAACGTTATTTGCAATGTTATTGCAGGCCATGCCCGAGACCTTTCTTTCGAAGGCGAGCTTGGCTTCGGTTGTCTCGTTCCAGTCGATGTGAGCGAGCTCTGATAGGTCCGATTCGTAGCGCAGCAGGTCGTTAACAATGAGCACCTTTGCGTAGTCGATACGCTTCTCAATAGGCTCGTATCGGCAAAATGTGCTTTTGTTATAAGGAAACGGAAGTGTTTCTGGTTCGTTCACTGTGACCACTGCATCCAACATAATCGTATTAATTCCCGGTTATAACGCCGTTAACAGCCTGTCACAAGATTATAGCATCAATCTGACGCCGGTAAAGGTTGTGGCGAAGTCGGGGCCGACAGGCTGGAAAAATTAACATCAAGATCGCTGGCGTGTCTGGCGGTCGAAAGCCGGCATCGCCTCGCCCGGGCCGATGTCGGCGATCTCAGATCTGAGGGTTTTAATAAGCCTGGAACGCAGTGATGACAAGCTTTTCGGCGGTTTGCCATCGGTTAGGTCGTCAAAGATCAAAAGGGAACGATGCCACGCGGTTTCGAGTTCATCAGCCGCGGCGGATATTTTGGTGATGTCGTACGGGATCGCAAATTCAGGACAGCCGATACGTGCAAAAACCCTCATGTATCGTGCAGTTGCGAGATCAGGGGATGCGAACCGCTGCTTTCCGACCTTTAGTTCAATGCCCAGAAGGGTGTATTGGATCTCAGCGGTATTTTCCCGTTCAGGCACCGTAATATGGATCGACCGCGTCCGTTGAGAACGAACACGGTCGCGATAAAGGTTGGGTAACCACTCGTCACCAAGTGCGGCAGAGATATCAACGCCTATGTCCATTTAAATCGACCCGGGACCTATTTTTCCGCCGCGATCACGGCAGACGGACGCTGAGCAAATTTTTGGATCAAGCCGTCGCTGAAAAGGCCAAGATAAAATACGCCTAAAACGGTTATTACGAGAACCGCAGTCAAGCTGGCTGGCATCCTGGGTTCTTTCCATTCGCTCGTGCGTTCGCGAAAGAACATCACCACGATCAGCCGCAGGTAGTAGTATGCCGAGATGGCAGAGCCGATCACCGCAACGACGACCAAACTCGTGACAAGCGGGTTTCCCGCCTCGAGTGCCGGACGAAATACGAGGATCTTGCCCATAAAACCGGCGGTCAATGGAAGTCCAAAGAGCGACAGCATGAAAAGCGACAGCGAGAAGGCAAGAACCGGCGATTTGAAACCGATACCGTTGTAGTCTTCGAACTGTGTCCGACGATCATTCTTCTGAGCAAGCAAAGTGACAATGGCGAATCCGCCAAGATTCGTCACCGCATACGTCAGCATATAAAATGCCACCGCGGCGATCGCTTCATCGCGTGCCTGTGTTGTTTTTGCAAGGCCTGCACCGATGAAGCCGACGAGGGCGTATCCCGCGTGGGCGATCGAGGAGTAGGCGAGCATTCGCTTGACGTTGTCCTGCATGATAGCGGCAACGTTTCCAACGAGGATCGTGATCATTGCCATCACAGCAAGGGCGGTGATCCATGATTGGTGGAGATAGCCAGACGCCTGAGCTCCGGCAACCAGCGGCAATCCGAGAACGAAAACTCGCAGGAATGATGCAAAGGCAGCAGCTTTTGGCCCGGCGGCCATAAAGCCTGTTATCGGTGTCGGGGCACCCTCATAGACGTCAGGTGTCCAAACATGGAAAGGGGCCATCGCGATCTTGAATCCAAAGCCGATGATCAACATCGCTCCGCCGACCAGCAAAAGCCCAGGGAAATTTGGATCCGCGATCTTAGCTGCGATCTGCGTGAGGTTAGTGTGACCTGTCGCACCGTAGATCAGTGCCATTCCGTAGAGTAAAAACGCCGAGGCAAACGAACCCAGAATGAAATATTTCATCGCGGATTCGTTAGATTTCAAGTCGCTCTTGCGAAGGCCCGCCATAACATAGGTGGCGATCGAAAGCGTTTCGAGGCCGAGAAAGATGATGACCAGGTCATTACCCGCCGACATCATCATCATGCCGAATGTTGCGAACATCAGAAGTGCGTGATATTCGCCAACCGGAACATCCTCACGCTCGACCCAGATCGATGAGATCAGGATAGTTAGAGCCGTTACCAACAGAAAGACGAACGAGAAGCCCATCCGCAGATTGTCGTGAGCGATCATGCCGTTCCAGCCGTATGGTTCAGTAGTGCCGCCCCACATCGTCGCCAGCACGACGGCTGACGCCGCCAGGCCAAGCAGCGATATCGCCCCGGAAACAGCACGCTGTTTCGGGAAAAAGCTGTCGTATAACATCACGACGATACCGGCAACGGCAACGATCATCTCAGGGAGTATGAGCGATATGCTGACCTGCGGTGTTAAAAGTTCTGCAAGAAAGAACGTGTTCATTTTACTTTCAATATTTCGAGCCTAGTGACCGGATGCCGGTTCACTAGGTACTTTTGCTTCGGCATTCTCGACCGTTCCGCCGGCTTGATGCATCACTCTTTCCTGTAATCCCTTGATCACCGATTCAGAGCGGTCAAGGATCGGCCTGGGATATACGCCCATGTAAACCATTAGGAAGATCAGCGGGACCATTAATCCGATCTCACGCCAGCTGAGGTCAACCAGTCCTTTATTTTTATCGTTAGTGACCTTGCCAAAGAAAACTCGCTGTACCATCCAGAGCAGATAGACAGCGGCAAAGATAACGCCGGTTCCGGCCGCCATAGCGGCGATGTAGTTCCAGTTAACGCTAGTCGTGATGCCAAGCACCTTCGACTGGAACATACCGATCATGATCAGAAATTCGCCGACGAACCCATTTAGGAATGGCAGTCCGACCGAAGCCATCGTAGTTATCACAAAAACGGTAGTGTAGATCGGCATCACATTCGCCAAGCCACCAAACTGCTTGATCTCACGCGTGTGACGGCGTTCGTAAATAAAGCCGACGAGCAGGAATAGAGCTCCGGTTGTTACGCCGTGGGCAAGCATTGTGTAAAGAGCACCCTGCATTCCGGCCTCGGTAAACGAGAACATCCCGAGCATTACAAAGCCCATGTGAGCGACCGACGAATACGCGACAAGGCGTTTTACGTCCGGCTGAACCATTGCGACCAGTGCTCCGTAGATGATTCCAATGATAGCGAGCGTGATAAATATCCACGCAGTCTCGCGGCTTTGATCCGGGAACAAGGCGAAGTTAAACCGCATCAGTCCGTAGGTTCCCATCTTAAGCAGGACCGCTGCGAGGATAACGGAACCAGCTGTCGGAGCCTCGGTATGTGCGTCAGGCAGCCATGTATGGAAAGGAAACAACGGAACCTTGATCGAAAACGCTAACGCGAATGCGAGGAAAAGCAGCATTCCGGTTTGCGGCGGCAATATAAGAGTTCCATTCTTTAATGCGGTCAAGATCGCGACAAAGTCGAACGACCCGCCAAGACCCGTCTGATCTGCGTACAAGAAGAATAGGCCTATTATAGCTACGAGCATCAGCAAACTGCCGAGTGCAGTAAAAATGAAAAACTTGACTGCCGCATATATGCGGTTCTCGCCGCCCCAAACACCGATGAGGAAAAACATCGGTATAAGCGATGCCTCAAAGAATAGGTAAAATACCAGCAGATCGAGCGAAACGAAGACGCCGATCATCGCAGATTCGAGCAATAGCAGAAAAATATAGAAAGCCGTAACCTTCTTTTCCACTGCATTCCAGGTCGATATGACGGCGATGGGCATGATGAAGGTCGTCAGCACCACGAGCCAGAAGCTCAAACCATCAACCCCGACATGGAAATTCGTATTGATCGCCTTGATCCATGGAACGTTCTTTTCAAAGAAGAATCCACTGGAGCCGGCTGCTGCCGATGATGAGAACAACGCAAGCGATACGACGAAATTGACCAGCGTAAAGCCGAGAGTTAACCATTTCAATTGCCCCTCCTGTTTCCAGAACATTTGGTGAGCAAGTGTCAATACCGCCCCGATCAAGGGGATAAGTATCAGAATGGGTAGTAGGTTTTCATTGATGAAATTCATCACTAGTAAATTGAGTACGTGTAAGAAACTTGTTTCCAGACCGACACGGGACGACCGTCTTTTTCTGCCGGAATGAATAAAATATTGCGTGCTGCCTCGGTCGCTCCGTCACTTAATGCAAAAACGCCCGATCTATACTCGACCTTTTCGACTTTTCCAGCAGCCGAAAAGAGAACGTTCAACACGATCGTGCCGGTGGTACCTGCCCGACGAAACGCATCCGAGAACCGCGGCCTCGCCCTATGCAAAATGATAGCGTCTCTGTCAGCCTTACCGGATATCGGATTCAGGTCCACGGAATTTGCGTCGCTAAGGACAATGTCCGGCGGATCAACTATCGACTTCAGATCCTTACCGGTCGAGATGTTGGGCATTATCGCCTTTTTACCCGGATCGATCGTCAAAGAGCGAAAGTACTGTGCGACGATTGGATTGTTTTCATCCGCCGCATGTCCCTGCAAAATATACAAACGATCCTTGAACAGTACTAGCTGCTGAATACTGAACAGCCGCTCACTTTTCTTGGTCAGAATGTGAACGGAAACCTTGTCAAAGGTCTGCGTTTTCACGAGATCGTATCCCGGAGATGCCGTGTGTAATCGCGACATCATCTCTTTCTGATACGCTTTGACGTCGCCCTCGATGACCTCACTTAACAGAACCGCTCCATTAATATTGCGGTAATAAAAGGTTCTTTTGCTAACGCGGATCCGATCTGTTCCGGTCGTATATTCACGGTCGTCAACGTAGCCGTTGGAACCTGCGGGCATCATGACGCTAAATTCCGCTCCACTTGTGATTTTTTGCCACCTTGCTGTAGTATCTCGTTGAAATGCCTGAACTGACACAGCAGCGACAAACGCTACAAGCATCGATGCCGAAATGTGCAGAGGCGATCTCATCTTTACCCGACCAACTTTAATCCGTAATAAATAAAGTAGCCGACGACTGCAAGGGCTCCGATCAAAATGATCGCGGCGTAGCTACGCACAAAACCAACCTGCGATTGCCGGATGATATTGCCAAATTCCATGACAAAACTTCCTATCCCGTTGACGATCCCATCGATAAAGCCAACATCGAAACCTTTCCAAAGCCGTTCGCGTGAAAGCCGAGTAATCGGGTCAACGATGTAGCCGTTGTATAGCTCGTCGAGCCGCCATTTCTGTTCGAGGATCTTCGGCATTTTGCGCAGCGGGTTGTTTCGGAAAGCAAACCAGCCGATAGCAATGCCGATACCCGCCATAACGACCGAAAGCAAGGCTAAAAGACGCTCTTTCTGAACGACTTCCGGAGCGTGCGATTTAGCATTCTCACGTGCGACTACCGCCGTTTCCATCTTGGTGTCCGCTACAACCGGTTCCAAAATATGCTCAAAAGAGTTTGCTTCCTTGATCCCGACCAGCGAACTCATCGCATATGGAACTCCGATCAAACCACCGACGGTCGAAAGGAACGCTAAAATAATAAGCGGAACGGTCATTACCCACGGCGATTCGTGCGGTTTGAAATCGTGTGGGATGGGATGATGTTCTTCTTCGTCATCATGGTCATCGGCATGTGAATCATGTGTCCCATGTCCCACGACCTCGACGCGCGCACTTTCATGATGATCTGAGTGCAGATCACCTTCGCTTGTCCCATGTCCCACGACCTCGACGCGCGCACTATGGTGTTCGCCTTCGATCTCGTGGTGAAAACGCTCCTCGCCCCAGAACGTCATGACCATCATTCGCGTCATGTAAATGGCAGTTAGCACTGCAGTTATGACCGCTACGCCCCACAGGAATTCTTCACCAGGGAAAGCCCCGGCAGGGAAATACTTGTCAGCAGCAAATGTTTTGTAAAGGATCTCATCCTTCGAGAAAAAGCCCGCCCAGATAGGGATGCCGCAGATCGCCAACCAACCCATCGCCATCGTGATGAAGGTGATCGGCATGTACTTTTTCAGGTTGCCCATCTTTCGCATGTCCTGCTCATGGTGCATTCCGTGAATGACGGAACCGGAGCCAAGGAAGAGCAAAGCTTTGAAAAACGCGTGCGTCATCACGTGAAAGATCGCGACAGTAAATGCTCCTACTCCGGCCGCCAGGAACATAAACCCTAGCTGCGAAACCGTCGAATAGGCGAGAACTTTCTTAATATCATTCTGGGCAATTGCGATCGAAGCCGCAAAAATAGCCGTCGCTGCACCGATTATCGCGATGATCCACATCGCCGTCGGCGACATTTGATAGATGGCGTTTGAGCGAACGACCAGATACACACCGGCCGTAACCATTGTCGCAGCGTGGATAAGTGCGGAAACCGGCGTCGGGCCGGCCATAGCGTCCGGCAGCCATGTTAGAAGCGGGATCTGAGCCGATTTTCCTGTAGCTCCGATGAACAGTAACACGCCTACCGAAGTGAGCCCGCCGGCGACGATCGCTCCCCAAGTGAATGGGTCAGCGGTCATGTTCTCCAGAACAAATGTGAAAACGCTCTGAACAGGCTGACCATCAACGACCTTGTCAAAAAATGATATCGAACCGGTAAGTGTGAAAACGAGAAAGATGCCGATCAGCACCCCCCAGTCACCGATGCGGTTCATTACGAAAGCTTTCTTCGCAGCTTTGCGAGCTTCGTCTTTCTTAATGTAGTAGCCGATCAGTAGGTAGGAGCATAGCCCCACGCCTTCCCAGCCGACGAACATCAGCAGGTAATTATCTGCCAGAATGAGCGTGAGCATCGAGAACATAAAGAGATTCAAGTACGCAAAAAAGCGATAGAATCCCTTGTCCCCATGCATATAACCGGTCGCAAAAATATGGATCAACAGGCCGACGAAGGTAATAAAACAGGCGTATATACCACTCAGGCGGTCCATCCCAAGGCCGAAATCAGCACGGAAGTTGCCAACCTGTATCCAGGTCCAGATATGATCCAGAACCGGTTTGTCGATAAACAATGCTCCGCCGCCAGCCACAAAGGCGATATAGAAGGCAACGACCGTCGAAACCGCGATCGTACCGCACGCGACAAGTCCGCTGAAAGCCTCGCTTTTTAGTCGGCCTCCGATCAACCAATTGATCACGGCACCGGCAAGCGGGGCAAATATTATTAGACTTAAAAGGTTATTTTCAACCATTATCCTTTTCTCTTCGGACGCGGAACCAGCTCGCCACCGCAGTTCGGACAAGCCGAACACATTTTATTCGTGCAATCTGGACAAAATGTACATTCGTAGGAACAAATATACGCTTCGCCATTTACTGCGAGAGGCTGATCGCACTTCTCACAAAATTCACGCATCTCGAGAGCCATGTCTTTTGCAAAAGCCCGCACATAAGGGCGAATCGCTCAAAATCCTAATTCTTCAACAAACTCGCGTCATCGACATCGACCGACATACTATTTCGGAAGAAAGCGATGATGATGCCGAGGCCGACGGCAGCTTCGCAAGCTGCAACCGCCATTACCATAAAGACAAAAAGTTGACCTGTCGTATCGCCGTAGTATCTCGAAAATGCTACAAAGGTCAGGTTGACGGCATTGAGCATCAACTCGATGCACATGAACATACCGATCGCGTTGCGCTTAAAGGTGACACCGACCGCGCCGATAGTAAAAAGTATTCCTGAGAGTGCCAAATAGCTGGCTAGACTTGGTTCCATACTATTAAAGGGCTATGCCTAGTCCGTCCTTCGCGTCTTCCTCGTTTCTGATCTCGAGCTCTTTTTCCACCACTAGTTCCAGTTGCGGCTGTGTCAGTCGCCTCGCAAGTATCACCGAGCCGATCACGGCCATGAGCAAAAGAATTCCAACGATCTCGACGGGCAATAGATATTCCGTGTACATAGCCTGGCCGATGCTCATTGTCTCGCCAGCGCTTAGAGATTGGTCAGCCGGTACATTCGGTGCACGCATCACCGCGTAAAAGATGAAAAAGGTCTGAGCCAATAACAGTACACCGAGCCCGCCGCCAACTGCGTAGAGGTATCGTAGCCGGTTGATGGGACGTTCGTCGTCAAGGTTTAACAACATGATGACGAATACGACCAGAACCATTATCGCGCCAGCATAGATCAGTATCTGAACCGCTGCTATGAAAGGGGCTGCTAACGTCACGTAAATGCATGACAACGCCACAAAAACGCCAACGAGCGATATCGCACTGTAAAGCGGATTCTTGTGATAGACCATCGAGATCGCACAGGCGATCGCAAGGCCGGCAAACATAAAAAATAAAACTGTCGATACCATAACAGTGGTTCGCGGTCAGTGTAAGTGGGCCGGATAGCTATCGCTGGCCATTGGCCATTGACAACCGATCGCCTCACTACCTATTCAAAAAGAACACAATAACGATCGTCAGGATCACATTCGCGATCGCGACCGGCAACAAAAACTTCCAACCGAAATTCATCAGCTGGTCGAATCGGAAACGCGGCAGCGTTCCTCTGATCCAAATATAAAGGAACAGGAATGCACAGATCTTTCCGATGAATGCCACGTGGCTGATCAATGCATACGGAAGCGAACCAGGTTCAACCAAATAGCTGAGCCCGGGAACATACCAACCGCCAAGGAAGAGCACCGTGCACATCATCGAGACCGTGAACATGTTCACGTACTCCGCCATGAAGAAGAGTGCGAATTTTAGAGCCGAATATTCCGTATGAAACCCGGCAACCAGCTCAGTTTCAGCTTCGGGCAGATCGAACGGGACGCGATTTGTTTCAGCGAACGCCGAGATCAAAAAGACTATAAACCCAATGAATTGAGGAATAATGAACCACTTGAATGGCGATTGCGTCTGAGCCTGAATGATTCCGTTCAGATCGAGCGTACCGGCAAGCATGACAACGCCGATAACGGACGCTCCCATTGCCAATTCGTACGAGATCATCTGCGCAGATGAACGCAGGCCGCCCATCAGCGAGTATTTGCTGTTTGAGGACCACCCGGCGAGGGCGATTCCGTAAACGCCGACGGATGTAATGCCCAGCACGAACAGAACACCGACATCGATCCTGGCGATCGTCAGCGGCATGTTCTTGGCCTGTTCGGCGATCCATGCCACTGCTTCGCCAAGATATGCAACGCTCGAAACGTAAGGTACCAACCAGCTAAGCGGGTCAGCGATGCGCGGGCCGAACGGGTAAACTACGATCGGTACTAAAGCACAGGTCAGAGCAACCATCGGAGCCAGAAAATAGACAAATTTCGTCGATTTATCGGGAACGAGGTCTTCCTTAAAGATAAACTTGAGCAGATCGGCGAACGGCTGTAGAACACCCCACGGCCCAACGCGGTTCGGACCGATGCGGCCCTGGATCCAGCCGAGAACCTTGCGTTCGGCGAGCACCGTGTACGCAACGATCATCAGCACGCCCTGAAAGGCGAGCAGAATGCCGACGCTGATCACGACAAACGGAAATGCGGTTTTTAGAACCTGTTCCATAAAAACTATCTATTTACCGGAGCCGAACGATCCGAGACACCGACCGTTGCAGCAACGCTATCCTCGCGCGGATTTCCGTCGAGTCCAAACTGAGCCAGCGGCGATACAAGCAAATTATCCGGTTTCGGATTGCCGTGTGCTAGCAGGTGAAACTGCTGCGTTTTGCTAGTGAGCGTCGTCAGGCGATGAAGTTTGTGGCCGACCTTTGGCACGGTTGTATTTTTCACGCCGGTTACGGAAACCGAATCGAGCCAACTTTTCACGGCGGCAGTCTCGGCCGAAACATCTTTTCCGGTAACGATCGCATGTTTCGCCTGAACAGGCGACGACTCGTCTTTCAATGCAGGATAACGCAGGCCTATGTATGCCGGAACTGCGTCAGCGATCGTACGGAAAATTGCCGATGCCGACAGTTCGGCTGTTATCGGCGTTCCCATTTCTTTAGCGATCAGGCTCGTGATCATCCAGTCGGGCTTTGCCTGATGAATGGGCTCGATGGCCTTGCGGACACGCTGAACGTTGCCGGCGTTGTTAGTAAATGTGCCGTCAACCTCAGCAAAGCTGGCTGCGGGGAAAACTACATCGGCATGATCGGTGGTTTCGGTCTGGAAAAGCTCCTGAACAACCACAAAATCCTTGCCCGCAAGGAGACTCGCATCCTGCAAACTGCCGCCGACCAGCAATGCCTTTGAGTTTCTAACGACCTCATCAACCGTCTTGCGTCCCGACGTTACATCGTGAGCTCCAACCGAGTTGTTATACTTCGCAAGCGGATGAAGCAAAACTCGGCGGCCTTCGCCACCCAGCTTTCCGGCAGATGCAGCGATCAAAGCTTGAGCCTCAGCCGCGAGGTCTGAACCAATCATGATGATCAGATCGCCTTGCGTTTCTTCGATTATTTTACCGGCAGCTTCAATAACAGCGGTTTCAATACCGCATTTCTCGGCGATCTTCGCGTCGTTCGATTCGTCAACGAATCCCAACGCGAACGCGTCAACTGTTCCCGGATTTACGTGCACGAACTGCGTGGCACGCCGCGAAAGATTGATCGGCGTGTCGTTAATGCAGATAAATTTTGCACCGCCGTTTCGTACGGCCTGGCGGATCTGTTTTGCCGTGTAGCTCTGCTCTTCCTCAGGTTCGCCGCCAATCAGAACGATAGTTGCCGCGTGTCGAATCTCCTTGTGTGTGCAGAGCGGGGCACTGAGGTTGTCGAATACGGCAGAGACATCGCTTATGTCGGAAACAGCGAAATTCGATGAGCCGCTAGCGTCAGTCGCAAACTTTTTGAGTGAAAAAACCGCTTCGTTAGTTAATCGAGGACTTGCAACAACTCCGACACTCGAGCCGTGTTCCTTAAATTTATCTGCCGCAAACTTAATAGCCGCGTCCCAGGTTGCGGGAATCAGCTTTCCGCCTTTCGAATAACGGATCATCGGTGTTTTGATGCGGTCGGCGTGGTTGATGAATTCGTGTGCAAAACGGGCTTTTACGTCGAGAAATTCGCCGTTCAGGCCATTTACATAGCGGTCGCGGGCGACAATTCTATGTACAGCACCGCTTCGCGAACCGATCGAAAGCTGCATTCCGTCCGAACCGTAAACGTCGGTCGTGACCGTTTGTTCGAGTTCCCATGGCCGCGTTTCGTGGCGATAAACGCCATCGAGCAGGGTTCCGGTCGGGCAAACCTCGATACAGTTGCCGCACTGCGAGCAGTTCAGCCAGCCGCCGTAGGTCCCGATAACGGTGTTGACGCCGCGGTTACCGGCCTCGATCGCGTCTTCGCCCATCCATTCATCGCAAACGCGGGTGCAGCGTTTGCAAAGAATGCAACGCTGCGGGTCGTTGGCGACTATAGGAGATAGATACTTCTCTGGTTCTGCGTTCTTCTTCTCGCTGAAGCGTTGCTCAACATCGCCCCAATCGAAAATAACCTCCTGCAGTTCACATTCGCCCCCGCGGTCGCAGACGGGGCAATCCAGCGGATGATTTGTCAGCAGAAATTCGCCCATCGCACGCTGTGCTTTCTCGACCTCTTCACTCTGCGTAGTGACGACCATGCCGTCCGTGCAGTTGATCGTGCAGGAGGTCTGCAGCTTCGGCATTTTGTCGATGCGGACCAGGCACATACGGCATGAAGCCTGAACGGCGAGGTCCTGGTAATAGCAAAACGACGGAACCCCGTGGCCGTTGTCACGGCACACGTCGATCAGCCGAGCACCCTTGTCGACTTCATATTCCTGTTCGTTTATTGTTACTTTTATCTGTTCTGACATTAATTCTTTCTCGAATAACGCGTTTCGGTCGCCTTTGCCGCTTCGCCCTCGGGCGTGACGTTATAAGCCGTTATTACTATATTGTCCGCATCGACCACGTCGATCTCAGTTCGCCAACCCCAACGAGGTGTTTCTGCTCCCGTGAAGTATGTCCCAGATGCAGAAAACTTATCACCCGCATCGCCCTCCGACAGCATGATGGCCGTTGACATATGAAAACTATCGACCCACGCCGTCTGGAATTTGTTGGTCGCAAGGTCAAAACCAATGATCATCAGCCCCTCGAAAGGCTTTCCAGTCATCTCGCCTTTATACTCGTGCAACATGAATCTGCCATCAAGAATTGCCGTTATCTTGCCCGTCATGGGCGATTCGTCAGCGACAACCTCCGGTTCGAACCAGGTTTTTGTTGTTCCTTCCCATTCACCTGCCAACGCAGAAAGGTCTTTGTGCGGCCCGGCTTGAATTGATTCGTTAAACTTCATATTCAAATGCCAATATTTACGATCATCGGGTGCGTCGGGCGTTTAAAAGATCGATGATGTGTTCCTGGATCTTCGAATTGGCCGCGAGTTTATTGTGATCGCCGCAAATCAATCTGTTCGATCTTCCGTTAAAGATCGACGGAACCTTCGCCCTTTCAGAAGCCGCTTCTGCACTTAATGAACGCCGGGTGACAACTCCGTCGCCGGGCGTGAACATAAATTTTTTCAAATCGTTGGCCGAAACTTTCTTGCCATCCGACGTCGTAAATTCTCTCGGCTGAAAAAGTGTATTCCACTTTTTAGTCCTTGCGTCCTGATAAAGGACGACCGCGTCGAGCGATGTTCTGCAATCGGAACCGAGTGCGTAGAATGCTACTCCTTCGGACCTTCCGTTCGCAGCATCAAGAGCCTCATGGAACCTTTTCGCTCGGTCCAGATTGGCCGAGAAGAAGATCTCCGCGTCTTCTTTTTTCACTGTCTTGTACTCGACCGCAAATTCCTTATCGTCCAATGGATTCCAGCCATATTTTGCCCAAACTTTTGGATCATACAGATCGATGTCCATCGGCTGCAGATTTTCGTCGTACGCCTTGAACGTTCCTGGCGACGGCAAGAGCTGATATGCCGACGGAACGGAAAATATCGTGAACTTCGACGTGTCCTGTACGAACGGCAGATCGATCCGCATTCCACCGAGCGTGAAGCCGTTGATCAGGCCGCTGAGGCTAAGAGCCGAGCCTTCGTTTGGCGTGCCCAAAAGGACGATCTTATCAAATAGCTTCGAGCCAGCCCATGTCGGCACCGGTTTTCCGGGTCCGAGATCGGCGTCGCCATACATCGCCGCGTACCGCGAAATGAGCCCGCCCATTGAGTGGGCCACGATATCAAATTTCAGCTCGGGCTTTTTAAGTTTTAGCTTTAAGGCCTCAACCTTTTGGACCAATCGTCTGGCGTTCTCTACGTTATCGAGCCGCCAGTCATAAGCAAAAACATAAAGCGAATCCTGAAACCCTTCGTCGGGCGGAGAATCCCACTTTTCCTCGTGGTAACCGCCGCGGATCTCCATAGCCTTGATAAAACCGCCGTAAACATCCGTAACCGGAAACACGCCAAGCTTTACTTCTCTCAGGACGTCGCCTGGAACAAGATCGTCGTAATTCTTGCTCAGATCAGCGTTGATCGGCAATCGCAGGTCTTCGGATTTCGATTTGAACGCTCGAAACCATATCCGCTCGTTCGTGACCTTGTGCCGCAGTTCGGAACCGGAAAGTCCCGGGATCAGGATCACCGGATTCTTGCCTTGGGCCGACGCAGCATACGCCAGAGCGAACAAAACGATCCCGATCTGTGCAAAGAACGCAGCTGATCTGGAGAGTTTGTTCGCGGTCATTTAGTTGTCAAACATTCGGCTGTACGCCGTTCGAAGCGGCCTTATCGCCAAGCCACTTCTTAAAATCTTCCGGAAACTGTTTGATCGCAGACTGGATCGGCCACGCCGCTGCATCGCCTAGTGCACAAAATGATTTACCCTCGATGTTATCGCAAATATCGAGCAAAAGCTGTGCATCCTCAGGCTTGCCGCCGCCGTCGGCAATTCGCTTAAATATCTTGACGAGCCAATCGGTTCCTTCGCGACACGGAGTGCACCAGCCGCAGGATTCGTGCTTGTAAAACTCGGTCAGATTTTTGGTCGTTTCCATGATGTCGACGGTCTCGTCCATCACCATCATTCCACCCGTGCCAAGCAGGGATCCCGCCGCGACCAAACCTTCGTAATCGAGAGTGACATTTTTGCCAACGATCTGATCTGCACGCATTATGTAAACGCTGGAACCGCCGGGGATTACCGCCTTCAGCTTTTTATCGCTGCGAAGCATGCCGCCGCAGTCTTCATAAATGAACTTTTCCATATCGGAATAGCCCATCGGAAGCTCGTAAACACCAGGCTTCTTAACGTGTCCGCTGATCGACCAAAGTTTTGTGCCGCCCGATTTCTCGGTGCCGAGATCACGCCATGCGATACCGCCCATCTCGATGATCTGCGGAACCGACGTATAGGTCTCAACATTATTAACAACGGTCGGTGAAGCGTAAAGCCCCTCGACCGCAGGAAAAGGCGGCTTCATTCGTGGATGGCCGCGATAGCCTTCGAGTGAACTGAGCAGTGCGGTTTCTTCACCGCAGATGTAAGCTCCGGCTCCAGTGTGCGTGTAAAGCTCAAAATCAAGGCCTGATCCAAGGATATTCTTGCCGAGCAATCCGGCTTCGCGGGCCTCGGCGATCGCGACATCCGCAATATCAAGCAGATAGCGGTATTCGCCTCGGCCGTAAATATAACCAACGGTCGAACCCAGAGCGTGAGCCGCGATGATCATCCCCTCGATCAAGGCGTGCGGATCGCGTTCCATCAGATAGCGGTCTTTGAAACTGCCCGGCTCGGATTCGTCAGCGTTACAGACGACGTACTTCGTCTTCGGCGAGTCTTTCGGGACGAAAGACCATTTCAAGCCGGTTGGGAATCCTGCACCGCCCCGACCGCGTAGAACACTCGCTTTTACCTCGTCGATGATCTCCGCAGGCGACATTTTCAAGGCCTTTTCCAGCGATTTGTAACCGCCAGTATCGCGATACACCTTCAGAGTATGCCCATCCTTGATGTGCATTCGCTTCAGTGATAATGGCTCGCAGCCGATCGCTTTAATTTCCATTTTTACTTACAATCCGCCAATATTTTATCCACTTTCTCGATCGTTAGATCTTCGTGGTAATCAAACCCGATCTGCATCATTGGAGCAGTACCGCAACTTCCGAGACATTCGACCATCGTTATCGTGAACTTCTCGTCCGGTGTGGTTTCGCCGGGATGAATACCAAGCTTCGAGCAAATGTGGTCAGTGATGTCCCGCTCGCCCATTATCCTGCAGGATAGAGTCTTACAGATCTGCAGGTGGTGCCTGCCGATCTTTCGCAGGTTGAACATCGAGTAGAATGTCGCCGTTTCCCATACGTCCGTCACTTCGAGGTTCAAAAACTTCGCCAGAAAATTCACGCCCGGATTGTCGAGCCAGCCGCGTTCCCGTTGCACGACAAACAGCAATGGGATCAGAGCCGAACGGCTCCGACCTGCCGGATATTTCGTCAAGTGAGATCTCATCTCCTCAACGACTGCGGGAGAAAACTCAGCGATCTCTTCCGTGACGAGAACCTTATCCGTGTAACTTGTAGGGCTAGCAGCTGCCATGATTTATCTGTCAATTTCACCTAGTACAATATCCAATGACCCAATGATCGCAACCACATCGGCGACCATCTCGCCTTCACTCATTACGGGCAGGGCAGCGAGATTCACAAATGAAGGGCCTCGGAAATGAACGCGTTCCGGTTTAGGGCCGCCGTTCGATTTCATGTAAACGCCGAGTTCGCCTTTTGACGCTTCGATCGCGTGGTAAACCTCGCCTTCGGGAACATTGAAGCCCTCTGCGACGATAAGGAAATGGTGGATCAGCGAATCCATATGCTTTCGCATGTCGTCGCGATCGGGCAAAACTATCTTTGGCGAATCGGCTTTGATCGGTCCTGGCTTTAGCCGTTCCATTGCCTGGCGAACGATCTTGTAAGATTCGTCCAGCTCACGCATTCTAACGCGAAAACGTGACCAAACGTCGCCATCCGGCTCGGTCGGTATGTCAAAATCGTAAGTCTCGTAACCGCTGTAAGGATTAGCCTTACGCAAATCCAGTCCGACGCCGCTGCCACGTAGGCTCGGGCCCGTCAGTCCCCAATTGATGGCTTCGTCGCGTTCAATAACGCCGATTCCCTTGGTACGGCTCATCCAGATGGTGTTGCCGGTGACAAGCGTTTCGAAGGTGCTGAGTGCCTCCGGAAAATCGTCCATGAACTGTTTAACGCGATTATCAAATCCCGCCGGCAGGTCCATCATCAGACCGCCGATGCGGAAATAGCTCGGCGTCATGCGTCCGCCCGAAGCGGCCTCGATCAGGTTCAGGATCTTTTCTCGCTGGCGAAAGCAGAAAAAGAACACGCTCATCGCACCGAGGTCAAGAGCGGAAGTTCCGAGCCAGACCATGTGCGAGGCGATACGCTGCAGTTCACACATCAGGACGCGAACTACTTGGGCTCGTTCGGGAATTTCGAGATCGAGCAGCTTTTCAGCGGCCATGACATACGCCAGATTGTTGCCGAGCGGATTTAGATAATCCATTCGATCCGTAATTACGATGCCCTGCTGATATTTTTTGTATTCGAACAGCTTCTCCATTCCGGTATGGAGATAGCCGATGTCGGGGATCACATTAACCACAAGCTCGCCATCGAGTTTGAGATCGAGACGCAGAACACCATGGGTCGAGGGGTGTTGCGGGCCCATCGACAGGGTCATCTCCGACTCAAGTGGCCGATCCATCACCTCGAACTGACTTGGAATGTTTTCTACTGCAGTCGCCATAATCTGAACTTTAGTTCAAGCTGTAAGGCTCATAGCCTCGAAGCGGATAATCTTTCCTCAGAGCATGGCCGTCGAAATCCGACGGCAACAAGATGCGCCGCAGATCAGGATGACCTTCGAATTTGATGCCTACGAGATCATAAGTCTCGCGTTCATGCCAGTTTGCGGTCTGCCAAAGCGTCGTAACGGTTGGGACAACTGGATCGTCTTCCGATAGCAAAACTTTCAGGCGGAGGCGTAAATAGTGCACCGTTGAAAACAAGTGATAATTGACCTCAAACCGCGGATCGTCCTCCGGCCCGCGATCAGATCCGCAGAGATCGGCCAGCAGGTCAAAATCGTGCTTGAACCTGAGGAACGAACAGACATCAACTATTGATTCGCGGGGTACGACAACGGTAACCTCACCATGGCCCTCCGTGACCGATACGACCCAGTCTGCGTTCTTCTCTTTTATCTTTTCCACATAAGCGTGGAGTTTCTCAGTCATATTAATCAGATTCTACGAAGAACGTCTACGCTCGTGCTTCGACGGCACAGAATACGGACGAGCAGTTTGCCCAGCGTCGACCTCGGCATGCATTTCTCTTTCGAGTGCACTGTCTTCAGTAACGGGCAGAGTTCCCGGAACAAGAGATTCGCGTGATTCAGCTTCGAAGGTGTCACGACGATCCTTGACCGATTCCTTCATGATCTTGTCCTGCAGCATCATGATCGCGTGCACCAACATTTCCGGACGAGGCGGGCAGCCTGGGACGTAAATATCAACCGGTACGATCTTGTCCACACCCTGCACGATCGCATAATTATCAAAGACACCGCCCGACGTAGCACATGCTCCCATCGAGATAACCCATTTAGGCTCAGGCATTTGATCGTAAATTCTGCGAAGCACTGGCGCCATTTTTCTCGAAACGCGGCCCGAAACGATCATCACGTCAGCCTGTCGTGGCGAGGCTCGGAACGTCTCAGCGCCAAATCTCGACAGATCATTGCGGGCCGAAACGGTATTCATCATCTCGATCGCGCAGCATGCAAGGCCAAAGGTAGCGGGCCAGAGGCTCGATTTACGCGCCCAGTTGACGACAGCGTCAAGCTTGACGGTGACTACATCGGGCAGCGATTCGAATAGAGTATTTTCTAAACCCATATTTCTTTTTGAGTTGCGAAACTCTGCAACTCTGCAACATTCACTAAGCGGCAAGTTTCATATTCGCAGTTTCTTCCCGGCGGCGTTTAGCCAGATTTTTCGCCTCTTGACGAGCTTCAGCACGTGCCTGCAGGCCCCAATCAAATACGCCCTTTTTCCACACGTATATGTAGCCAATGACCAGGGTCGAAACAAAGATCATTATTTCGATAAAGGCGATAGTTCCGAAAGCGATCCCACTGATTCCTTCTTCAGCCATCAAGCTTTTGAAAGCGACGGCAAATGGAATTATGAACAAAACTTCGATATCAAAAAGGAGGAATATTACGGCTACCGTATAGAATTTGACAGAAAACTTATCGCGGGCACCACCAACCGGATCCTTGCCGCACTCGTAAGGCATGAGCTTGGTGGCGGTGCGTTTGCGCGGGCCGATAAGCTGCGTCACCAGCAGCTGACTTAGACCGAATCCCGCAGCTACCATAAACATGATGGCAATGGGAACGTAATCGAAAACGTTATATTCCGACATCTTCTTTAACTTGTGTACCGCAAAATTACCGTAGAAATGACGCGCATTCCGCAAATTGACTGCGATTTTTGGCTCAACGTAAATCGTAATTTAACCGGTTATGAGTGTCAAGGCAGTCAGATCTTCATAATTCGGAACTTACTTACCGTAAGTCATTTATTCGTTGACCCTTTTGAAAGGCGTGTGATAATTTTAAAGCTGGCAGACGTGCGCTTCGTAACAGCCGCTTTTCCTCACCCATTTCCGTGAAAATTGCTTTGTGATCTCAGGTTTTAATACAGACATCGAATATCAGGGAATCGTTTACCATGTGCAGACGGAGGATAAAGGTGCGCCTTCGCGCATGATCATGACCCTCGTTTACGACAAGGGCACGATCTTGGCCAGTAAAAGGTCGATCTACGAAGACCTTGAGGTCGTTGATTACGATGAGAAAGAAGTCACCGAAAGACTATCTCGCCAGCACAAATTGATGTGCGCCGCTGTGAAAGCGGGTCGTATCAGTGAACTCGTTGAGATGACGCGAGCAGCCTCATCCGGGGCAAAGCAAAAAACTGACGATGCTAAGTCCGTCCAAGAGATCGTTGTACCAACCGTTCCCGCATTGCCGGTAATTCCGTCAACACCCGTACGTGAACCGGTTGTGCCTTCGGTGCCTCTCAGGATCGGAATGGTTGAGACCGAAAAGGTCATTCGTGTGATCCCGGATGATATGTTCGAGGAGGAGCTCGTAATTGATGCGGTACATATCATTGAAGATGATGAGATAGAGATACTTCCCGCCGATGCCGTTGCGGTTGTCAGCGAACTCTCCGGACTCGAACGCCCATCGAATCAGAAACTCAGCCTTGAATTACTTTCAGATAGCAAGTTTAAGGGAGGCGACCGACGAACGGTCAGCATAATGATATGTCGCGGAACGGACCGTCGTGTCGTGACCGATGCTCAAATAATGATAAAGGTGTTGGGCTCAACTTTCCGGCCAGTTATATTTCACGCGAAAACCGATAGTAATGGTCTCGCTCGGGTTCATCTTCAGCTACCGCACTTTCAGGCGGGCCGAGCAGCTCTGCTGATAAGGGCTATCGCGAATGGTGAAGAAATAGAGCTAAGGCGCGTCGTTACGCCGGGATAATCCTGGTTCAAAGTCCAAAGTCCAAAGTCCAAAGTCCAAAAGTCCAAAGTTCAAATTTGAAATATTCAGATCGAAGACTGAATATTGAAATGATGTCAGAGATTCAAATATTCCTGAACGGCGAAAAACGATCTGTTCCAACCGCGATCGACCTCGACCGCCTGCTCGAATATTTTTCGCTACCCAAACAACGTATCGCAATAGAACTGAACAATTCCGTCGTTCGCAGAACCGACTGGCCGCAAACCATCGTCAATGATGCGGACAAGATCGAGGTCGTGCATTTTGTTGGCGGCGGGTGAGGGATGTGGAGGTGAGAAAGTGGGAGTCTGATTCCGACTTTCTAACCTTCCCATTTTCCCATTTTCCCAGCATTGCTTTCCCCGCATCTTTGCGGGAAAATTGTTCTAACGATGTCAGATCAATTTTCACTCGCAGGTACAACATTTTCTTCACGGCTAATAATCGGCACCGGCAAATATCGTTCGTATGACGAGATGAAGGCGGCTCATATTGCTTCGGGAGCCGAGATGGTCACCGTCGCGGTTAACCGCGTGCCGCTCGACGGTTCGACCGAATCATTTCTCGACCACCTCTCGCCAAACATGAAGATCCTGCCCAACACAGCAGGATGCTACGACGCCGACCACGCGATCCGAACGGCTAGGTTGGCGCGCGAAGCCCTGGATACTGAGTGGATCAAGCTCGAGGTTATCGGCGATCCAATAACTTTGCTTCCCGACAACGAGCAAACTCTCGAAGCCGCTAAAGTCTTGGTAAAAGAAGGCTTCATCGTGCTGCCGTATTTCACCGACGACCTGATAATGGCCAAAAAGCTGCTCGCCGCGGGGTGTCCTGCGGTAATGCCGCTGGCGGCCCCGATAGGTTCCGGAATGGGTGTTCAAAACCCTTCGAACCTGCGAATAATGCGGGAGCAATTGCCCGACGCGATCATCATCGTCGACGCCGGAGTCGGCGTCCCATCCGACGCCGCCATCGCCATGGAACTCGGAGCCGACGCCATCCTAATGAACACCGCCATCGCCGAAGCCGGCGATGCCGCCCAAATGGCGACCGCCATGAAACTAGCCGTCGAAGCCGGCCGGTTGGGATATCTTTCAGGAAGAATGCCGAAACGGTTGTATGCTTCTGCGTCTAGTCCTATTCAAGGGGCGATTAAATAGTATGAGTATGGCCACTCGCGTGCTATTTTTCGGAGCAACTGCAGATATAGCAGGCACTCGTGCGACCGAGATGAATACGCTAAACGGGATGACCGCTTTCGATGCTCTCGCCGTAATCACTAGTCAGTATCCTCTTCTTTCCAAACACAAACTTCATATCTCGATCAATCAAGAGTTCGCCGCTGAAAAACAGACAATTGTCGACGGTGATGAGATTGCGATCTTTACAGCCGTTTCTGGCGGATGATTCGTGATGCCTGACAACGAAAATTATTCAGAGGTAGAACCACCCGAACCCAAACACTTCGGCACCGGTTGGATCAGCGGGGTTTTGTCGGTTTGTCTGGGGGCTGTCGGGTTGCTCGCGGTGCTTTGTTTTCATTATCCGGCGTTGTTGACGATGCCGGAGTTGCGGGCGATGTATCCGGTGCCTTATGTTCGGGCTTCGCTTTTTCTGATACTTACAGCCTCATTTGTTCTTGGCGGGATCAGCATTTATTTGCGGCGGTCGAGGTCGATCGGGGGGATCGGGATATTGCTGACGATGATCGCCGTGATGTTTGGCGGGTCTTCGGTGCCGGTTGATGGGGAACTTGGGAACGGGCCGTTTCTGGGGCTTGACTGGTTTTTGCTGAATATTATCGCGTTCTCGGCCATCTTTGTGCCGATCGAGCATCGGTTTCCGCTTCGCCGCGAACAGCCAATATTTCGCGAGTTTTGGAAGACCGATCTTGCATATTTCTTTGTCAGCCACTTGTTCGTCCAGTTCGTGACGATCGTTACGCTTCGGCCTGCGATGATCTTTTTTGACTGGGCAACGATACCTGCCGTGCGGGTGTTTGTCGGCGGACAGCATTACGTCGTTCAGTTTGTCGGGATAATGATCATCGCCGATCTGACGCAGTATTGGGTGCATCGGGCTTTTCATCAGATACCGTTTTTGTGGCGGTTTCACGCTATTCACCATTCGGCACAAACGATGGACTGGCTCGCCGGTTCGCGGCTTCACCTCGTCGATATCGCGGTCACGCGGGCACTTTCCTATCTGCCGATATATCTGTTCGGCTTCGCTGAAGGGCCGCTGTTTGCGTACATAATCTTTGTCAGTTTCCACGCGACTTTTATCCATTCGAACTTCCGCTTCGAGTTCGGCCCGTTGAAATGGCTTTTCGCGACGCCGCGTTTTCATCACTGGCACCACACCGCCGATCTTACGTTTGCCGACAAGAACTTCGCCGTCCATTTGCCGTTCATCGACCGGATATTTGGCACGTATTATTTTCCGGCTTCGGCATGGCCGGAACGATATGGCGTTGATGATCCGGAAGTTCCCGCAAGCGGCTTTTTTGCTCAGTTTTCGTATCCATTCGGTCGAAAGTCTTCAAATCAGGTTCCGCAAGATGTTGATCTCTGAATCAGTTGTAGACACGTTCCTGGCGATCCAATAATTAGAACCGTGCATCAGATCTAATGTACAATTGCGAAACAGGAGTATGACTATGAAAGCGATAGGTCTTGGGGTAATTCTTGCTATTTCGTGCGGCTTTGTGATTTCGGCAGATGCGGCGTCGAAACAAGCTAAGAAGGCGGCGTTTGATTTCGATGGTGACGGTCGGTCGGATCTGTCGGTATTTAGGCCTTCTGATGGCCGTTGGCATATCTCGCGGTCTCGAGCAGGTGGTTTTCAAACGACATTTGGCATCTCGACTGACACTATCGTTCCCGCGGACTACGACGGCGACGGCAAAGCGGATATAGCCGTCTATCGAGCCAGCGAAGGTACTTGGCATGTTTTGCAGAGTTCGAACGGAACAATCACTCAGTTCAAATATGGTCTTGGAAGCGATATTCCTGCTCCTGCAGATTACGACGGTGACGGAAGAGCGGACATGGCTCTCTATAGACCTTCCGCCGGACAATGGTGGATAAATCTCTCAACGGGTGGTTCCGTTACCGTTCCTTACGGGATAAGGGAGATGTGCCAGTTGCAGCTGACTATAATGGCGACGGCATAGACGATATCGCTCTATACCGTGCTTCGGAAGGCACTTGGCACATTTTGCGATCAAAGGAAGGCAATTTGGTGACTAAATGGGGGTTGTCAGAGGATAAACCGGTTCCGGCTGACTACGACGGTGATGGCAAGGCGGATCTGGCGGTTTTCCGTCCATCGGATAGCGTCTGGTATCTATATTTGAGCACAACGCAAGAGCCTGAATACAAAAAATTTGGACTCGCAAATGACGTGCCTTCTCCCGGCGATTACGATGGTGATGGGCGTTCAGATATTGCAGTCTTCAGAACAGCCGAAGGGAAGTGGCTGATTAACCACTCGACCGAAGGCAATGCAACGGTTCGTTTCGGCATGGAAGGTGATAGGCCTGTAAAGTAGTTACAAAAAACTCCCAGACGGAATAAGGGGATGGATACGATGCTTAGCTGCTAGGTCGATCTGCCGGCTCTTTCGTTTCTCCTTCGACCCATATCTCGCCGTCGGCATAGACCTCTTTTTTCCAAATTGGAACAGTTTGTTTCAATTCTCGGATTATCCATTCACATGCGGCAAAAGCAGCCTTTCTATGCGGGGAGGCGACTGAGATAACAACGCTTGTCTCGCCGATATCTAGTTTGCCCAATCGGTGCACAATGCCTACATTTGCTATGGTAAATTCCGACTTAGCACGGTTTATGAGCTTTTCCATTTCTTTCAAAGCCATTGCATCGTAGGCTTCATAGACCAAATGTAAGGTTTCACGGCCTTTTGTGAATTGCCTGACATAGCCATCAAGCGTGACGGTAGCTCCGCATGCAGGCGGGACTACTCGCCTGGCAACCGAGGTGATGTCTACTGGTTCGGTCGTAAGCTCAAAAAAATCCATAAAAAAAGACGGTGAGTGTGACTCACCGTCTAAAGATATCATTTGAAGTAGGTTGACTGCCACGGATCGTGGCAGTCAACCTAGGACAATTATTACTCCTGGCCGACGAAGTTGAGATCAGCGAGGGAGTCGGAGACGTTGACGACGCGGGAGCCGAAACGGAAGCGTTTCGACGAGACGCCGATGACGTATGACTGTCCAGCCTCGACATCGTCGAAGCTGTAGAAGCCGAACGAA
>JBGSQW010000026.1:0-18076 GCA_041737885.1 Pyrinomonadaceae bacterium | reverse complement strand
GTGGTGTCGGAGCTTCGTCGATCGCTGGCACGGCGGCCGTCGTTTCTTCCATGTGGGATAGATTGGTGGTTGCCCACAAATGATACGCGCTCGACGTCCACAACTCCATGAAACCGTCCGCACGGTCGTTCGTAGTCGTGTGACCCTGTCGGCGGCGGTGAGATTATCTCCTGACAATTTCACACTCGCCTAGTGTGTTAGAGATGGTTAGAAAGACTTTTAAGAACTTAGAGATACTTACATGGTCATAAAACGCTAAACCACCCTTTGAGATTAAGGGATTTCAAAAACACTCTTACCGCCAACGCACCATATTCTTACCGCCAACGCACCAAATACTTACCACGAACGCACCAAGAAGTTACCGCCCGTGCACCAAGTTTTCACCGCGAACGCACCAAGTTGCGATGGTGCGCGGGGAGTGAGTTTTACCGCCAACGCACCAACGACTTACCGCCCGCGCGCCAAGTTTTCACCGCGAACGCACCGGTAACGTTCCCGCTGGATTAGCTTTATAAAAACTCAGGAGTCGCTATTGGCCTGAACGGGGATTGGCTTTTGCCAGTTTCGAATGGATCAAATCTTGCCATTATCCGGACGGCTGGTAACGTGCGCTCGAACCTTAAAAAACAGTTGGAGGCTAGAAAAGAAAATGGGGGATTATGTTGATTTCAAATTGGTTAAAGCCGAGGTGTCGGTCGAGGCGGTCGCGTCCCGGTACGGGGTCGCCCTGCGGCGGACAAACGGCTCTCACGAGCGAGGCAAGTGTCCGCTCCCGACGCATCCGGCGGGGGAGGATGCCAAGTCGTTTTCGATAAACGTATCGAAGCAAGTCTGGATCTGCCACTCAACCGCATGTGCCAAAGCCCGACTCGGAAAGAAGGGCGGCGATGTCATCGAACTGGTCGCCGTCATGGAAAGCTGTTCACTCCGTGACGCGGGGTTAAAGCTTGCCTCTTGGTACGGACTGGAAATGAACAGTGACAGGCAAGTGTCCGCAAGCGAGTCGAAAGTCGATCAGGACGATTCACAGGCCGTCGCTCCACCATCAACGGTAGGGGATAAGCATGACCGCTACGGCATCTACGATCCGCTGGCCGAATGGATCGAGTTACGAGCCGCTAACAATTCGCTCTCACCGTTTGAGAAGTCGGCGTACATCGCGGTTCTTGGACAAATCGAAGAATTGGCTAAATCCGATTCGGGAGGTGACGCATGAAAGGCGGTGGCAAAAGCGATTGGCTGCCGGGTATGAGTGAGGTTGACGATTTTGATGACGCACCTTGTATCAATACTGAGGACGGGGAATTGGTATTCGCCTCGCGTTCGGCGCTGACCGAGGAAGAAAAGGACAGGGCTGACTTTCACATAGGTTCCTGCGTGGCGTGTCAGACAGATATGGACTTCGATCATTTTTTCATCCGTATGCTGGAATCCACATGGGCCACATATAGAGGCGGATAAAAAGTCCGATCTGATCGGTGTCACTAGCGAGATAAACCGAGTAGGCAAAAATAATAGCCGCTGTGAAGGCGGCTATTTTTAGTGCGGTCAGTAGGGGAGTTCCGTGACCAATCCGTGACCAAAAGGTAGCTAGAAAAGAATATTAATGAATAATTGAATCACCATTTGCACGGCGTAAACTATTGATTTGGTTGATCTAACCCAATCATTCACTTGTATTCCAGTCCTATCTACAACGGATTCATAACCCCGAGGTCGAGTGTTCAAGTCACTCTCCAGCCACCACTAGTTTAGTTTATTTGCGGCAGACGGGGGTCTGCCGTTTTCTTTTTCGCTCTCTAAATGCCTAGTGGGTGACGGCGATCATGAATTTCTTAAGTTGTTTTTTTGGACCTGCTGGCTGCCGATTGCCAGCGAATTTCCCGCGCCCTTTGTCGATGCTCGCAAGCATCGGAGCCTCTTCCCTCATAATCTGTTGCATGGTGAGCCAGTCCGCCCAAAAATCGTAGTAATGGCTTCGATCCTTTTCCTTTGCATTGAGATCGGTGTAGATACGGGCGAGTATCAGCTTCAGTGCCAACTCACGGTCCGATGTTTCGTCTAGCAAGTTTTGCCGCGTAATGCCCAAGATGCGGTTCCGCCCGTACGCCTTGACCTTGAGGATCAGCTGACCGTTTTGATCAAAGGCTGGTTCGCTCTGGTGCTCAAGATCTCGGAAAAATGACTTTACCTCGCCCACATCCCGAAAGAGCCGTTGAGTAATTGCTTCCCTAAGTATTGGGGCAAAGGCCGTCTTGTGCGATTTCCAAACTTTTTTGTCTGCTAATAGAGTATCATTCGAGAACTTTAGATCTTGGTCCCTATCTGCAAACCGGGAACTGGCAACAAAATACATCAGGCCCCCAGGCTGCACTGGTTTCACGTCGTTTTCAATACGTGCGACTTTTGTGCCCACTCGGTTGACATACGTTTTATGAGCGTCGAACCGACCGGTCAGTAAGTAGGTACCCGAAAAGATCGCCACCAAGGATGTCTTAAAGATAACCGACGGGATCAAGTATTTCTTAGATCTGAACGCCATTTCCGTGAAATTGCGATTGTCGAAGCTGCGCCAGATCGGTCCGTGGATCTGCGGAAAACGGCTAATCGAAAGTTCCCGCTCAGGGTGTTTCTTCGCGTACTTATAAAAAGAACGAGCTATAGCTTTGGGAGTCGTGACGCCAAAATCGTTGATCCAATCACGTCGAGTGGCCCCAGGGAAGTATCTGTTAAGAGTTCGCCGTGCAAAATCTGCACAGTTATTTGTGAAGCTGTTAAACTTGCCGCTATTGGATCTGCTGTTTGTTTCACGCAAAAACTTTATGTCTTCTTCCCTCGTCGTATCAACGGTAAAGCCGTAGACGTCGCGGTTGAATCCCGTCGTCAACATTATTTTCCATGATCCTTCGGGCAGGGCGCCGTTCTTAACTGCGGGAATGATAGAACTAAGGTGCTTGCGGCGATACCTTTCCCTGAGGAAGTCGCGTATCTTGCCGTTTGCGTAGATAGGAATGTCGTTTTGGTTCTCCACGCCGTACAAATATGCAAGCAGCGGTACCGCCATCCACTCATAGTTTGAACCATTTCCGAACTTTGGATAGCTGCTTAGCACTACGCCGCTTTCAGAATCTCTGCAGGGCCGCAGACTGACACCGTCATCTGTACAGATATTAGAAAGATAGATCGCAGTGTGTCCCGAACCCGAAAATTCTCCCGCGACACCGATAGCTTCAAGCAGCAGGAAGGAAACATCAGCCCGGGCCGCCGCAGGAGCCAAAACCAACGTAAATACGACAAGCAAATACCATTTTTTCATAACAAATACTCTTCATTTCCATGGCAATTGATGGAGTGGCATACTTAGAGCATCTATATATGGAGGTATCCTATCTGTGCGCTGCTGTACCTTTGCGGAGAATTTCCACACGGTTTTCTTTGAGCTATCCGTTGCTGGGCTTCAATCCTACGTTTCCTAGATAGCTTGAGCAACGTAGACAGAATTCAGAGATGTCGACCCCGTGTAAGGGTTAGGGAATTCGATATTGCAACCGGTGGCGGAGCCGAAGATCTTTTCGAGATGCGTGGTGAATTCGATACTTACGGGGTCGTCGGACCAGAGAGCGAAGGTGCCGTTTTGTTTTAGCTGGTGGCGGATGGCGGTGAAACCTTGGGTCGTGTAAAAGGATTCGTTTGATGCATCGAGGAAGTGTTTGGGTGAGTGATCTATGTCGAGAAGCACCGCGTCGAATTTGCGGTCGGGCGTGATTGCGTCGAAGCCAGTGTGAGCGAGAGCGAAGAAATCTCCTTGGCGAAGCTCGCATCTCGGGTCGTCGCGGAGTCCGGCTCCGAGCGGGACGAGGCCTTCGCGGTGCCAGTCGATGACGGTTTGGAACAGGTCGATCACGAGCAGACTCGCGACATTGTCGTTTTTGAGAGCTTCGGCGGCGGTGTAGCCGAGGCCGAGGCCGCCGATGACTACGTCGAGCTTTCCCGTGAGAGAAGCAAGACCGAGAGTGGCGAGTTGCTGTTCGGCCTCAGTAAAGAGGCTCGACATCAGATAATCGTCGCCGAGTTTGACCTCATAAACCTCGCGGTAATCCAAAAGCGTTTCCAACCGCCGGCGCAACGTCAGATCACCAAGCGGTGTCTGCTGATACCCTAGTTCTTCGATGTTCAATCTTACTCCTGACAAACCAGATCCCGTTCCGAGTGTACGTTATAGATCGGCCGCAGCCTAAGTCGTTATTTTTGCGAGCGTATCGGCAATATCAAAGGCAGCGTTTGGACGCGCGAAATTCAGGGCGTTTTTTCGCATTGTCGCGAGGCGTTTGGGGTCGTTAATTAGCTGCTGGATCTTGTAGCCAAGGGTTGCGGGATTGTTTGAACGGATGGAGCAGCCCTGTTCGAGGAGGTGGTCGGAGTTTCGTTCTTCCTGGCCGGGGATCGGGTTTGCGATGACGAAAACGAGGCCTTTGGCGAGGGCTTCGCAGGTGGTCAGGCCGCCGGGTTTGCCGACGATTAGGTCGGACGCAGACATGTATTCGTCCATGTCGCGGGTGTAGCCGACGGGAATGACGCGGGCACCATTAGCGTCGGCGGGCTCGCTTTCGAGGCGTGTTTTTAGCTCTTCGTTCTTGCCGCACATCGCCAGGATCTGCACCGGCGGTTTGATCGAACGGAGGCCGTCAAGCAGCGTTTCGATGCGCCCGACGCCAAATCCGCCGAGCGAGAGCAGGATCGTGGGCATTTCCTGATCGAGGCCGTATTTGGCACGCATTTCGGCTCGCGGCTTTACCTCGCCGAATTTCGGGTCGATAGGGATGCCCGTTACGGTCGTCTTTTCTGGCGGGCAGCCGAGCGTTTCGAGATAGTAACGCGTTTCTTCCAGAGCTACGAAATACCGCTCGTAATTGCGGCACAGCCACATTGCATGCATGTCAAAATCGGTGACAACGATCGCCTGCGGCGTTGTCATTTTGCCCGAGCCTTTTAGGTCGGAGATGATCTCGGACGGCAGAAAATGGGTGCAGACGATCAGGTCAGGATCGTATTCGCGGATCATCTTGACGAGCGGGCGGGTGTTGAGCTTCTCGAGAAACAAACGTCGTTTTTCGTTCTTCCACGGCTCGTCAAGCTGGTCATACATCCAGCCCAGAACCTCGGGCATGTTGTTAACCAAGCCCAAATACGCGTTGCCGTAAAGCTGACGGAATAGCGGGTTAGTATGTCTCAGCGTGTCTTCGTGACGCACATCCGCCGCCAAGCCTTTGATCTCGAAGGCCCGTTTCAAAGCCTCAGCCGCCGTTACATGGCCGTTACCGACCGAGGCAGAAAGGATGAGAATTCGGTCGAACATGCTTGAGAATTATACATCAACTTTCAACGCGTTCCGCAAGCTCGGCCCATCGTTCCATGTCGGCTTCGAGCTGCGTGTTCAGCTGCTGTTGTTCGGAGAAAAGCTCGTGAACGCGGCCGGCATCGCTAGCAGCGGTGACCATTTCGCGTTCGATCTCGGGAAGCCGGGATTCGGTTTCGGCAATTCGCTTTTCGAGGGTATCGAATTCGCGTTTTTCGTTGAAAGTGAGTTTTTTGGGCAGCGGTTTTGACGGTTCCGCTGGTTTCGGGGCAGGCGTCGGGGGAACCTTTTCGCTACGGCTCTCGGTTTTGACGAGAGTTTCCTGGCGTTCCAGGGCTTCGAGATAGGCTGAGTAGTCGCCAGCGTATTCGCGGACGTGTCCGCCGGGCTCGAATTTGAAGATGTTTTCGACCGTGCGGTCGAGGAAATAGCGGTCGTGGCTCACGACGATCAGAGCACCGGCGAATTCGTCGAGGTAGCCCTCGAGAGCGATGAGCGTCGGGATGTCGAGATCGTTGGTCGGCTCGTCGAGGAGCAGCACATTCGGCTCGCCCATTAAAATTCTTAACAGGTACAAACGCCTGCGTTCGCCACCTGAAAGATTGCCGATGACAGCGTATTGGGCGGCGGGAGCGAAGAGAAAACGCTCAAGCATTTTGCCCGCGGTTATTTGTACGCCGTCTTTGGTCGTGACGTACTCGGCGACGTCGCGGATGTAGTCGATGACACGCTGCTCGTCATTGAGCGTGCGGCTCTCCTGATCGTAATAACCAATGTGCACGGTCTGGCCGATCTCGATCTCGCCACTGTCGGGCTGGATACGGCGGGTAAGCATGTCGAGCAAAGTCGTTTTGCCGGAACCATTTGCACCGATAATGCCGATGCGGTCGTCGCGTTTCAGCAGGTAGGTAAAATGGTCGATCAAGCGGTTTTCGCCGTACGATTTTGAAACATCGTTGATCTCGACCACCTTCGAGCCCAAACGTCGTGAACCGATCGCAATATCGACCTCGCCTTTCGCCTGTTCTTTTGGAACGGCCATCAAGGTGTGGGCGGCTTCGATGCGGTGTTTTGATTTACGAGTGCGGGCCTTGGCACCGCGGCGGAGCCAGGCGAGTTCTTTCTTGATGAGCTGCTCGCGTTTATGCCCCTCGACCTCGCGAAGAGTGTCCTGCTCAGCCTTTTTCTCAAGATAATAAGCGTAACTACCCGCAAAACTCTGCACCGTACCACGGTCGACCTCAAAGATGCGGTCCGTTACGCGATCGAGAAAGTATCGGTCGTGCGTGACGAGCAAAAGGGCTCCGGTGTAGCGGGCGAGGTAATTCTCAAGCCATTCGATCGTGTCGGCGTCAAGGTGATTGGTCGGCTCGTCGAGTATCAGGATGTCGGGTTTGAAGATCAGTTCGTGAGCGAGAGCAACGCGTTTTCGCTGGCCGCCGGAGAGTGTGCCCATTTTGGCGGCGGTGTCGTTGATCTCAAGTTTGGTGAGAACCGCACGGGCGTTCGCCTCGATATCCCAGCCGCCGTTCATCTCGAGTTCGTGCTGGAGGTCGGACATCCGCTCCATCGTCGCATCGTCATGAGCACCCGCAGCCACATCGTGACACACAGCCTCATAATCCCGGATCGTCTGCATCACGCCGCTGCTCGACGCGAATATCGTTTCTAGCACGGTCAGGTTTTCGTCGTAGGGCGGATTTTGCGAAAGGAATGCGAGCGTCTGGCCCTTGGCGGTAACAACACGGCCAGTATCCGGAACCTCGACACCCGCAATTATTCGCAAAAGCGTACTCTTCCCCGAGCCGTTCGCCCCGATGATGCCGATCTTGTCACGGTCCTCAAGACCAAGCGTTACATTCTCAAAAAGCGGCTTAAAGCCGTAGTTTTTAGAGACATTTTCGAGCGAGACGATATTCATAGCAAAACCTTAACGTTAGCAGAATCGAGCGTCTGCCGCTATTGCGGGGGATTTTTAACGCAAAGACGCAAAGGCCGCAAAGGAAGAAAAAGTTGTTGGTTAGAAGGATTCGATATCGAGAATGTCGCCGATCCGCTCGACCGTGATGTCGGCGGCGGGATATTTCACGACAGTTTCAATGTCGAGGGCGTAATGGCCTTGACGCGGGAAGACGGTGGTCACGCGGTCGCCCCAGATGGCTTTGATCGCGGAGAGGATACGGATCTTGTCGTCGACGAGGACGTACTTTTTCGCGGGGTAGCGGCGTTCGACGTCTTCGAGTTCGTGTTCCTTGTGGATGTAGATCAGTATGTTGCCGCCAACCGCTTCGAACAAGCCAGAACGCTCGATTTTACGCGGCTGAAACACCACATCGCCATCCGTGAGAATGACAACCTGCCCGATCTCACTAAATTTCTCAATAACATCGAGCGAATTCGGAAACAGGCGATTTGCGAACGGATAATTGATCAAATAAGTCGAAACTGCCAGCAAATGCGAGTCATATGGACATTGCATCCGATACCGCTGCAACGCCCCTAGGTAGTCAGCGTAACCGAGTTCCTTCCGTAGTTCCTCAAAGATCTCCCAATAATTCCCACTCCGCTCAGCCCCAACTTCCCGATCCAAAAACCGCCGCAGATCCGCCGTCACGCGGTCATTATCAAGCAGCGTGTTGTCGACGTCGAGGAGGAAAACGGTGTCGGAATTCATATTGGTGTTTACGGCTAATTATTCTTTCTTAGTTTCTCATCCAAATCCGGATGTATGACCTCAATGATCTCCGCCGCTCCAATTCTCGATAAGGCTTCATTTACATCGGTGATCATTTCCTTATGAGTAACGAGACGGTTATTAAAGGCTCGAAGGACGAGAATGGAAATTGTTCTTCCTGTGAGATTTTGTTGCTTTCTGATGTTGACATCGGCGGTGAGCAAAACGGAAAATCCATTTTCTTCGGCAAGTGTGAGTAGTTTGCCGTTCACGACATCAGCCCATCCGTTTTCCTGCGTCGTTTCAATTTCGTGCTCGGGAAGCAACGATTTCAGCCTTCGATCTAGATTATGGTCGAGGAGGATCTTCAATTTTTTGCCGTTTCTCTCAATAGAGACTGTTTCGCAAGTTCGAGTACATCGATCGCTTGCTCACGGGTTACTGGCGGAAACCCTTCCAAAAAGTCTTCGAGAGTGTCCCCGCCTTCGATGTAATCGAAAAGATTCTGGATAGGAACACGAGTGCCGACAAAAACCGGGGTTCCGCTTAGTTTCTCAGGGTTTACTTCGATCACATGATTTTTCATAACCCGATTTTATCACAAGTAATTGATCCACTCCGTCTAATTTATTTTGCAAAGATTAGACAAACAGGCGTCGGGGCAGTGATCGTATTTTCGGTCGGCGTTAGCTTTCCTGTCGCTTTGTCGATGCGGAAAACGGTGATCGAGTCGCTGCGTTGGTTGGCGGCTAAAAGGAAATTGCCGGTCGGGTCGATGGCGAAGTTTCGGGGGCTTCGGCCGCCGGTCTTGGTGAAGTCGATTGCCCGAATGCTCCCTGTTTTCTCGTCTATCGCGAATACGGCGATGCTGTCGTGCACGCGGTTTGAGACGTATAGGAATCGTCCGTCAGGAGAGACGTGAAGGTCGGCGACGGAATCGTTTTTTCGGCTGTAATCGGCGGGCAGCGTCGAAACCGTCTGTATCTCGCTGAGCCTGCCGAGTTTAGCGTCCCACGCGAGCGAGGATACGGTCATGTTCATCTCGTTGTTCGCAAAAGCGAATTTGCCGTTCGGATGAAACTTGAAATGACGCGGACCGCTGCCGGGTTTGGCGGCGTAGCTTTCGCCCGTCGATATAAGTTTTCCAGCCTTGCTATCGACCGCGTAGGTGACGATGCGGTCGATGCCGAGGTCGTTGACGAGGACGAATTTGTTCGACTTGTCGAGGATCGCGGAGTGGCAATGCGGAGCTTCCTGCCGCTCGGCATTCGGGCCTTTGCCGGTGTGCTGTTTTATGTCACTCGCGGGCTGGAGCGAACCGTCCGCGTTCACCTTGAACGCCGCGACATTACCGCCCAGGTAATTTGCAGCGATAACCAGATCGCCCTTTTCCGTAACCGTCACATGACACGGAGCCCCGCCGCCAGTCGCATCTCGGTTTAGAAAAGTGAGCGCGCCCGTCTTCTTCTCGATCGCAAACGCACCAACCGAGCCGGAATTATTCCCCTCATACTTCAGCAATTCGTTCACCGCATAAAGATATTTCCCATCATGGCTAACCGCAATAAACGAAGGCTCCTCGGTAGCCGCCACAAGCACCGGCTCTGAAAGCTTGCCCGTTTTGGGGTCAAACTTAAGCAAATAAATGCCTTTGCTCTTTGAACTGCCGGACGTGTACGTGCCGACGTACAACTTCAATATCTTCTCTTCCTCTGTATTTGCCATCGTCAATGAGTTCGCCGCCGGGAGCAATGATACCGCGGCTAAAAAAGTTCTCCGGCTTAAATTGATTTGCATTCTTCTGATTTGATCTTTTTCCCGTAGTCCATAGCGTCCCGTTAGTGCAATGGCTCGTAGGTCAAGTATAAGTCAAGTTATAAGTAAAGGACTCAGCAAGAGTAGGCTAATTGAATCGGAACGTAGGATGTGTCGATGCCATCGACATGTCAACAATATGTGTCGATGTTTTTCGATTTTATCGACACATATTTGCGATGTGTCGATAGAGTAAACATATCGTCTAGCTCGTCAATATGAATTCGTTAAACCCACCTGATCTGACCAACTCACTTAGGGTGTTTTCGGTATTCATCCGCGTCCATTTTGAAATGAATAACCCCCTTATCCAGTTCCTCAAATTCGACGCCCTGTTCTGTTAGCGATCTCTTTAAGTCCTCGGTGGTAGGGAGAATAGTGTGGTCTAGAGTGACCTTTCCCCAGCAGGAAAAATAGTGGATACAGCGGTTGAGTATTTTTTGATAGTCAAATTTAGACACTTCAGTTCCGTATGGCTCCGACCACTTTCGTAGCGAATCTGTATACAACTTCACATCATTACACCAGGTGAAATTGACGTCGATGTATACTTCTCGTCCGTCTTCCGTATAAGTCCAGTTGTATTCAGGTCCCCGCCCGCGCTCTTCGATGCGATATCCTTCCCGAGTTTGAACGGCTTCAACCTCTGCGATCCGTTTGTGAAAGAAAATTAGGCTTTTAATAAATCTGAAAAGCATAAATAATCCGTGCGAGCTAGCTCGTCAATCTCCGATAAATATTCGGCATACGCTCGGGCAGTGACAGAACATCATCAATGATCGTGTAGCCGACGTTGCCGTAGAGATCCTTTAGCTCTGCTTCAGATTCCCGGTCGATGGTGATGCAGAATGGGGTGACGGCCATGGTTTTGGCTTCGGTTAGGGCTTCGCGGACGTCTTCGCGGGCGTAGCGGGCGTCGCCGTAGTCGTGGTCGTAGGGGCGGCCGTCGGTCAGGATGATGAGGAGCTTGGTGCGGGCTTCCTGTTTTAATAATTTGGCCGAGGCGTGGCGGATCGCGGCGCCGAGGCGGGTGTTGTTTTGGAACGTGATGCCGCCGATGCGCTTCTCGATATCTGCCGAATATTTCTCGGCAAAGTCCTTTACGACATAGAACTTAACATTCCGCCGGCCCTCGCTCGTGAAGCCGTAGATGGAATAGACATCACCGACAGCCTCGAGGGCTTCGCTCATGAGGACTAGGCCTTCTTTTTCGATCTCGATGATGCGGCGGCCGGGATGTGTGTACGGCTGCAAAGGGTTTCGCGTGATCGTACGGGCGGTCGAACTGGACTGGTCGAGCAGGATCGAAACGGCCACGTCGCGTTGGCGGCGGAGCTTTTTGGTGTAGATATTTTCGGACGGTTGACCATCGGCACGTTTGTCGACGACGTAATCAACAAGGGCGTTGAGGTCGTAGTCTTCGCCGTCGATCTCGCGGTTTATGCGTGTGAGATTTTCGGGCTTCATGAGCTGGAATTGATGCCTGATCGACGAGATCACGCCTCGGTATCGCGTACGCGTCAGCTCGACGAACGTCCGGTCGCCTTGCTTCACTTTCTTCTCGATCACGCGGCTCCAGCCGACGCGGTAATCGTTCAGATCACGATCCCATTCGTCGTATGCAAAGGCGACATCGTCGTCTTCGAGAGCCTGCTCCGGCATGTCATTCTGCGACCAGGCCTCGGCTCCCTGCAGCTCGTCGGGCTCGCCTTCGTCGTCGAGGCTGTTCCAGGTGTTGAACAGATCGCGAATGTCCTGAGCCTGCTTCTCACGCTCCTTTTTGGCCTTGTCATCAATGACGCCCTCGGTGGTGTCTTTGTCGTCGTAGGCAAATTCGCTCTTGTCTTCTTCATTCTCGGCCTCAGTTTCCTGATTCTGCTCGGGCGAGATGTTTTGGAAAAGCGTGTAGATGCGGCTCGTGGCCATCAGGGCATCGGCGACGCTCGGCAGGGCAGTACCGCCCGCGTGAGCGGGTGGCTGGGACGTAGCCCTAGACTCCATCGCAGTACCACCTGCTGACGCAGGTGGTACTGCCACGAATCGTTCGATCACGGCTTCGATCTCGCTCACAACCTGACCATAAAACTGCTTCGCGTCATCCGTCGCTCCGCCGCACAAGGTTATCTGGAAGAGCAGTTCGAACGGCACCTGGTACATCGGCAGGTCGAAGATATACGGGCGATTTGATCGCAGGAAGGACTGCATCAGATCGAGATCCGGAACAAGGCCGCGATATGTTTGGCGAAGGCGATTGTCGATGCGGGCATTTTCCATCGTGCCGAAGATCTTTTTCGCGAGTCTCGGCTCAGGGAACGCGGTCAGGACGGTTTTGTAGTCCGAATCTTTCGGCAATTTCTTCCGCCGTTTTTTCGCTTCTGCCTTGATCTCTTTCTCCGACAAAGCCTTTTCTGCCTTGCGGACATCCTCGAGATAACCGCCTAGCGCAAACATATCCTTGTCGTCTTCCGACATCGAGTAAAGCTCCGTAAGTTCTGCGTATGCTTGCTTTAACTCGTTTGTGTCACGGTCGAATGTGCCGAATTCGATCTGTCCGGCACCATGAGCGGCGAGGACTTTGTAGAGTTTGAAATCGAGGTCGTCATTGTCGAATTCGGCTACCGACGCGGGCAGATAGATCGTCTTGCCGTCGCCGATCCGTGATTCCTGCGGCATCGCCGTCAACGGTGCTATCTCGATCTCTTTGCCCGTCAGAGCCTCGACGTACATCCTTAGGATGGACTGGATCTTTTCCAGCGGCAGCCCGAGACGAGTTTCCTGCAAACGCTCATTAGATGCCCGCGTTTCGAGTGCAAAATAGCTACGGCGGGATTTCGAAGACTGATTAGAGCCTTCCGATAATCCCTTCTCAACCCATTCCTCAAATTGCTCGATCGAAACTTTTCGTAAAGCTCCAGAGCTCGATTTGAACGCCGCGAGAGCACTTTCGGCATCGGTTTCGGCGATCTTGGTCGTCAATTGCAGAACGCGGCGAATATCGTCGGGGGTAGCTTTCTTCTTTGTGGTGAACGCGGCGAAAAACTTTGGCGTGGCACGCAGGAACGAGATCAGGACCGCGTTTCCGTGACGTGCGATCGAACGGGCAAGCGTACACCAATCCTCAAATGCCGATTCCGAGGCAGCTAACACCTCACTGCCAGACGAGACAAAATGCAGCGTGACGCTGCCGCCGAATTCCAGAAATTCACCGGCACTAACCATCAAAAGCTTTGCGTTATAAGCATTTAGCCGTTCCAGTGATGCGGGCAGATTCGACCACAGATCAGCGGTCATTCCGCCTGTTCGATTGGCAAACTGGGCAGCAAGAGCGAGCACGCCATCGGCGACCGCACGTTTTTCTTCGCCAAATGATGTGAGGACTTTTGCGACGGCCGGAGTGTTTTCGAGAAACTCGGAGCTATGCTTTGCCGAGCGTTGAGCTATCTCGGCGGCGAGATTAAGCACATCGGCGAAAAGCTGGTCGTCAGCGATGTCAGTTGCGATCTTCGGGACAAGTTTGAAGGTCTCCAGCGAAATAGAACTCGATAAAACCAGTTGCCGCGTGCAGATCTGAAATAAAGCCGAACGAGCAGGTTGGGGCACGCGTTTCAGAGCACTGACGCCGTCAATAAAGAATGTAGCCCCAGTATCTGCATTACCCATCGCCAACCGCCGTCCAAGCTCGCCCCAATGCCGCAGATCATCGGCGGACAGTATCTTAGAAGCTTTTGGCACCGCCTCGACAAACTCGCGGCTTACGCGTAGCGAAACACCAGCCAAGGCCGCACTGATCTCAAGCGCCGCCCGCTTTTTATCGCTCGGCAACTGCCCGAGCCGCCGTGCCAGCCCGGTCAGAGTCGGCTTATGGTTACTGCTATTTTCAGCCACGTAAAGAGTTTAAAGGAAAACATGGAAAGACTGAACCGCGAAAAAGACGAAAGACGCCAAGATGATTCCTGCATCTTTTCTCCATTTCGAGCTTTTCGCGGTTAGCAATTCTTAGTGATGATGCTCGCCCGTGACTTAGTTCAATTTGCTTAGATCGAGCAGTTTTGAGAATTGGTCAAAATGGAACATATTCTCGTCTTTGCAGTGGTCGCAGAAGAACGTGACGTCTTCGCCGAGGTACATGTCTTTGAGGTGATAGGCGATAAAGCAGCCGTAGCAACGCTGGATGCGTTTGCCAAATTCCTGCAATATCTCTTCTTCGCTGTGGTCGTCCATAAGTATTCTAAAATTTTATCATATGGCTTTACTGTATGAATCGTTTGCGACCTTTGCGTCCTCTCTTTGTGCTCTTTGTGTTAAATAAAAGGCTATAAACACAAAGAACACGAAGTGGGGACACGGAGTTCACTGAGAGGAATTTGTGTCGGTGCTTGCAAATGATCTCGCGGTGTGTTTTTAATAGATGTCAGGATGTTTAGAGCCTTTTCACACATTCATCTCCACCATCATCACGTAAGCAAATAGCTGCGTGGACTGATACTCGTTTTAACAAAATCGTAAATTAGTTTTAATCCAAACGCCGCGAAACTTCGAAACAAGTCTCGATAGGCGTCGCTTTGTCGTTTTTAGGTATGAAATTAAAGATCGCTTTACAAAAATCAGGGAGATTGTCGGACGGCTCAACCGGGCTGCTGCGGAAATGCGGCATCGGCTTTTCGAACGGGCTCGGCAAGCTGCGGGCTGAGGCGGCGGACTTTCCGCTCGAGATATTTTTTCTGCGGGATGACGACATTCCGGATTACGTCGCAGATGGCGTCGCCGATATTGGGATAGTCGGCGAGAACGTGATCGCCGAAAACCCGAAGGCGGTCGAGACGATCGAAAAGCTAGGCTTCGGCCGCTGCCGTTTGTCGCTCGCGGTGCCGAAGGGTTTTGCATATTCGGAATTATCTCAGCTCGGAGGGAAAAAGATCGCAACTAGCTATCCGAACATTCTCCGCGAATACTTCACATCGCGCGGTGTTTCTGCCGATATTCACGAGATCAGCGGCTCGGTGGAGATCGCTCCGTCGATCGGGCTGGCGGATGCAGTTTGCGATCTTGTCAGCTCTGGAAGCACTTTGTTTTCCAACGGGCTTCGAGAGGTTGAGACGGTTATGCTGTCCGAGGCGGTTTTGATCAAGCGGCGTGATCTCGGTGCCGAACAGCAGGCAGTTCTCGACAAGCTTCTATTCCGCATCCGCAGCGTAAAGGCTGCGGCTCAAAACAAATACATCCTGCTCAATGCTCCCGTCGACAAGGTCGACGACATCAAACGCCTTCTCCCCGGAATGCGAAGCCCGTCGATGGTGCCGCTCGCGGATGAAGGCTGGGTTTCGCTGCACTCGGTAGTGAGCGAAACGGACTTTTGGGAGGTCGTCGACCAACTTAAAAACGCGGGGGCTGAAGGAATTCTCGTGCTCTCGATCGATCAGATGATCAGGTAACGAATATGCAAATTATCAAATATCCGTCAAAAGAAACCTGGGCCGCGATGCTCAAACGCCCGACGATCGACACCGTCTTTCTCGAACGAACGGTCGCGAATATTCTGAAAGATGTTCGTGAACACGGCGATTCGGCTCTGCGGCATTGTGCGAGGCATTTTGACAAGGTCGAGCTGGACAATTTTTTAGTCACCGAAGACGAATTTATCGAAGCCGAATCGCTTGTTTCGCAGGAACTAAAAGACGCGATCGCGGTTGCGAAAGCTAATATCGAGAAATTCCACGCCGTCGACAACAGCGAACGGAACCTCATCGAGACAACACCAGGCGTTTTTTGCTGGAAGAAGAACGTCGCGATCGAAAAGGTCGGGCTGTACGTTCCGGCGGGAAGTGCTCCGCTTTTTTCAACCGTTTTTATGCTCGTGATCCCTGCACGGCTCGCGGGCTGTCGAGAGATCGTTGTCACTTCGCCACCGAATAAGGAAGGCAAGATCGACGCGACGACACTTTACGCCGCGAAATTGTGCGGGGCAACCAAGGTTTTCAAGATCGGCGGTGCTCAGGCGATAGGGGCTTTGGCGTACGGGACGGAGACGGTGCCTTCGGTTTATAAGATATTTGGGCCGGGGAATCAGTTCGTGACGGAAGGGAAGCTTCAGGTTTTGCGTTCCGGTGTTGCGATCGATATGCCTGCGGGGCCGTCGGAGGTTGCGGTGCTGGCGGATGCAACGTGCGTTCCGTCATTTGTTGCCGCTGATCTCCTCTCGCAGGCTGAGCATGGCCCCGACAGTCAGGTTGTTCTTGTTTCGACATCGGAAACCGTGATCAATGAAACCCTCGGTGAGGTCGATCGGCAGATAGAAACACTTTCGCGCAAGCCGACAGCATCGGCAGCTATTCAGAATTCTAAAGCGATACTGGTGGAAACTCTCGAAGACGGCGTCGAATTGCTGAACGAATACGCAGCCGAGCACCTCATCATCGCCACTCAAAATGCAGAAGAGATCGCCGAAACTATCGTTAACGCGGGCTCCGTTTTTATCGGGAACTACTCGTGCGAGAGTGCTGGCGACTACGCCTCAGGCACGAATCACACTCTGCCGACTGGCGGTGCGGCTCGGGCGTACGGCGGCGTGTCGGTCGCGAGTTTCATGAAGAGCATCACTTTTCAGCGTTTGACCGCCGCCGGTATTCAAAACATCGGCCCGACGATCGAAACTATGGCCGCTGCCGAAGGGCTCGACGCTCACAAAAACGCCGTCGCGATCAGACGCGAATGGAGCGGAGGCCGCGATGACGTTTGATCTGCAAAGCCTGGTGCGTAAAAACATCAGGAATCTGAAACCGTATTCGTCAGCGAGATCGGAATTTGAAGGCTCCGCTGAGGTGTTTCTCGACGCCAACGAGAACGCGTTCGGTTCGCCTGCGGGCGCAGGGCTTAATCGCTATCCCGATCCGCTACAGCGTGTACTGAAGGATCGAATCGCTCGGACAAAAGGCGTTTCGCCGTCCCATATATTTGTCGGGAACGGCAGCGACGAGGCCATCGATCTGCTGTTCCGCATCTTCTGCGAGCCTGGACGCGAGGAGGTCCTCACCTGTCCGCCAACTTATGGAATGTACCGTGTTTCGGCGGATATCAATGATGTTAACGTGCTCGAGATTCGGTTGACGGATGATTTCCAGCTCGATGTCCCGAGAATACTCACTGGCATTACCGACGCGACGAAACTTATCTTCGTCTGCTCGCCAAATAATCCGACCGGCAACTTGATGAGTCGCGGATCGATCCTTGAGATCGCCCGGCAATTCAAGGGAATCGTCGTTGTTGACGAGGCATATATCGATTTTGCCGATGAACCATCGCTGATTGCAGAACTCGATTCTTTCCCGAATCTTGTCATCTTGCAGACGTTCTCTAAGGCTTGGGGAATGGCAGGCGTTCGCGTCGGGCTCGCGTTTGCGAGCACGGAGATCATCGAGCTGATGAACCGCGTAAAACCGCCGTACAACGTCAGCGGCGTGGCGCAGCAGGCTGTGATCGACGCTCTCGACCGTGTATCAACCGTAACTGAGTGGATCACGTTTGCGAGAGCAGAAAGGAAGAGTCTCAAAGGTTCGTTGTCGGCTCTGGGCATCGCGCAAAAGATATACCCATCTGACGCAAATTTTCTTCTCGTTAAGGTCGATGATGCCAAGGCGACCTACCGCCATCTGATAGACGAAAAGATCGTGGTACGCGATCGGAGTAATGTTGAGCTTTGTGAAGGATGTTTGCGGATAACCGTTGGCACTAGTGAAGAAAACGTGCGGTTGATCTCGGCCTTGAGCCGATTTGGCAGCGTGGGCCGCAAGAAGAATAGCTAATAGCTGTTAGCTAACTAGCTATTGGCTAGATTTATCAAACTTATGAAGAAAGTACTTTTCATTGACCGTGATGGGACGTTGATACGTGAGCCGGATGACTTTCAGGTCGATTTGTTGGAGAAACTCCGGTTTTTGCCCGGTGTGATAACAAATCTGGGAAAGATCGCTCGCGAGACCGATTATTTGCTCGTTATGGTTACGAATCAGGACGGGTTGGGAACTGAGAGTTTTCCTGAGACAGCTTTTCATCCGGCTCAGAATTTTGTGATCCAGGCTTTGGCCGATGAGGGGATCGAGTTTGCGGATGTATTTGTCGACCGTACTTTTCCTCACGAAAATGCACCAACGCGGAAGCCCGGTACGGCGATGTTGACCAAGTATCTGACGGGCGAATACGATCTAACAAATTCTTTTGTGATCGGCGACCGA
>JBGSQW010000028.1:0-15768 GCA_041737885.1 Pyrinomonadaceae bacterium | reverse complement strand
GAATTAGCTCGTTCCGACGATGTATATGAGGACATTGCGACAAAATTTTGGGAGCACTTCCTCTATATTGCTGACGCGATGAACAACTTCGGGGACGAAGGTATTTCACTTTGGAACGACGAGGACGGCTTTTACTACGATGTTTTGCATCTGCACGACGACGAGAGCAACCGTACAATAAAGATCCGATCAATGGTCGGATTGATCCCGCTCTTTGCAGTTGAAACAATCGAGCCGGAAACTCTCGCGGCCCTGCCTGATTTCCGCCACCGATTGCTCTGGTTTCTCGATAATCGAAAGGAACTGACCAAAAATGTAGCTTGCATGAAAACTCCCGGTGAGGGGGAACGACGACTTTTGGCGGTCGCTTATCGCGAACGACTGGAGAGAGTTTTGAAAATAATGCTTGATGAAAACGAGTTTTTGTCGCCTCACGGCATTCGCTCCCTTTCGCGATTTCACAAGGACAATCCTTTCATTCTGAATACTGATGGCGAGGAGCACCGGGTCGGTTACGAACCAGGAGACAGCTCAAGCGGCACATTCGGCGGCAACTCAAATTGGCGGGGACCGGTGTGGTTTCCGGTCAATTATCTGATCATCGAATCTTTGCAAAAATTCCACTATTATTTTGGTGATGACTTCAAGGTCGAATGCCCGACGGGCTCCGGCGTGATGATGGATCTTTGGGAAGTCTCGCAGGAATTGTCTCGCCGCCTGTCGCATATTTTCCTGCGGGACAGTGACGGAAAACGTGCCGTATTCGGCAGCAATGAAAAGTTTCAAACCGACAAACATTTTCGGGATTACATTCTTTTCTACGAATACTTTCACGGCGAGACCGGCTCGGGCCTGGGTGCCGGTCATCAAACGGGCTGGACCGCAATTGTAGCCAAACTCCTGCAGCAGAACGGAGAGTAAACTCAAAATGATGCCGCGACAACCGGATCTGGATCGACTCTATCCAGCCCTAAAATGTACCATAGCGCCTTCATCGAACGCTTCGACCGTGGCGATCACGAAGAAGTCCTCGAGTCGCACATCATCTTCTCGTGCCTCTCGTGAATGAGAGACCTGAACTGGGAGTGGATACTCAGCTATATTCCGCCGGCTCCCAAACCTGAGCCTCCTGCGTCGGCGGTAAAAGCACATAGTGGTTTGCCAGCAAGATCAGCGGACATCAGGATGAACTTGATACGCTAATAAATTACGCCCGCAAGGAATCGTTGTTTAGGGCAAAACGATACCGTGATAAATACCCGGTGTTTCGCCCTCACGTCCATTTTTTGCTCGATGGGCCGTTGATTCTCATTAAAGTTATCTCTATTCGAATGAAAGCTTTTCATCGTAGCCGCTCGCTTTGAGAAAAGCGTTAAAATCTTTGATGTCTAGGATGTCTTTGATTGCCTGTTTTTTGTCCTTTGCCTTGTTGTAATAAGATTCGACTATTTTATAGCCGACGTAATAACCCAGATCGGCGGGTTTTTCTTTTGCTTTGTCGCCTTGATAAAGCCAGTTGCTCGCATCCTTGCTATTCATCTCTTTTTTGAATTCGAGCCACAGTTGCCTTTCGAGCGGGTTGCCGTATTCGTGCAATTGCTGATTGATGTTGCCGCCCGCAATCAGTTCCCCGATAAAGTCCGCGCTGCCTTCATGCAAAGATTTGCCGAGCAAGCTCAATTCGCTGCCTACCAACCCATATTTTTGCTGGTAATGGACGAGTTCGTGCGCGACGATAAACGGAATTTCTTCAATTCTGCCGACGGATGACTTTTTCCAGCCGTTCAGTTCGGCGAGCGAAGAATAGTCAGTTTTGCCGTACATATCAACGCCGAGTTCTTGCTCAATTATTTCTAACAGTGTCCCATCGCTTTTCTGCTCGTCATTTGAAGGATCCCGAAAAGCCCAACCATGACTGCAACGGTGCTGGCGACCAATACCCCACCGGTGGTCGTAATCCACACTCCTGAAACCATTAGCACTGCTGATGCAATTACCCAAATAAAGTCGCCTATTGAAAAATACAATATCAGCTTTTTTTGTGGCAGAGGGTCCCTTGACGCCCAAAGCAGATGGAGACCATTCAATATCAATAGAATCCCTAGAATCAGGATGTATAATTTAGGGGCTGGTGACGCGCCACCTAAGAAAGTTGCCACCATGGTAGGTTGCAGAGCAAATACCACTCCGAATGCTACACAACTTATAGCGTTTGCGCGCATAACAGGTTTTAGACTTAACATAATCGCTTCTCCTATGTACACTTAGTTGACATAGAGCATAATTGCTGAGAGACCGCATGTCAACTAGGTTTACAACAAGAGGGGTTCCGTTGGTGGAATCTCAGTCATTGCAGCTGATGCAAAGCGCATCAAGGCTAAACGATGTAATTACAAGATACCTTTCTCGGCGCCTAGGGGAAAAGGGTTATGCTTCGCTCACGCCGTCACTTCTTTCTTTTCTCAGTATTCTCGAGTGCGGAGTAAACTATGGATCAGAAATAGCTCGAAATTTAGGCGTGACAAGACAAATGGTCGCGAAAACTGTGAAAGAGCTCTGCCACTTGGGATATCTTGAGCAAAAAGGCAGCGTTGGGAAGCAAAAGGAAATTCACTTTACAGAGACTGGCGAATACCTCATGTCAGATGCCAGACAATTGCTAGCCGAAGTTGATGAAGTTCTTTTTAAGGATGTAGATGCAAAAACACCATCAGCAATAATTTGCGAGCTTAATACAATGATTTGCGCAGTTAATGATCGCCGACACACATAGCAATCAGCTGCATAGTGACCGATTTTCGGGCCGTTTCGCATCTCCAAACCGGCTCGAGAGTTGAGCGGGATCAGCTCGGCAGACATATTTTCTTGTCCCGAGATTAAGTTTGCCGAAAAGAATGTCGCTAGAATCAATAAAAGCACTTGCTTCATAAAAGTTTTACCTCTGATTTGTTTCTCTTACTTTTGTTTGAAATTAAGTGCTTTGTTGCTAAACATCAACTTCTAAGAAAACGGCAAAAGGTCAACGCGATAAGAAAGCCGCTGCCCGCCCCCTCACGTCCAATGATTTGTTAGGCGGCGCGTAATTTGTCACGAACACCTTTTTGCTTGCGTGCGCAATAGCTTTAACGGTCAATGAACTATGTGCGGTGCGCGGTGTTTCCATTTTGAGACAATGTCAATGACAAACCCACTCGCCATCACAATACCGCCGAGCATCGAGAATAGTAACGCGCCCCGTCTAATATCAAGATTGGCCGGAATTAAACCGCGCATTTCGCACATTAAAAGGCTGCCCGCGACGGCGGACGTCCAATATCCGATCCGGCTGACGGCAGAAGTATAATATGCAGACTTCTCCAGAAAGACTTTTTGACTGGCAACATCGGAAGCGCGGAAGGCAAACAACGGTTTTAATTTATCGTAGTCCCAACAAACGAGATAGAGGCTGGCAAGAAACATCAAGCCCGTGATGATTGGCGTTCCCATACCGAATGGAACTGAAATCGTGATGATAAATACATTTAACGTGATTCCGAAGAACAATAATGCTCCGAGCGTCGCCGTGCGCCGAAAAAGCACGAGTATCGCCGCCAGCACTTGCGCCGCGCCGAGAAAGCGATAATAAAATCCGGTTTGAAAGAGAGCGTTAAAAAAGGCACCGATAGGATTATCAAGCGAAAGATCAGTAAACGGAATGCCCATTAGTTTGTGCATTCCAGGCGCGAAAAATCCGACGGACAAGATGACGCGCGTGAAATCTGTCAACTTCTGAAAGACGACGTTTCGCATGACTTTCGCGTGCATCAAATCAAACATTGGCATAATTTTCATATTCCCTTCTATATCGCCAACTCACTTTCCGAAATGGGCGCGGTTTTATAATCGCGAAGGATTGCTTCTACCAATTCATCGTCTAAAGTTGCTCTACGCAGTAACTCTGCGTGTGTTCTCAGTCAGTAATGACAATCGTTCTTGATCGACACCACGGTCGCGATCATTTCGTGATCCTTTCTTGAAAGCGGCAAGTCGTGCGACATCAACACTCCGAATGTCGAGAATGCATGAAATAACGCATCCGAAATTAGGGTATGCGTGGTGATTATCGATTCTTCGTTTTTACTCGTCGGGGTCGCGTATTCCGCCGGATAAAATGCCCGCTGACCACGTAAGGCCTCGCGCAGTTTTTTATCCGCTTCTTTGTAAGGAACTGTTTTTATCCAAGCCATAAAAGTTTCACAACATCCTGGCTCGCGACCATTGATTCGTCCGAGCGCCACTGAAACTCAATGCTAACTCTAAGAAAATGTACAAAAATGGGAATATTATTCCCGACATCGGTATTTGTCTAATTAATGTGATTTATGCGGTAGGCAAATGACAGTCCGCCTTGCGAAGGATCAGTTTTTTAATAAGCCACCCTCGTTTGTGCCCGTTGCGAGCAATACCCGAAATCTTAGTATAGATCTGAATTGACAAGTTATATACTCGAAGCCCTTTTGTAAGTGATCGTAGGGATTGTTCGGCGATTCTTGGTAAAAACACCTAATCTTGGATTCAATCGACGCCGGCAAAGCTAAACGTTAGGCCGCACGGAAACTATGCAGCAAGCCATTGCCCACATCGCCCTCGTGGTCCGCGATTATGACGAAGCTCTCGCCTTTTATGTTGGCAAGCTTGATTTTAGCGTAGTCGAGGACAAATATCAGCCAGAGCAAAGCAAACGCTGGGTAGTCATTTTGCCTCCTGGCGCTTCAGGGACCTCTTTCCTCCTGGCTCGCGCTTCCAGTCCGGAGCAGGAGTCCTTCATCGGCAACCAGGCCGGCGGGCGGGTGTTCCTCTTCCTGCGAACCGATGACTTCTGGCGAGACTACCACCGCATGGTCAATGCCGGTGTTAGATTCGTCCGGCCGCCGAGCGAGGAGCCATACGGTACTGTGGCCGTATTCGAAGATTTGTACGGCACTCAGTGGGATCTCCTTCAGTACAACGGCCCTACCCCATACGTCAGGCGGGCGGCCTAACTGGAAAGTAGGCATGGACAAGTTCGTTAAATGGAAAAACGGTATCTGGAGCGCGACGATCCTATGTCTGCCTGCGGGCCATTATAGATATAAGTTTGTGATCGATGGGGCAAAATGGGTTGAAGATTTGAGCCGTAGCTACAAGGATAACGACGAATTCAACGGGTTTAATTCGGTATTTAATATATCGTAGTGCGTTCCGGACGATCTGAATACATCAGGTCCATTTTCACGGCGTACATCTCGATCGGGCTTAGCTTCGACAGGGTTCTTGGCTTGACTTGCCCGCCAAGGCAATGGCGAGCCCATTTAGAGCCGAGGCAATTCTACATTCCAACAATCCTAGGCATCCCCGGCAACGTTTTTTCTCAATCTATCGTGCATCGACGTATCAACTTGAATGCGAAGTCAACAACCAGCCAATTATGAAATTAGTGTTTAAGTTTAAGAAGAAAAAAAGACTTCGTTGTGATCTTTAACGATCCACATATACTAATTAGTTGAAGTTGAGTTTAGATGGACATCAAAGAAAGGTTTACCCAAGTCATAAAAGAAAATAAGGGATTGATATTTAAGATTGCGATCCTTTACACCAACAGCATTCATGACAGGGATGATCTATATCAAGAAATTGTTTATCAGCTCTGGAAATCCTTTCCGTCTTTCAAGGAGCATTCGAAGCTAAGTACCTGGATGTACAAGGTTGCGTTGAATACGGCCATTTATCACTTAAAGAAGACTAAACGGCAACTGGCAACGATCCCGATTGAAAAAGAGGTATTGAACTTTGGCGATCGCGTTGACCATATTCACGAAGAAAGGCTGGAAATGCTTTATGAACATATTCAACGACTCAGTTTACTTGATAAGGGCATTATTCTCCTCTGGCTTGAGGAAAACAGTCATGAAGAGATAGCAGCTATTGTCGGACTTTCGATCTCAAATGTCGGGACGCGCCTGTCAAGAATCAGAAACAAATTAAAGGATCAAATCGCCAAAAGTAAATAATATGGAACTCGATGACATGAAAACGACATGGGAAATGTTGAGTAAACAGATTGACAACCAAGAAAAGCTCACAAACCAGCTAATAGAAAGAGTAACTGCCCAGAACTTTCGTTCAACTTTGAGCAGAATCGTCTATCCCGAATATGCAGGAGCACTTGTTTGCTATGCGGGGGCCGCCTATTTGATCTGGAATTTCACCCGGATCGATCTTTGGCTAATGCAAATCTTCGGCATCGTTGCCATTGTTCTTCTTATTATTTTGCCAATCATTTCATTTATCTCGGTAAGAGAATTAAAGAGCGTGAAGTTCTCAATCCAAAGCTATTCGGAAACCATTCGTAAATATGCGCGGCAAAAAATTAGATTCCAGAAACTTCAAACACTGAATATTGCATTGGCAATGATTGTTATGCTGACGTCCATCCCTGTTCTGGTGAATATCCAGGGCAAAGAGATTACCTCCATTCCCTATTTTTGGACATTGCTATTCCCGACCGGCATTGCTCTCTTTTTTGCATTTACGTTCTGGGTTTTGCGGCATTACAACAACGCTTTGAAAGAGGCCGAAGAAGTGCTATCGGAAATAAACGACTGACTCAATTTGCACAATTATATTAATCACCGGCGGAAATGGTCGGTACGGAACAACTATGCTCAAAACAACATCAATAATTAACAAAGTACTTTTTATCCTATCCCTTATTCTCACGCCGATCGCCGTTAATTCGCAGGATATAACAGGCGTCTGGAATGGCATGCTTAATGTTTCACCAGAGAGATCTGTCCTGTTTGTATTTACGATTAGAAACGAAAAAAGCCGTCTATCAGCGGAACTGGCGATACCAAGCCGAGGGATAAAAGGATTAAAAGCTGGGACGACCACTTTTGACGATGGCGTGTTATTGATCGATGCCGCCAGCCTCGGATTCAATTACAAAGGTAAATGGAATGCGCACACTGGAGAGGTCGAAGGAGCTTTTCAGGAAGGCATAAATAGCTTTTCGCTACGGCTCACAAAAGCAAAAATTGAAGAGGTGCGCTTACATCGGCCACAAGAACCTACTAAACCTTACCCGTATTTTGAAGAAGACGTCCGATTCCAGAATCGTAAGAACAACATTACCTTAGCTGGAACGTTGACAATGCCTCGCGACAAATCAAAAAAACACCCCGCAGTGGTTCTTATAACTGGCAGTGGGCCGCAAAACAGGGATGAGGAGATGTTTGGACACAAGCCATTTCTTGTATTGGCGGATCATCTAACCCGTCGAGGGATTGCCGTTCTTCGGTATGACGATCGCGGGATTGCTAAATCGACCGGGGATTTCAACACGGCAACTTCAGCTGATTTTGCGACAGATGTTTTGAGCGCTGTTGAGTTCTTAAAAACAAGAGATGAAATTGACATCCGCCACATAGGTTTGATCGGGCATAGTGAGGGAGGCAGTATTGCCCCAATGGCGGCCAATGGGACTAAGGACATTGCTTTTATAGTGCTTTTGGCCGCTCCGGGAATATCGGGCAAGGACACGGCTTTGTGGCAGGCAGAAGCGGAGCAGTTCCGTCCCCAAAGGATTCGGGATGCCGAAGCTTATACCCGGTTCAATAAGAAAGTCATAGAAATTGCCGCATCAGACAAAGGGATTCCCGAAAAAAAAGTTGAATTGGCTCAATTGTACCAGACCGTGGAAATCGCACTCAAGGAAATGGCCCCGGAAGGAGCTAATATGAGTGCGATAATTAGTCGGCAGATCGATGGGGTCCTATCAAACTGGAGCCAATTTTTTTACAGGTATGATCCTGCCGCGGAGCTTGAAAAAGTAGCCATACCGGTTCTTTCATTGAATGGAAGTAACGATCGGCAGGTAGATGCGAAGGTAAACCAGGCGGCAATCAAGATGGCGTTGGATAAAGGTGGAAACCAGAAATATGAAATCATAGAAATGAAGGGCCTTAACCATTTTTTCCAAGAAAGTAAAACCGGCAACATAACCGAATACGCTGCTATCGAGCAAACTTTCGCACCTCAAGCAATTGAAGCTCTCAGCATCTGGGTTTTAAAACAGGTGAGCCCTCCGGTGCATTTGGTTATCGTCGGTTCGGTCAATCCAAGTGAGCAGAAAGCCTTCGATTTTTATGCAGATCAGATGCGCAGGCTGTATGAAAATGTGGGGGCCACTGTAACCGACAGATATCCAGTTGTTCAGACGCTTATGGGCGAGGACAGACCTGATTTTATCTTGGTCGTTAAATTTCCGGGCGAGCAAGCATTGAACAAGTTGTTCTCTAGTGATGAATACAAAGCACTATTGCCATACCGGGATAGAGGATTCGGTCAACTCAAAGTCTTTATTTCCGTCAAATAACTTTGAACTCTCGGCTTTCGGCTTGAAGACGTACAAAAGGGCTGTACGACTTGGACGGTGAAGGTCTCAGACGGCGGCAAAAGCTACCACGTCGTGTTTGTCTGTTTAGTCTGATTTCAAACATTGGAAATGATTTTTTGGAGTCATTTATTTTGACGATAGATTCAAAAGAAAGAACAAGGTTCTTTCGGTTAAACAAATATTAGACACGCACACGCACTTCGATGGAACTGAGACTTATGAGCCGCACCTTATTAGCTATTGTCGTTCTCGGCCTGATGCTGTTGGCCGAGCCAGTACTAGCGCAGAACACCTCAGAACCAGCCAGGCCCACAGAGCTTCCGGATGTCGTGTTACCACCTCAGCTGGATCGGGTGCTTCGCGACTTCGAGAGGGCCTGGCGCGCGAACGACCCGGCGGCCCTGGCCTCGCTATTTGCAGAAGATGGATTCGTGCTGCAAAGCAATCGTCCACCGGCCCGTGGACGTCCGGCAATTCAGGCCGCATATGAGGGCCAAGGGGGCGGACAATTGCGGCTACGCGCGATTGCCTTTGCCGCCGGAGACACGGCCGGCTACATCATTGGCGCGTACAGGTATGGCACTGCGGCCAGCGACCTTGGAAAATTCACTCTTACTTTGCGCCGTTCTCGCGGCAAGCCGTGGCAAATCTTCTCGGATATGGACAATCTGAACGCGCCGCCGAAGTCACGGGGCGTGCCCGCCACATCTTCAGCAACCGAGCCCCCGTCCTCAGATAACTAGGTTGCGGCCTGACAAATTCGTCCAAGTCGACGCCGCTTTGCGGCACGGCTTAATTCAGGGTAATTAGACCACTTGCAAATGAACCCTCAAGTCATTGCCGTCAGCAAATGCGCAATTCACGCATTCTCAAAGGACACGGCTTCGCAGATCACACTGCTCGCCGGCCTTGGGGTTGAAGGTGATGCCCTGCCTTCCCGCTGGCGAGTTGACCCAAAGCCCTGGCGGCTTCAGCACGCTTGCAGGAATCGTCAGATTCGATGAGAGTCTTCTGCAGTTCGACAAGCAGATCGTTCTTCCCTGCGTTTATGCTGTTCTGCGCGTAGCCGTCGAAAGCAAGGCTGAGGATCAAACCCAATACGCTCAGGATTGTGCAAAAAGGTATCAATCTCGCAAGCCCCGCTTTTTGAAATATCTGGTTTGCCTCGGCCCGAGATCCTGTATCAATCATTAAGAAATCCTCCCGAAACTCCCGTGTCACTGGATGAAGGCTCGAGTGGTCTGATTTATTCCTCGTCCCAAGAATCTCTGCAATCGGATAAGTCCAAGGGGGCGCGTTAAAACGACGTAGTCGTGGACGCTGAGGTCGCAAGCTAACGAAGGGCGATGGGCGGTATCTAGAAATGGCCCCGGCAGCGGGAATATGTTGAAGCTTTTTGGATATGTTACATTACTGGCCACGCGAACTTTATGGCCGTGAAAAACATGATTAGCGTGTTACCTGCAATCGAATCACAGCGCAAGTTACTCGAAAGCATTTGCGATGAATTTGACCGTGCGATCGACCTGATTCAAAGATTGGAAGACGAGACGTATGCTGGGACCTTGAATGACAGGGGAAGCACCGGTGCAAATTTCCGGCATAACACGGATATCGTCTCTATTTTACTCGATGGCCTGGAAGCGGGGTCGATCGATTATGGAAGCCGCGATCGAGATGAGAGAGTTGAAAAGAGCCGGCAGTTTGCCGTTGACCGGATCGAGCGATTAATTTTTCGGCTGAAGAAACTGCCTTCCGGAATCCTTGAGACAATGGTTGCTGTTCGGTCCGAAATTGTCCCGGGTGCTAGCCACCTTTCATCCGTCGCACGCGAACTCGAGTTTATCCATAGCCACACAGTTCACCATCACGCCATGATCGCGGAGAAGTTGAGGTCGTTTGGCATTGACGTGCCATCCGATTTTGGGGTCGGACCAAGCCGTCGTTAGCGAAAACAACACGGAAGAAATCGACACTCAAAACAGCGACGATGCGGCCGTTACCGATAGCGAATCACAAAACCGAAAGGCGGTCGTCATCGTGGTTGAAGGAATGACCTGCGAAGGCTGCGCGTCGCAACTCGATGTCGCGTTAAAGCGGATCAAAGTCGTTATCTCTGCCAAGGGCAGCTACCCGGACAAGAATGTAACGGTCGTTTACAACCCGAAGGCCGTTACGATCGAACGTATTCGACGGGGGATCCACGACGCCGGCTACGACCCGAAATAAGCGAAGATCAAGGAGAGGTCTATGAAAACGGAAAATAACCAGATTACTCTAGAGTCTACAATTCGATGTCCTGAATGCGGGCATTTTAAGACCGACACGATGCCGACGGATTCGTGCCAGTTTTTCTATGAATGCAGCGAATGCAAAGCGGTACTGCGGCCAAAAGCCAGTGTAAGAATCCCGTAAAACAGTACTATTTAAAATTGGAGTGAACCGAGCGCTCAAGAATGTGGCCGTCGTCGTCTATGACTTTTTTCCATGGCCCTTTGTAGATCACAGCTTGGTTGCTCTCCCAACACCCTTCCTGTTTTCCCTTAAGGGCCGCGACGGTCATCGATCTGAATTCGATCCCTTCAACGACACGCCATGGCTTTTTGTCACGCTCCAAAATCTGGATACCGTAAAAGCCGGCCTCTTCAAACGCTTCGATCAAACGATCTTCGCGAAAGGCCCCCGAGATACACCCCGACCAGAGATTAGGGTCCGCCTGCAAATGCTCAGGCACATCTTCGTCTGAAACGATGTCCGAGATGGTAACCCTTCCGCCACGCTTCAGCACTCGAAACATCTCGGCGAACATTCCTCTTTTGTCCTCTGACCTCACCAGGTTCAGCACGCAATTCGAAATGATAACGTCTATCGATTCGTCCTCGATCATCGGTTGATGGAGTTTCGCATCTGCAACAAATTCCTCGTAATCCGACACCTCCTTCGCCTTGGTAATGGGATTTGCTTTCAAATAATCGTCCGCGACGTCAAGGTCGAGTCTCAGGTCCTGAATTTTCCCGTATCTGAATTCGACGTTGGCAAATCCGATCCGCTCCGACATTTCCTTCTGATACTTCCGTGCTAACCCTAGCATTTCAGTATTCGTATCCACTCCGATCACGCGGCCCGAAGTCCCCACGATCTGCGAAGCGATATAGCAGATCTTTCCGCCGCCGGAACCAAGATCGAGCACGGTCTCCCCTTCCCTAATGAACTTCGACGGATCACCACAGCCGTAATCTCTTCCGATGATCTCGGCCGGCAATGCCTTCAGGAATTTAGGGTCATACTCGACCGGGCAGCAGAGTGCTTCTTCCCGTTCATTTGCCGCCTCTGAGTACCGCTGGCGAACCGTAGCTTCTGTGTTTTTCTGTGTCAGAATTATAATTGAATCCTTCGACGGCAACCCTTCGCGGTCAAGCACCTTGCTCTTCGACCGCTTTTATACTTCGGGCAATGGATATCGCAAGTAGGTGAAGTGCCGAGGCGAGCCCAAAGCCAACTATTCCTAGATTCACACCCAAGATGGTCTTCTCCGATCCGTCTGACATCGCCATCGAGCCGTCGTAGCTACCGCGAATAACATAAGCAAACAGAAACCCGCCCATGACAAAAAGCCCGAGAACGCCTGCAAGCTTTATATTTTCCTTCCACCACACAAGCCAAAATGAAAAAAGGGCAATTCCAGAGTTCGTCGTTAGCTGCCATACCTCGTGGAGCCTCGCGTGGGACGTCCACTGAGGATCAAAGACATGGGTGTCATTTATCTCTAATATGGGGACCGCAATTCCGTAGAACAGAATGCCGAGCGTCACCATTAGCCGTACTAGAATTTGTATCATCGTCGCCACAAAACATCTATCTTTGTAGTGCTACCGCCTCGAAAAGACACCAGATCGGAACCTGGATTAGGGCTCGCGATCCGGTGTTTGGTTCCTCGGGGAGGGTCCGAGAAAGCTTTCGATAATTAAACAACTAACATTAGACAGACATTGAATCTGAAAGTGACCTTGCGATCTCCAGGTTTTCGGATTCGGGCATGTCAGAAATTACGAACACTCCATATCCATTGACCCGAAAGCTCGCCACCTGCATTCCATTCTCTTTATTGCAAATGATCGAGTCTTTGACGCCCTCTTCCGCTGCGAGATGCCTTGATTCACTTGATCGATCAAAAAACACGGACAATGTCCGTCCGCCTCGACGAACGATCACGTGCGAAAACCTTCGGCCTTCATAGATACAATCGTGAGAGTGCAATATCTCGACATCGTCTAAAAATGATGCGCGGAGAGGTCCAATAACTTTATCCGCCATCGCCATTCCATCTTCGGAAACCGGCAAATTCCCTGATTCCCACTTTTCCATCTTCTCAAGAGCGCAATCCTTATGATTGCCGATGGCCTTGAACGAGACTTCCGTCAAGTAACCGGTCAAACCAGTCCCGATGGTAGCGAATTCGCTGGTTGTGCCTGTAAATGGGTACTGGTATGTAACAAAACTTGCGACAACCGCGATCAGCAAAGCGGCTAAGGTCGGAACAAGAATACGTGGCATCGCGAAAAATCCTCGCCACCCTGACTTTGCGACTGCTGATTCACGTAGTTTGGCTGCAAGATTCCGTTCAAATGCATTAGACATGACGAATTCAGGTGACTCAACCACCGCAGACCGTATTTTCTTCCGCAAGGCACGTCGTGCGGCGAAATCCGACCTGCAGTTTCGGCAGTTCTCCATATGCCGAAAGACTTGCAAGTTGGTCTCAACAAGCAGCTCGTCACTCAAATAAGCCTCTGATATTTCTCGAAAGTCTCTACACTGCATAACTATCTACCTCTTTATCCTGCAATCTGCCGCCCTTCAGTTCCAAATCCGTAATTCCGTGCATATTCTGTTAGTTCCTGTCTCAGCACTCTCCGCCCGCGATAAAGGCGGGACATAACGGTTCCGATCGGGACCCCAAGTACAAATGCAATATCTTTGTAAGAAAATTCCTCAACGTCCGCGAGTAAAATCACATCTCGGAACGGATCAGGGACTTTTCGGATCGCGGTGATCACTTCTTCGTCAGTAAGCGTCTCCGGGATCGATGGTTCAAAGGGGATTGTTTCGGCTAGTTTATCCTCAGGGTCATCTACGACCCTCATCCGACCCAGCTTGTATATCCGTTTTGAGTTCAGATTGTGCATTATTCTGGTCAACCAAGCCTTGCAGTTGGTGCCGAGTTCGTAACGATGAAACGATCTAATCGCCTCAAACATCGTATCCTGCACAAGGTCTTCTGCCAGATCACGATCTTGGGTCAGCCACATTGCGTTGCGAAACAGGCTATTCATATGAGGCATTGCTTCAGCCTCGAAGTCAGCCCATTTTTCTTCTTTTCCGACAAATAATGACCCTCTGAACATATACGGCAAATTACGTCTCCTATTAATTACAAATGCTCAATCTGGTCAAGTTTATTCCCGATGCATTGCGAAACTGCCATTAAACAAAAGAACTCGGTCTTCGGGAATAATCCTGGTCACACCAGGTATTTTAGCCATGAATGAACTTTATGTTCGTTTCCTCATTCTCGCAAGGCTTTTTCGATATTTGCGGGGGATAAATCATGGAACGTTAAAAAAAGTAGGAGAATAGTTAAATGAAAAAAATTGCAACAATTACGATGTCGCTTGCATTAATGTTGTCACTCTCAGCAGTTGGTGTTCTGGCATTTGGAGGCAGCACCGGAGCCAAAAACAAAAAAGTCACTGTCGTTGTTATCAAAGCCGAATGGTGTTCCGCCTGCCAGAAGGTCGATCCGATCATGCAAGACCTGATGAAACAATACGGAAGCCGGATCAACTTTGTGATGCTTGACGTCACGAACGATGAGACAACCGCCCAGGCCGCGGCAAAAGCAAAGTCATTAGGGCTCACGAGGTTTTTTGAAGCAAACAAGAAAATGACGTCCACCGTGGGTGTTTTCAAATCTGGAAAGCAGACGTTTGTAACCTCTAAGAACTACAGCAAGGACGACTACGTTTCCGCATTCAACAAGGCCCTCAGCTAGGCCGCTGCTTGTAGGATCAGCATTGCCGGAATACGGGACTATTCCGGCAATTCGGAATGGCACGACAAGCGATCAGCAACCGGTGTTGTAGATTGTCGTGTCATTCCAACCAATTTGCATAGATCGTTGGCGCGAATTCGCGACGTTAACGTAATGGAATCATTAGTTGGAAATCTCGATACCTATTTGGACGGCAACTCACTTCTTGCGGCCGTTCACCCTTTTCGGCAAAGAAAGCCAGGACTCAGAAGAGGTTACTACGATCATCAAAGCCGACACCCTGATCATCTCTACCGGAGCTTCGGCAAAAGGGCTTGGCATTCCCGGCGAAGAACCGGTGCCCGAGGGCCTCGGAGGCAACGGCGTTTCGGCATGTGCAACGTGTGACGGATTCTTTTTTCGCGAAAAGCCGGTTGTAATCGTAGGCGGCGGCGACACAGCAATGGAAAAGGCTCTATTCCTAACCCGCTTTGCGTCAAGGGTCACACTCATGCACCGCCGGGATGAGTTTCGGGCGTCAAAGATAATGCAGGAGCGAGTCCTGAACCACGAGAAGATAAACGTCGTTTGGAACACCGAGGTAAAAGCAATTCACGGCACCAAAGAAACCGGCGTCGAAGCCATCACGATCTACAACAACGAGACCAAGGAGACCTCAAAATTCCCGACCGAAGGCGTTTTCATCGCCATCGGCCACAAACCAAATACTGATCTATTCAAAGGTATTCTGGATATGGACGATGTCGGTTACCTGATAACCGAAGGTAAGACGATGAAGACCAACATTCCGGGCGTTTTCGCCTGCGGTGATGCACAGGATTCTTATTATCGTCAGCCCGTGACCGCCGCGGGCACCGGTTGCATTGCAGTAATCGATGCTGAACGGTACCTTGCTGAACAAGAATCCGAGGCTTTGACGGTAAGCATGGCGAGATGACAATTCGCAACCGCAGGAACTGAAACCTGAGTTTCAAGAAAGAGTTGGGCGGGACAGCATTGAACTCAAACGATTAAGTCAGGGGAAAACGATGGCATTTATCAAAGTTATTCAAGAGACGGAAGCAGACGGCAGGTTACAGGAAATATATTCTGATCTTATAAAAAAGAGAGGAAAAATTGCCGAGGTTCACAAAATACAAAGTCTGAATCCGGAAACGATCGTAAACCACATGGATCTATATATGACCATTATGTTCGGTCAATCGCCCTTGAAACGTGTTCAGCGGGAGATGATCGCCGTGGTGGTTTCCAGAGCAAACAATTGCGAATATTGTCAGGCCCATCACGCGGCCGCCGTAAA
>JBGSQW010000133.1:0-10382 GCA_041737885.1 Pyrinomonadaceae bacterium | reverse complement strand
GCGGCGGCGGCGGCGGATACGGTGGCGGCGGACGCTACTAGTTCCCGAACTAGCTAAATATCAAAAGGTGCCTTGGCCAATGCGGCCAAGGCACTTTTTCTTTTTCGTCAAATAACCGCCATTTTGAGCTAAAAATGTTATTCTGAGTTATGACATATAGTCCCCTTGCAATAAAACGCCGCCAAATTCTCGCTGACCTGTACGAGGCGTGCGAACCCGTCGAATCGGTTCCCGTTCACCTAGAAGACCCTGAAAGTGAGCAGATCGGTCATGTTGACGAGGGCCTCGGCCACTACGCCGATGCCTTTCTTTTTCATCTACCCGAGGATATTTGCAAAAAACTCTCGACCGGCCACTATCAATACTCGTTCGATTACGATTACGCTGATCCGGAATCAACCGGCCGCAATCGTAAGATAAAACTCAACTTCATCGTCCTAACTGGACGGAAAACGCTCAACCCTGTTAGCCGGCAAGCAAAAAAAGCCGCTGCCGAACTCGCATCCGAAAGTGCTGAGTTGCAGGAATAAAAATTTTCAATTAGCCGGGAACTTTTTTCCAGATACGGTGTCTAAACTTTTTTACAAAGTGATAAAATCCAAAGTTTAGGGAGGGAATTTGAGATGAGATCAATTTTTTCAGTTCTGCTTGGCCTCTTGCTTCTAACCGGAGTTTCTGTAGAAGGCACTTCTGCGCAGACAGCACCAAAGGTCATTAATGGTGGGGTCGTTAATGGTAAGGCAATCAATTTGCCAAAACCTGATTACCCAACCGAACTAAAGGCCGCCGGTGTTGAAGGGACGATCGCCGTCAATGTCGTCATCGACGAGGCCGGTAACGTCATCTCTGCAGAGGCTGAGATCAACGACCAGCGTATGCGTAAGGCTGAGGATGGTACGGTTCTAGAACCAGCGGTAGCCGATCCGCAGCTTCGCTCGTCGGCTGAGGCGGCAGCACGCGGAGCCCGATTTGCTCCCACGATGCTCAGCGGTGTAGCGGTTCAGATAAAAGGCAGGATCGTATATAACTTCTCTGCCGCAAATCGTGTTGTCAGCAGCGACGGTCAGCCCAAGGTTTCCGGCGGTGTGCTCAACGGAAAGGCCAAAACGCTTGCTCTGCCCGAATATCCGGCAGCGGCTAGGGCGGTCGGTGCTGGCGGTGCCGTGAGTGTCCAGGTTCTAATTGATGAGGATGGAAATGTTGTGTCTGCTACAGCAGTTTCGGGGCATCCGCTGCTGCGGGCCGCTGCCGAGAAGGCAGCGATGCAATCGACCTTTGGTCAGACGATGCTTAGCGGGAACCCCGTCAAGGTTTCCGGTGTTTTGACCTTCAATTTCGTTCCTTAGAGAGTACACAAAAGTTAAAATTAATTCAGACGAGACCGCAGTGATCCTAATGGGAATCTGCGGTTTTTCATTGTTCCTGCCGCGGTAAAAAACGTCGCTATGTCAGCTGCCTAACATTACTTGACCGCCAAACTGTCTAAGCTTTGCTAAGAAGTTATGACAGCAGCTGAAACATCCAGACCATTTGATATTACGTTCGAACACCGGCCCGAGTACCTCTATGTGTCCCTAACCGGAACGAATATGAGCTATGAAGTGGCAAAGAAATACTGGGAAGAGATAATGCTCGTCTTCGGTCAGCGAAGACATACGCGGGTACTGGTCGAACGTTCGATCCCGCAGCGGCTCGACACGCAAGATATATTTCGGATTCTGACTGAGGTGGCATTTATTGCACGGCTCGGGATGAAATTTGCCTTTGTAGATCACTTCTACGACAAGGATCGAAGCGAATTTGAAGAGCTCGTCGGAACAAACCGTGGGCTAAACATCAAATATTTTGAAGACCGGGAACGAGCCGAACGCTGGCTTGTGGGCTCATAACGAAGATCAGCCGACAACGCATGGCTTGACCGTCGCGACTAACTCCTCAAATATCCTCACCATTGCGACAGTATCCAGTTCACAGTATTTCTCGAGGTCGGTGAATATCCGCTGTCGTTCGATTTCGTCGAGGTGCGGCCATTTGACTGCCCGATACCAGCTGATCGTCGCGGTGAGCCCGTCACCGATGCCGAGGTCCGAGTATTTTAGTTCGGGCACCAGCACGGGCAGCACTTTCTTGATCGAGCTGCGGCCCTTGAACTCTGGGTGAATGTATAGTTTATCCGCAAAGATCTTCATCAGGTCGTAGGTCTTTGAATTCACCTCCTGAAAAAAGTCGGCCAGTTCTGGATACATTTTGCCCATCTCATCATTGCGCGTCTTTTCAAAAGCCTCATACCACACGAGAACGGTTCCGATACCGCCGGACATCGCATCTCTTAAATGTTCCGCAAGGGCTCGGGCCGGATCGTCCTCGCCGCGGGACAGGAACTCCGAATGCCGAGGTTCCGCACCCGGACGGTCGATCGTGTGGAGCGAATACTGAAAGCACATCTGCTGAAACGGCCGTACGCCCTCGAACTGCGGGATCGCATACTGAAAGGTCTCGTAATCGAGAAAGTGAAGAGGATATTCCCACGCGTCCATCCGCTTGGCGATCTTGTCATGATCTATCTCGATCTCGCCTGATTTTGCCGCCGAAACCTGTTTTTTCTGTTTGTCAGATAGAGGGAAATCGTCGGGTACATCAGTGATCGAGACAATCCCGAGACTAAGCAGTTCGCGGCGTTTTTCATTCTTTAAGAAAGCGATGTCAAAGATCGTGTAGTCAGGCAGATCCGGAAAATTGAGCCTGATGAACCTGCAATCAAGCTTGTTGTCCATACAATAGTCCAGCAAAGACGGCGTCGGTTCAGAATCGGCGTACTTGATCGCAGCGGCGATCTGATCTTTGGTATTTGGTGCGAGTTCCGCAACCTTGTCAGTTATTTCGGTTATGGTGAACAACTGTTCAGGATCGACCTCGCCGTGCCGCACATATTCAGTGTTCATCGTGACGACAAAAAGCCGACCGACCGTATGACCGCTTTGTTCGGCAACAACCCTCTGAAATGAGACGTCATCGATATGCTCAGGTTTTACCGAACCCGAGCCTTTTATCTCGTAAATATCGACGATCCCTGTGATTCGGTCAGTCACGACGATGTCGCTTTTGGCGTAGAGATCTTTTGTCTGAAAAACACGCTGAAAGTCGACCGTCTTAGTCTCGTCGCTCTGATACTGAGCTAGTCTTTTAACATATCTCTCGACCGCGTAGCCCTGTTCACGCAGATGCTCATTCTCGATCGAGATGGGCGTTTGAACGAGCAGAGGCATTCGCTGTTTTAGCCAAAATTCATTTGGGCAGGAGAGAAAGCGCAGGAAATCTGTCTTATTAAGGCGGTCTTTCATTAACTAGATTTTACGCCGAAGCGCGAAATAAAGCATTTTGGTAATCTAAAGATGTGTTAGTACTCGGAATAGAAAGTTCTTGCGACGAAACGGCTGCGGCAGTCGTTCGTGACCGCACTGAGATCGTGTCGTCGGTCATCGCTTCGCAGATCGATATGCATCGTCCGTGGGGTGGCGTCGTGCCTGAGCTTGCCTCGCGTGAGCACCTGGAAAAGATCGAACCGATCGTTACGGCAGCACTTGAACAGGGAAGTGTCACAATGGCCGACATCGACGCCATCGCAGTCACTCAGGGCCCCGGGCTTATCGGATCGCTGCTCGTAGGTGTTTGCTATGCAAAGGCCTTAGCCTACGCTCTCGGAAAGCCATTTATCGGTGTCAATCATATCGAGGGGCATTTCTATTCTGTAGTTTTTGAGAATCCGCCTATCGAGTATCCCGCTCTTGCTCTTATCGTTTCGGGCGGCCATACGAACATATTTTCTGTCCCCGTAGAAGGCTCTTACAAGGTTGTTTCGCGAACGCGGGACGACGCGGCAGGCGAGGCCTTCGACAAGGTATCAAAGATGGTCGGCCTCGGTTATCCAGGCGGACCGATCATTGAGAGGCTGGCTCTCGAGGGCGACGCCGGCAAGGTCAAATTCCCGCAGGCAAAGATATCGGACGGTCGGCCCGACCTGAGCTTTAGTGGGTTGAAGACCGCCGTCGCACGCTATATTCGTGAAAATGAGATCGAGCCGCTTAAGGACGGCGAACTTCCAACACAACAGATCAAAGACCTCGCTGCGGGTTTTCAGGCCGCCGTCGTCAAAGCCTTGGTCGGGACGATGGAAAAACTTGCCGTCGAGCTGGAACCCAAAACCCTAATCGTCGCAGGCGGTGTCGCCTGCAACAAAGCATTGACTAGTTCAGCGACCGATGCCGCCGCCAGGCTCGGTTTACCGGTCTATTTCCCATCGAAGCACCTCTCTACCGACAACGCCGCGATGATCGCCGCCGCCGGCTACACTAGCTTGATAAAAGGCGAAACTGCCGATCTCAGAATGACAGCCGATGTCACCATGCGTTTGCAGAATATCGAGAACGAAGACGACAAGCTGCGTAAAGGAAAAGCGAAGTACCGCCTCTAACGCCACCAGATATACCTCGCTTTCACCTCAAATAAAATCAGGGGCACGCCTGTGCGTTCGCCGACAAAACACCCGCGTTGGAAACGGATATCTTAAAACAGCTTCCGTTGGGCGATTGCAGTATCACCCCGTTGGGGCTGTTTTCCACATAAATGTTGCCCACGACATGAAGACGAGTTTTCGGAGCAGTCGTATTTATCCCAACGCTGGCGGTCGCGGTAGCCCCATTTACGCCATTAATGCTGCCGATCACAACCGAATTGCCCTGCGTCACAAGAGCATTCGCACCGATCGCGGTCGCATTGTTCAGATTCGGCCCCCCAACATCTGCTTTACTGCCGATGATGGTGTTGTCGTCACCTGCCGAATTTGTCAGGCCAGCTAGAGTTCCGAAGAAAGTATTATAGTCACCTGCCGTATTCGCCTGACCTGCGGATGCTCCGACGAATGTGTTTAGGGACCCGCCAGTGTTAGAGACGCCCGCCTCGTGGCCAAAGAAGGCGTTAAATGAACCAGTGCTGCTATTAATGCCCGCGTTTCGGCCAAAGAAGGCGTTATCTGCGCCGCTGGTATTAGCGATTCCCGCGTTTTGGCCAAAGAATGCGTTTCTGTTCCCAGTGGTGTTAGCAAAGCCCGCGTTTTGGCCGAAGAAAGCGTTGTTACTGCCAGTAGTGTTAGCGAAGCCAGCATTTTGCCCAACGAACGCGTTGCTGCTGCCGCTACTGTTGGTAAAGCCCGCGTTTTGACCAAAGAAAGCATTGCTGATACCCGTTGTGTTCAAACCCGCGGCCGCCCCAGCAAAAAGATTATTGGTACCTGAGTTGCTTAAGATTCGATTGCCCCCTAGGTTGAACTGAGTAGTCGCGTTGACCACGTTCCCCGACAAAGTGCCAGAAAAAGTCTTGTTGCCGGCGACGTTCTGAGCGGTCGTTAGATCGACAAAGTTTTGCGACGCCGAGCCGGTTCCGCCGTTCGCCACCGGCACGATGCCAAGCCGGGCACTGTTTAGTGTACCTGTCGAGACGTTGCTCGCACTTATATTCGTAATGTTGGCCCCGTCGGTAATTGCTGGTGTAAAAGTCCCTGTGACATTGAGATTGGCGGTGATATTAAGACTTCCCGGGATCTGCACGGTGTCAGCCGCCCTGCCGAGAACAACGGTGTTGCTGGTATTCACGTTAGAGCCAGCTCCGATTGCGGTCGCAAATTGAATATCTCCGGTAATTCTCGACGAGCTGCCTATGGCCGTGGTATTCATCTGAGTTGCCCCAGACGACGAAGTGCCCGCGGCATACCCGACCGCCGTGTTGTCATTACCTTTTGAATACGCGGTATATCCGACGAAGACATTTCTAGATCCCGACCCGGCTACATCAGCGTCCACCCCAAAATGCGCATTGAAGCTGCCGGATGCGGATCTACCTGCATTCGTTCCAAAATACGCGTTGCGACTGCCAGAAATGTTTGCCTCACCGGCGCCAGCACCAAAAAATGAATTGAATTTGCCACTTAAATCGGTGATCGAAGGGTCTGGCACGGTGTTAATACCCGAGCGTTCACCCAAAAACGAGTTTGAGGCGGTAAAGTTAGAAGAACCACTGTTAAAAGGTCCATTTGCTGTAAACTGCCTGGTGCCGCCAATGTTGTATTGCGTGGTTGCATTAACAACGCCGCCGCTTAGTGCCCCGCCCGCCGTGCCATTGCCGTCGATATTGAAGCTTGCACCTGTTTGCAGCGTGGTTTGATTGAGAATTCCGCCGCCGCTACTCGAGGCGATCGTCAGTGTGTTGCCGCTCGGAGTGATCGTTATATTTGAACCGGCAGCGAGCGTCACGTTGTCCTTTAGCGTGTTTATGCTCTTGACGACCTCGCCCGTCGCGATCTTCGTTGCTGTTACGGAGTTGTTAGCGATCTTTGCGTTTGTAACAGCATTTGCGGCAATAGCGGTTCCAGATTGCGTGCCGGTTAAATCGCCGTTTAGATTTCCTGAAAAGTTGATAGCGGTTCCTGCGTTTACCGCATTGGTCGCGTTGGTTACAGCGCCGGTAACACTTGCGCCCGGAATTGTAGCATTCGAGATCACACCGACAACCTTTGCCGCGTTAATGCCTACGACCTTCGCATCCGTTACCGAACCATCGGCCAGCTGCAATGTGTTTACACCACCGTTCGCTATTGATACAGCGACGTTTCCGCTCGAACCGCCGCCGACGAGGCCGGTCCCCGCCGTGACGCCTGTGATCGTCCCGCCTCCGCCGCCAGTGCTCGTCTCGTCGGTAGCGGGCTGCCATTGGCTGGTGCCGCTGTTGAACTTTAGCACCTGGCCATTTGCCGGAGCGTCTGCGGAAACAGTTGTTCCACGAAGCCTCGCGACCGTTGTCGCTCCCTGTGTGCCCGTAACATCGCCGGCGAGCGAACCGCTGAAGCCCGTCGCTGTCGTGGCATTGGTTGCGGTTGTAGCGGTGGTCGCGTTTACAGCGTTTGCCGCGTTATCGGCGGTAAGGCTTTTGACCGCATAGGGTGAACTCGCTATCCGCTGCCGCGGGGCCAGCGTCGTAAACGCCCCGCCGCCGCTCGTCCTGACGCGGATCTCCAGCCACCTTTCCGCACCTGGAAAACTCGCACCAAAATCGAGATTGACCGAGAAAATGCCGTTCGTTGCCGTAATTCCGGTCCGGGTCAGCGTCGACCCGACCTGCGGCCCCCCGAGCGGCGATTCGAAAAGAGCAAACTCAAAATCAAACTGCCCGTTCGCCGGCGAGCCGGTATTTGTCAGATTTCCCTGGTACGAAAAATCAGTGCCCTGTGCCCAGACGCCGGTGCAGAGCACGAAAATAAATATCGACACCGCAAAACATTTCAACATTTTCATCGACTTCTCCTCTAGTTAGTTAATAACCGATTTGCCCGTTCGCTATGGTTTTTCGATCTTGTGGACGTTCACCTTGCATCGATCCTTCTCGTCGGCCTCGGTGGGGCCGGTGAGTTTTGCCAGTTCGCCGGCGACGACGGTCTTGTTGTCATCGGTAAAGGCAGCGAGATCCTTCCAGGTGTAGCTTTCCGGGAGCATTTTGATCCTGTTCGGGTCAGTAGTGCTCGTTCCTGACATATTTACAAAAACGGCATCGCCGCTAGCGTCCTGTTTGGTCATTAGAATGAGTTTGTAGTTGATCCCCGCACCTTGGCCGCCGCGAGTGTACCTCGTAACTTCGAGAGACTTGGGCAAAGAAAAATAGCCTTGGATCGTGACATTCGTGCCGATCGGCTGCGAGCAAACGTCCATGATCTCGACCGCGATCGGCGGCGTTTCGCCGCATGATGCTCCGAATAGTACCGCGAGAGAAGCGGCTGTTGGCAATAGTTTGGTCATTTTGTATTTATCTCCATCTAGAATAAAAGTCCCGGGCGAATGTTTTTCAGGTTGAAATCTTCTTTGAACGGTCGAGCGTATGTACTAAAATTAAGATTCTTAAAGAGAAAAGCCTGAACGAATTAGAGAACTGTAGAGGTAAGCACGATCATTTGTCCTCAAAGATTTGCTCAAAACTTCTCAAAGTTAGTCTCAAAGCCGCTATGTCCAGTGATCTCAAAACAACCTACGAATTTGGCGACTTCCGATTCGATGGCCAGAACGGCAAGCTTTCGCGAGATGGGGTCCGCATTCCACTTTCGCCGAAGGTGACCGAACTTCTCGCGCTTCTTTTGGCGAACTGTGACCGCTATTTGGAAAAGGACGAGATATTCGAGAATGTTTGGAAAGACACGTTTGTAGAAGACGGCGTCCTTACCCAAAATATCTACGTCCTGAGAAAGGTCCTCGGAAAAAACTCAGATGGCGAGTCGCTGATCGAGAATAAGCCTCGCCTTGGTTATCGTATTTCCGTTCCGGTGACGGTCGCAGATCGCGAGATCCTGGCGGATATAAACAGCGACCCTCCGGCTTTCGACGACGATGTACAGCGGAACTCCACAGCGACATCGTCAATAAGCCCGAAATCGAAATATCTGATAGTCGCCGGTGCTGCGGCTATTCTTGCCATCGTAGGTTCTGTGGTAGGTTGGCAGCTCGTCAGGCCTTCCGTAGCCGCATTGCTAAGAAAGCCGGTCGAAAGTGTGAAATTCACACGCGTCACCAGTTCGGGCGATCTGGCGACAGCAGCGATCTCACCTGATGGAGCGGTCGTTGCGTTCGTTAATGACTCAGGCGTTTTTTTGAAGGATCTCGAAACCGAAAAAGAGATCAAGCTTGACACCACCGCATTCAAATCGGTAGGAGTTCTGCAGTTTGCCCCTGATGGAAGCACATTCTATTTTCGAGATAACAGCGTGCTCTCAACCCAGTCAGCCATTTTCAAGATGTCTAAGCTGGGTGGCCTGCCGGAGAAAGTGGTCGAGCGTTCCTGGGGATCATTTGGCATTTCAGCTGATGGAAAAAAGATCGCATATTTTCTGAATGTCCCGCCGGCCGGCAAATTTATTTTACGTATCCGCGATCTTTCGACAGGCGAGGAGACTGAAATTCCGCTTACCGAACAACCGCAGAGCCCATGTATGGTCTGCCGGCCTGCATGGTCGCCTGACGGCTCGACGATCTTGTTCTCAGTGAATGCCCCGAACGGTGCTGGCCAGCTTTTCTCGTACGATGTGCTTCGCAATGAAAAGCGGGAAGTGAGCCTGGAAAAGCTCCGACGTTTTGGCCAGGCCGCGTGGCTTCCCGGCGGTGACTCATTTCTTATTTCTGCATCCGAAGGCACACGTTTTTTTCACATTTGGAAGGTCTATGTCTCCGACGGTCAGATCGAACAACTCACGAATGGGCTTTCCAACTATACAAATATCTCAGTTTCAGCCGACGGGAAAAAGGTGATCTCGATGCGTGCGGATGAGACAGCCGATATCTATGTAGCTGCGGCCGACGATCTGAACGATCCGAAACAGCTCACTTTTGGCGGGCAGAACAGCTTTGGACAAAACGGACTCAATTGGATAGATGATCGCCGGATACTGTTTTCGAGCCAGACCGAACAAAATCTCGCTGACAACCTCAGCGTTCTCGACCTTTCCGCCAATGCGCGTGTCCAAATCACAAATGAATCGCTGAATACCTATCGCGTTCCGGTTTCAGATGGCAAACATATCTGGTATGCGATGAACAAAAATGGCGTTTCGCATATCTTCCAGATGAACACGGAAGGTAAAGATATCAGGCAGATCTCGTCCGGAGACGTCGGACAGCGACAATCGCCGCGTATCTCAAACGATTCCAGATACCTTTATTATGTACACCGAACGAAAGACGGCGGACGCATCCTGCGATATGATCTCGCAGAGCATAAGGAAGAGGTTTTCTTCGACGATCCCGAGCATCAGCCGGGCCCGTACCTGGAACTATCGCCCGACAACAAATATCTGACCTTTCCCCGAGTTAGCGACCGGCGTGAGAATGTCGAGACGTCCGGCGTTGAAATGGCGATCGTCTCAATCGATGACGTAAAGGGTGTGAAGCATTTACGTATTGCCGACGTGCCGCCGATCCGCCGCTTTTCGCCTGACAGCCGAGCGATCGAGTACGTATCAGCTCCCTCGAAGACCACTCAGATCGTGCGGCAGCGATTCGATGGCAGTCTTCCGGTTACGATCTTCACGACTAAAAATGGCAAGGTCTTCAATTTTGCCTGGTCCAAGGACGGCAAACAACTCGCTCTATCGATAGGACGACAGACCCGTGATGCGGTTCTTTTGTCAGGATTTTGACCAAAACATAGCCCTTTTCTTGTAAAAAAGAGAAATCCTCGTGCTGCCTAAAATTATTTTCAATATTTTTTCGCGCCATCAAAAAAACACCGTACGAGTCGCGAAAATGCAGCCAGATCTCGTTACTATTGTGCAGGTTCGACTTGCGTGGTTTTCC
>JBGSQW010000116.1:0-23053 GCA_041737885.1 Pyrinomonadaceae bacterium | reverse complement strand
AGGGTTGCGATAGAAGGAGACTGGAGACAGGAGATGGGGAGACAAGAGACGGGGAGAAAGGGAGAAAAGAGACAGGGAGAAAGGGGAGAGCTTTTTAATGTCGAACTGGTTGTCGGCCCTCTAAACACGGGCTCAAGAGATCTTTCTCTCCGTCTCCGTGTCTCCGCTTCTCCCGACTTCCTCACCGTGGCACGCTATGTGCAATAGAAGCAGTGGCCAGCTTGGTCATACGATCAAGACCCGCCGCCATCACTACATCGAGCGCGGTTTGCCACTGTGCTCTTACACCTTCCGAGCGTTCCTACAGTTGTCCTTCCTATAAAAAGCCCGACTCACCGAGTCGGGCTTTCCTCCTTTTAAACGCAGTGTTTTTGGGGTCTTCAGCAAATACGGGGGTATCGTTCAATTTGAATCAATTTCATTCAATATGAGTCAGAACGCTAGGGCGTTTTGACCTATGTTTGACCTATCGGTCACAGCGAACCGCTTCGCTGACAGATTTTGTCAGTCGGGAATGACGCAAATTGTTGTTTTGGTCATTTTGAACGGTCAAAATGGTGGAGCGAAGTGGGAAGCATCGCGGCTTTCCAGTTTTTGTTAGAATATATTTTCAAACTGAACGCCATGGGTTTTATTAAGAACATTCTCCCGTCCTGGAAAAACGCTCTGCTCGCGGTCCTCGCGGCGGCTTTGCTGATCGTGGCGTTTCCCGATTTCGAATGGTGGTTTACAGCGTGGTTCGCGCTTGTTCCTCTGATGTGGGCGGTGGAGCGGGAAAAGGAATCGGTCGTGCGGTCGTTTGTGGTTGGGTGGCTGTTCGGCACGGTCTTCTTTTTCGGTACGTGCTGGTGGCTGACGTTTGCCCCGATCACGTACGCCGGATTCCCGTGGCCGCTGGCGTATTTTCTGATGCTCTGCGTGTCGGTCGCCGTCGGGCTGTTTCCGGCTTTGTTCGCGGGCATTCTGGCGGTGCTGCTCAAGCGGTTCGGTTCGTGGGCATTCCTGGCGGCTCCGTTCGTGTGGGTGTTTACGGAGTTTCTGCGGTATTGGCTGACGGGGAATAATTGGAATGCGATTGGGTATTCGCAGGCGTTTAGCAGTTTTCTAAATCCTCTGGTCATTTGGACTGCCAGTTCGGGAGGCCTTTTGTTTACAGGTGCGGTAATTGTTCTTCTCAATTGCTATATTGCTATGCAGGTTTCAGATATTAGGTCCGGAACTAAAGGCTGGGCGATTCGAGCCTACTTACCGGCAAATATCGCACTGGTGTTTTTTTCGTTGGTGGTTTTCGGCTTTCTTTATTATGTCAATGCACTATTTCCGCGAGATCGAACGCCCTATCCAGCAGGAGATATCATAGCGATTCAGCCTAATGTTCCAATGTCGGGCGTCGACCAGCGAAAACTCGAAGAACTCCGCCAACTTCAAATCGACCTCGCTGAATCCGAAATCAAGAAACTGCCAACTGCCAACCGCCAACTTCCAACCACGGTCATTTTCCCCGAATCTCCGATGAATTTCATGTACGAGGACGACCGGGAATTTCAGAAGTTTATTAACGATTTCGCTCGCCGGAATAACGTTTCCGTGCTCTTCAATTCTGCCGAGCCGGATGCGACGAATGGGAAGTATTTTAATTCGGCGGTGATGGTTGGGCCGCAGGGGGGCGAGACGGGGCAGTATGACAAGATCTATCTGCTGCCGTTTGGCGAGGCGGTGCCTTCGTTTTTGGAGGGCATCGTGCCGGGCTTTGTCGGCAATTTTTCCTACGGCCGCGAATACGACCTGCTGCCGCTCGGCGATGCGAAGGCAGGTGTGATGATCTGCTTCGAATCCCACTTCGGCCAGCTCTCGCGGCGGTTCGTCGCGGACGGAGCCGACGTGATCATCGAAATGACCAACGACGGCTACCTCGGCCCGACCCCTGTCCTCCGCCAACATCTCGCCAACGCCGTCTTCCGAGCCGTGGAAACAAATCGCCCCGTCCTCCGCGTCACCAACGTCGGCGTCACGGCGTACATAAATGAAAAAGGTGCCGTCTTAGACCGAGCTCCGGTGTATCAGGAAGACACACGCGTCTGGAGCGTATCAAAATCGGACGGCTCTCAGACGTTCTATGTGACGTATGGCGATTGGTTTGCGTGGTTGTGTTCGGTTGTGACGATGGGGTTGTTGGTGTTTGGCGTAGCAACGAGGAAGAAGATGTTTAGCCACAGATGAGATCGGATAGATACAGATAAGGGATAACTAGAAACCTATTTGTGACTGAGTCTGTTTTTGCTGTGTTGAGGTCTGGTCGCCGTTGGCGACTGACAACTAGGAATTAGGCGGCCCCTGCGTTCGCAATCGTTCAAACGCAGGAGCCATCATTGTTGGAGATGGAAGCTTTCGTTACGACTTCAGTTTTACAACGAAAGAACGCAACTCTGCTACCTTGCCGTCTCGGAAATGGTAGATGTCGCAATACGAGTACGGATCACCTTCTTTGCCTTTGTCGTTCATCGTCATGTCGCCGTAACAGACGACGCTGTCGTCGTTCGAGATCATTTCGGTGACCGAGAACGTCGGCGGCTGCATATCGGGCACGCTGCTCATCCATTCCAGGATCGTTTGCTTTCCCTTGTTTGTCGCATCACCGACCATCGTCCAGGTCACATCTTCGTGGCAATGTGCCAAAAAGGCTTCCATGTCGTTTCGGGTAAATGCATCGTTGATCTCCGCAACTATTTTTTCGTGTTCTGTTGACATTATGTTTCCTCCGTCCATTCTTTAGTTGCCGCTTCGCTTTCGATCATCCAGCTTACGCCAAACTTATCTACGAAGCACCCGAATACCGCTCCCCAAAACGCCGGCGAGAGAGGCATAAAGACCGTACCGCCTGCCGAAAGACCGTCGAAAAGTCGGCGACACTCGGCGAGTGAATCAGGATGGACAGCGATCATATAATTGTTACCCTGCGCGAATTTCTGAGGACCGCCGTCGATGTGATCGGAACCCATTAGCGAATTGCCGTCGCCGAATGGCAGAGAGATGTGCATTACTTTGTTTTTGTCAGCTTCGCTGAAAGCTGAGCATTCCGGATTGTCGCCCCAGCGCATCGGACCCTGCAGCTCGCCGCCAAAGACGGAGCGATAGAAATCAAAAGCCTCCTCGGTGTTACCGTTGAAGCTTAGATACGGATTTACCTTGAACATATGTTTTTACTCCTAGATTAATTTACCGCTTGATTAGAAACAGTATGTTAAGGATAGTAAGAATACTTGCACTATGCAAGTAAGTTTGAGTTAAAAGCTTTTCAGTGGTAGATTCCAAGCTGTGGAAGAAAAAGACCCATTCAACGGACGCCGATCATTTTGCCCGGTAAATTTTGCTGTCGAGTCGCTCGGTGACCGATGGTCGCTGGTGATCTTGCGCGATGTGATGTTCTGGGGATTGCACACTTACGGAGCCCTGCTCGCCTCGGACGAAGGTATCTCGACAAACATACTCGCAAATCGGCTAGATCAGCTCGTGTCGGACGGATTTCTGACGCGAACGCCCGCCCCCGACGACAAGCGCAAAGACCTGTTCTATGCGACGGAAAAAGCGATCGCTCTGCTTCCGATGTTCGTCGAGATGATCGCCTGGAGCGCTCAACAGGACGACTGGCAAACAATGGATCATGGCGAAGCAACGCCGGAGCAATTCGGATTGGTAGAAAAATGTCTAAGGCGCAGTGACCGGAGAGATTTCATCGAATCGATGCAAAAAGCCGTGCGTACAGGAAAGTGCGTGTTCGAAGGTGTAGTAAGGAAGTCATAGTATTATAGTCTCTAGTAAAGAATCCGCGTTATTTTACAGCACTGGAGTGAAGAATATGAAATTAGAACGGCTGATACCGATGCTGCCCGTTAAGGATATCGCAGTGAGCATCGAGTTTTACGAGAAGCTTGGTTTTGAGGTTGAGAGCCGCCGGGATGAGTGGCGGTGGGCGATGCTCGCGTTTGGGGAATGTCGGATCATGGTCGATCAGTCGATCAATGTTCATCCGGGAACGCCGCGATCAGGTGTGTTGTATCTGTATCCCGACGACATCATGGAATATCACAAACAGGTCCGTGCAAGCGGTCTCGAGATCCCAGATCTCGAAACCACATTCTACGGACTGACCGAATTCCGGCTCGACGATCCGAATGGGAATCGGTTGTGGGTCGGGCAGGATACCGCAGCAAAAGGGTGAGCCCCGTTTGTTCGCGCCGAATTAACGAGAGACTCTCTTGAAAGTAGTTTTTGGCCGTGGAGCGGCCTAAAGATTATAGCCAGATGTGAAACGTCTGGAGAAGCGAGTATTAACCAGCCGCACTGGTAGTGCGGTAGACCAGCCGTAAACGCTCGCCTGCCGCCACTTCAGGGCGATATGCGGTATGGTGACTTTTCCAGAGGTTTCACCTCTGGCTAGTTTCTTTTGGCGGCTCCGCCGCACAAGGATCGAGACAGATCTCTCGATCCTTATGCGAAGGAACACAGGGCTAACCGCCGATACGGACAGAGGCTCCGGTACCACCATCGATCCTGGTGATGCCGGTAGCTTGTAGAGAGTAGAGCCAGCCAGCACTCGTCAGGAGATATTTCGTCTTCTGATAGCCGGTCTTAGCGAGCGTTCGAACGGTGCCATTGGTGAGGTTCGTGGCGAACAGTGACCCGCTCGTATGCGCGGTGTACAGCGTGTTCTCTACCGTTGCCCTGGCGATGATGCCTTTCCAACCGCCGGGCGTCCCGATCGCTTTCCAGGTGCCGTTCTGAGGACTTATCCAGTAAAGGGTTCCGTCGTTCTCGACACTGTAGAGAGCCGAAGCCGTGCTGAAAAATCGGGTGGTCGCGGCGAAATCCGCGTTTCCGACCGCTTGCCAGGCTCCGGTGTTGGGATTGATCCTGTAAAGCTTGCCGTTCGGCATGACCGCATAGACGCTGCCATTCTGAAAGGCCATTCCGAGTGCTCCCTTCCATGATCCCGCTTTGCCTACCGCAACCCAGCCGCCATTGACAGGGCTGATCTTGTACATCGTCCCGTCGTTCTCGATCGAGTAAAGGTTCGTCTGACCGGCGACCAACAGGCGCGTGTTTGCAAAATCTGCCTTTCCGACCTGATCTCCCACGCCTGTGGATAGGCTGGTAGAGAACATTAACCCGTCAGGATGTACCGTGTACATCCGACCATTCATCACGGCCACTGCCTTAGTATCCGACCAATCATCCGCCCTTGCGTTCGATGACAAGGCGGCTACTGCTGCTAAAACAAGCAATAAACTAAAAACTATCCTGGAAGCTCTTGTTCCGATTCTCATAATTTCCCCTTTTCTTTTTTCTGATTGAGCCTGAGCTACTTAACACGCGTTACTTTGATTTCCTTGCCCGAAGCGTCAATGAACTTGCCGTCTTCTGAGCCATTCTTGAAAACGAACTTGTCTATTACCTTTGTTTTTCCCTCGTTGCGGATGTATGCGGTTTGGTTCTCATCGCCTTCGGTTGCGTACAATCTAAAGCCTTCCTGGCCGTCGCACGTCACGCGGTGAAACATTCCATTCATCGTCGGCATGACATCGCAGAGCTTTGTTCCGACCATGTAACCGCCCTTGAACGGGTCGCCGTCGATCAACTTCTGGAATTCCATGTCGGTCGAATACCGAATGATCGATTGGAGGTCTTCGCCGTCGCTGTAGTCGATGTTGTCGATCTTCCAAACCATGTCGGTGCGGCGCCTGACGCTGAAGCCGACCCATTCGGGCTTGCCGTAGCTCTTAAAGGAAACTTTCAGATATTGACCGTCGTGACCGTCTTCTTTCGCTTTGCCGACCACCAAAGAGGTAATTTGCGGGTCTTGCGAATTGTAGAGCGGGTCAACATTCCAGCCGGTCTCAGACGAGTTGGTCTTCCAGACCAGGTCGGCGAAGTCTTTGGTGAAAAACTTGTCAACCGAAGCACGGCTTTTGATCTGTGTGAACGGGCTCGTTTTCTCATTCTTATGAGCCGCGTATAAATTTTTAACGATCTGCTCGGCGGATAGAGCAGGTGATTTTGAAGCCGATCTCTTACCTTGAGCAAAGCTGATCGAGGTAAGGGCCAGAAGGCACAGTGATAGTGCTAGAATTTTTTTATTCATAATCATATCCGTCGATGAGCGCGAATTTGTGCGCAGATCGAGGGTAAAGTGTGGCCCGTGAGCATAAATAAATATGCTGCAAATGCCAATCAAATGTGATGTTGAGATTGGAAGTTGTGGTTAAAGCTATACGAAGTTAGCACCTATTTGAGGGATTAGCAAACTCGATCGATGATCCATGAAAATAGGTCGTTACCGTGGTAATCTAACTGGTGAAATATGGAACTCACAGAACTGCAAACAAATTTCGACGCGATCAAAGAGAAAGTTACCCAACTTGGGAGGTTTCTTTGACGCACCTGCCAAACAGCTTGAACTAGACGAATCGGAAAAACTCATTTCGACGCCCGGATTCTGGGACGATCAGGAATCTGCGCAGAAGGTCGTGCAGCAGCGGTCGCGGATCGAGAAGGCTTTGTCGCGGCAGAAGGCTTTTGAGACGGGCGTTTCGGATGCCGAGGTTTTGTTCGATTTTGCGGCTGAGGATGCGGATTCGGCGACGGAACTTGCGAGCCTGATCGAGCGTTTGGATAAAGAGGTCGCGGAGGCTGAGACGGAGAGTTTGCTTTCGGGTGAGACGGATGCGAACAACGCGATATGTTCGCTCCAGGCAGGTGCCGGCGGTACAGATGCTCAGGATTTTTGCCAGATGCTGCTGCGGATGTATCTGCGTTGGTGTGAGAAAAAAGGCTTTAAGGCCGAGGTGATCGATGAACAGTCAGGCAGCGAAGCGGGTTTGAAATCCGCGACCTTCCGCGTCGAGGGCGATTACGCCTATGGTCTGCTATCGGCCGAGGCTGGCGTGCATCGGTTGGTCCGTATCTCGCCGTTCAACTCGGGCGGCAGCCGCGAGACTTCTTTCGCCTCGTTGTTTGTCTCGCCGGAGATCGACGAGACGATCGAGGTGAACATTGAGGACAAGGACCTGCGGATCGACACCTACAGGTCTTCGGGAGCCGGCGGACAGCACGTGAACGTGACTGATTCGGCAGTAAGGATCACACATATTCCGACCAATATTGTTGTAACGTGTCAGAACCAGCGTTCGCAGATCCAAAACCGGGCCGTCGCAATGCAGGTGCTGCGTTCCAAACTATACGAAGTCGAACTCGAAAAACTAAGAGCCGGAGCCGCCGAACTAGAGGCCACCAAACAAGACATCGCCTTCGGCTCGCAGATTCGGAATTATGTTCTGCATCCGTACAAACTGGTGAAAGATACGCGTACGAAGTACGAAAAATCGGATGTGGATGGCGTTTTGGATGGGGATATTGATGAATTTATTCAGGCGTTTCTTGTTTTGAAGAAAGTGAACAGGGAACAGTGAATAGTGAACAATGGAAGAAATAGGACCTAGAAAGGAATCTATTTTACGTGCAAAGAGCTATGCTTTTAGCGTTCGGGCCGTTCGCTTAAGTCAATTTCTAGTATCGGAACATAAAGAATACGTTCTGAGCAAGCAGGTTTTAAGATGCGGGACGGCAATCGGAGCGCTGGTTCGCGAAGCTGAATATGGGATTTCTAAGGCGGACTTTCGTAATAAAATGTCTATAGCTCTCAAGGAAGCTAATGAAACCGAGTACTGGCTATTGATACTTCGTGATACGGATTACATTAATGAAAAGTTGTTCCGCAGTTTATCTGTTGATTGTGTTGAGTTGATAAAGATGTTAATTGCAACAGTGAAAACTACTCAAAAAGGGTGATTCGCTGTTCACTGTTCACTCTTCGTTATTCACTTTCATGAAGATTTGCCCTACATGCAACGAGGTTTATAAGGACGACGACATTAATTTTTGTCTGGCGGACGGTACCACTTTGCTTAAAAAGCGTGGGGCGAAGGCGGCGAAGCAATCGCATTGGAATGATGTGGTGGCGATCATTCTGGCGGCTGTGGCGGTGATGGTTTTGCTTTGTTTGATCACTAGCAGTCCTGATGATCGTTCCTGGATCTCGACGGGCAGTGGTGCTCCGAAAATGAAGAACTGGGTCGGCGTTGTCGGGGCAAACATTGCGGCAGTCCTGTTCAGTTCCTTCGGATGGACGGCTTATTTGATACCGATTTTGATCGCGGTTATCGCTTGGCGGGTTTTTCAGTCAGATACCTTGGTCCCGAGGGCTTCGCGGGTTGCGGGGTATGTGTTTTTTGCGGTTTCGTTGTCGGGGCTGATCACTTTGTTTGGCGGTTACGGGGCAATTGTCGGCGAGGCTGCGGCTCAGGGGACGGCGTATTTTATAGGTTCGATCGGGGCGGGAATTTTGCTTGCCGCGATCTTTATCAGCTCGGTTCTGCTGATCACAAACTTTACTCTCGCCGGTTTTCTTAGCCATTTTGACGTTGCTGGCGAAAACCTGAAGATCCGTATAGACGAATGGCGTGAAAAACGCCGTGATTCCCGTCAGGATCAGATCGAGGCGGCGAAGAAAATGCGGGTCGAAAAGCGAAAAGGGAAACGAGAACCTTTTCCGCTGCCGCCGGATGACGATGAGCTGCCAGCGACGATTCCCGTCGGCAGTGTGAACTCGATCCCTGTGGTGGTCGCAGGCGGACGGCCCGAGCCATTGTTTGACGATGTTCCGTCGATCCCGACGATCGAGACGCGGGACGACCCTTACTCGACACGTCAAGTTGACGAACCCGAGTTCGAGGATATTCCGTTCGACATGCCGAAAAAACGCAGCCGGACGAAGGCTGCGGAGATCGACGAGGTGCCGGCGATCGGCGACGATGAGGTTTTGGACGAGGCCGTCAAAACGGGCGATGCTCAGGCCTACGCCGGCTACATGCTGCCGGATACGAAGCTCTTAACCGAGTCAAAGACGATGTTTTCGCATAACGAGGCCGAGCTTCGCGGTATCGGAACGTTGCTTGAGCAAAAGACGGCCGAATTCAACGTTCCCGGCAAGGTTGTTCACATTGCTCCCGGGCCCGTTGTGACGACTTTCGAATTTAAGCCGGACGCTGGTGTGAAGTATTCCCGTGTGACCGGTTTGGTCGATGATCTGTGTCTCGCGTTGAAAGCTCCGTCGATCCGCATCGACCGCATTCCGGGCAAAGCTTATGTCGGGATCGAGGTTCCTAATCAGAAACGAGAGACGATCTACCTCCGCGAGGTGATCGAATCGGCGAAGTTCAAAGATTCAGGCTCGCTCCTCACGCTTGGGTTGGGTAAGACGATCGACGGTGCAAAATATGTCGCCGATCTCGGTAAAATGCCGCATTTGCTGATAGCCGGTGCGACCGGTGCGGGTAAATCGGTCGGGATCAACACGCTCGTCATGTCGATCCTCTACAAGGCACGTCCAGACGAAGTTAAGTTCATCATGGTCGACCCGAAACAGGTCGAGCTTGGACTTTACGCCGATATTCCGCATCTGGCAACGCCGATCATAACCGATCCAAAACGTGCTGCAACCGCTCTTCGCTGGGCGGTGGTGGAGATGGAAAAGCGGTACAAAGACCTCGCTAAAGCGAGCGTCCGAAACATCGCCGGATACAACGAAAAGATCGGCGGCTTCATTACCGAAGAACGCCTCGACGACAACGGTGATGCGTATCGCAAGCTACCTTACATCGTCATCATCATCGACGAACTCGCCGATCTGATGATGGTTAGCGGCAAGGAAGTGGAGGAATCGATCACGCGGCTTGCTCAGATGGCACGTGCCGTTGGCATTCACCTGATTCTCGCAACGCAGCGGCCTTCGGTCGATGTAATTACCGGTATTATCAAGGCAAACATGCCGACTCGCATCGCGTTTCGCGTTTCCTCAAAGGTCGACAGCCGAACGATCATCGACGGGAACGGGGCCGAAAGCCTGCTCGGACAGGGCGACATGCTTTTCTTGCCGCCGGGACAGTCGAACGTGATCCGCGTGCACGGTGCGTTTGTCGATGAAGAAGAGATCAATGGCGTGGTCGATTTTGTAAAGTCGCAGGGCCGCCCCGAATACGACACCACCATCACCAAAACCGAAGAAGAACTCGATGACAGCGGCGACTTGCCTGGCCGCCGCGATCCGCTGTTCATGGATGCTTTAAAGTGTGTCGTCCAAGCCAAACGCGGCTCGACATCGTTATTACAGAGGCATTTGAGAATCGGCTACGGCCGAGCCGCCGCCATCCTCGACGCCATGGTCCGCGAAGGCTACATCGGTGACATGGACGGCTCGTCTCGTGCCCGCCCGGTTCTGCCAAAGGCGTATGAAGACCTGCAGGATGTGAACGAAGGTGCGTTGGGGGATGAGTATTAATGCTCAGGCATGCCTTGCTCGCCTTGGTTGTTTTGTCTTTTGGAGCGATCGCTCTTGCTTGCAGTAAGGCTCAGGTTTTCGAATCGGCGGCAAACAAAGTTGCTTCAGTCGATGCAATCAATATCAACACGGCAACCGTCGAAGAGCTTGACCTATTGCCGCACATCGGCCGCAAGACTGCGGAATCGATAGTCGAGTTTCGTACAGCAAACGGCCCTTTTCGCCGGGCTGAGCATCTGATGCAGATACGCGGGATCAGCGAAGAGAGATTTCTAGAGCTTCGTCCATTTATCAAAACCGAATAATATTTAACGATGCCCGAAGATCGTAAGTCTCCCCATTTCAACCGCAACCCGATGCTCTGGCTCGGGATGGCGTTTGCGTTGGGGATCTTGATCGCGAGCTTTGTAACATCTGTAACAGTTGTAACAGTCACCTTAGCTGTTACGACTGTTACAGCGTTTGTCTTTCGGTCAAAAGCGGTTTCGACCTGGCTGATCCTGATCGCTTTTGGATTCGCTGGAATGGCTTCAGCGATAGCCGAAAAGCAAAGCGTCTCGCCCGACCGCCTAAAGATCCTCTACGACAATGCCACGCTCATCTCCGGCGAGCCCGTTGAGGTTGAAGGCGTCCTACTTGGGCGTCCCGAGGCTTCGGTTGATGGTGCTTTGTTGAATCTCGCTGTCGATCAGATCAAGCAACATAATTCGCAAAGCAAAGCGACCGGCAACGTTCGTCTCTACGTCCAAACCGACGATCTCAGATCTGAAATCTCAGATCTCAAATACGGATCCCGCCTGCGTATAGCCACAAAACTCGAACGTGATGATGCGTATCTCAACCCCGGCGTGATGCCAAAACGCGACATGCTCGACCGTCTCGGCATCGATGCGACCGGAGCCGTAAAAAGCCCAAAGCTTATCGAACACCTCGCTGACGAACGTGTCTTTCTGCCGCTGGCCTGGGTTTACGATCAGCGAGCGAGGATGATCGAGAGCTTTCGCCGGAATCTGAGCGGTCCTGCCGGTGGTGTGATGATCGCAAGTTTGCTGGGGAACAAGCAGTTTTTGGACAAGGAAACGGCTGACCTTTTTCGGGATGGCGGAACGTTTCATATTCTGGTCATATCGGGTCTGCATATTACGTTTATCGGCGGTCTTCTGCTGCTTTTCCTTCGAAAGCTCACGCGTAACCGGTGGTTGCAATTCGGCATTACTACGACCATCTTGTGGGCCTATACCTTGGCTGTCGGAGCCGATATTCCCGTGGTTCGTGCAGCATTGATGTTTACGGTGATGTTGTTTTCTTACAGCATTTACCGGCGTTCTGGATTGTTGAATTCCCTTAGCTTTTGCGGCCTGATCCTGCTTGTCTGGCGGCCTTCGGAGCTGTTTGACCCATCGTTTCAGCTGACGTTTGTCAGCGTTGCTGCGATCGTGGCTGTTGCCTATCCGATGGTGGAGCTTTTCCGGGACATTGGCTCATGGATGCCATCGCGTCAGCATCCTTTTCCGCCGGATGTTCCCCGCTGGCTTAGACGGTCTTGCGAGACGATCTACTGGAACCCTGAACGCTGGAATCTCGAAGAGAAGCGGCAGATATGGACAGCAAACATCTCAAAAGCTCCGTATTTCCAAGCTAAAATCACTGATAGCGTGCGGTTCGTGGCGAGATACCTGTTCGAAGGCATCGTCGTTTCGCTGATAGTGCAGATCTGTATGCTGCCGCTGTCGGTGGTGTATTTTCATCGAGTCTCGCTCATTTCCGTGGTGCTGAATCTGTGGGTCGGGCTCTTCATCGCACTTGAGAGTTTTGCGGTGGTGATCGGGATCTTTGCCGCTTATCTGAGCGAATTCCTCGCACGCGGGATATTTGCGGTGGCTGAGGTCTTTAATTGGCTAATGCTGCTGCTGCCGAGAGCATTTGCGGACTTTAGCGGGTTGAGCTTTCGCCTGCCTGCCTATTCGGAAAAGGGCAGCGTGATCTACGTGCTTTTCTTTGTCCCAGTGGTGGTCCTCGCCTTCGCTCTGAGTAAGTGGAATCCGTTCGATGTCGGCCAAGGCGTAGCGATAACTAGCCGAAAAGCCCTCATTCCAACCGCGGTGGCACTGGCTTGCCTGATCACGGTCATCGTGTTTCATCCGTTCAGTTCGCCGCGTCCGGATGGGCGTCTGCGGGTTGATTTTCTAGATGTGGGCCAGGGCGATGCGGCACTCGTGACGTTTCCTGATGGGCGAACGATGCTGGTCGATAGCGGTGGAAAGATCAAATACAGAAGTTCCGATGACGAAGACGAGCCTTTCGTTCCTGATACTCGGGGCATCGGCGAAGCGGTCGTTTCCGAGTACCTATGGCATCGCGGTTATTCGCGTATCGACTTTATCGTGGGTACGCACGCTGACGCTGACCACATACAGGGATTGACCGACGTTGCTAAGAATTTCAAGATCGGTACGGCGATCTTCGGCAGGATGCCGCTGGACGATCCTGACTTTGCCGAGCTCGCAGCCGTGCTGAAAAGCCGGGGCATTGCAGCGGAAACCGTCGAGCGGGGCGACACTTATAACATTGCCGGAACGTCGGTCGAGGTGCTGTATCCCGTTGCGGTGGACGATCCGAAAGGGGCGTCAAATAACGATAATTCCGTCGTCCTACGGTTGGTCTATGGCGAGCGGTCAATTCTGCTGACCGGCGATATCGAACAGCGGGCCGAAAGGGAATTGACGGACGGCACGACCGAACTAAGAGCCGACATTATCAAAGTTCCACATCACGGCAGCCGAACCTCCTCGACCCAGGCTTTTGTCGAAGGGGTAATGGCCGAACACGCCGTCATTCCAGTCGGCCGCACATCGCGGTTCGGACATCCGCATCCCGAGATCGTCGAACGCTGGCTAAACGCCGGAGCGAGCATTATGACGACCGGTTCAAAAGGCACCGTTACGATCTCGACGGATGGCCGCGATATTATGACCCAAACCTTCTTGCCCTAAAACTCTGTGAGCTAAGCCGGAGTTTCGAAGGTAAAGGCGATCTTCCATTCGCCGCTTTCTTTTTGGAAGATCGACGTTCCCCAAAAGCTTTCGAGCGGCTTGCCTTCGCACGTGCCCGTGGCGTTGCCCTTGAAGGTGAGGATGCCGACAACGGGCGAGATCTCGGTGGCGATGCCCTCGGATGGGGCGGCGGTCTTGATGTCGCACTTTGGCAATATCCAGGCATCGACGACTGCCTTTTTCCCTATGGTCACGGTTCCGTTCGAGCCGACGAGCGAGACGTCATCTGTCAGGAGCGATTCCATAGCGGTACGGTTACCGGCCTTCCACGCTTCCCAGACCTTTTTTTCTATCGCGAATAGCTCCTCGCTCAACGCGTCGGTTTTCTGAGGTTCGGCTGCTGTTGGTTCGGCTTTTTTAGCGGCTGCGGGCTTTGCTGTTTTGGCTGCTGCGGGGGCGATGATCGCCGTTTCGTTGTGATAGGCAGCTTTCCAGGTGTCGCCGCTGCGAACGAAAAGGGTTGAGGCGGTCACGGGGCTTGGCAGGGTTTGTCCGCCGCATTTGCGTTCCGATGTGGCCTTTAGCGTCAGTACGATGGCGTCATTGCCGATAGGTACCATCGATTCGTCAGAGAATGAATAGCTGCCGATCTCGCATTTGCCGTCTGTAACCAGCTTGATCTCGCCTGCCTTATCCAGCCGTCTGCCCTGGTTGAAACCCACGTACGAAGCATCGAGAAACGTGTCCCAAAACGCCATGTCGCCGCTCTTCCAAGCCTCGATCGCCTTAGTTTCGAGCCCGACCAGCAGCGAACGGTTAGGCGAGGCGGCAACGACCTTTTCCACCTTTTCAATGACCGCCGCGTTGCTCGCGACATCCGAATTAGAATTCGCCCCACCCCCGCAACCAACCGAAACCAAAACCGCCGCCGCCAACACACCCGCCAAACATCTATTCATCACACCTCTCCGAACCACGCCAAAATAAAACACAAAAGCCCGAGGGTCTTTCAATTGAAAAAAACCATCCGAGCGTTCCCTAGTCGTCCTAATTGGGTTAAGTTTAAACACTTATACAACATATTGCAAGAAAAAAGTTTCCTGTTCCCGGGAAGCGATCAAATTTAGCCTGTTCCATTTTTCACCACCCCGACGAGAGCAGGCAGCTGAAATCCTCGTGAAACGTCTGTCTGCTGTTCCGCCATCGAGACACGATACTATTCCGTTTCCGCTTTCCGCTGCATACTTCTTCATACAAATTAAGCAGAAGTATGCACCGATATTCGGCTCTAACGGCTGTAAGTACAATAAATTCAGCTAAATACGCCTGTCCCACCTGAAAGTGTCCCATGTCCCACCATCTCGACGCGCGCACATTCGTTGCGATATCGCATGTTCCAACCTTTTGCCGCCATTCTCGCCTATCGAAAGGCTCTGTTTACCATCTTCATGTGCAGGGCACTTCGCGATAAAGCCATACTGGCTCCTCTTGACCCCACTAAGTTTTTGAGTAATGTCAGTGATCGACATATGTTCCAAACTCACACAGAATTGTTCTGCATGAGTCTCACATATTGGCATAACTTGCACAGATGACACAAGTCTATTATGCTCAGTTTGTATGAGAATGCCTACTTTGACGTATTATGCGTGGTTTTCTTAGGTGAGGTGTTTCAGGCTGTTTCAGGTGTTGCAGGGTGGTGTGGTGAAACAGATGAAACAACTACTCAGCATTAAAGACTTACTCTTATTCCCCTCGCCGAGCGGAAAAGCTATGCTTTTCCGTGAGTCTCACCCTAAACCAACGCGGCTATGCCGCAGCCTCTCGAAGCCCGGCGGCATAGCCGCATGATCTAGAAAGAAGCTGCCGGAAAAGCAAAGCTTTTCCGCTCGGCGACAGGCCTGTCCTCATACGATCTAACGTCTTCTTTTCCTACGAAGCGATCTCTTAGTTTCCTGAGCCAGTCTTTGGTGCGTTGCTCGTGGACTTACTTGTCGGATAGTCATCGGCTCCTGTTGTATTTTCGGAGCCTCTTGAGGAGCTTTCGGATATTGCCATGCCATATAACTAATTAAGATCGCTATCACCGCTGCAATCATTTGCGGCTCGCTCAATTTACTGATGAAGTCAGCAAGGTTGCTTTTACCTGGGAATTCCTTTTCAATGATACGCCGGAGTTTTTCCGGACTATGTCCGCCTTTCATAGCGGTGTTTAAGATTTCTCGCAGTTTCTCCGACTCTGATCTAGTAAGTCCATCGACCTCAAGAGCACTGATGAGTTGATCTTTAATCGTAAACTTTCCATCAGGTATATAAGCTCGGTGACCTTTAGGGCAGTTGATCGTATTGCCTGCCATAGTAACGGTGCCGAACGCATTCGGACCGAAGGATATGGGAGAGTTAAACCAAATATCACAGACATCGCAACGTGCCTGCAGGTTCGTATTTTTAAGACTATCCATTCAGTTTATTCTCCCCTATAACACTCTGCCCTAAGTCTAGTTTCAAATGAGTTGATGCTTGGGCAGGCCCGGTCATTGCCGTCGGGAGGATTAAGATTAGCCTGGCATTGTGAAACATCACGAAAACTCGTCACGCGAGCATCGATAGGCTGTGGAAACTCGTTTACATAGTGACGGACTACTTCAACGCCTAGGGAGACCGATCCGCATGTTTCGCAGTTCGTGGTGATGGTTTCGTAGGTTGTTTTTTTATTCATGGGCACTGACTATATATTGACCTTGTTACAGAAATGTTAACTTATTCATTAATATCAAATGTGTTAATCACCCAAAATAACGTCTTGACCTCTTCACCATCTCGATATGTTTCTCGGTGTTGGCGTCTAGCATTTGCCAGATCTCGGTTTCGGTTTTGTTTTGGACTTGGGCGTAGGTGAGGAGGGATTTCCTGTAACAGCTTGTAACAGCTGTAACATTCCAAAAAGAGTGTTACAGCTGTTACAGTGAGACGTTTATTATATCGAGATTCACCCTTACTTACGTGCGGGCTCGTGTATCGATCAATGCTTAAAATGCCTGATCCCGGTGAATGCCATGGCGATGCCGTGTTCGTTGGCGGCGGCGATGGATTCTTCGTCTTTGATGGAGCCGCCGGGTTGGATGATGGCTGAGACACCGAATTTGGCGGCTTCGTCGACGTTATCGCGGAACGGGAAGAACGCGTCGGAGGCGACCACGGAGCCTTTCAGCGACAGGTCGAAGCGTTCGGCACGCATCGCGGCGATACGAACCGAATCGACGCGGTTCATCTGCCCGGCACCGACGCCGAGGGTTTGGTGTTCGTTGGCAAAGACGATGGCGTTCGATTTGACGTGTTTGCAGACCGTCCAGGCAAGCTGCATGGCGTGAAGCTCGGCTTCGCTGGGTTTGCGAGTGGTGACTATGTTGAGATCGGCGGGTTTTAGGATGTGGCTGTCCTGATCCTGGACGAGGAAGCCGCCTCCGATTTGTTTGTATTCCAGCGGGAGAGAACCACCCCGTCCGCCCAAAGCGGCGGCCACCCCCTCCTTCGTAAGGAGGGGAGCATTTCAGAACCCGCAGATTCTTTTTGCTCTTGAAGATCTCGAGTGCCTCGTCGTCATACTCTGGAGCGACAATTACTTCTGAGAACACCTCGATCACTGCTTTTGCCGTTTCCGCATCGACCTTTTGATTGAACGCCACGATGCCGCCGAAGGCTGAGACGGGGTCGGTGGCTAGAGCTCGTTTGTAGGCTTCGAGGTTGTTTGAACCTGTGCCTACTCCCGAAGGGTTGGTGTGTTTGATGATCGTTACGGCAAGTTCATCGAAATCCTGGACAAGATTCCACGCCGCTTCGGCATCGACGTAGTTGTTGAACGACATCTCTTTGCCATGAAGCTGCTCGGCTGAGGCGATGCCTTCGCTGCCGTCTTCTGTGGAGTAAAGAGCGGCACGCTGGTGCGGGTTTTCGCCGTAGCGGAGGTCGGTGACTTTGGTTAGGTCGATGGAGCGGTATTGGGGGAGCGGCTTGGTCGCGTCAGAGAGAACCACCCCGTCAGCCGAAGCGGCTGCCACCCCTCCTTCGTAAGGAGGGGAGTTTTCTGCATCGTCTTCTAATTCAATAAACGCCAGATGGCCGAGTGGGTTGAGCGGTTCTAGCCTTTCCAGATCGTCATTTGAAAGCTGTTTGGCTAGGTACGACGAGATCGCTAGGTCGTAGCTTGCCGTGCGTGTGTAGGCGAGCGTGGCGAGGCGTTGGCGGGTTTCTAATGAAAGAGAACCTTCGTTCGCATCCATTTCCTCGATGATCTCGGCGTACAGCCTTGAATCTGTCACAACGGCAACGTCACGCCAGTTCTTTGAGGCTGAGCGGATCATTGCCGGGCCGCCGATGTCGATGTTTTCGACTGCTTCTTCGAGGCTGACACCATCTTTGGCGATGGTCTCTTCGAAAGGGTAGAGGTTGACGACGACCAGATCGATGGGCTCGATGCCGTGTTCGTGCATCGAAGCAACGTGTTCAGGATTGTCACGCAAAGCTAGAAAGGCTCCGTGCATCTTAGGATGCAGGGTTTTGACGCGGCCGTCCATCATCTCTGGAAAGCCTGTAACAGCAGATACGTCTGTGACATTGGAAACAGTTTCGCGAAGGCTCTTCGCTGTTCCGCCGGTTGAGATGATCTCGACGCCGTGTTTGGCGAGGGCGGCTGCGAATTCCGCAAGGCCTGCTTTGTCCGAGACGCTGATAAGGGCACGTTTGATCTTTCTGAGTTCGCTCATAGTATTTAAAAACAAAAAGCGGCACCAAAGGCCGCTTCATCAAACACTAATATATTTTAAAACCCGATCAGCTACAAAGACCGCTTTTGCAAAACCGCTGCTCCGACGCGTTGTCTAGAAGAAGAATCTTCCGAGGAACAACAGGCCCAGAAACACGATCATCGCGTAAATAATGACTTTGATAAGACTCATAAATCTTTTATCCTTGGGGCAGAGCCTATGCGTGAATCATAAGTCTATTCCCGCCCATTTAGCGATGTCAAAAATTTTAGCACCGATTCCCACCGTTTTTGCCGCGTTCGTGCTGATTTTACAATTCTTTACAATTTCTGGGGCTCAGGAGGCCGATATTCGCATCAGGATCAAGGCAGATAAGCCGACTCAGGCGGATGTGCGTGTGAACTTTGGCCAGATCGATACGCCGGTCGCGATGTCGTTCCTAAGCGAATACGGCAGCGAAACAGGGCTGCTGCCGGGTCGTCTGTCGACCGTATTTTTCTACGACAATTTCGGGTTTTTGATCGCCACACGGGATTTCACGCCGGACTTGCCGCTGATGGTCAGGAATTTTGCCGAGATCGGCTACATCGTCGACCTTTCACCTCGTAAAAGTGCCTTTGCCGCCGCTCACATTTCGTGGGCAAAAGCGGATGGCGGTTTGATCATGCTCGACGACCTGCTGCCGCAATCAATGTTGAAGGCGGCAAAGGTGCGATTCGAACTGCCCGCCGGATGGAAGGTCGTGACGACCGAAAGCGAGACGGTACCGTTTTCGTTCAAGGTGGCGAATGCGGAAAAGGCTGTGTTCCATATCGGCTCAAACCTGCGTGAACAGGCCGTCAAAGCAGGGAATTCGACGGTGAAGATCGTAGTTTCGGGCGAATGGCTTTTTGCGGACGTTGATGCGGCCGAGATGACAAGGTCGATAGTCGGCGAATATGAAAAGGCGTTTGGGAATCTTGGCAAAGGCGACTTGTCGGTGAGGCTGATGAGGTTTCCTGAGGCGGTTTCGATGGGCAACTGGGAAGCCGATACTCGTGGACGCAGCGTGACGATCGTCTCGTCAGATATGCCGTTCAAGAATCAATCGCAGCAGCGTCTGCACGAGCAGCTGCGGCACGAGTTGTTTCATCTCTGGATTCCCAATAACGTGAACCTGAGCGGCAATTACGACTGGTTTTATGAGGGCTTTGCATTGTACCAATCGCTGAAGGTCGGCGTTGGCGTGAATCGGCTGAGGTTTGAGGATTTCCTGGATACTCTATCGCGGGCGTATGCGATCGACGCTTCGCAGACGAATCGCACCTCGCTCATCGATGCCTCAAAAACCCGTTGGAACGGCTCGAATACGACGGTTTATGCACGCGGAATGCTGCTGGCTTTTCTCAGCGACATCGCCATGCTCGATGCCTCAGGCGGCAAGCGTTCGGTCACCGACCTTATCAAAGAGGTAGTCTCGAAACACAGCCTCAGCACGCCGAGAATCGACGGAAACACGGCTCTCATGACTCTATTCCGATCATATCCGGAACTCGTGGCGATGACGGAGCGTTACATATCTGGAAGTGATGCGTTAAACATGGACGAAGCTTTGATGAAAGCAGGTATCGAGATCGATCGAACATCCGGTACGCCCAGATTTAGATCAATAGCTAAACCCTCGGGAAAGCAAAAAAAGATACTTGAGAAACTGGGTATCGATAATTGGAAGAAAAATTGAAACGCTTATCAGCTGTTACATCTGTTACAGCTTTTCAATTTTCGAGAGGGCTAGCGATAATACCACATCCCTCTAAGGACATATTTTCGCCCTTCGGTTATAATACTTGGCGAACGAAGGCGGATGGTTTGTAGATGAAGATTCACGCAATCTTATTGATCGGTTTGATGTTGATGGGCCTATCGCAGCTTGGGTGCGACCTGGGTGTTTTGGGTGCCAATGATACGGCTACCGTGATCGCTAAAACCGCTCAGGTACGTACGTCATACGCCGTCGTTGCAGCAGATCTGCTCGAGGTGAAGCGGGGCGACAGGCTTGAGGTGCTCGACGAATTCGAGTTTGAAAAGGTGTTGTGGTACAGGGTTCGTGCGTTTGATGAGACCAATACCGAGGGCTGGATCGAGGCTCAGAATGTGATCACCAGTGCGACACTCGCCAAATCGAAAGCCCTGGCTGAGGCGTACGGAGAGCAGCCGCCGCAGGCCGCTGGCATTATTCGCTCAGCGTCCAACCTGCGTTCGGCTCCGGACATGAATCCGGAAAACGTGCTGTTCAAACTTTCGAATGGTTCGACATTCGAGATCATGGCGTGGAAGTTTGTTCCAAAGGCTGAGGTTCCCGATGTCGATGACGCTCCAAAAGGCCAGCAGAAGAGCGGTAAACGTTCAAAAAATGCTGAGATCGAGGCTGCCAAGGAAGAAGGCGAGCCAGAAAAGCTCGACGAGAAATACGACATCTGGTATCAGGTAAAGCTTGACCCTTCGGTCTCACCGGCTCCGGCCGGATGGCTGTTTGGCCGTCAGGTGGAACTTCAGGTGCCGAGCGATATCGTCTTTTTTCAGCAGAATAATCGCAAGTTCACCACATGGCAACGCCTCGACGCTGACGCCGCCAACAAGGTCGGCTCGGGCGACAAATCGCTGGCTCCGGGCAGCTGGGTCATTCTCGCCCGCAGCAATGTTTCAAAGCCTGTCGATGGTGTCGAGCCGGATTTTGACAGCATTTTAGTGCTGGCATTTGATAAGTACGACCAGAGCTACTATACCGTTTGGCGAAGCACGCCGAGCTCCGAAGTTTGGGGCAAATTGCCGCTGCGAGTGGATGGTAAGGGCGATAATAAGACGTTCACCGTCAGCCTGAGAAACGCGTCAGGAGCGATGGACGAAAAGCGTTTTATCGTCTTCAAGGACAAGAACCGGCTCAAAGTAACGCCACCCGAAGATATCGTTCAGTACGAAACCAAGGTGAAGAAATGACCGACGATCTTAATGATCCATTTCCGGAACCGGTTGATCTGGAAATAACCGATTCCATCGACCTGCATTCCTTCAGCCCCAAGGACATCAGAGCGGTCGTCGAGGCTTATCTGCCGGAAGCCCATAAAAAGGGCTTCTCAGTTGTGCGGATAATCCACGGCAAAGGCGTAGGGGTTCAACGCGAGATCGTCAGGAAGGTGTTATCGGAATCGGACTTCGTGAAGTCGTTCAAGAACGCTCCGGAGTTTTCTGGAAGCTGGGGAGCGACCATCGTGCAGCTCGATATTTAGCGTTCCTCTATCACATCAGCCCAGACTTCTTCTTCTCTATTTAGATCAGAATAAACAGAACCCAGAAGCTCATCCTGCTCAGCGATACGGCGTTCTGCCTGTGCTAGCCTTTGTTTCTGACGGGCGTATTTGTTCTCAAGGTCTCTCAGGTAGGCACGGCGTTCTTTATACATCCGCTCGACCCAGAACATATAGGTGAACTGCAGGCCGACAATGCCGACCAGCACAAGCGACAATCCAATTAGAAAATACATGAGCATAATTCTTGGTTCTCACGTTCGACTAGCGTTTATTCGGATTATACTCTTGACCTTGGGAAAAGGAAACGTAAAACTTAAGCTACGCTATGTTGAAAAGGAGAGCGTTCATTGCCGTCTCAGGTGTCTCGATCGCAGGTGCTGTAACACTTGGAGCAGGAGAGGCTCTGCCTTCCAATCCTGTAACGGTTAAAGCGATGTACGGCTTGATCGGGAAGATGATCGCTGTAGCCGGAAAGCGGGACGAACTGATAAGGATATTGCTAGACGGCGTATCGTCAATGCCGGGTTGTTTAAGCTACATCGTGGCGAAAGATCCGACGGATGCAAACGCGATTTGGATCACCGAGGTTTGGGTGGATCAGGCCAGCCACAAGGCATCGCTGTCGCTGCCTTCGGTTAAGAAGGCGATCGCTGCAGGACGACCTCTGATAGCCGGGTTTGGTGATCAAACGATAATCACTCCGGTTGGCGGACACGGCCTGGATCTGAAGAAAGCGGGCAAATAGGTATTTAATGCAAACAATGGAATCGAAAACACTGAACCTGAAATACACATTACTCTGCGACGACGTTCGCATCGAGATGGGCAATAAGATATCGCTGATGGGCATCTTTCAAAACATCATGGTCGAGAAATTGCCCGTGTCTCTGATAAAATTCGCCGTCATTAATCACTGGCAGGGTCAGGGCAGCCACGAAACGGAAGTCCGCATCCTTTCGCCCGACAAAGCCACTCTGATAGTGACCTCGCAACCGACCAAGATCGAACTTGCCGAAGGCGGGTTTACCGATAATGTCAGCTTTTTCGTCAATGTCGTGTTCCCAACGTCCGGAACCTACTGGATCCAAACCATCGCCAACACCATCGTCCTCGACGAATGCCCGCTCATCGTAGCCGATCAAGCCAATATAGACGCCATGCGTCTGCCGGAGGAGATAACGGAGACGATCAATTAGTTGAGGTAGAGATCGATAGGTGTAATGTTGGGAACGCTGTTCGAAATACTCGGCCATCAAAGGTCAATAAAGAAAAGTTATTTTGGTCGGCATGTGCTCCAATGATGAAGTCTGCCAGAATTCGCCTCGGCATTTCAGTTTTTTGTCGCAGGCGTTTTTCTGCATAGTTACGAAACGCATCTCCAGCCGATCTCCAGATCGTCTGATCTATATCCCAATCGACCTCGATATTAGTGTCTATCAGGAATGAGTCCAGAAAGTCCCTGGTCTGAGATGGGAACGCGGAAAGCTCGGCATAGACCGGGCCGCATATTACTAGTCCTCCGGTTGCTGCGGCATCTTCCATAGCGGCATTAGCAACCGTGTTAAGAGTATCTTGTTCTCTTAAAAGGGCCACTATAACGTTCGTATCGATGGCGGT
>JBGSQW010000108.1:0-3069 GCA_041737885.1 Pyrinomonadaceae bacterium | reverse complement strand
GCCAAAAATCGTCGGCGAGACGACAAGAATGAACCGAGACAATCCAAGGCTACCTTTCCGCGAAAAAGTTCCCACTTATGAAAACTGGAAAGATAGGCTAAAACGAGTTATGGGAATATCCGATCGGATTGAAAAAGAAATATGCAATTGACGATGAAAATCTTTCGCGGAAATTTTTGGCTCTCAGACGGTATCGTTTCAACGATCTCGGCCTCGGCATTGGCCGCACAACTTCAAATTTTGGCTGACAGTGGCGAAATGCATTCCCGTCAAATTCTAAACCAAGCTTTGATTGCTGTGTCCTGCTACCTCTTTTCCCTTATGTTGGGACTGCTTTTTCAGAAGTTTATGGCAGTCTCAAGCTACGGATGGACGGTATTGATTGGCTCATTGGTTTTCTCGCTCATAACTTTCGGACGTTCTGCTGTCAACTTTCGGAGTCATATGGAGCAGACCGCTAATCCGGTTTCGTATGGGGAAATTGTCCGCGAAATTATTCCCTCTTTTTTTTTAGTTTGGGCTATTTTTTCGCTGATAGTAGCCTTTAGCATTTTAATCGCTCGAATCTTAATCCGGTCTCGATTAGCGTATTCAGAGGAAGCCGGTTCGGGACGTTAAAATCAAATTTTGACTGTCGACGGTAGTGGTCGGGCAGGGGCTGTGTGGCGGCGGATGAAATTTGAGGTGTAGATGCGGGGGCAAGTTTGGGCGTCCCTGTTGGTGGGATTTATGATACCTGCCAAATAAGAGAGCGTAGGCGTCGGCCTACCTCCGATTGGCTCGCGCCCCTTACTCCGGCGCCGGGGCGATTTATAGGCGGGATGAAACGTGGTCACCTTGGTCACGTCATTATGGGATGACCTGCTTGACCTACTCCGACTTCGGGCCTCCGAGATGCGCTTCGCCGAGTAGCTCCCCAGTTCAATGTCGATCTCCCCATCCGGCACCCGGTTAACAATATCGGTCGCGTGCATGAGAAACAGCGGGGAGCTCCTTCGTCCTCCCATGGTCACCTCGAAGAGAAGAAGTCGCCTTCCCGTGAACCCCGCGTGAATCCCCCTCCATGCCGCCCGGAACTCCGGGGGATAGCATCCAACTGCATCCCGTTCCACCGCCAGTTCAATACGTCGTGCGACCAATCGAGGATTGGATGATTCGCCCGTCCAAATCGACCGAGGGGGCGTTTAAACTCCACCAAGCATGCTCGAAAGATGCTCTTGTATTACAAGTTAGATCCTTAGCCAGATTGTTTGCGTTTGCAAGTGATGAGCGAATTGGTAACACAATCCAGAAGGACGACGAGATAACTGTCGAGCTGTTCAAAGGAAGCAAAATCAATGGCTTGGTTAAGGTTGAGACGAACAGCCGCTTTCAACTTCTTCGGTTAACCATAACAAGACCTGACGGTGGAATGTTCAGGTATTTTGTGTAAGATTGCGTATTTAAGAGAATGTCGAATGCCACCTTCGAATATAGCCTTGTCTTCGGTAAACGCTTTCAAGAACTGGTCAAAAAACACTAGTTTTCTAACACACGACAGATGTTATTAACTTGTATTAACATCGTTTAACAAATGTGTTGACAAGGATCGTTTCCGAGTGATATGCTGTTCGGCATTCGACCGTGTGGTTTTGTTTGAAGTCTTCGGGTATTTACCGAAGAAGTGTTATCAAGGCAGTGTTTTTTACTGTTGAAACTGAAGAAAGTAAGGGGTATTAATGTCGAGTGCTTCCCGAGATCAATTTTTCTATAGTAGTTTGAATCTCCCGAAAGAATTCAAGCACGTCCATCCCGAAGCGCATCTGAATCCAATCTTACAACCAACGTGTCTAGAATTTTTGCGAACCGATGGCTTGCTCGTCTTACGATGAGCGAGCCTTTTCTTTGTCGAAAGCGGCAAGGATAAAATTGAAACGAATAGTGGACAGAAAAGCCTGATCGATAATTGGCGTTATCGATCAGGCTGTTGGATCACTTTAGGAACTAGCTGTTCCGTAAATGCGACACCGAACACCTCGCATCATACACCAGCCTATTCCTACTAATCAAGCTAATTTTAGCGGCTTCTAACGGGTCCACCCGTCCTGTGCTTTTGACACAATTGGAGGTAATAAAAATGAACACACCAAAAGATACAAACTTATTGGATTCGAATAGGGAAGCGGACTTCAAAACTGTTCGTCCAAAGGTATTCAACATCGGTCTAATCGCGGGCCTGCTTATTTTAGGTTTTGCAGCCTTATGGGCAAGCAACGCTATTTCGACTGCGTCTGCGAAAACCGAGGATCTTTCCACAAAGGAGGAACCTTCCGCGACGAACGACCCGAACGCTCCGTCCTCGGTTTCCGAGACTCCAAGCCCCCAGGCATCAGCGAGTCCAACACCTTCACGCGTACCGATGACAGCGGAAATTATCGTGGCGTCCCCGCGTGGCTTTGAACCCAATTTGATCCGTCGTAGAGCGGGTCGGATGTTACTAGTTATCGTCAACGAAACCGGTCTTCCGATGATGAATTTGCGAACTCAAAGGGCAGACGGGGCGTTGCTGGGCGTACTGGAAATGCCCGGTAGAAAACGCCGCCTAGAGGTGCCAATGACTCTCACCACAGGAAGGATTCGGATTTCTGACCAGTCAGACCCTCGCAGGGTTCTAAATATCGAGGTTTTAGAATAACGGATCGCAATACGGATATCACAGATTGAAGCCACTTGATCGTAAAGAAAACGAAACTAGCGAGGATCACCATGAAGAACTCTGAATTACGCAACCCTTTCTTCTCGTCAATATTTTTAGTTGCAAAGAAACTGTTTTTGACCGCACTTCTGTTCGGTTTGACCTGCGGTTTGGTGACTGAATTAAGTGCGCAGCAGTCTCTAAGCGGTGCTACGCCATTAGGACTGGCTCCGGGAGCTCCGGCGGGTTCGTACGCACTTAGCGGGTTCGAATCGGTCAATCTCTTCAATGGCAATTTGAACTTCAACCTTCCGCTAGTTTCAGTCGGCGGCCGGGGCGGGGCGTCGGCTGGCGTAAGTCTGCAGCTTGATCAGAAATGGACTGCCCGTCGTTAC
>JBGSQW010000024.1:0-19850 GCA_041737885.1 Pyrinomonadaceae bacterium | reverse complement strand
GATGCAGACCCGGAAGATCTCGACGTCGACGGATACCGAACGATATACGCCTTAACTGGCAAATGGCTCTTTGATAAATCGGATGTCCTGCCAACGGCCCGGCCCGAGGTCGGTAACCACGGCAATTATCTGCTGCAGAGTTTCGACAACTCGACTGCGATGCACACGGCGATGGAAACAGCGACTCACGTGAAGATCGGAACTAGTCGTCATATCGTCAGGCGAGAAGACGTAACACGGCCGACGCCAACCGATCCCGTTTGGGAGATCTTTTGTGATCACGAGTTCATATGAAACTTTCCGGCATCGATGGGCTTTTCACCCGGATCTATCGCCTTCAGGAACGGCTGGATAGTCCGCCGATGGAAGCAGCGGGGGAGATATTCGTCGCATCGATCCGCAAAAATATTGACGTTGGCGGGCGTCCAACATTTAAGCCGCACGCTGCCAGCACGATAGCTTCGCGAAACCGAAAAGGCGGAGCAGGGCCGCAGATGATCCTTCGGGATACCGGGGCCATGTACGACGGCATTGAGGCAATCTTCGGAGCCGATCATGTCGAAGCCGGAAGCGACGCAGTTCAGGCCAAGCGGCTTCATTTTGGTTATCCGGGCCACGATGGACCGGGCGGGTCAGAAACCCCAGCCAGGCCGTTTGTAATGTCTCAGAGTGAAGATATGGATGCGATTGGGGAGCTTTTCTCGGCGCACTACGCAAGCTGATGGATCTTGATTTCGACATAACGGTAGGCGGTATTGAAGACGGCATGCTCGCCGCTCTTCGCACGGGAATGTCAGCGATGGGTATTCAGTCGTTTGCGACTTACTCAGGAGATCTCGACTCGGACAACCTCACAAAAAGATTGATGGAGTTCGCGACAAAATGTCCGCGAGTCATGGTGTCGTACATGAACGGCCGGGATTTCAGGGACGCGGGAACATCGCCGACCTTGAAAAAAGCTTTGAGATTTCGTCACGACTGCTCGTTCGCTGTGATCGTCGCTTCGAATGATATTCGCAGCGAGACGGTACGCAGGCGAGGAGCAGCAGGGAGTTCCGGGGCGTATTCGATGATCGCAAAGGTGAAGAAGACTTTGAGCGGTCTATCGATACAGGCAGTCGTAGATAGTGAGACGAAGATATTGACACAGACTCCGCTTTTGCCGATCACTACGGAGTTTATTACCCGAAAGCAGAATATGACGGCTTACGCGGTGATCTTCGGTACGAGTTTTCGCTGGGCATCGCCGGACAGATCGGCAGAAGCTATTCCGATCGAATCCGTCACGATCGATGTTGAAAGCCTCATGGAACACGATACGGATCCTCCAGGAAAACCGGGTGTCGTGATGAATGTCGGATAAAACTTTATGTACACAATTACAAATTTATCGAGTAACGCATTGCCGCTAACAGAAGGCCGCATAGCTGCGGGAGAGTCTGTGAAGCGGAAGACCCTTGGCAAAAAGGAGCTAATGCTCCAATCCACGGGCTGGCTGAATATCACCGAACCTGCCGAGGCGGAAGAAGTTGTTATTCCCGACACGGTTCCCGAAGTCGAAGCGACGAAAGCAGATGAGGTCGTTACAAAGTCTGATCCCGCTCAAACCAATACGTCTGCCGAGGGCGACAGATCCAAAGTGAAGAATACGACAAAGCCGGGCAAATAGTCGGCGAAGGAGGAATAGTTTCATGAGTTTATCAGTAGAGAACACCGCCCCTGGCGTAACAGCGGCCATCAACACTAACACCGTCGCGAGACCGTTTGTTCGACAGCCGACGTCCACGGCTTTCGTCATCGGCTTCGCCCCATGGGGACCGATCGGCGTTCCGACAGTGATCACCAGTTTCGCTGATTATCTGCGAAAGTTCGGCGGTTTTCACGCTCTCGGATATTTAGCTGAAGCCGCGTACATCATTTTCAACCTTTATCGAGGCAAACAGATCGTTGCGATCCGCGCAGGCGGAGCTACTCCGGTCAAGGCTAGTGTCACGGTCAATAACCGTGCGACGACACCAGCTGCGAACTTTAAGTTCGAAGCAAAATATCCGTCATCCACAGTCGACATCAAGGTCAAAATCGAGGATGTTGCTTCCGATACCGCGAATGTCAAGATCACGCTCTCAAGCGTGGCGTTGAAGATCACGGAAGTTTATACAACCGTCGATCTTCGTGATGCTGCTCAGCTTGCCGAGTTCAATAGCCGTTCAAAACTCGTGAACGCGAGCCTGACGATCACGGCTGTCACAGGACCTACCGGACGCCCGGCGATCACGGGTTCACCGTTCACGCTGGTAAGCGGTACTGACGACGCCAGCACGGTCGCGGACGGCGATCTGGGCGATTACCTGACGCTTCTTGAAGACGAAGATCGTTGGGGCAGCGGTCAGGTACTGATTCCGGGTTACGGTGTTGCCAATCAGGCAGCTGCCGCCGCTCATTGCGAGCTGTACAAGCGGATGTTCCTCAACGATGACGAACTAGGCACGGAATATGAGGATGCCGTAACCGATTTTCAGGCCGTGCGTTCTACCTACAAGGCCGATTATTTTCCTTGGCAGGAAATGAACCGCTTTGACGGTACGTCCGGCAAGAAGTTCTTCCCGCCGTCGATCTTTGCCGCCGGCGAATGTGCGAGAGCCGATCAGACGGTTGGAACGCACAAAGCTCCGGCAAATCTCGGCACCGTTCCAAACGTTGTCGATGTCGAGCGTAACAGCGACGGCACCTCGATGATCAATTCGAACGTCCGGGTTTTTCTGAACCAGCGAAACGTCAATGTGATCGGGCCGGTTGCTGGTCAGGGCATAAAGGTCTACGGTGCCCGCGTCCAGGCTCCGGCCGGCGAGACGCGTGTTCAGTTCATTCACGAACAGCGGCTTTTAAATTTGATCTATCACACGGCGAAACAGGGTTATGCGTATCTCGTGTTCCAGGTGATCGACGGCTCGGGCCGAATCTTCCGCGATGCCAAAACGTCGGGTCAGAACTTCCTCCGCAATTTGTGGCAGGCTGGAGCCCTTTTCGGCAAAACCGAGCAGGCTGCGTTCATCGTCGTTTGCGACGAATCGAACAATCCGGAAGACGAGCTGGCAGCAGGTCGTTTCAACGTTCAGCTCGGCGTTAAGATCTCGCCGACGGCCGAACAGATCTTTGTAAACCTTGACTCGATCCCACTCGGTCAGGATATCTCGGTGCTGAACACCAACGGAGGTAACTAAGAAATGTATTTTTTAATTGAAATGGACGGTGTGACCGTCATGGAAGCCTCCAAAGTGTCCGAGGCAAAGCTCAAGCACAACCACGTGATGATTTACACGGGAACCCGCGTGAAACCTTATAAACGTCGCGGCAAATCCGAGGTTGCACCGGTTACGGTGACACATGCTCGCTTTCTCGGCGGCGTTGGAGCGTCGGTGTATCAGTGGTTCAACGATTTCACACGAGGGATCAGCGTGGAACGCCGTAACCTTCGCATCGTCAAGATGGACGAAGACGGCCAGACGCCGGTGGAAACGACGGATCTTATCGACTGTGTTCCCGGTGAGTTCACCCAGGACGAAATGGACGGCGAAGGCAAAAACGAGCCAACGTTCACCTTCAGCGTCGAGCCTGAAGACTTCGATTACGTCGGTTAATCAACTTAAAAAGGCCCGGCTAATTTAGCCGGGCCTTTTTGTGCCTATACGTTCCACTTGCTGTTCTTGCCAGGCCCGTGAAACGGGTGATTTCTAAAAGCTGGCTCATTATCGTCGGAGCGTTTCGGCTTGTCGGGAGGTTCCGGTTTGTCCCGCTTTTGGAGGTGTTCAAAGGGGTCCACGAAGTTAGGGCGAGGTTCTGTCTCTTTCGGGTCGTTTTTATTCATTACTTTTCTGAATTTTCGGGAAGGTTTACAAAAGCCCGAGAGACGTCATCTTTGATTGGAGATCTTCGAGTGTTTCCTGATTCTTCTTGGTCTCGCTGTACAGCTCGATGATCTTGGCTGGATTGAGGGTTGCAAGCTGCTCTTCCGTTGGAATCGAACATAGGAAGGGGTACTCACCCTGAATTCTGTTACCAGCGGCAACGATCAGTTTACCCAGGCGGTCGCGCTCGGATTGTAAAAGTGTCTTGAGTTGTTTGGCTTCCGCGTATTCGGTCACAAGGCGGCCACGGATGATCATTTCTTCGTCAGTGCTCATATTTATTCTTCGGCGGTTTCAGGAAGATTCTTCAGCTCCTCTTCCATTTGGTATTTGATCTGGTCGAGAGCGAGGTGGAGAAAAGGCGGACTTTGCCGTTCATCATTTTCCCAATGAACGATTCGAACCGAAGATGCTCGAGGAGTTAATGGAGCTTTTACACTCGCAGTCGTGGATCGAGATCATGCGTTGGGATTTTGGAATACCGGAGAGGAATATCCGCCGGTTTCGGTACGGACTTAAGACTTTTACAAAGGAGAATAACAATCATGGCAGTTAAAAAAGCAGAAACAGAAATTTACATTACCGAAGTCAACAAAGGTGAAATGGAGTTCGGCATACTCGGCACGAGTCCGCTGATTTGCAATCGGATGAGTCAAAAGGCGATGACTGAACTACTTTTTCCGAAAGGACGGAAAACGGCCGCAGACAAAGCCGGCAGTCTCAAGCACGATCCAATGAAAGAATTTCGCGACTCGCCGTATACATCGAAGGATCCGAATGCTCCGACACGGCTCCAATTGCTCTCAGCGATGTTCAAAAAAGCGATGGGCACTGCCGCTCTCGATCTGCCTGGGGCCAAAAAGGCTCAAATCGGACGCCTTGTTTATGTCGAAGGCGACCGCGTTGACCTATATGGCGTTCCACAGATCATTATGAGCGTAGTCCGTTCATCCGATATCAACCGAACGCCTGACATACGTTCGCGAGTGATCGTGCCCGAATGGGCTTGCAGGATCACCGTCAGCTTCATCAAGCCGATAATCAACGAACAGTCGGTAGCGAACCTGTTGGCGGCCGGAGGTATTACGGCGGGAATCGGCGACTGGCGTGTTGAGAAAGGTTCGGGATCGTACGGAACTTACAAGCTAGTCGGGCTTGATGATCCTGATTTTGTTCGAGTGTCTGCGTTAGGCAGGGATGCTCAGGACGCAGCTTTGCGAACGCCTGACGCATACGACGACGAAACAGAATCCTTACTCTCATGGTTTATGAAAGAAACTGTACAGAGAGGTTTTACAGCAACAGCATAGGAGGTTTATGACAGACGAAATCCAAAAAGTAATTCAGGAACTGTCCGACAGAAACGGCGGCAGGGTCACGCCCGATGAGGTTATTTCTCACGCCCGTGACCCAGCAAGCCCTCTTCACTCACATTTCAACTGGGACGTGGAAAAGGCGGCTCATGAACATTGGCGCAACACCGCGAGACATATTATCGCGTCGGTTCGAGTCAATATTACGACAGAGCGAACAGTGATGAGATCGGTCGCCTACGTCCGTGACCCTGCCGTTCCCGCCGACGAACAGGGCTACATAAGCGTAGTCGTGTTGAGAGATGATTCGGCAATGTCCGAAAAAGCGTTCGTAAATGAACTGTCACGAGCAGAAGCTGCATTAAATAGGGCAACTGAGTTAGCTGCGGCTTTGAATTTAGAGCCGGAAGTGCGAAGATTGTCCCGTCGAGTTTCGAACCTGAAAAATCGCGTAACCGCGACGGCTTAGGTTCAGATCGGCAAATAGGCACGGAAATGCAGTCGGGACGGGGCGGGTCCAGGTCAGTTAAGACGCGGCGTGACTTGGCAGTTACGGCATGAACGGAAAGGCATGTCGCGGCTCGGTCGGCACGACGGGGCGGCACGAGGACTGGCAGTCTAGGAGCGGTCGTGGCTGCACTAGGCATGTTAGCCTTTGGAAGGATAAGCCGAAAGTGAAAAGAGAGATCTTCGGGTCTCTCTTTTTTTGTTCACGTTTCTAAAAAGAAAAGACCCGGCGTCGACCGGGTCCAATCTTTCTAGGTAGGCTACGTTATCGTTCCGATCACTCGGATGCATTCGACGCCCCCTGAATCGCAATAGTATGATGCACCGTTGCGAAATAAGTTGTCAAGTGAAAATGTGACCCCGACGAGACTCTAACTCGTGACCTCCTAGATGCGATTCAGGGTGCTCTATACATCTGAGCTACGGGGCCGTCGAAATTATACCGCAATTCCCTCTTCGCGAAAACGAAGCTTCCCACAATAAAATTCCCTTCCGCGTCAGAATATTTCCAGATGAGAAACGTTCACATCAACTAATTCACTCGCTCACCGGGAAGCTACCATTCCGCGAGCGAAAGACCTCAAGGCGTTTACGTTTTGGGCCAAAAAGCACTCGAATTACGAGCTCGATCTGGTAGCCGACCGCGTATCCGGTGCTTTTTGATTTTTAATATGGAACACAAAATAAAACTTCAATCCGGTTTCAAAGATCGCTCAGGCGTCATCCATCAAGAGGTTGTATTTGGCAAACGACTGACAGGCGGGGATCTCATGTCAATTGATAACGACCGTCAGGCTCAGAGCCCAACACAATACTCTGACCTTGTCAGGCGCAAAGCTATGACTAAATTCGGTGAGCTGAAGACGATGCCACCACCGCTCGAGGTTTTGCTCGGTCTCAGCAGAATCGATCGTTCAATTCTGGCAGAGGGCTACGAAGAATTCGCCCGTTTAGGACGAGGTGAAAGGACAAGTGAAATCTTGGCGGGAAGTGTCCTTAAACTTTTTTTTGGTTTTCAAGTCGATGGGGTTACATACCCAGTTGTCCGTCTCGATCGGCCCACGACCGGGTATGACGAATTAGAATGCGATGCCCGAGCCTTGGACGGGCTTTCCCGCCTTTGTTTCTTGATTGGCCGGTCGATCTCGCGCATCGAAACAGAAGACGGAAAACTTTCAATCGAAGGACCAGTAGAACTTGAATTATTCAAGCCACTCGACGGTGACGATATTAGCGTTTTACGGGAAGGTGACCGGCTGGCCCAAGCCTTTTTTCGCATCACAGGAGGCGAAGTTCCGCAAGAGCGGCCGAGCGATGATGATGCTTCGTCTGATGAGGGAAACGGGGCTGAACGAGCAGGAACTCCTGAGGCTGCCGATGTTACGGCGTGACAGTTACATGCGAGCAATCAATGAGACTAATTTGCCAAACAATAAGGGCTAAGGAGCTCCTTTACTAACTTTCCACATGAAGTAAATAGATAGCCCCAGGAAAATCAATGAAGCCGCAAGCCCTGCAATATTAAGTGCGGTCTTAAACCAAAAGACAGGCGGTTGTGGCCTGTATCCACATTCTGGGCAGGATGCAGCGGACGATGAGTATTTTCGGCTACATTCTGGGCATTCAAGAAGCATAACTTCCGCAGTATACGTGAGGATTTTGTTTTATGGCAAACGAAGAAGCCATGCGATTGTCGATATTGCTCACGCTCAAAGACGGGGCGAGCGACGGCGTTGCATCGTTTATAAGCGTGCTCAAACAGCTGGACAGTCAGGGAAAACTGTCTATCAAAACGTTAGAACGGGTTCGAGCCGAACTGAACAAAAAGATCAAACTTGGCAGTTTTACGGGTGATGACAAACTTCTTTCTGATCTTAAAAAGATTAGTAAAGGGACAAAGGGTGTTGGTAAGGACTTCGATAGTCTTAAAAATAAAATCAGTCGCGGCTTAGGTTCGGGTGTGAAGCTCGGATTTGAGGGGGCGGTCGTCCGTGGCCTCAAATCGATTGATTCGCAGGCCACGATTACACAGCAATCACTCGCCAAAGTTAGAAGCCAGATCAATCGACGTTTAAGCGAGACAGGACCTGAGTCGTTGACCGATGCAGGAAGACCGTATCGAGATCAGCCACGAAGAAGCGTCCGTGATCCTTACGCTCAACCTCTGTCCACTGTCGAAAGGGTTGGAGAAAAGGTGGGGACGTTCCATGATCGCTACGTCGACCCGACACAGCAAATCACAACGGCCCTGCGGCAAGGGTTCCGAGATGCTGGTGACATAACAAAGACCTTCACTGAGCCGGCGATGAAAGCAGGACGGGCTCAGGCTCAGTTCATGGTGATGGATCGAGGAGCTAGCGAAAACGCGAAGGCATTTAAGATCGTAAGCGACAGCGTAAAGGCCGATGGCCTCGTTACAAGAGCGGAAGGGCTGGGGATTTTGACCGATTTGGTTAACACGCTCGGAAACGTCGATAAAGCTTCACAGGTCTACGGTTTAGCCTCGAAATATTCGTTTGGTGCTCAGTCAATCTACGGACACAGTGAGGAACAGACGCAGAAAAGCCTTCAAAACGCATTCAAGTCGCTCGAAATGATGGGAAAAACGAGCGTCCCGGATATGACGAGATCGTTTGACATGATGGTAAAAGTCTCGTCATCTACCGGTGGACGAATCAGCGGTGAAGATTTTTTGGCTTTTGCCCAAAAAGGACGTTCCTCGGCCCGCGATCTAAGCGACACGGGAATACTTGATCTCGCGTCTTTGTTTCCCGAGATGGGAGCCTCGGCTACCGGCACGGCACTCACGACAGCGTCTCGAGCAATCGTCGGTGGCAGTATGAGGCAGTCGGCCCGAAACCGCTGGAAACATTTTGGGATGCTGGAAGACGGCAAATATACAACAAATTCCCTGGGTGGCGTAAAGACGATGGAACCGGGAGCGATTTCCGGGAGCGATGTCTTCCAAAAAGACCCGATGGCCTTTGCCGACAAACTGCGCGATCAGATGATTTCGAAGGGCGTACAGATCCAGTATGACGCGGAAGGCAATTTAACCGACGACTCGCGGGTCGAAGTCACTAAAGAATTGAAATCCCTCTTTCAGGATCGTACGGCTGAAGGGTTGATGAATTCTTTAATGACCCAGAGAGGTAGCGTCTTGAAAGAACGCGAAGCAGCTCTGAAGGCTATGGGTATTGATAAGGCCCATGATGTTGCTTTGACAAGTGACGCGGGAAAGGCACTTAAGTTCGAAAAATCTTGGGAGAATTTCAAGACTGATACAGGCGGCCCAGTACTCGAAGCAATGACTTCATTGATGAGCACAGCAAAACCCTTGCTTGATCTCATGGGGCAATTCCCTGGCGTAACATCGAAAGTGGTTTTAGGCCTCGCTGGGCTGAAAATCGCGTCGTCTATTACTGAGAGCTTTTCAATCATGAATCGGGTGATGGAGACCAGCCGAGGGAACTTAATAGCCACAGGCGGAGCTGCTCAGTCCACGGCTGGAAAGGTCGGAGGTCTACGAGGCAAACTAAGCGGACTGCCGTCAATGATCAAGATAGGCATTAGCCTCGCGGCACTGGACTTCACGTGGGAAGCGATCCAATTAATGCTCGACGCGAGCAAGAAACAAAAAGAACTGGATTCTGGCAAGCAAACCACGGTCAAGGATCGGAACGCTCTTTATAATACTCCGGCCCCGACAAAGAAGGAACGGGAAAATTTGCTTGATAAAGGGCCAGCCCAAGCAAAAATTCTGAATCAGCTTTTGGATCAGATGCACGATCCAAAACTTTTGGCGGCAGATACTTGGAAAACTCTCGAAGGCGGCACGCAGACAATCTCAAAATCTTTGGGAACGGTACCGCAAAACAGCACTGATCGGTGGAGCATGATTCTAAGGTACTTGATGGGCGAAGGATCGTCAGGAACTTTGTTTAAGGATCCATTGAAACGAACCGACCCCAAATACAAGCAATGGTGGGACGATCTTTACCCGAAATATGCCAAGAAACCAGAGCTTGCAAATGCTAAAATTCCAGCCCCGATTGGCCTAAATGCGTTCTTGCCGGGAATTTCGCTACTTCCCGACAGAGGGGCCGTTGGCCGACGAGTCCAGCAAGACATTTCGGGAGCGAATTTTTTCCAAAAAAATGCAGCTACTTTGCAAAATCCGCAGGTCATGACTTCGTTTCGTCGGGATGTCATGCCGACGATGAATTTGGGTCCGGAAATGAAGGAGAGAGTGGAAAACATGCTCCGGCTGGCCTTCCCTGAAAGCTTTGCCACATCAACTCAGCAACTAGCTCAAACCCTTCAAACATCAGCCACTGCCCTCACTCCGTTCCAGCAAGCTTTGATGACGTTGCCGGTTCCGACCACGAGTACGGCTACCTCATTCAGTTTGCTATCGCCGACGATGGCTCTGACGCCCCAGCAATTTACAGACTTGGGCGACCCGCTTGGCCAGACACAGACGAATCTCGTCGCTCTTTGGAATGCTGCTCAACCACTGCCGCCGCCGCTTTTCGGACTGCGTGACTCTGCGAATGCGGCGAAAGGATCGCTCGACGGCCTGGTTGCCAAAATCGATTCGTTCCAGATGCCAACATTGCCCGGATATACGGCCAACAGCCCCGTTCCAGGCATTCCAGGTGCTCCGGGTGCTCAGGGCAAGGCTCCCGGGCTAAAACCAAGTATTTTTGTCAACCCGCCGCCGTTCGCCGTTGGTGGTGATTTGACGCAGACCGGTCTGGCGGTAGTCCATACCAAGGAGCAAATTGTCCCCGCGAGAGCGGTAACTTTTCGCGACCGTTTGTCGCAAAGCATGGTATCTACGGCAAACGTTTTAGAAAAACAAGTCCAACGCCCTTTCTACGAACGAACACCGGAGTCATTTGCGAACCTGCGTTTCGGTAAAGACGAAAAGAACACCTCATTAGAGCCGAGAGATGAACGCGAATCCAATGCTTCGATGGTGCTGCCAAGACCGCAAAAGCCATCATCTATCAGCCTGAATTACAACCCGACGATCAATATCAATATTAGTGACGGCGGCAGTAAATCAGACCCCAAGCAGGTTCAGGAAGAATTTAAAGCGGCTCTCTTTGAACACTCCCGGGAGATCGAAAGGATCGTTACTCAGGCCATGAACGACGGGAGGAAATGGGCGTGAGCGTTCTCGTGTTGATCGATCTGTCTTCGCAGGTATCGTTCGAATTCCAGTACTTCCCTAACATCATTCGCTCTCAGCGGGGCGTTAACTGGCGTCCGCAGGATACGACGATCGGCACTAAGCCATTGATGTATGAGAACCGCGAACCGAAACGTTTGTCATTTACGGAGCTTTGGCTCGATAGCACGGATACCGGCGACAGTCTTACCGGGCTTCTCGAGATACTGGAGGAGTTTTGCACGAGCGAGTCAGATTCTGCAGGCGTTAGTCGCGGACGGCCACCCGTACTGCTGGCGACGTGGGGTGATCGAAGGCAGCGATGCGTACTCACGGATCTGACGGTTGAGGAAGAATTCTTTAACGAGGCGGGAGAGCCCACGCGGGCTCGACTCAGCATAGAGCTGATCGAGGTACAGGATAATACGAACGTCGACGTAATAATAAGATGAGTTCACGCTACACCAGCCCATTTGAGAGATACGGGATCGCCACTCCTTTAACGGACGCGGCCCTCAGGTTACACGTCTATGCTGCCGGTGAAACTATCTCGCAACTTGCTGACAGATATCTCGGCGACTGGCGGCTCTGGCGCCTGATCGCGGAACACGACCGCAACAAGCTCGAGGACGTCCGGCAGATCGTACCCGGAACGATACTGGTGATCCCGCAGCGTCCGCTGGAACGTGGGAGGTATATCTCGGGATGATCCCAATTGCGGCAAGAGCGACGATCCTGATCGAACGGCCCGGATTTACCGACGTCCAGGGTTCCGTACGTTACGACTCGTGGGAAACACCCGGGCTCATTAAGAGCGTAGACGTCGAGCTTGTCATGGACGAGACCAGCCGTGCCCGGATGAAATTCTTTGACCCGGATTTCACGTTGATCGACGCGTTCTCGGGCTACACGGATAAAGTCACTGTCTCAATCTACTTCGGACACGATGAAGATCTAGGCTTACCGATATTCGAGGGCATCCTCACAGAGATCGGCCGCGATCGCGGGTTAACCTCGTTCACCGTCAGCGACCTGGCTTTTGTAATGAAGCTTTGGAAGCGAACCGGATACAAGAACAAAAAAGACGATCTCGCGATCGTTCGGGATCTGGTTACGCGCAATCTAACGCCTGAAGGTGGAAAGCTGCAATTCTCACCGCCGCCGAGCCCTAAAAACCTTGAACTGCATGATGCCATGACTCAGGATGCTCAAACCGACTGGGAGCATATTACCGAACGCCTGCGAGAAGCCGGGCTTCATTACTATGTCCGCTTCGATACCGTCTATGCTCGATATCCCGCCGGCTATGGAGCTCCCGTTTTAACTCTCCGTCCGGAAAAGCAGGAAGATTTGCTTGACGGTTGGGGTTTCACGTTTCACACGCTGGCCGGACGCGATGGGCGTCCGACTGTGGTTGCTCATCGTCGGCGCGGAGTCGCTGGAAAGCGAGCTGAAGGAAAGGCCGGGCAAGCGTCTACTACGGCGATCGCCGCGACTGAGAGCGGTACTGATCCGTTGTACAGCCATCTGACGGTGAAAAAGGATATGCCGCGGCCGTCGAAATCAAAACTTACCGCGAGAGCGATCGCCCAGCGTGAGCTCGAACGCGAACATGCGTTTGACGGAAGTTACGAAACGGTCCTCACGCCGGGTTTTGTAAGGGCAGATGTGCTCGAAACGGTTCGCGTTGAAGGCGTCGGCCGCCTGCAATCGGGTGATTACATTATCGAGGCCGTAAAGTACCATTTCGCTCCCGGAGAACTGTCGCGCCGGATCGAACTTTACAGAGATGTGCAGGGAAACTAAATGAAGAGCCTATTCAAAGCAATGTCTCAGGGAGCCAAGCAGACCGTCGCTGAGGACGATCGCTGGCTGACCGCAGAGATCGGGATCGTCGCCGATAACGAAGATCCGGAACGCCAGCATCGCGTGAAGGTCATTATTCCGTCCATCGATGAAGACCTGATCTATGACGACTGGGCCCGTCAGATGGTGTTTTGCCTTGGCAATGGATACGGATCTTCTTTTCTGCCACCTGTGGGATCTGAAGTGCTGTTATTCGGCGGCTTGGGTCAAAAGTACAACCTTTTCTACGCCGGACTTTACAACGAGGAAATGCAGCTTGCGGCAGACTTTGAGGATTCGACCGTTTCCGGTTTCCGCGTGCCCGGCGACATGAAGCTCATCGCAGATCTCGACGCACAGCTCAGAGCAGGCCGGGTAAGCATTGAAGCGGATTCGGTCATAAGTCTGGTTGCCCCAGGCGGCCTGTTCATCAACGGGAGAAAAATAGTATGACGACACTGCCGCCGGCAAAACTCCCGAGCTTTACCCTGCCGACAGTGCGCTCACTGCCGACGATCCCTAATGTGGGATGCGTCAGTGGGAATGCGACTTCGATCATTGGAGACCAGTTCGGCAACTTCCCGGATATTCAGGCACTGCCTCATATCAAGGCGTTGAACAAGATCATCACGGAACAGATAGGCACTTTACTCGAGGGCAAACTCGGTGATATTCCGCGAGCGGCGCTCTATGAGGTTCGTCGGGCCCGACTGGTCAACGAATTAGTCCAAATAGTGCAGCAAGGTACGGCGATCGCAGGCCAGATCCAGTCTGAGGTAAACGCCAATATCGCGGCCTGCAATACGAAGATCGCAGACCTTAATTCCGCAAAAAATGCGATTGTATCAATTCCGGAAGCTTCGCGATCGGCCCTGCAGCAAAAGACGCTTGATCGGCTAAATACATATATCGGAGAGGTCAACGGACAGATCGGCCGTCTGCAGACCACATTGGCTTGTTTGAACTAATGAATTCCCTTTACGGATCAGCAATAGATTTCCCGTTTCGCGTCGATGACCGCGGCTCGTTCGTGACGTCCGCGGACCCGGTAACGATCGTCACTCAAGCGATCAGGGATCTCGTCGAAACATTGAAGGGCGAAAGAGTAATGCTGCCGGATTATGGACTTTCGGACTGGATCTTTGCCGTCCAGGACAGAACCTTTATCACGCGAATTTCGGATGAACTTGAGCGGCAGATACTGCGTTTCGTGCCTTTCGTTAAAAAAGTGAGGGTCTCCGGAACAACAGATGAACAGGGACGTGCGGAACTAAGCATTAGTTACGAGATCGTCACAGAAATAAACGCACCGAGAAATCTGACATATCCGGTCTGGCGGCTCGCGGAAAAGGACGGTGAAGAATAATGGCAATCGAATATCTCGATCTGGAACTGCGAAACGAGGATCAGCTTGCAGCTGAGGCACTCTCACATATCTCCGGGCCCGCGACGGTCGATATAGTGACGAGGCAGATAGAAGCCCGGCGTGAGTTCCTGAAGCTGATTGAGAACGGACTCGATACGCCGCTTTGCCCGGAATTGACAAACGCGAATCCGGGTTCCGCTCATACCGTCATTGCTGAAGGACTCGTCTGGGCTCTCGCACAGCAGGCTCACCGGATCAATAAGATCCCGAAGCAAAACCACATCGCGTTCGCGAACCTGTTCGGCATCGAACAGCGTCCGGCGACTGCGGCAACCACGACTCTGCGATTCACGATCGATGCTCCAACAGGCGGCACAGTGGTGACGATTCCGGCAGGCGTCGAGGTCTCAAGCGAGCTGGGAGACCACGTCTTTATTACGACCGAAACAAAAATGCGAACCGGCGACGGAACGCTTGATGTTATGGCCGAGCGCAGCGTTGATGGCCCGACACTGTTATCCGCGAACGTTCTAACCGAGCTGATCAGCGTGCCAACGTACGTAACCAGCGTTACGAACCCAACGGCCGTGGATTCAGGCTCTGAGATCGAACCGCTGGATCAGACGCTCGAACGTGTTCGTCGGTACCAACGCCGCGGTGAACGGATCGTCACGGCGAAGGATCTCGAGGACGCCATTCTCGACGAAGGTTTGTTGGGGAACGGGATCGTCCGGGTGTTTCCGTTTGTGTCGAATGGTGACTTTGCCTCGGGGACGAAGCTCGTCGGTCATACGACGGCGGTGGTGATGACGCGGACCGGTGAGGTGATCGATGCGACGGCGGCGACGCGGATCGCGGTATTGATCGATCAGGTCGTTGGGAATCAGTTTGTATATGTGGTCGATCCGGACTTTGTGGAGTTCGACATCGCGTTTACGGTTCGGCTGAATTCGGGAGCTTTGGAGTCGGCGGTGCTGGCGTTGATCGAAACGAACCTGCGGAACTTTTACGCGGCCTCACGCGAGCAGTTTGGCCGTGGGATCTATCGATCGGAGATCGTCGCCGTGGTCGAAGGAACTGCCGGCGTCGACCGTATCGAAACGATCGGCAATCAGTTTCTGACCACGCCGGTCGTCGATACGCGGGTTGCGGAGTATCAGATCGCGAAGCTCGAGGACGTGACGATCACGGTCATCTGATCACTCGCACCGGATGATGCCTTTGTCCTTATACGCAAACGGGTCCTCGCAAACGGTGTCGCCTTTGGCGTCGAGAACCTCGACCGAGTTGAGACGGCCGGTATTTGAGATAAATGCCTTGGGCGTGTCAGCAAAAATGGTGGTTCCGTAGGTCACGGCGATTCCGATCAGCAGGCCAGCGATGAATTTTAGCATGAGGAATAGATAGCAGAAATTTCGATGTCTTTCAACAACACAGACTACATCTACGATCACCTTCCCGCACGTTTTCGGCGTGACGATAAGGATCTGTTGTTGAAGCGGTTTTTGCAGATCTTTGGGGACACGCTGGATACGTGGGATGGTGACTTCGATTCGTTCTGGGAAACGATCGATCCCGATACTGCTCCGCTGGAATGGCTTGTTTTTTGGCTCAATGCATTATTTGGCTGGTCGTTTTTCCCAAATCATTTCACGACCACCGACAAGCGTCGTGTGTATCGGAACTTCGCACGGCATCTGGCCCGTCGCGGTACACGTCGCGGGATCGAGCTGTTCCTGAAGGATTTCGGGATCATCGCGAAGGTCCACACGCGAGCCCAGGCTTGGGGCGAGGGCGTTTGGGGTGAGCAGGTTTTCTCGGTCACGCAGCCGCTTTATTTGATAGTCGAGATCATCCGGCTCGAGACGCCGGCGATGGACGCGAGCTATCTCGGCGAAGGTGCCTGGGGCGAGGCGATCTACACACGGCCAACGCCACCGGTCACCGAGGCCGACATCATCAACCTCGTCCGGTACCAACAGCCACACGCCCAGGTCATCAACATCGCGTGGCGTCTGAGCGGTTACGAGCCGGTGAATTACGACCCGGTTTGGTATCAGTTTTCGTGGGATTTTACATCGTGGGCAGAAGAGCCGGAATGGTAAAGGGTTAGAAATATGGCAAGAGTTAATTTATCTCATTACAAGGTTTTAGAACTACCGGCCGAACCTCAGCCGGACGCGATCTATTATATTCTCGACGAAGATAACGAAGTCGCTCTTTGGTACGTTACGACCTCGGAAGGTGTCGCGATACCGGCCAGCGATGCGGCGGCCGTAGAAACGCTCGTCAACGCAGCGGTCGAAGCTTCGAAGGCGTGGACGGTGGTTTCGAGCTCGGCGGCGTCGGTAAGTCCGACAGCTGCAGATAGCGGAAAGCATTACCGCTTATCTCACGTTTCACCGACTTTTAATCTGCCAACCACCGGCTTAGTTATCGGAAAGACTGAATTTTGGCTGACGTTTACAGGTTCAGTCGGTCAGGTAGATGCCGGAAGTGGAAAAGAGGTCACCTTCCTCGCTAACGATGTCGGGGCTTTATACGGTTACACAAATCAGTTCGCATCAGAAATTCATAGTAACCGTCTTTACCATTTACGGTACTCGGCAACGAATGTATGGGATTCTGATTTAATCATGACGGTTTAATTTCTACGATTATGAGTCAAATAGCAATCAAATTCTTCGCTGTATTAAATCCACCGGCAGAACCGGCGGAACCGAATAGCATCTATCTGACGAAGCCGGATCCGGAATCGCCGTTCGATATGTTCGTTACCGACAACGACGGGTACCTTTCGCCGCTCGGAAATGCCGCGTTCGTCCTCGCGACTATGGCCTCATTGTTGGCGTCGAAAGCGAACCTTAATTCGCCTGAGTTTACCGGCATTCCAATCGTTCCAACGGCAGAAACCGGAATGGCAGACGGACAGGTTGCGAGTACGGAATTTGTTCAAAACTCGTTCGACGCTTATTTGCCACAGTTCGCTCCGTTATCGAGCCCTGCCTTTACCGGTAATCCGACAGCCCCGACGCAGACACCTGGCAACAACTCGACGCGGCTTGCTAACACGGCATTCGTGCAAGCTGCGATTGCCGCTTTGATCAATTCTGCCCCAGGTGCTTTAGACACACTCGACGAACTCGCGGCCGCGTTCGGTGATGATCCGAACTTCGCGGCGACGGTTACGACCGCACTTGCCGGAAAGCAACCGCTCGACGCAGATCTAACCGCTATTGCGGCCCTTTCAACGACAGCATACGGCCGTAGCGTTCTGGCAGTTGCCGACGCTGCGGCATTAAGGACGTTGGCCGGTCTAGTGATCGGAACGAACGTTCAGGCGTATGACAGCGACCTTGCCGCGATCGCCGCATTAACCACGTCAACTTTTGGCCGGTCATTGCTGACACCGGCCGATGCGGCGGCGGCCCGAACTCTACTAGGGATCACAGCGGCTCCCCCACAGGTAAGCTCGTATCTTCTTGCCGACGTTACATACCAAAACACGGCAACACTAGCGAATACGACTTTAAGCGTTACGGTCGACGCGGGTGGAATTTATGAAGTAGATGTTCGCTTATCAGCAGCGAATGCTAGTGGTGCTGGTGGGTTTAAGGCGGACTTCAACGGAGGAACGGCGACCGCTACTTCGTTTACCGGAAACGTACAGTACGGCAATGGACCTAGTTTAATGAACGTCACCGCTCTAACGACTGCACCCGCGTCGGATTTTTTCAACACGTCCGGCCCGTTTTGGTTCAGGGGAACATTAATAGTAAACGCAGGTGGCACCTTTGTAATTCGAGCGGCTCAATCAACCTCTAACGCGAGTATAACGACCTTACGAGCGGGATCGCGGATCGTTCTATCCAAACTTAACTAAGGAAAGCAAAACAAATGAAAAAAGCACTAGTACAAACGCTCGAGCAGGGCGGTCACACATTTGGCCAGGTCAATAATCCGGACGATCTGATGAAGGCTCAGGGCTTTGCTCAGGAGCAGATAAAGGGCGTGGTGAGCGATTTTATCAACCGTTCGTCGCGGCCGGAGATCGTCGGTTTTGATCAGACATTGGGAGCGGGAACGGCCTTCAACATGACGGTCGCGAGAGGCCGCGTGTACACGCAGAACGGCATCTCGTACGATCGCGACACCAGCACGACCGTTACCTTCGACGCTGCCCACGCAACGATCCCTCGCATCGACATCGTCGTCGCCAGGATCGAGGACCAGGTCAACGCCGAGCTGAACCTGATCCCCTTCGTCCGGCTCCGAACGCCAGACGAATTTGAGGACGACGTCCCGCCCTATCCACCATCAAACATCAACGCCCCAACCGAGCTCCATTGGAAGGCGACGGTCATTATCAAAAAGGGAACGCCCGGAGCGACAGCCGCGAAGCCAACGCTCGCCTCGAACGAGATCCCGCTTTACGAAGTTTTTATTAGTGCGGCGACCATCAGCCTCACAGATCAATTCGTGCTGGACGTGCGCGGAACGGCGGACACGGTTAGAGGACTGACAGAAAAAGACAGAGCCCAGCAGTCAAGAATCTTGGAACTGGAGCGGCGCCTTGCCGCGGTCGAGGACCTTGGCGGACGACCCATCGACCTTTCGCAGGTATTTGGCGAGATCACATCACTCGAGGAAGTTTTAGCCGATCTGCTTACCCGAGCGAGTTCTTCGGCGGACATTCCGGAGATTCGATACACACCAGGCGGCGGAGCGACACTTTACCCGTCGTGGAATTATCAGAGCTCGATGATCCAGGCCGTTGGCGTAGGCGGGCCCGGAGGCGGAGCACCAGGCTACATAGATTTTAACCTCGGGCTGAAATTGAATTTTGGAGATGCCGAGGCATCATTAACACCAGAGAGTTTCAGTAATTATCCAGCGTTGAACGCTCGGTATTTCACACCGACAGGGAACGAAGCTACGCACATCAGCAGAAGCGAACCGTTGACGAATGCCGACGTTACACCGGGAGCCAACGACGGATCACTGGCATTCGTGCAAACCGGCGAATACCTGACGCCGGCAAGATCTCGATCGGCATCAGCCCCACGAAGTGCCCGCTACATCGAGATTTTCGGCGGGCACGCAAACGAGACTTTCGGAGCATTGTCAGACTGGCACACGTTCGACCGGGAAAATAACACTTTAACCGCTCTAACGATCACGGGAGCGGCCTTGCCAGCGTCGGACCGACCGGCAATGTTTTCGATCGGAGACGGCACGCACGTCCTTGTGATCACCGGACAGGGTTCGGACGTAGGGGCAACCCCACGCTGCTTCAAAGTGAACGCAGTTACCGGAGTCAGCACCGAGATCGTGACCACGAAACCGATCGGGAACGAGTTTTGCGGCGACCGGATCGCAGACGACAAGATTTTCATTATGTCGGACCGGTACAATACTGGAACCGTGACGTTCTGGGAGTACACGATATCGACAAACACTTTCGCCCAGGTGTACACGACCGGCAGCGTGCCCCAGGAATTCCGCGACCGAGCTCTGGGCTGCTACTACGCAGAAAACCAATATGTGTTCCTCGACGCGGGATCGGAGAGCGACCAGCAACTGCGGACATTGATCTACGACCGCACGACGCTGCAGTGGACGCAGATCGACGTAAACACCCCGTTCGCGAACCGACAAATCGCGTCTAATCTCGGGGTCTATAACAACGGAACGTATCAAGGTGCACGAATGGCGAACGTGAACGGAAGACCGGTCAT
>JBGSQW010000053.1:0-30624 GCA_041737885.1 Pyrinomonadaceae bacterium | reverse complement strand
CAAAGCGGCGGCGGGCCGTACGTTTCGTAAACATGGCGAAGTTCGTCATGTTCGCGGGACAGCTCGATACAGGCTTTCTTGAGCGTAATTTCAGAGAGATATTCGATCATTAAGTCTCGTCCCATCTTTCCTTTTCCTGGGAACATGTGGTTAAAATCATCGCAACAATAGCATTATCCTCGAAACGCTGGAAGAACGTGAAAACAATGAAAAAGAATGGTTATTAAAGTCCGACATTCGGCGGCAGCATATTTCGCATTACAGGGCATCGCCGTTATCGCTTGGTGGGCCGTTTTGTGGTTCTATCCAGCATCGCGTCAGTATTTTGTCCTCGAAACTGGCTCGGAAACATCGCTGCTCGCATTTTGGCTTGCTGGCCTGGCATTTTTAGGCCTTGGATCATTAGTGACTGCCTATCTTTGTCTTTACGACCACGAATACAAACAGATCGCTGCGTGGTTTGTTACCGGTTCGGTTTCTTACGCAGCCGTTTATTGTGGGGCATTTGCTCTCCTGAGCGATGTCGGATGGCTGGGCGTTACGCTTATGCTTCCGGCAATGATCTGGAGCGGAGTTTTTGCCACCGGACTCTCATTCGAAAAAACGATGTTTCGTCCCGCACGTAGAGCAACTGCTAGCTGGATCGTGACGAAGACCATGACCCAGATCATCATCGTTTGGTCACTGATACTGGTTGTATTCCCTTATCTGATCACTATAGTTGAGGATAAACTCGGGATAACAAGGCTTGCTTTTCCATTCCAAGGAGTGATCGCCGGGATACTGTTCGTCGCCGTCAGTTCGCTCGGCATTTTTAGCTCAGTCGTGATGTCGCGGATCGGCCAAGGCACGCCTCTGCCGCTTGACCACGCCCGGGAGTTGGTGATAGTTGGGACGTACTCATATGTTCGAAACCCGATGGCGGTCTCGGGCATTGCTCAGGGATTGGCGGTCGCTCTGTTTCTCGGTTCACCGCTCGTCGCGGCCTATGCTCTGATGGGTTCAGCCATTTGGCAACTGATTTTTCGACCGCTTGAGGAAGACGATCTGCGCCGGCGATTTGGACAGCCGTACGACGATTACTGCCGCGAAGTAAAATGCTGGATACCGCGAATATCACCCTATATGCATTCCGGGAAAGAAGCAGCTACCAAAATGCACGAAAATTCACCAACTTAAGCAAAAATCTTTTTCGTGCCATTTAGGGTATTTAAGCGGTTCAATTCCGAGCCTCCGAAAAAGTATTGTCCTAGACCGCCGCCAAATGTTACCATTGGTTTTGCCGGATCGCGTTCTCTGGCAAAGCGGGTTTGCAATACCCTCCAACCTTACAGTGAATTTGTGAAAGCGGTGGCCGCAAGAAGGGAGTTTCTTGCGTGCGTCGGAGCCGAATATCACCTTTTCCTCCTTCCCTCAAACACCATCGACCAGAATGAAGCATCATCTATTTTCCGACAATTCGACCGGACTTAATTTCGTTGCAATAGGCGGCGGGAATGGTCTTTCAACACTTTTGTCAGGACTGAAGCGTTATGTTCACGCGAGCGTCATGGAGCCGATCTGGCTTGATAATCTATCGGCAATTGTAGCTGTGACCGACGATGGGGGAAGTTCGGGGCGGTTACGCGACGAACTCCAAATGCTGCCGCCCGGCGACATCCGTAACTGCATGGTCGCACTGTCAGAGGACTCGCGGTTGCTGGCCAGACTATTTCAGCATCGGTTCCGTGGCGAAGGCGATCTTGGTGGGCACAGTTTTGGAAACATATTTCTTGCAGCCTTGTCTGAGATAACTGGCGATTTTGCCGAGGCGGTGAAGCTGTCATCCGAAATTCTGGCGAGTAAGGGGCATATTTATCCTGCGACCGTCGCAAATTCAACGCTCTCTGCCGAGCTTCTCGATGGATCGACGATCCATGGCGAGACGAACATCGCTCAGGTCGGCAACGCTATCAAACGCTTGTATTTAGAGCCACAAGGCTGCAAGCCAATGCCGGAAACGCTGGCCGCGATCGCTGACGCAAATGTTATTTCCATCGGGCCCGGATCACTTTATACGAGCCTGCTGCCGCCGATCCTGGTTGACGGAGTTGCGGACGCCATTGCGGAATCGGACGCCGTTAAGGTCTTTGTTTGTAACCTCATGACGCAACCAGGTGAGACGGATGGATTGTCGGCGAGAGCTCATCTTGAGACCGTTCGGCAATATGCCCCGCAGATCGATTTCGACTACGTGATCGTCAATAACCGCCCGATCAGCGAGCATCAAATGCAGCTCTACACGGACGAAGGTGCCGAGCAGATCGGCGTACACGGCTCGATCTCGCCCGAGACTATCGAAGGAGCCGAGATCGTCTATGGTAATCTACTGGACGACGGCGAAAAGGTGCGGCATCACCCGGCAAAACTCGCCCAAGTCCTTTTACTGTGTGCTTTACAGCCGCGAAAAAGCTTGGTGAGTACGCAGAGTTTTCAGAGTTTGGAAAGCTTTAACGGCCTTCCAAATTAATGCCGCTTTTTAGTAATTCGCGTGTATAATTCGAAGCTAGTTTTCGAATATCTTTCTAACAATTTCGATGTCAAATTCTGATCTAAATGTCCTCATCCTCGCCGCCGGTCTAGGAACCCGAATGAAGTCGAACCTGGCAAAAGTTCTTCACAAACTCGACGGACGGCCGCTCATCAATCACGTTTGCGAAACCGCGTCGGAGCTTTCGCCGCGTTCAATTTACACTATCGTTGGCCACCAGGCGGAAGATGTAAAAGCCGCGGTTTTGAGTGAGTTGGCCGAGGACGAAGCTGGATTTGCCGTGCAAAAACAGCAGCTTGGAACGGGCGATGCAGTCAACGCGGCTCGCGAATTGTTAGAAAATGATGATTCGACGCTGCTGGTTTTGTCAGGTGATGTTCCGATGATAAACGTGGAGACACTTGCTTCGTTGGTTAAGCTTCATTCGGAGAGCGAGGCGGCGTGTACCGTGCTTTCCGTGCATCTAAAAGATCCGTCTGGCTATGGCCGCGTTATCAGAAATTCGGAGAACCAATTTCGACAGATCGTTGAACAAAAAGACGCGACTGACGAGCAGCGAAGCGTAACCGAGATAAATTCGGGCATATACTGTTTCGATACGAAAAAACTCTATGCTGCCTTGTCACGGGTCGGGAACAGCAACGCTCAGGGCGAATATTACCTGACGGACGTGCCGCAAATACTTAGCAATGACGGTGAAACCATCGCCATCCACGTCTGCGACGATCCACGCGAGGTCGAAGGCGTCAACGACCGCCGCCAACTAGCGGCGATGGAAAAAGTCATCCGCCGCCGAACGGTCGAGAAACTCATGCTCGAAAGCGGCGTATCTTTTATAGATCCAAAATCCGCGTATGTCAGTTCCAAGGCCGTCATCGGCCGCGACACCGTTATCAGTCAAAACGTCACCATCGAAGGCAAAACAGTGATTGGCGAAAACTGCACCATCCGCCCCGGCGTCCGTATCGTCAATTCGACGATCGGAAACAACGTTGAGATCAAAGACAATTCCTTCATCACCGATTCCACTATCGGCGACACCTGCGCCGTCGGCCCGATGGCACACCTCCGCGGCCACGCTTTCATGGTCGAGGGCTCGAAGGTCGGAAACTTTGTCGAGCTAAAGAAAACAGTTCTAGGCAAAGGCTCCAAAGCCAGCCACCTAACCTACCTCGGCGATGCGACGATCGGCGAAAAAACCAACATCGGAGCCGGCACGATCACCTGTAATTACGATGGCAAAAACAAACACGCGACCGTGATTGGCGATGATGTAAAGATCGGTTCGAATACGATGCTTGTCGCCCCTATCACGGTGGGCGATGGCGCGAGCACGGGTGCCGGCAGTGTAGTAACAAAAGACGTTGCAGAAAACGAGTTGGTTATTGGTGTTCCCGCTCGTCCGAAACGTTAAAATTGGAGTTATCGAAAGATTCGGACTTTGTTTCACAGTCCACAGCGTTCAACATTGTTACGCTGGTATTAATTGTCATTGCTGTCGTTCAAATAATTTATGTGCGGAATAGTTGGATACGTTGGAAATAAACAGGTTGTGCCGTTGATCATTGACGGTTTGCGTAAGCTTGAGTATCGCGGTTATGACTCGGCGGGGATCGCGGTGATCGATGATGCGAATCATCTTAGCCTGCGGCGGGCCGAGGGGAAACTGCGAAATCTTGAGGAAGTCATCCGTCTAAATCCGCTTGACGGCAATTACGGCATCGGCCACACACGTTGGGCGACGCACGGGCGTCCGACCGAGGAAAATGCTCACCCGCACCGCGATCAGTCCGGTAAAGTTGTTGTCGTTCACAACGGCATTATCGAGAATTATCTGACTCTCAAAGAACGTCTCGAGGGCGAAGGTCACAAGTTCGACACCGAGACCGATACGGAGGTAGTCGCTCACCTCATCGGCCATTACAAAGACACGGAAAACCTGTCGCTTGAATTGGCCGTTCGTAAATCGGTGAAGGAACTGCGCGGTATTTTCGCCCTCTCGATCATCTCGGTCGACGAGCCAGATATGATCATTTCAGTTCGCGAGGGGCCGCCGGTCGTTATCGGAATGGGCGATGGAGAATTTTTTGTCGCGTCCGACATTCCGCCTATCTTGCAGCATACGCGGGACGTCTTTTTCCTCGGTGACCGCGAGATCGCGATCCTTACTAAGGAATCCGTGCGTGTTACCGATTTTGACGGCAACACCGTCCAGCCTACGCAGCAGCGGATCACCTGGGATCCAATCATGGCGGAGAAGGGCGGGTTTAAACACTTCATGTTAAAAGAGATATACGAGCAGCCGCGTGCGGTTCGCGACACCGTTCAGGGCCGCGTTTCGCTCGATACGGGCCGCGTATATCTCGATCCGATGGACATTTCAGCAGACGATCTCAAGGGAATTACGTCGGTCAAAATTGCCGCCTGTGGCACCTCATGGCACGCCGGGCTTGCCGGAAAATATATGATCGAGTCGCTCGCTCGTGTACCGGTCGAGGTCGATTATGCTTCGGAATTTCGCTATCGCGAACCGGTCTTAAGCGAGACCGACCTGATAATTGTCATCTCACAATCCGGCGAAACTGCGGACACGATCGCCGCCATGCGTGAGGCGAAACAGGCAGGATGTAAGATCCTCGCGATCTGCAATGTGCAGGGCTCGATGATAACGCGCGAAGCGGACGGAACTATCTTGACGCACGCGGGGCCGGAGATCGGTGTGGCTTCCACCAAGGCATTTACCGCTCAAATGGTTGCGTTGTACTTGTTTGCAATGTATCTAGGCGAGGTTCGCGGAACGATCGACGAAGATAGAGCCAAAAAGCTCGCTCAGGATCTCGCCGAATTACCGCTGAAGATCGAGCAGCTTCTCAACGACGCCGATTCGATCGAAGAGCTGTCGAAAGAGTTCTTCCGAGTGCAGGATTTCCTGTATCTCGGCCGCGGCATCAATTTCCCGGTCGCTCTCGAAGGGGCTCTAAAGCTCAAAGAGATCAGCTACATCCACGCCGAAGGCTACCCCGCCGGCGAAATGAAGCACGGCCCCAACGCTCTCATTGACGAAAAATTGCCGGTCGTCGTCATCAACACCCGCGAAAAAGGCAATGCGGCTAGCGAACTTCGATACGAAAAAACGCATTCGAACATCGTCGAGGTAAAATCCCGCGACGGCATCATCGTAACCGTTCTGACCGAAGGCGACACGATGAGTTCTAAGGTGTCGAATCACGTCATCGAGATACCGGAAACCAGCGATCTGCTCGGCCCGATCCTCTCGATCGTGCCGCTCCAGTTGCTCTCGTACCACATCGCTGTCCGCCGCGGCTGCGATGTTGACCAGCCGAGGAATCTTGCAAAGTCAGTTACCGTGGAATAGTAGTGTCCAAACTTTATCTGCCGCGAATGCACGAGATCAAACCGTGCGTCGCGGCGTTTTTATTTTAGTTCGACTCTTCCAGTTGAATGGGGGATGCTCGTACGATAGATTTGTAACAAAGCAAACAAGTTCAGAAATGAGATGTCCGCAGCGGAGCAGTAATATGCCTTCAGTTCAACCGCAAGTATCGCTAAACTGTTGGGTCGTATTGCCAACATACTGTGAGGCAGAAAATCTCCGTCCGGTCGTCGATCGTATCTGCACCGCAGAACAAGGCGTTAAAATCCTTATCGTGGACGATAATTCGCCTGATGGTACCGGTCAGATCGCGGAGCAACTCGTCGGCGAGCGATCAAATATTTACTTATTGAACAGGCCGGAAAAAAAAGGTCTTGGAGCAGCGTATCTTGATGGCTTTGCCTATGTGCTCGCCCAGAATGCGGACGCCGTCGTCACTATGGATTGTGACTTGTCTCACGATCCGGCCTCGATTCCTCAATTGATATCACAGATCGACACGGCTGGGTGTGTCGTCGGTTCGCGATACGTACTTGGCGGGCGAATTGAGAATTGGCCGATTCACCGCCGAGCGCTGAGTGTCTCGGCAAACTGGTTTGTTAGAACTCTTTTCGACACCGGGGTCAAAGACTGCACGTCAGGATTTAGAGCCTATCGCCGATCTGTTGTCGAGGAGATCGTACGCCAGCAACCACGGTCTGAAGGTTACTCTTTTCAGGTTGAGGCTTTACGAGTTGCTGCCAGCGGACCTCTGCCGGTTGTTGAATCGGCCATCTGTTTTGTCGAGCGAGCGGCTGGAAAGAGTAAGATGGGGCTGCGGGAAGTTCTATTTGGTGCAGCGAGATTAATATCTTTACGATTGCGGGGTGTCGGTAAATGAGAAATTTGACGACCGCTTTCACCTTGGTTCGATTTGCATCCGTTTCGATCCCCATAGGATTTCTTTACGTGGTGTATTGGCTGTTCAATACCTACGACTGGAATTATCCACATGTCAAACTAGCACTGTTCACCGCATTGTTCCTTGCCGTGGCGGGCCTCCAGTTTCTGAGACCCCGAACTACTGACGTGCCAAAAACAGCAAGATGGGCAGAGTTGGGCTTCCTTTTGATAGTGCTTCAAGCAACTTTTCTTGTTCAGGTAAGTACCTACGGGAGCACCGCTTTTGACCAGCCGATCAGCGATATCGGGTACACGACGGTTCATGCGGTTAAGATTCTGATCAATGAAGGCCAGAACCCATACTCTCGGGCGGACATTAATCACGACAGAAAAGATCTTGATCCTGGCTTTCGAGGCTTTCATTATGGCCCATTTATGATGGCGGGATACATTCCCAGCTCCATAATGCCGATCTATGCGTACAAGATGATGAGTATCATTTACGTACTAATATCCGCACTGCTACTCATCTTACTGGTAATAAAGCCTGACGAATCCGACCTTGAGCACATCACCAACGCGATGTTCGTCCTGGCAGCGTATTTCATAGCAAAACGCTTTTGGCTCGAAGTGTTGCTCGAGGGGGCGAACGATGTTTTCCACATCATGCTGATCCTCGTGGCGCTTCTTGGGCTAAAAAAAGGAAAGGTATTTTTAGCGGGACTATTCACCGGACTATCGATGGCTGCGAAATTTGCTCCCGGGGCATTTCTCGTTCCATTCATGCCGTTAAGGGACAAGAACTTTTGGTTCGGTTTTGCCCTTGGCCTGACGCCTTATTTGCCATTCGCAATTTGGGATCCGGCTGGGCTTTGGAGAAACGTATTTTGGCTACGCGTCGTCATTCCTCCCGATTGGACCAGCCTTTACTGGATCACGCCGAAGGAGTATCACTGGATATTCGGAGCCGTTATGCTTGCCGCGTGCATTGTTGCGACAGTTTGGGCCGTTCGTCAGAAACTCGAATTTCAACAGGTGCTCGTGGGATTCACCTTACTTCTTATCGTTGTCGATGTGACGCAAAAGCAGATACACGGTAATCATCTGATCTGGTTTTTCCCTTTGTTTGCCCTCCTTTTTATGGAATATCGTGAACGCCTGTATGAACTGCTTGTAGGACGTGCCGGGACGCCCACCGCATGAGATGTTTACAAATCGAATTGCTTTCCATTTACATTGACATTCTTGAGCGTCAATCTTTTTACGCCGACAGCTTTTAGAGTTTCGGTCTTTAGCTGAACGTCGATATTCTCAAGCTTTATGTCACTGATCGTTGTCTGGCCCGGATTGCCCTGGATCTCGCCGAATGAGCCATATGAGCCTTTGACGTTAGTCATCGAGATATTTCGTACTACTGAATTCGGAGGCGGCTGGCCTTTGAGATCAAAGAACTGCCGCCACGGCCGCACTTCGATCAAAGCACCCGTGCTGTTCACGGTGATGTCGCGGTAGTGAATATTCTCATACTGCTGCGGCGTGTCAGGACGGAGTTTGAGCCGCATCAGGACGATCGGCCCGACCACCTTGGCCCGCTCGATCACAACATTTCGAATGATCGTGCCCTCGCTGCCCAGCGTTAGAACGCCATGGCCGCGTTCGAAGATGCAGTCGATCACACGAATGTTCTCGACCGGCGGGCTGTTTTTGTCAGCCATTGCAAACGGCCCTTTTGTGCCCTTCAGAGCGATCGCGTCGTCATCCACCTTAAACGTGCAGCCACGGATCGTCACATTCTGCGAACTGTCGATATCGATCCCATCCGAACTCGGAGCCCGCAATCCGTCTTTCACCTCAAACTTGGTATTTTCGATCACCACTCCCTTGCAGCGATAAACGTGAAGGTTCCAAAATCCCGAATCTTTGAACGTGATCCCGCTGATTCTCACATCCTTCGAGTTTTGGATCAGGGCCAGGCGTGGGCGTTCTACATCGAGATTCGTGGTCGCGGGATTTGCCCGCCGGCGCGTCCAAAACTCTTCCCAGAACGGCACACCATTGCCATCTAACGTTCCCGAACCTGTGATCCGCAAGCCATCGACTTTATCTGCATTTATAAGAGCCGGAAGCCATTCGATCTGTTGCCCTTCGATCCGCGTGAGCATTTTCGGGTAATCTTTGCGATCGACCGAGCCCTTGATGACCGCACCTTCGTCGAGGTGCAGATTCACACGCGGCTTCAAAAAGATCGCCCCGCTCATAAACACGCCTTTGGGAATGACCAGCGTCCCGCCGCCCTTCGCGGCTATCTGGTCGATCGCGGACTGTATTTTCGGCGTGTTCAGTGTCGCTCCATCGCCCACCGCTCCAAATTCCGTGACCAGAAAACGCTTCTGAGCGGACGCGGCGGAGATCGAGATCGTCGCGAAAAGAATACCAGCCGCAAACAACGAGCTGAAGAATTTAGGTTTGAAATGAAACATAGACATAGGGTATTCAATTCCTGCTAAAAAGAGTAGTTTAGTTTGAGCACCAGTGTCGTAGAGCGGTCGCTTTTTGGAGCATCGGAATTTCTGCAATAATAGTATTCATATGAAAGCAATCGTCGTTCGCGAATTCGGGGAGCCTGAGGTGATGAAGGTCGAGGAGGTTGAGACGCTTGTTCCAACCGCAACACAAGTGCTTGTGCGTATCCACGCCGCCGGGGTAAACCCGGTTGATACCTATCTCCGAACCGGCATTCATGCCCACGCTCCGAAATTGCCTTACACTCCGGGCAAGGATGGTGCGGGAATTGTCGAAGCAGTTGGCGAAGCGGTGACCAGGTGGAAAGTGGGCGATCGGGTTTACACCGCCAACTCTGTGAGCGGCACATACGCCGAATATTCTCTTTGCGAAGAGGGCGATCTCGGCCGCCTGCCCGATAGTATTTCGTTTGAAAAAGGAGCGGGCATCTGGACTCCTTATGCAACATCATTTCGAGCCTTATTTCAAAAGGCCGGAGCGAAACGCGGTGAGACGGTTTTGGTTCACGGAGCGTCCGGCGGTGTTGGTATCGCGGCGGTGCAGTGGGCAAAGAACGCGGGGTTGACAGTTATCGGCACGGCGAGCTCTGAAGCCGGCAGGGAACCCGCTATCGGTTCGGGTGCAGACTATGTTTTAGACCATTCGGACCCGGATCACTACACGCAGATCAACGAATTAACAGGCGGCAAAGGCGTCGATATCATTGTCGAAATGCTCGCTAACGTCAATTTAGAGAACGATTTCCGGTCGCTCGCGATGTTCGGCCGCATTGTTATTGTCGGCAATCGCGGCAGCCTTGAATTCACTCCACGCCTGGCGATGGGCAAAGATGCCACGATCTATGGCATGTCGCTTTTCAACTCGCCACGAGCAGATTTCGATCAAATACACTCCGCAATATTCGACGGTCTCACCGACGGCAGTCTTTCCCCGATCGTCAGCCGAAGCTACGCTCTGGCCGATGCACCGCGATCTCATCATGAGATCATCGGGGCGAAGGCCAACGGAAAGATCGTTTTGACACCGTAACCGATCGAAAAAGGCTAATCGCTGGCCACTATTTGTCCACCTCTTGTCCGCAGGTCGAACCCCTAAACGGTGTCGTCAAATTCTTTTAGCGCTCCGAAGACCTGCAAAGCATACTTCACATTTCCAAACGGAGCCGAGACTTGAACGCCCTGGATGGCATCTCGGGCATCGCTTAGTGCTTCACGGGCGATGGCGATGCCCTCGTCGCGGGCGTGCTCCTTGCTCTTGTCGGACGCGATACGCATGCGTTCGAGGATATCTGCGGGGACGTTCACGCCCGGAACCTCGTTGTGCATGAACTCGGCGTTTCGGTAGGAGATCAGCGGCCAGATGCCGGCGACGATGGGAATACGCACGTGTTCGATGCGTTTAAGGAAAGTGCGAAGCTGTTCCGCGTCGAAAACCGGCTGCGTGATCGCGTATTCGGCACCGGCCTCGACCTTCCATTCGAAGCGGCGGATCTCTTCTTCCATGTTTACCGCGCCCGGATTTACGCCGACGCCGATCGAGAATGCGGTCGGTTTGCCGATCGGGTTGTTGCCGAGATCGAGGCCGTGGTTGAGCTTGTTGACCATGTTGGTCAGCCCGATAGCGTCGATATCGAAAACAGCGGTCGCGTCCGGATACGGCCCCATCTTTGGCGGATCGCCGGTTATTAGGAGCAGATTATGCAATCCCAACGCAGCGGCTCCGAGCAGATCGGACATCATACCAAGCAGATTCCGGTCGCGGCAGCAGTAATGCAGAACTGCCTCAATGCCGATCTCGCGTTCGACCAAAACGGCAGTTGCCTGGGCGGACATTCGCGTTTGAGCACGCGGGCCGTCAGGGATGTTGACGCCGTCAACGCCTTTTTCTTTGAGCAGTCGGATCGAATCGAGGGTCTTCTCCGCGTCGCAGCCTTTCGGAGGCAGCACCTCGACGGAGGTGACAAATTCACCGCGAGCGATCTTAGCCGACCAACGCGAACGATCCGCTGGGGACACAACCTGAACGTCAAGCGGCTTGAGATCAGAAACCGTAGCGGTTTGCTGGACGAACGATCTCGCCGTTTGCCGCGGGCTGTCGGCGCGAATAGCGGTCGAGATGAGCTTGATGTGTGCCGGCGTCGTTCCGCAGCAGCCGCCGACGAATCGGGCTCCTGCCTGCACGAACCTTCGCGAGAATTCGGCCATGTATTCTGGCGAGCCCATATAAAGTTGGCGTCCCTGAACGTCTCGCGGCAACCCCGCGTTAGGCTGGGCAGAAAGCGGTTTGTCAGTCACGGAACGCATTTTTTCGAGGGCGTTGAGGATGTGATTCGGGCCCATGCCGCAGTTCAGGCCGATGACATCGGCACCGAGTTCGTCGAGGCGGGCGGTGAATTTTTCGGGCGGATTTCCAAAGATCGTTTTGCCGTCCATCTGGATCGTCATCTGAGCCACGATCGGCAGATCAGAAAGCTCGCGAACGGCGAGGATCGCTTGCTCAATGAGAGTTACGACGGAAAATGTTTCGAGCACGAACAGATCAACGCCGCCTTCGAGCAAGGCCACTACCTGCTCTTTGTACATCTCCCGGGCTTCGTCAAACGAGGTCGGCCCGTACGGCTCGATCCGCAAACCCAAAGGCCCGATCGCACCCGCAACGAGGGCTTTGTCGCCCGCCGCTTCGCGAGCCAACCGCGCCGCAGCGACGTTGATCTCATGCAAATTGCCTTCGAGCCCGTAGGTTTGCAAAAGATGGCGCGTGGCTCCAAAGGAGTTCGTCTCGATGATATCGGCACCGGCGTCGACGTATTCCTGATGCACCTCGCGAACGAGATCGGGAGCCGTAATATTCAGCTCGTCATAGCTGCGATTGATATAAACGCCCTTGTCATACAAACGCGTCCCCATCGCCCCGTCAAAGACGAAAACGCTGTCGGTTTTAAGCAGGTCACGGAAGTTTTTCATAGTGATGGATCGCGATGGTTGATCGTTGATGGTTGTTCGTTGTTCGTCGTCTCCGAACAGCAACCATCCACGAACAACCATCAACGAACAAACAAAAAGCCTCGCCAAAACAGCGAGACTTCTTTACAAATAATGTCTTTTCAGCTGTTTAGCAGTTTATTTAACGTGGTCGCAAGTCGCATTAACTCACCACGATCATTAGGTATGATGATGTTCCTTTCGGGTAAAAGTGTCAAGCAAGCTCAACCACGGTTACACCGCAGCTTTCATCTTTCCAAAGAACGCGTAGTCAGCCTTCGGGCCGTTGAGTTCGAGGCGCCAGTTGGTGAAGTCTTCGGCGTTGTTGCAGTTGTTGCCGCGGCCCTGGAAGATCAGGGTGTATTTGGGTGCTGGCTTCGTGATATCGCGTCTGAAAAAGCCCGTCCCGGTTCGGACGCTGCCGGTGAAGGTCCATTCTTTGTAGAGCACGACGTTTGGGCCGGTCGATTTGTTGTCGGGGATGTGAATGCTTCGCGAGGTCATCTGGGAGGGGCGGGGAAGTACGAGCGAGCCTTTTTGCTCGCCCTCGGTCATGAAATTGAGTGTCCAGCCCGAGCCGGTGAAAGCATCGACCAGGTCGAACTCGCCCTCGGATGTTTTCTCGAATTCCTTGATGACGTCTGCAATCCCTTTGATATCGTCGTAACTGGCCGCCGTCGTATAGAGATTCGCCGCCTTGCCGAACTTCATTTCCTTGAGAAGGTCGAGTTCGTAAGAGGTCATCTTACCGGTCGAAACGCTGTACGTTCCGGGCTCGGCACAGCAGGCACAGGCGAGGGCGTTTGACGAGAGTGCGGTGATGCAGACGAAAGCAAAAAGAGCGGTGATCGAAAGTTTTTTGAGCATGAGAATCTCCGAATCCATGGGTTTGGTCGCCAACGGCGACTACTAATACAGTCCAGTGTAAAGCTAGGTCTGAGGTTAGCTCCGTAGGAGCGGCATGTTTATAGAAATCAGTATAAAGAAAGGAATCGAGCCCCGTTAGGGGCGGCACCCTGCGAAAGGCTAATAAGGTGCCGCTCCTCCGGAGCTATGGCTACTTTCTTCTCATATTCTATAAACATGTCGCTCCTCCGGAGCTTAAACCCAAACCGTTCATCGACGCTGACATTTGCGGCAATAGTATGTCGAACGGCCGCCTTGTTTCAACCTGAGGATCGGGGTTTCACACTTTTTGCAGGGTTCGTCTTCGCGGTCGTAAACAAACCATCCGGCATCGTCGAGACCGCTGAAATAGCTGCCCTCGAGATTTTCGGGGTCGACCTCGCGGGTGCCGGCGTGTGAGACGGCTTCGTTCAGGACGGCGATGATCGCCACGTGGAGCTTGGCGATGCTGCTCTTCGATAATTGATCTGCCGGTTTCGCCGGATCGAGCCCAGCCGCGAACATTGCTTCGGCGGCGTAAATATTACCAAGGCCGCAGACCTTTGTTTGATCGAGCAAAAACTCCTTTAGGCTGCGTTTTGAGCTTTTTACGGCGTTCGTGAGATATGCTATCGAGAATTCAGGCGAGAATGGTTCGGGAGCGAGTTTCTTGAGCTCCTTTGCATCGTGCAGTGCCCCGGTTTCGACGATCTTCATCAAGCCAAAATGCCGGATGTCGTCAAAAACAAGGCGTTCGCCGGTGGTCAGATGAAACAGGGCGTGGGTAAATTTGGGATTCTCTGCCTCAGCCTGCAGTAGCGAAAAGCGTCCGCTCATTCGCAGATGAACGATCAGCGTATTGCCGCCGGTCAGGTCGATCAGAATATGTTTGCCGCGGCGGTGAACGTAATTTATCGTTGACGACGTCAACCGTTCAGAAAAATCAGACGGAGAAATATCCGGAGCAAGCCGTTGCCGCAGCAGTTCCGCCGTAGCGATCGTCCGGCCTTTGGCGATCGTGTTCAGAGAACGCGAGATGAGTTCTACTTCTGGTAATTCGGGCATTTAAACCTTTGTGTAGTCGGTCAGAGTTGTTTTATCGCCGATGACCGAACCTTCGCTGACAGTGACATTTCGTCCAATATGGCAGCTGCGGCCAATGATCGAATCGCGTATCTCAGCGCCCGTTGAAACACGGCTATGCGACCACAGGACCGAATTTTCGATCAATGATTTTTCATCGACGTAAACCCCCGGACCGATCACGGAATTTATGATCCGTGCCCCGGGCTTTACAGTACATCCCTCGCCGATGACCGAGCGTTTATCTATCTCGGAACGCGTAGCAACATCAAATGGATCGGAGACCGCCGCCGCAAAGCCGTATGTATTTTCGCTCAACAGGTCATGGTGAGCTCGAAGGTAGTTTTCCGGCGTCCCGATGTCCTGCCAATAGCTGTCTTTCATTACGTAGCCATAGAATGGCAGTTCCCGGTTCAGGATGTCGGGGAAAACATCGTATTCGAAGGATCGATTCGCGTCCTTGGCGATGAGGTCGAGTATCGTGGGTTCCAGAACGTAAACGCCAGCATTGATGGTTTTGGTCGTAAGTCGTTCAAGCTCGATCCCCTGTGGTTTTTCAACAAACCGAAGGATCCTGCCGTCTTCGTCCACCTCCGAAACTCCGAACCGCGACACATCTTCAACCGGCATCAGGGCGATCGTAGCCTCGGCATTTCTCGAACGATGAAATTCAATAACGTCGGAAACCTTTAAATTCGTGAGGATGTCGCCATTGAAAACTATCGTGGTTTCTCTGAGCGTGTCGGATGCAAATTTATAGGCGCCGCCGGTTCCCATGGGGCTCGGTTCGGTAATGTATCTGAGATTTACGCCAAAATCCGAGCCGTCGCCGAGAACGTGTTCGATCTTGTCGGGCTGATAGCTAAGTGAGAGCGTGATATCCGTCACGCCTGCTTCTCGCAGGGTATCGATCTGATAAAGCAGGAACGGACGGTTCATTACCGGAACGATCGGCTTCGGCGTGTAAACGGTCAAGGGACGCAGCCGCGTACCCTTACCACCTGCGAGAATCAATGCTTGCATAACGAGAGCCTGCGAACGTGTCTAAGGATTAAGACTAAGAGACGCGACGCAAAAAATCAAAATTGGCAGTAGGATAGGTGTTTATACATATTTAACAATAAACAAAAATATTGACACTATTCCGGTCTCATGGTACCTTGATTAGTACAGGTTCGCATGGCAACCTGGACACTCCTCTCAGAAGTAGATATCCCATCAGGGCGTGCTCGGCAGATCATCGATCCGCGGTCCTCTTATACAGAAAATAATGAGTTTCGATAAAGCAAAAGCGATGCGAAATGCGGAGCGGTTCGTTGCGCAGGGCAAGATCAGGGCGGCGATCGCAGAATACCGCGCGGTTGTTGACAATGATCCACGCGATATCGCAACGCTGAACATGCTCGGCGATCTGTACGCCAAAAATTCTGAGAAAAGAGAGGCGGTAAGCTGCTATCTGCAGGTCGCAGATCATTACAACACCCAGGGATTCTCGCAGAAGGCGATCGCGATATATAACAAGATCTCACGTATCCAACCCGATTCGATCGAGGTTTCAGCCAAGCTGGCGGAACTGCACAAGGTAAAAGGCTCTCTGGCAGAAGCTCGGGCTCATTACACCACGCTAGCTGAACACTATCAGAAGAATGGCCGTCGTCTCGAGGCTCTGGCGATGTACAAGCAGATCGCCCTGCTAGACCCGAATAACACGGAAGTTTGTATGAATCTGGCCGATTCGTACACGCGTGAAAATCAGAAAGACGATGCTCTCGAAGCCTATGCGGAAGCGGGTGCGAGATTTAGCCGTCAAGGAAAACACGACGATGCGATAAGAGCCCTGATGAAGGGTTTCGATATTAAATCCACAGATCTCAGGATCTTGAACGGGCTCGTAAAGGCCCAAACAGCTATCGGGCGAGCCGGAAAAGCATCATCATTGCTCGAAGAGATACTTGAGAATGAACCGTACAACCGTGACGTTCTCTATCTGTTGATCGAATGCTGCATCGATTCGCAAAATGCTGCCGGAGCGGAGAAAGCGGTAATTAAACTCGTAGAGATCGAGCCTGCAAATTATCCGAAATTTCTCGATCTCATTCGTATCTATCTGAACGTCAATGATCTCGAGTCGGCCAGCCGCATTCTCACGATGTCGTCAGAATATCTGCTCGCGGGCGGCCAATCTGATGAATGTGGTAAATGGATAAATGAGATATTGGAACGCGACCCGGCACAGCTTTCAGGGCTGCGGCTGTTGGTTCGCTACAATTCGTGGATGAAGGACGAGAACGGATTTCGTCTGGCTTTAGAGCGACTATACTCGGCGGCCGCATCCAGAGATTCGGTCGAGGACGAGCGGTTTGCTTTGATGCAGTTGGTTGTTCTTCGCCCACACGAGACGCGGTTCCGTGACAGGCTCACTGAGATCAATGAACAGTACGGGTACGAAGACACAACTGCGGACCAGGAACTTCTGAACGCCCAGTTTGAACCCGACGCGAGTGACGAGGTTCACTCCAACACCGGCGACATGGCAAGCTACACCAACGTCGAAGTTTTGGACGGGACTGTGGTTGAACACTCACTCGACTTTGATTTTCAGCCGGCATTTGACGATGTCAAATCAGGGGATTCCGATTTGTCGGCAAGCGCGGAGCTTAAAATACAGAAAGAGCTGGAAAGTATCTCGTTCTATATCGAGAATGACTATAACGACCTGGCAGAAAAAGCTCTCGCCGAACTGGCTCTGGAGTTTGGCGATAGAGAAGAATTTGCTGAGCTCCGCCGAAAGATCGGAGCGGAATACGTCGAGCCGAAGCCGGTCACAGCTTCCGTCATAAAAGAGGAACCCGCCCTGGAAGTAACGGCGAACACCCTCGGTATCGATCAGATCAGGTCTGAATTTGGACTCGAGAACTCAGACGACCAGGATAGTGAGGACTACGAAACGCACTATCACACCGCAGTTGCCTATCAAGAGATGGGGCTGATGGAAGAGGCCATCCGCGAATATCAGGAAGCGATCGGACTAGTTGAGCCCATCGACGGCACCCGACGATTCTTCTCGTGTGCGAATCTTCTAGGTTATTGTTTCCTGCAAAACAACAAGCCAAATCACGCCATAACCTGGTTTGAGCGGGCTCTCGATACGCCCGACATCACGGACGAAGAGTACCGCGGACTGTGGTACGAACTCGCCACCGCCCATGAAGCAAGCGGCGACGAAGTAGAGGCGGCAAAGCTTTTCGAACGAATCTACGCCGAAGACGTCGATTTTCGCGATGTCAGCAACAAAGTCAAAACCCTTCTCGTCAATCGGTAGTTTTCTACAGGTTATTGCTGGCCCGAACGCGTCTTCTCTCTTGCGGCGAATCAACTTAGTTTTCCGCAAAGATCCTGCAAATCCGACCTTTCAGACGGTCAACAGCTCCGTAGGAGCGAACTGTTTGTAGCCAAGCAGTAAAGTAACGATCAAACGCCCCGTGAGGGGCGGAAGGATTCCGTAATTTCGAACTTTCTGAATTGAATTGCACGATTGCAAGACTGACCCCCTTTCTATCCCTTTCTATCACGTTAGGGTCACGAGGCAGATAAAGGCCCTTGAGGCTCGGTTAGCTTTTGTTTAACTCGACGCTTTGGAGAAAAGCTCCCGTGAGAAAAGGCGGATAGGTTCGATCGGCAAACACGGTTCGCGACTTGTTCGGCACCTGCTCGGCCAGGCTGCTCAAGCTTGCCGCGATAAGAAAATAAGACAGTTCTATTCTGAGATTAGCCGCCGGAGAGGCCGCCCAAAAGCAAGAGTTGCAGCGGCCAAAGCTTCTCATCAACTGCTACGTCATGCTACGTGACGGCATAGGGATTGAGGAATTCACACGGCGAGGCGAAGTTGGTTTGTACGAGAAGTTGGGAGAGGTGACGAGGAAGCTCGCTCAAGTTTCTGAATGACTTATGGTGCGGCCAGCCATTTTCGGGGTGAGCTGAAAATGGGTCGATCCGGTTTTAGGTAGCCGAAGGGAGAAAGCGTATAAGAATAGATGATTTCTTCGCCTAAATAAGGCGTGAGGGAAATTGAAAATATATCAAACTAAAACAAAGGAGGCGTCCGGTTTGTTCTTTTGTCAGAAACTCAACGCACCTCAAAACACCTAACACGTGTAATCCCTCGATGTGAGCTTAACATCAACGGGGGACTTCATAGCTGCCCCCTTACTTAGAGCTCGGGTCGCACCTACATAGCTTGAGACATTTTATACGGGCCGGGGTCTACAAAGAGTTTGCTACTACGGAGATGGATCGGGCGATTCGAGCTTTTGACGATCTTCTTCTGCGTCTGGGCGATCAGGAGCTTGTCGGCCTTGTCGCGTTCGGCGGCGAGGTCTTCGTTTTGCTTTTTGAGGAGATCGTTGACGCCGGCAAGCCTCTGTTGTTCGGCCTCGGCTTTTGTGACCCGGATCAGGTTTTCGTCTCGTTGCTTGAGGTATTTTGATTCGGCCCAGGAATCGCCCTTGGTTACGCCGAGATAGAAGACGATGCCGAGAACCGCGATGATCACGGCACCAAACGCCAGAAACGCCACCACCCGCGTGCGCGGCGACTGACTGCCAAATCGATCTATCGGTTCATGCAGATTCACGGTATATAGAAATACCGTGGTAGAGGGATTTATTGTAAAGGGAGCTTAAAATCATGTTTAGGCTCCCTTCGAATCAAAATCCGTAACAGCATCGTCCTTAATATTGGCGAGATTACTCAAGGGGTCATATCTTCAGAGAGGATAGGGGTAATTTCAGAGCTGACCTTTTCTTTTCCATCAATTGCTTCTACCCTTTAGTAACACCTCCATCTCATAACCAGCATTTGATTCAGATGCACGCGCAATATCCAAAGCTGACCTTCCTCGTTCGTCAATCAACTGGGTATTTGAACCAAAATCAAGTAAGGTCTGAACGGTTCGTACATCGGCACTTGCAGCCGCATACATCAACGCAGTTGAACCGGTGCCATCAGTTCGATTGACCTCCGCTCCAAGATCAATGAGGCACCTTACACCGGTGGACTTCCCAGAGCTGGCAGCTTCCATAAGTGGTGTATATTGCTTTAGATCGTCTGAGTTAACTTCCGAACCGCTTTCGATCAGAAAACTAATAACCCGGCAATTACCCCCACGGGCGGCGAAGTGTAGAGAAGTACGTCCGAATCGGTTAGCGATTGACACGTTTGCCCCGCTCTGAATGAGGAGTTGCACCATGTTCACGGCTCCTTGTGATGATGCATACATAAGTGGAACAGTTCCCTCCTCATCAATTTGAGTATTTGGGTCAATTCCGCTTTGTATAAGTTGCTGTACAGCCTCGACGTTGTCGGACCGTAATGCGGTTTCGAGTCTCGAATCGGTGCAACTGGAAACAGTCCACGCCATGCAAAGACTAATTGCAACCGTGAGCGATCTTTTTACTTGCATACTTTTAATACAAACTTCCGGACGTAATATGAGTAACCACGCTTCATCGCCTCTTGATCGCGATATTGGTCTTCAAATGGAGCTTCTCCACCCTTCCCTGTTAGAGCATTCCAGAAAACTATTGGGGTCAGGCCTGCAATTTTGCAATTCTCGCTTCGCTGATCGCTTATCTGGTCTTCCACCCCACGCTATGATTTTCGTAGCCTTTGGTGACAAGACCGGCAGCCCGGTAAGCCTCCACTAAACTGGAGCCAAACTAGGGATTCTACTCCGTATCAACGAGAAATCGTCTTTATTATATCAATTGTAAATGAACGAATTGCACTTTTGTATGCCGGAACCCTTTTCGTTCCTTCTCACTTCTTTCATTTCACGCCTTCCGGGTAGTGGGGCATTTTGAGGCTCTTTGCCGTGGAGCGGCGTAAGAAAATAGCCAGATGCGGAGCTTCTGGTAGTCGGCATTCCATGGATCTCCGTGCGGTAAAGCCGCACCAGCCTTGTCTTGCGGCATCTTCGACGCGGCGATGAAATTTAGACCATTTAACCAGAAGCTTCGCATCTGGCTATTTTCTAATGGCCGCTCCACGGCCTGACTTTTGCAAAACGATCCACACCGCTTCGAGATAATCCTTGACTTTTGACTTGCCGTGTGCTATGTTTGCAACAACATTGCATTCATCGCATTCGCTGCCTGCGGAATGAAGGTTATTTTGCAATGGAAAGTGGAGCTTTATGAGGACTTTTTGTTTCGGTAGATCGTCCGGTACCGCCCTCAAAAAATTGGCGATGTGACAAAAGTGGGGAATTTTGCCCCGTCTCACTTGCGTGGAGGGTTTTATTAAGTGAGACGATTTATCGTCGTAACTCTTGTAATGACAAATAGTTAAGCCGTCTCTTTTTGTCCTCGCAAGTGAGACGATTTTGGCTAGCGTAAAGAGAAAAGGGTAAAGTCAGGCATACCTTCGACATCAACCTGTTTGGAACAATTCGTCCAGATGAGAGCCATTTTTGATCCAACTCCGCCATAAATTGCCGAACGTACGGTGACTAGTATAAACTCAAGTCGAACAGGTACGACGAATTATGAACGGAAGAAAGGGCAGGGGACAAGCGTAGAATGATCGAAAGGCTGACCGTCATTTTTTTTATCCTTCTGTGCCTTCTGCTTGGCTTCTACCTGATACTGTCGCCTTGGGATGCATTGTTCGGACCGTGGGGTGAGAATTACCTTTTGGTGTTCCTCTCCGATAAAACGGGAGCTCCTGTACTCCAGAGAGCGGTTGCCTCTACCTGGTTTCGCGGAGCGGTTACAGCTCTTGGCGTTCTCAATCTGATGATCGCATTCTGGGAGATCGCCAACTTCAATCAAAGCGTGAAGTTACTAAAAGGCGACTCGGCAAATACCGAAAAGTGAGTGACCGAACGAAAACTCCATTGATCTACCTGATCACAAAAGGCGAGGCTAACAAAGAAAATTTTTCTCAAAAGAGTAGGGAGATACTTCGAACCGTACAGGTCGCGGTAGAGGTCGGGATCCCCATGATCCAATTGAGGGAAAAAGCCCTTTCCGCCAGACAGGCCTTCGAACTTACCCTCCGGGCGGTAGAAATCACAGCCGATTCCAAAACAAAACTCTTAGTCAACGACCGAGCAGATATTGCTATTGCTGCCGGAGCCGACGGAGTTCACCTGACCTCAAATTCGATCTCCGTTCGCGACATTCGCTCATCGTTTGCTCAAGGTATCTTTGTAGGAGTTTCGACACATACCATCGAAGAAGCAGTCGTTGCTGCCGAAAGCGGAGCGGATTTCATTGTATTCGGACCCGTATTTGATTCCCCGGGCAAGTCTGCTGTGGGATCGGAAATTTTGGCTGATGTGTGCTCGCGGCTTGGCCAGTTTCCGGTCATCGGCTTGGGAGGCATTGTCGGGAATAACTATCAACAAGTCCTGAATGCAGGTGCCGCCGGCTTTGCAGCGATCAGGTGGTTGAATGACGAAGCTGTACTGAGGAGTTTCCAAGGAAAGTTTAAGCTATGAATTTGGAAGATGAAGTGAGATCACCACCGGTTTGCCTGACCATAGCTGGGCTCGACCCTTCGGGCGGGGCAGGTATAATCGCAGATCTGAAAACCTTTTCAGCGTTCGGATGCTTTGCGACCGCCGCGATATCTTCGGTGACGTTTCAGAATACTCAGGGCGTCTTCGGTGCCGAGCATCAAAGCGCCGATTCGGTTCGGCGGCAGGTTGAGCCAATATTCGATGATTTTGAGATCGCCGCAATGAAAACCGGGATGCTTCCGACGAGCGAGATAATCGAGGAGGTCGCTGACCTGATCGGCAAAAACGGTGTCAAAAATGTCGTTATCGATCCGGTTGTGCGGTCTACGTCCGGGTTTGACCTGATCGACGATCGGGCCTTATCCGCCGTTATTGAGAAACTTTTTTCGCTCGCAGCGATCGTTACGCCGAATCTACCTGAAGCTGAGAGGATAACCGGGCTATCGATCTCTTCGGATGATGATATAAGGGCAGCGGCTCGGCTCATGAGGTCAAAAGGAGCCAAGGCTGTTTTGATCAAAGGCGGGCATTTCGAGGCGGAAATGGCCCGTGATCACTTGTTTATTGGTGATGAATCCCACGTTTTTGAGACTCCATTTATTGAAACCAGTGCCACCCACGGAACAGGATGTACGCTTGCCGCTGCGATCACCGCGAATCTTGCGCTTGGTAAGGATCTAACTGAAGCAGTAGGTATAGCGAAACGCTTTGTTTACGAGGCAATTAGAACTAATCCCGGACTGGGAAAAGGGAATTCGCCGATAAACATCTGAGCGGTCTTATTGAGCAGGTGTGAAAATGTTTGGAGTTTGGTAGGTAACACCAAAGATTATCCCCGTTCGAGGACTGAATTTTGTGAGTCCAAAGGCAGCAGCCGTATCAAACCTCAATCCGGATGCCTTGATCTGAGTGCCGATCCTAAACTGTCCAACGCTCTCGGTACCAAGAGGTGCGGCACCACTTCGCGTATTGATCCGGCCGTTTACCTCGCCAAGAATGTTGACTCGATCTGTCGCACGATAGATTCCCGCCAGGCCATAGATGACGACGTCATTCTGCGTGAACCTTTCGATCGGGGCAGTCATTATTTGTAGCCCCAGATTCCCCATCGCATTGAACTTCGGAGTGTTGTCGACAACATCACCAAACTTCTTCTGCAGCATGATCTTTGAAAAAACGTTTATTTGGTTTGTGCCGATACCGCGAGCCTGATCGGTGTTCGGCATCTGAAAACCAAATTTCATTCCGATCGAGGGCAACAGTCTTGTTTCGTTTCGCAGTTTTACCTTGGCTGAAACGGTAATGTCATCAAAATCGTTGGTCGAATTGCCGTCGAGAGTCAACGGTATCGCCGAGGGATTGCGCGAATTTATCGCGACATAACTTTGTAGTGTTCCTTCTATCTGAAGTTCCACATTTGGAGACAAACCGGTTCGGATGCGAATGTCACCAACACGCGTCAGGTCGCCATTTATACCGGAAAGAGGGAATTTTGCATTCTGAAAGAAATCCACGCCCACGCTGATCTGCAGTGAGCCTGGAGGTGTGATGTCCACATCATCGGTAAGCAACGGCCGCTGCTGCGCGAACGAAGCGAATGCAGACGCAATCACGACTATAAGAATTGGGCAAAACCTCTTCACAATCCCAATTTTTGCACTATATGATGGTTTTGTAAACAGTATTCAATGACTAACAGGCCGGATTTGCACATCACTGGTTAAAACTGCAAAATTGTCTATACGACGTTGACTGGTTTTGATGAATAAGGAAATTCTCCAATTTCAAAAGGACGCAAGCGAAGCACAGCTGAGGCTTGTGCCGGAGCGTGACGATCTTCATGATGTGGATCCGATCGAAAAGCAGTTTGTAAACTTTACATTTCTTAGAGTTAACCCCGATTGGCGAAAGTTAGATGTTGAGGCGAAACGTCTATACAGAGCCGAATTCATTAATGTGTTTGAAAGTTTTCGTTCCGATTTTCTTCTTTACAGTTACTCGCTGGTTGGTTTCGATTCGAATGCAGATCTGATGTTCTGGCGAGTGGGTAAGTCTCTGGATCTTATCCAGGAAATGACGGCGAAACTTTACCGAACAAACCTCGGAAGCTACGTTGAAATGGTCGATAATTATCTGTCCATAACGAAACGAATGATGTTTGTGGACGGACCAGTTGAAGATCGCCAGCGTGTGCGGGCGGGATCCGCGAAATATCATTTTTTCTATCCATGTGCGAAACAGAAAGAATGGTTCGAGATGCCGGTTGACGAACGTGATGCAATGATCGAGGAGAACTTCATGGTCGGCAAGAAGTTTCCGAACATACGCATTCACCTAACACATGCATTCGGGTTCACCGACAATGAATATTTGATATCGTTTGAAACGGACGAACCGAGAGATTTTCTTGCGTTGGCCGAAGAACTGCGGCAAACAGCAGCGAGCAAACTGACGCTTCGCGGAATGCCTGTCTATACTTGCAGGCAGAGGACACTGATCGAATGCCTTGACGCTTTGGGATAGATGATCGCTAGAAAGTTTTATATCAGTGGGGAAGTGCAGGGAGTAGGGTATCGTTTTTTTGCCCAGCGCTCGTCTGCGAGACATCAGGTTCGCGGTTACGTAAGAAATTTGGAAGACGGTCGTGTCGAGGTCTTTGCTGAGGGCAGTTCGGTAGCTGTTGAGAATTTTAGACAGGATTTGGCTGCAGGCCCGATAAATGCTCAGGTAACGGTGGTGGAAGAACTGGTTCTTGAACCGACCCGTGAGTACTCAAACTTTAGGATCGAAAAATAGATCAATTGAAAATGGAAAACTTAAGAAAATTAATTCGCGAAGTACCTGATTTCCCAAAACCGGGAATCAATTTTTATGACATCACAACCCTTCTGAAGGATCCTGAAGGTTTTGAGGGAACGATCGATGCTCTGACGGAAATGTGTCGAGGTATGGAGATCGACACGATCATTGGGGTCGAGTCGAGAGGATTTATATTCGCGACGCCGCTTGCGTATCAGCTCGGTGCCGGTTTTATCCCGGTTCGTAAACCAAAGAAGTTGCCGGCTGAGAAAGTTTCTATTTCCTATGACCTTGAGTACGGACAAGATACGCTGGAAATGCATAAGGATGCTGTTGGCGAAGGCCATAAGGTCCTGATCGTAGATGACCTGCTGGCGACCGGTGGCACAGCCAAGGCCGTCGTTGATCTGGTTGAAAGTGTTGGTGGCACGGTCGCCGGATTGCTTTTTGTTGTAGAATTAAATTTCCTCGGCGGTCGCAGTAAGTTTGACGGCTATGAGGTCAAATCGCTTATAAGGTACGATTCGTAGCCTAAGCACGGTCCCGTAGCTCAGTTGGATAGAGCGTTCGCCTCCTAAGTGAAAGGTCGGTGGTTCGAATCCACCCGGGATCACCAATATTGATTTACATTTCTGGAAGATGCACGCGAATGACTCTTTCTATTAGATGAACGGAAGAAAAGCGTGTAAGAGCACAGTGGCAAACATTTTGACCACAGCAGACAGGCTAGAGGTCTATTCAAAATCTCCGAAATAGGTTGGCCGCATCGATGATAAGCGATGCGGCTTTTTTTCTTTCGGGATGGTGATCAGGGTTCGAGGCCGTTGATCTTGGGCTTATTAAGTCCTTCGAGATAACTTACGACATTGTCGATCAACCATTTTGGCGTTGATGCACCGGCCGTAACTCCAACGCGTTCGACGCCGATCAGATCGTTCGGGTCTATCTCCTGTTCGGTCTCGACCAGAAAACTCTTCTCACACTGCTCTTTGCAAACTGCTAGCAGCTTAACGCTATTCGACGAATGACGACCACCGATTATGTAAAATGCATCGACCATTCCAGCTAATGCTCGGGCGGCTTCCTGCCGGTCACGAGTGGCAGAGCAGATCGTGTTAATGACCTCAACGGTATCGTCTGTTCGGCTGCGGACAGCGTCAGCGGTATCGAAAAAGGTTTTAGCCTTGATGGTCGTTTGGGAAACAACCAGTGGCTTTCTCAGCCATGGTAGATCGGCAACTTCTGTCTCGTCCTTAATGACGAATGCGTGGTCAGGAGCGTAACCCTTGACCCCGATCATTTCCGGATGATCCGGGCTTCCGACTATAACAACGTGGCGATCCTGAGCCGCCGCACGGGCAGCAAGTTTTTGCACGCGGGTCACGAAGGGACAAGTTGCATCGACAACATTGCCCGCTTTTTCTTCAAGCTCTTTTTGCACTCCGGGTGTTACGCCATGTGCTCGGATGACGGCTGTTTCGTTACGACTTATCTGAACAGGCTCGCTTATCGTCGTCACGCCTTCATGCGCCAGACGTTGCATTTCCTGCTCGTTGTGGATCAGCGGGCCAAGAGCACGGACAGTTTGTCCTTCGCCTATGGCTTTTTCGACCATGTCGACCGCACGTTCGACTCCGAAACAAAATCCGTATTCATTTGCTAACAGTACTTGCATTTTCGATAAACCTTGACTACTTTAACTAGTTACGCCACGAAATCACGCTGACAGTTTAGCAAATGGACAAAGGAAACCAAACCTCTTTGAGAAAATGCCGGTTTTTGAGTAACGAGGATTTTCAAAGACTTTATGACACTTTTACGGAGGCATTTTCCGATTACGTGATCCCGTTTGCTCTAACTGAAATCCAGTTTCGAAATCATATCAATCTAACAGCGGTCGATCTGGAGCGAACAGTTGGGTTCGTCGAAAATGATCGACTCGTCGGTTTCTCGTTAAATGGCTTTGGCAGTTGGCATGGTCGCCAAACCGTCTATGATGCTGGTACCGGCGTAGTGCCTGATTGTCGCCGCCGCGGCATCAGCGAAGCGATGTTCGAGATGATGCTTCCACGATTTAAGGATCTGGGCATTGAACAGTGTCTGCTGGAGGTTATAACGACTAACAGCGGTGCGATCCGGTTGTATGAAAAATTAGGTTTTGAGAAGGTTCGCCGTTTGGCATTACTGCAATGTGATGGCCAGATCGACATACCGTCCCATGAGCCTCCGGACATTGAGATCCGTGAGATCGAACAAGTTGACTGGCAGGTATTCACATCTTTCTGGGATGGAGACCCGTCGTGGCAAAACTCCGTAGATGCTATAAAACGTAGCAACCAGCTTAAACGCATCTTCGCTGCCTTTGATTCCGATGTATGCGTCGGATATATAATCTTTTCTTCAAAATTTGGACGTATCGCACAGATCGCCGTTAGTAAGAATAATCGCCGCCGGGGAATCGGGACGGCTCTGCTAAAAGTGCTCCAAGATGAAACCGTGGATGGCTATTCTCTTCAGGTGATCAACATCGACACATCTCTAGACACCGCAATGCAGTTTTTCACAAAACGGGGATTTTACGATCGGCTAAATCAACACGAAATGGTTAAGTCCATGATCTAGAGCCGAAGTTAGCGAACCGGGTCACGAAGGATCGCGTCAGCAGCTGCTGAGGCAATGGCGGCGGCCGCCGGATTCGACTCTTTAAGATTTGCCAGCTGTCTTAAGGCTTCTCCAGTCCTTGATAACAACCTGACCAGATCGCCTTCCTCGGCTTTGGTTCTATCCACAAGCTCGTCCCATTGCATTCCTGCGGTCCAGCGTTCGGCTGCGGCTGCGGCTGAATAATTTATCTCTTCCGCCGGCTCGACCCCGTTTTTCCATTCGATATTAGAGACGTGCCCGACGAGACTTGCGAACTCCGCCAAGAGGTCCATCGTGTTTCTGCTGGACCGCATCTCGCCGTAACTTCGGTCTGCATCTGAGGCGACCGATGCCATGAGACCTGCCGCCTCAGATACTTTCAGGTCGTCAAAGATACCTTCTTTCAGAGCTTCGCCGACCAAGAGCGGGCGATCGATACGAAGGTCGGCCAGCCACTTCCCGCTCGTTGTGACGATCTCTGCTTCGCTATCGATATATCCAAAGTGATCCAGCACTCTTGCCCGACGTTCGAACGGGTCCCATATCTGGTCACTTAACCTCTCGGCCCCATCGAGACCGCGAGCATTCGCACTCGATCTTCTGCCTTTGCGAAACGCGTAACTCTTCTCGGCGATGTCGCGGACCTGGTCAAAATTACCGAATGCATCAAGCAGATTTAGCAGGCTGGTGTAGGTTGCTCGAAAACGGCTTTCGAGGGCATCCGGCGGAGCCTTTAAGAGTTCAGCGATCTTTCTCGGGTTCTGAAATTGCCCGGGTGCCAGGATGACAAATCCAACATTGTCTCGGCCTCGACGACCAGCCCGGCCTGTCATCTGCTGAAGTTCACTCGCCGTGAGTGATCGCCAGCCATCGTTACCGCGCGTATCGGCATTGGTGATAACCACCGTTCTTGCCGGAAAGTCGACGCCGGCCGCAACCGTTGACGTCGCGAACAGAGCATTCAGGAGCCCGCCTGACATCATGCGCTCGATTAGTAGTTTCCACGATGGTATGTGACCGGCGTGATGAGCGGCTACGCCGGCATTTACGATGACCTTGGCATGTTTGTGATCGACAACCTCGGGGTTCTCTGCCGCAAAATCATCAAATATCTTTTGCCGTGCCGCCTGACGTTCCGGTTCCGTCCGCTGAGAACGGTCCTGAGCGACCTCAGATGCCGCCTCGTCGCATTTTCGCCGCGTCGGCAGAAAGACGATCGCTGGCAAGAGGTTAGCTCCCCTCAGGGCGTTTACCAGCTTGTGCGGTGCCAGATCGGCGGGTCCAGACTGCATATTTATCAGGATAGACCAAATGTGACATTACTGCATGATTCAAATTGCTATGATATTACAAGATGAAAAAGCGGGTGTTGAAATATCTTGGTGTTGGTCTGGTGCTGCTCTCCTTTGCCGCAGCATTTATTCTTGTCCGTAATCAAACCGATACTCAGACGGTATCAAGCCATATCAAGGCTGAACTTCCTACGATCAAGCCCGAATGGAAGGGAAACGCCGTCGATCAAAAGGGCCGTTTTATCAACGACGAGTTTCCATTCTTGCCTAAAACCATACAGTTGATCCAGTGGCAGGTCGGTACAAACCCATTCGAACAGGAGAAGTTGAATGACCCGTATAAGATCGGCGTTCGCGATCCGCGCCCATTTCTTGAGAGCGATAAGGACGGGATACTATGGCTCGGGCATGCCAGCTTTTACATACGCCTGAATGGTGTGGGCATTTTGACGGATCCGGTCTTTGACACACCTTCATTTTTCAGCCGATTTGTTCCCGTACCTTCTCCGCTGCCGTTGCTGAGTGATGTCCAGTTCGTTTTGTTATCGCACGACCATCGAGATCATATGGACGAAGCGACTCTTCGCCAAATAGCTGAGAAGTTCCCAAACGCCGCATTCCTTGCCGGTCTGCGATCGGAAGACGTCCTCGCCGAGTGGAATCCAAAGAATCCTGTGTTAACGGCAGGTTGGTTCCAGGAATTTGAGACATCTAAGGGCCTGCCTGGCAGAAACATTAAGTTCTACTTTCACCCGGTCCGTCACTGGTCTCAGCGATTCCTGTTGGACACGAACCATCGTTTATGGGGTGGCTTTGTCGTCGAGACTGATAAAGCGACCATCTATTTCGGCGGCGACAGCGGATATGGACGCCACTACCGCGAATTAGCCGAACTGCACCCGAAGATCGACTATTTCCTGCTCGGTATCGGTTCCTACGAGCCGCGATGGTTCATGGAACCCAATCATAACAACCCGTCAGATGCCTTAAAGGCTTTTCAGGACTCGAAAGCGACGACACTGATCCCCATGCATTACGGAACCTTTGACCTTTCCGACGAGCCGCCCGGGGCACCACTGCGTGATCTGCTTCAGTCGGCGGGATCCAGTGGTTTGCGGGAACGTATACGTCCGCTGGAAATTAACGAAAGTCTAATTATCAAATAGCATTTACTAACGCTAACCTTGTTTTTTGGCGAGAAGCATTAGTCCATCGAGCGTAAGATCGCTATCCACAACGGCGATCTGAGGTATGTGCTCTGCGATAATGTGGGCAAATCCACCAGTTGCCACAACTCGCGGTGACGAGTCGATCTCGGACTTTATTTTGTTCAGCAGCCCATCGACCATTGCGACGTAACCATTAAATATCCCCGACTGTATCGAACCGATCGTTGTATTCTGGATGATTCTCTTCGGCACTTCTATATCAACCTCAGGTAACTGAGAGGTAGCCAGTTTCAGAGCCTGAGACAGCGGCTTTATGCCCGGAGCGATCAAGCCGCCTACTAGTACCTTTTCGCCCGAAACAACATCGATCGTCAGAGCCGTGCCTAAGCTGCAAACTATCACGGGAACTCCATATTTTGCTGTGGCGGAGAAAACATTCACCAAGCGGTCAGTTCCGGCAGCGGACAGCGGTCGATAGTCGATAGTAATTCCAAAATTAAAGTCGTTTTTAACGATCAAGGCGGATACGTCGAATGCGGCAGTAAGAGCGGCAACCAGCGGATCGTTAAGTTCCGGTACGACCGAGCAAATGACCGCTCTTGTGATCGGCTGCGTGACATTTGCGGTTAGGGCTTTGAAAAGGGTGTCTGGTGACGCCTGACGATCGGTGGAGATCGTAAATCGGCTAAGTAGAGTATCCTCATTGTAGATCCCGAACTTGATGTTCGAATTTCCGATGTCAACGGCCAATAGCATAATTGAGAAAGGAGAACTGAAAATGGAGAATCAGCTTTATGTGCAATTCTCCATTTTCAATTCTCAATTTTGCATCGAACTAACCTTGTAGCGGCAATCCGTCGTAAACGATATTCCAACCATTGCGGCGGCTCGTTCTGAGGCTTTTGGTGAACCACTCGACAG
>JBGSQW010000060.1:0-77672 GCA_041737885.1 Pyrinomonadaceae bacterium | reverse complement strand
AAGCCAAAATCGCATTGGCACGAAAGTACTTGAAAATAATCTACAGCACCCTCACAAACAACTGGGTGTTCGCAGACTTTAACAATTTTGAATTGGCAGAGTGAAAACTTTGCTAATGGAGTAGAAATTCATCATAGGAGACGAAAATCTTAAGATCGAAAACGATGAGGCGTACTGGTCGCGATTTGATAGCGAAATTCGTCCGGCTATTGAATCGACCTGCGGAAAAACGGAAAAAGTGTACGTACTGAACTACGTAAACGGTTACTACATAAATTTCGGGACGAATCAGATTAACACAACCTTCTATCCTGGCTCGCGAAGCGATCCGCATAGTATCGCGGTCTTCTCAGGATCGCAGAATAGTAAATCTTGGTTAACAGGAGATAGTCTGTCCTCGCTGGTACCTAGTTCTGGTCGCAGTTCGAGGGCGGTTAACTTTAGCTCTCCGTCGGGCGGTTCGCCAGCGGCTTCACAAATATCGTCCATCGCGAGCTTACGAACTTTACTGAAGGCTCGGCAAGATAGAATTGATGAAGAAGCTCGCATCCGAAGAGAGGAAGCTGCGAAAAATGAGGCCGCCCGCCAAGCGGAGATAATCCGTAAGGCTGAAGCTCGACGAGCTCAACTTGCGGCGAGCGGTTTTTCTTCTAAAGGGCTGAAGAACGAAGACCTTCTTGCGAATATCTTCCTTGGTGATTTTGAAGCATTACCATTTGCAAGGGACGACATGAGCTTTAGCGCGCTGTATGGTGCATACACCAAAACTTTCGGCGAAAGGTGCTCAATTTCGAAAGCTGCACCAAATGTTGAAATAATGGAACGTTACTGTTCGGCATGGACTGAACGAAGGAATGGATACGGCATGTACTTAGGTACGACATGCAATGAGTATAGCACTCGGGGAACAGGCGTTTTCCTTACGCCAGAAATGTGGGACGGAAGGTCCGCCATTGATCGGGCTCAAGCTTCAAAGTTACTTAACCCCAAATCAGGCGGTGGGCTTCTCGGTGGCATCCTACAAAGTTTGGTAGATTTCACGAGTGGGAAGACACTAAATGACATGAGCAATGCTATTGACGTCGCCACAGATGTGGAACCCTTGTTTAGCTTGAACGCATGTGATTCAGCGGGCCTAAAAAGATTCCATGAGAATTTGAAACGTTTTGCTTTGAATGAGAGCCCCGTAGTCGAACCTAGCCCGTCCGAAAAAACTAAAGGATCGCCAATCAAAACGGAAAGCACAAAACCAGTTCCAGTAAATAAAAAACCAACGGTTAAAAAGCCGACAACAAAACCGAGGCCTAAGAAGAACGGCTGAACAAAACATTTCTCTTTCGATTCACGATGTCTCGATTCACGATGAGGAGACGCCAATAGAGTGAGTCGAAAGGCTCTCTTAAGTTCAATAAGTTGACGCAAAACACATCGGCGTCATCCACCGAAGCCTGTAGTGACTCGAATATTGCGGGGCGGAGTTAGATCATCCCGCGAGTAAATCATAGATCGAGGATACGTCGAACCAAAGACCATGGCAAGAAAATCTTGCATCGGGGTCTAAGGCGGACTTTGCAGTATTGCAGGTCTGATCTCAGATCCCGTTCCAAGGGGTAACTTCTAAGATGACCCAGTTATTCTCGTTTCTCTTCTCGTGACGACCAGGAATAACGTTTATCTCTTTGGCCTCGAATAATAGACAGCACGACAATAATCATTTATTCGTAATCGTAGTACGTTCCAGATAATTGGGAGCGCCGTTATAGCAAACCCATTCGCCGGTTCTGCTTTTGAATGGCGGCGCAATTTTATCGCGTTTTGGCAAATGTGGGGAGAAATGCCCCGTCTCACTTACGTGGAGGTTTTTGTTAAGTGAGACGGTTTTTGGCGATAAGAGGCTTTATTTGCAGCTAGTTAAACCGTCTTTTTTTGTCCGCTTAAGTGAGACGATATTGGAGATATTTTGCCCGTGACTCGTTATTGGGAGGCTGGGCTCCGCGTGGCTATCTTTATCAATTTACCGAATTTGACGACGCGAGGACGTGGGTTTCGTCGAGTTCGACGATGAGGTTGTCGCTCGAGGGCGAACCGGTGATATGGATGTTTGGGAAATCGGCTGACAGGCTGTTTTTAGCCCGATTTACGACATCGACGTTATTCGTGATGGCAAAGCGTTTACGCGTCATTTTGCGTTCGTACATCACCTTGTCGGCAACGACGATCATCTGGTCGAACGTCTCACCTTCCTCCGGATAGCCGGAGGCACCCAGACTGACGCCGACCGATGCCGTCTTACCTTCGCCAACCGGCAGCTGAAAGGCACACACGGCCTTTTCTATACGGTCGCACAGGTCGATCACAGCTCCGGGCTCGGTCTCTGGAATGAGGGCCACGAATTCGTCACCACCGTACCGAGCGAGGAAATCGTATTCGCGAAGCTGCTCGCGGATAACCTTGCTGATCTCGCGGAGCATTTCGTCACCGGCCTTATGGCCATAGGTGTCATTGACGCCCTTAAATCCATCCAGATCAAGCATTAACACCTGGAAACTGCTGCCGCCGCGGTTAGCTCGGGCAACCTCTTTCTCAAATTGACGCTGCAGGCTGCGGGCGTTTGGCAATCCCGTCATCGGATCGGTCAACGCGTGCGTGGTCGCCTCGTCATGCTTAAGTGATTTGCCGATCGCGTCAGCCGCGATACGCGAAATGGTCTCGAGCAGGCGAATGTGCTCTTCGCCATAAGCCTCCAGTTCCTGGGCATAGATCGTAACCGCACCGATCAGTTCGTCGTCTGCGATCAATGGAACCGACGCCATCGTGCGATAAAGCTGCGTAAGTTCTGTCTGCGAATACTGAAAATCGAGGTCAGGCTCGACGTTGTGAACAACCTTTTGTTCCTTAAGAACAAAGCCCGTTGCTCCCTGACCGACCTTGATCTGTCTAAGTCTCAGCAGATCGGCGTTAACGCCCTCGACATGCGTCGCCGTCGCCGAACGCTTAGTAGGGTCAAGCACATACAGAGCGCAGGTGTCGAAGGGCACGAATTCTCCGACCTTTTTAGCAAACATCTCAAGCGTGTTCTGAAGGTCGACCGCCGAGCTGAATTCGCGGGCAAGCTCGTACAAGCTGAACACTTCCCTGTTCGCAAGCTTGATCTGCTCGACGTAGTTCTGTTTCGGATTCTCGCCGCCAACAAGCCCTTTCTCAGTGTAAGAATGGCCTTGAGCCTCGATCTCCTGCTCAAGCGTTGTAAGATTTCGAAGCAAAGTATCTACGATATTTGGGTCAAACCGCGAACCCGCCTCAGACTGAATGATCTGACGAGCCTTATCACGAGGCAATGCCGCTCGGTACGGCCGAGCTCCGCGGATCGTATCGAACGCATCCGCAACTGCCAAAATACGGGCTGTTAAAGGTATCTGCTCTTTACTTAAGCCTTCGGGATAGCCGCGGCCATTCCAATATTCGTGGTGATACTTGATCGTGGGAATCACCGGGGAATTAAACCCGACCTTTTCCAGGATCAGGGCTCCGACCTCAGGGTGTATCTTAGTTTTTTCAAGCTCAGCCGGCGTCAGTGAACCGGGTTTGTTGAGGATGTGGTCCGGGATGGCGAGCTTACCAATGTCGTGCAGCAATGCTCCGGTACGCAGCGCATCGATCTCATTTTCCGACAGGCCGAGTATTCGCCCAAGGCCAACAGCGTAGATCTGCGTCCGCCTTACATGGCCCACCCCAACCTGATCACGAGCATCGATCGCCGTCGCGAGGGCCTCGACCGTAGCCAGGTGAACCCGACTAGCTTCCGATATCTCTCTGGTCTTTTCCGCCAAGCGCCTAAGGTGCATTCGATAGGCAAAGAATCCGACCACAATAAACGGAAGCAGCAACAGAGTCACACCCGCCCCGAAATACCCAACCAAAAACCACACAGTGGGCACACTAACCAGCAGCACGATAGCCCAAAAGAACAATCGGGAGCGAATAATTTTGTTAGTTGCTGTAGTTTCCATCTCTCGGTCTCTTCGGGAAGCGGTTTGATAAACCTTTCCCAAGCGAATAGACATTACAAAAGGCGTGCCAAGTTTCCCTGGTGCAAAACCTCAACAAAGTTGGTGGTTGGTCGTGTGGGGCGGTGAAAGGTCAGTCAAAATGACAGGTCAATTTGACTGTCGGGAGGTCAATTTGACCGCAAGGCAGAGCCGGTGCATTGAGCACTAACTCCTAGTAGCGGTCGTCGTCATAATCGTAGCTATCGAAGCTGTCCCTGTCTTTGTGATCGTCAACTTCCTCTTCTTTTAGATCAAGTTCGATCGGGTCGAGGCCAACGACGACCAGGCCGGAACCACATTCTTCACAGTGTGCCGCATCGCCTTGCTCTACTTCGGCGTCGACGTAAACTTCTTCACTGCATTCGGGACAAATCGATGTTGGCATGTATTCAGATCTCCGCAGACCAGCGAATTTGTGTTTCACGCACAAATCGCGTGAAATAGGTCTGTCTTCCAATCTAACTTGAATCGAAACCTTTTGGCAAGACTTAATTACGAACTTTTTTGCGCCCTGTTTCAGGATCCAGGGCTGATCTACGAAATGAATTTTCCGTTTGAAATAAGGTCGGCAAACGACTTTGATGCAGTTGGTTTTGGCACGAACGCGGTCGATTATCTGATCAGAGTACCGCAATATCCAGCGTTTAACACAAAACTGGAACTTCGCAATTATTCCGTTGCGGCGGGCGGCGAGGTGGCTTCTTCGATGGTTGGATTGAGTCGTTTGGGCTTGGCCACATGTTACGTCGGACGGTTTGGCGATGACCACGCCGGAACCATCGGAAGATCATCGCTATCTGACGAATCGGTCGATATGACCTACGCCGAAACGATTTCTGACACGGCAACTCAGGTCGCATTTATCATCGTCGATGAACAAACCGGCGAGCGAACAGTGTTGTGGCAGCGAGATCAAAACCTATCATACAACGCCGCAGAAGCACCGCTTGAGGCCGCAAAAAGAGGTCGCGTCCTGCATCTGACGCCCCATGATGTCGAAGCATGTATCGCGATGGCAAGATCGGCAAAGGACGCTGGCGTGATCGTTTCCGCGGACGTCGATAACGTTTTCGATGGCATCGAGGAATTGTTGTCGTTGGTCGACGTTTGTATCGTTTCAGCTGACCTTCCGAGTCGCCTTGTGGGAATTTCCGAGCACGATTGGGCTCTCAAAGAACTGTCGCTGCGTTTTGGCTGTGGCGTTACCGGGCTAACACTTGGCGATAAAGGCTCTTTAATATTCTGTCAGGGTGAAATGATCAAGACACCGGCCTTCGACGTTCCTAGCGGTTGCGTGGACACAACGGGAGCCGGAGACTCATTCCGATGCGGGTTCATTTTTGGGATGATAACGGGGAAAACGGTCGAGGAAAGTGCAAGGACGGCAAACGCTGTCGCCGCCCTGAAATGTCGTGGTCAAGGAGCCCGCTCTGCTCTGCCAACACTGGCGGAGCTTAACGCATTGCTCTAGGATCATAGCTTGTCATTAAAAAAACCGATCACTAAAGCCCAGGCATCTTTCGCGGCAGTCTCATCGTAAACTTCGGGTCGCGTGTTGTTAAAAAAGGCGTGGTCTGCCTCGTATTTTACTGAATGTATAGGCAGTTCAAAACGCTCGGCTGCGTCCTCAAGTTTCGCAACTTTTTCCGTGTTGATCCAACCGTCTTTTGTGCCCGATATAAAGATCGTCGGCGTTCTCAGTTTCTGTAGGATGTCGTCTTCCGGCACATCGCCGTAGAAGGGAGCCGCTGCACTCAAGCCTTCTAATTCGCATGCTGCCCTAAGGGCAAACGTACCGCCCATGCAATAACCCGTGATCCCAAAATGGGAAAAATCAAACGCGAGCGATGCCGCGTCGATCGTCTTTTTGATGGTGTCGAGGCCGTCCTCGATCGCGAGGGCATTCATCATTTCGCCAGCCTCGGTCGGGTTTGTCGCAAGCTTTCCCCGATACAGGTCAGGTGCGATCGCAACAAAGCCCTCGTCAGCATAGCGACGAACTATGTCTTTGATATGCTCGTTCAAACCCCACCATTCTTGGATCAAAATTACAGCCCTGCCATTCCCGTTTTCCGGCTGAGCAACGTAGGCAGATGTCGGTCCATTAGCTGTTTCAAACGATATTGTTTCAGTTTGCATTCATGATCTCCGTTAATTAATTTACCTGCATTATAAGCGATTGTTAGGGCACATTGCGAAACGAAAAAGGCCGCATCCAACGAATGCGGCCCCGAGCAAGGTAGTTTAAGCCTCCTTAGAAAAACCTGACCGTGTAGCTGAATCGTGCACCGCGGCCGGGTTCAGGAGCAAGGTCTTTGATGAACGAAAGATGGTTCCGATACAGACGATTGCCCAGGTTAGTGGTTCCGATCGCAAAGGTATGAGCGACGTGCTGCGAAGCTATCGTGTAGGACGCGTTAACGTTGAAAAGACCAAAGCCAGCCGTTGGCGTTTCAAGCGAAAATATATCGCCCACCTTTCTTGCTCCAGTAAATACCGTTTCTGGACGGACAGAGAGTCCTTTGTACCTGAGATCAAGACCGACACGGACGCGTGCAGGCGTGATACGCGGCAAAGGTCTGCCGCCGTCTCGCAATTCCGCTTTAACAATATCAGCGATAAAAAACGCTCCGAGCCAGTTTTTAATATCGGCATCTACGGAAATATCTGCCCCGACGAATCGCGCCTTATCCTGCCGATACTGACCGATCGGCAGATTATCCTCGACATCTACATTGCCATCGTCATTTTCGTCCTGAGGAGCGATGAAAACGAAATTATCAATGTTGTAGTAAAAGAAACTGCCATTGAGCCTGATGCGATTGAGCCGCTGTCGCAGGCTGAACTCAACACCGTTCGACCTTTCTCGTCTCAGCCCCTGATCACCGATCTCGAAAGTTACCGTCCCGATATGGGCTCCTTCGTTGTAAAGTTCCTCGAGGGCGGGAGCACGATAGGCACTTGTGAAATTGGTAATGAACGATGCCCGCTCCCACAATCGAAACCTCGCGGCGGCGGCTCCGGAAAAGCCGGTAAAATTCCGTGCATCGTAGAGCGTCGCGTTAGCCGGGGCATAGCGGTTCGTCTCGACACGTGCTCCAAATTGCAGAGCCACACGATCAAAGCTAAGCTCCTGCAAGCCAAAAGCCGCAAAATTGTTCTGTCGAACCTTGCCGTCGATCAACTGTTCCGCACCCAACGTCTGGTAATCGCGTCCAAAGCCCTCGAAACCAAAGCGGCCGCTCAATGGACCGTATTTGGCTTGCTGAAACATCGCCCGGTAGGAGAAGGTATCGTTAAAGAAATTGGTTCCTACCTCGTCTATGTCATCGGCGGTCTCGATCTCTTCGTGGCGATATTTTGTCCAGTCGAGGTAGAAATTACCTTGCTGGATCGGCCCTTCAACATCACGAAATCCGCCGCGAAGCCGATAGTTGTTTCGCTTCATCCGCAGGTCGATCTGTTCATCCGGCACCTCCGGAAGAGCATTGCTAAAGCGGTCACGGATAGCATTGATGTCGTACTGACACTCCGCCCCAAACCCGCGCTTTTCTCCTTCACAAGGGTCTCCGTTACTGTCAGTGAGCAAAACGCCTTCCTCGTAAAGCGGAGCATACGGCACACCGTAACGGCGTCTATCCATGCTGAACGCCCCGACTAAAAATCCTTTGTCCGCATAATAGCCAAGACTCGTACTTCCGCCATATGACCTTGATGCCGAGTTCGGAATGAGCCCGAAGGGTGTTCGGTATTCACCTTCGCGTAGAAAATTTCCGTTTACCTTGTAAACAAACTTTTTATAGCCGTATTCGATGCCACCGGAAACTCCCCCTTGACGATTATTGGTCGCTCCTAAACCGGTGAAACTGCCGCGAAATCCGTCATGAGCACTATCCTCGTCGGACGAAACCGCATTGACTACGCCGCCGATCGCGTTTGATCCGTACAACAAGGTTGCTGGCCCTTTGATAACCTCGAGCCGCTCCAAGCTCATCGCTTCGATAGGTTCGCCGTGATCACCGGACTGTGATGCCAACGAACCATTTCTCGCTCCGTCCTGTAAGACCAACACGCGGTCTCCGTCAAAGCCGCGGATCACCGGACGCGATGTGCCCGGGCCGAACGATCGTTTTCCAACTCCCGATTCTCGCTCCAAAACGTCACCAATTCCCGTGCCCGCCTGTTCCCGGATCTGTGTCGCCCCGACCGAATTTACTGACTGAAACGACTCGAATACCGATTCCTCCGTGCCACTTGCCGTCACTGTGACCTCTTCACGAAGGGCCGTCAGGCTTACGTTAAAATCTACGGTCACCGTTGAACCGTTCACGAGATTCACCGTCCGCGCCTGATCCGTGTATCCATCAGTGTGGGTCACCAGTGTATATCGCCCGGGAACAAGATCCTTAAACTCAAAGATACCTTGTTCGTTTGTTTCGACAGTCCGTTTCGTTTGCGTGATCTGGACGGACGAGCCAGCCAATACAGCACCGTTAGCCTGGCTCGTGACTGTTCCTTTTATCGTTCCAGTTTGGGCGGCGGCGGCGATCGAAAATAGAAATGTAATTGTAAAAAGTGCGTAGATCCGTTTCATTGATTCCCTGTAAAAAAGCGCAAAAGTTTAAAGGTAATATTCGCACCAAGGAATCCCGGATAGCGACAGGTTTTTAATGAACGGTCATGTAGGTGGCATGAGTGGTCATTTTAGCCGATTAGAGGATTAACCTTCTGATCATAATTTCAGCAATTTTGACCTGAGAAGTTTTGACTGCAGGCGGCTTGAGGCGATCTCCTGAGCGTTGACCATGGTAACGGTGTAGGTTCCGCCGGGCATAGGCGAAATGCTCTTGATGTGAGCCAGATTTGCGATCGCCCCCCTCGAAAGCCGCACGAATTTACTGTCATCCAGCCGCATTTCCAGATCCTTCAAACGATGATTGATCGTATATTTTTGATTCTTTACGGTTATGATCTGCAGGAGTTCACCATCTGCGACAATGCTTGCCACATCGTCGATCGGTATCAGGAATATCTCTTCGCGAACTTTCACCGGGATCCGGTCGATCGGTGCCGATCTTCCTTGTTCGTCGTAGGCCGACCCGACATTCCTAACCTTTTCCGCCTCGATCGATCGCCAGTCTTCGTGTTCCAGCCTTTCTATCGCCCGATTGACCGTCTCTGCCAGGCGTGAACGCTCGACAGGTTTGAGGAGATAGTCTATGGCATTCAGCTCAAAAGCCTGCACTGCAAATTCGTCGTGAGCCGTTACAAATGCGACGAGCGGCATCTGAGCCCTGCTCAGCATTCGAACAGCATCGAGTCCGGAAACCTCAGGCATATTCAGGTCGAGGATGGCCAGGTCAGGCTTGACTGTTTTAATGACCTCGACCGCATCAGCTCCGTTCTCAGCCTCACCAACGATCTCGACATTCTCAAATTCGCGAATTATTGATTTAAGGAATTCTCTTGCCGGACGCTCATCATCCGCGATGATCAGCCGTAATTTGTTCATAAAATTGTGCTATTGACCGGTAACTCGATCACCGCCTCCGTACCCGAATGATCACTTATTGTAAGAGTAAATTTAGCCAGCGAACCGTAATGGACGGCGAGTCGCTCCCTGACATTTTTTAGGCCAACACCACCGGAATTAACGGACGACCCGCCGTTTTTCCCCGGCCCTGAATCCCAAACGGTAAGCCGCAGGACCTTTTCCGCCGAATCGCTGTTCAACTCTGCCCTTATACGAACCTCACCGCCATTTTTGTTTTCCGAGATACCGTGTTTTATCGCATTTTCAACGATCGGCTGCAGAATTAGGGACGGAATTCTTAGGGCTCGCAGATCAGGCTCAACATCGACGGCTATTTTCAGCCGTTCTTCAAATCGCGCAAGCTCGATCTCGAGATAGCTTTCTATCAGAGCGATCTCTTCGCCGAGAGTTGAGAATTCACCCGTCGTTCTCAGAACGCCTCGAAGAAGCTTCGTCAAACGGAGCAATGTATCATACGCCTTGTCCGGCGATGCCTTGATCAAATAGCCGATCGTCGTCAGGGCATTGAACAAGAAATGTGGATTTATCTGAGAACGCAGTGCCGTCAACTGAGCTTCCGTTGCAAGTTTGGCGAATTCCTGTTCGCGAAATCTCTGTTCAAATCGCTCGTGACTGACGCGTAGCACATCGATCCTGCGAGCTGCTAGCAAGGCGGTAGATTCGAGAAGAAATATCTCGTCAGACAACAGCCGACGCCCACCGGAAAACTGATTCAGAGCCAGCAGATACTGAGGTTCCTCGGCGGTCGGGATAACGACCCTTGCCGAATCAGCCGTTAATTCGACTGATGGAAACTGCTCCGGCGATTCGTTCATTTCTGTCCAGTTTGAATTTGAGGCGGTGAGTTTTGAAGATAGCTCGGCTTGGAGATGATCTAGAACATCAGATACCGAATTCGACGATTCGATATCCTGCTTCAGATCCATCTGCAATCTCGCGTAGTCAGCCCTCTGAAGCAGGACACGGTCGACCAAAAGTACGGCGAACTTATAAATTGACGGATAAACGAGAGCCGTTAGGATCCAGAGTCCGATCACCAGGGCTGCGGCGGCCACGTCGTCGCGATCATGCGTTTCGTGATAACGAAGCAGCGGAACGGCAATAAAAACGTATAGGCCAAGGGCCAGACCCGCGAGCAGCATGAGCGAGATAGCTCGTTTAAGGAATAGATCCGCAAATGCGAAGCGATAGTTCTGATATAGGATCACGAGTGCGAGCGGGATCGACGATTGATGGGCGATCATCTCGATATACCAGGAAACTCCTTCTCGCTCGCCGCTGAGGTGCAATGCCGAAGCCGCAAAGATCAGCAAGGCGGCTGAGAATACGGCCTTTTTCTCGAGTGTCTGCCGAAAATTGAATAGCAGGAGGCCAGCCGCAAATGCTAGCGATCCAAATGTCTGAGTTTGCAAGGCAAGATCAGACGGAACCGCCGCTCCAGCTAGCGCTGCCTGAAAGTGAATACCCGTCGCAGTCAGGCTTAGGCCGTACGCAGCATAGGTGAGCCAATAGGTCCGGCTTCCCTCCGACCTGGACGAATGAACCACTACGGAGGGCAAAAATCCGAGAGCAGAGAATGACAATGCGACCAGCAATGGTGATATCGCCGCCATTCCAAAATCTTTTTGAATAAAGCTATACAGCTCGCCCGCATTCCAGAGCAGGCCGAGTGCCGCGGTCATCAGAAGGAGAAAGCTCGGGTTGCCTTTCGCTTTGCTGGTTCGGTGGCGCAGCACCATAACGGCGATCAGCACATAGAGCGCGATACCGACCGAAAATCCCAGAAGATTCACCAGCAAAGCTGCATTCAACGAGTTCATTCCTCCCTGATATTCTCTTACGCCGACGACGAACGACAATTTTATATCAATAGGTTGTCGTTTTTGTATGGTGAGCAGTAGAATCTGAAAGGTAGATAGCTTTTACCTATTATTGAACCAGTTCTTATCCACTCGGATCGATGAAAACTCTATTTGTCCTGCGACACGCAAAATCAAGTTGGACCGATCCCGATATGTCTGACTTTGACCGCCCGTTGAATGACCGCGGGAACAAGGCAGCCGTATTCATGGGCGAATTAGTGTCCCGGGAAGGACATCATCCTTACCTTATTCTCAGTTCGTCGGCAGTTCGTGCAAAAGCCACTGCCGTTCTCGTGAAAAAAGCGGGAAAACTAGATGCCGAGATTCGATTTGAGCATCGGATCTACCAAGCGAGTCCCCAGACCTTAAGGCAGGTTGTCAGTGACATCGACGATGCCTACCCGTCAGCTCTTCTGGTCGGCCACAATCCGGGTATCGAAGGATTTATCCGGTATCTCACCGGCGACCTGGAACCCATGCCTACCGCAGCTCTGGCTGTGATCGAACTTGACACGCCGTCCTGGACTTCGACGAACGCAGACATCGGCAAACTTATCAAGGTGTACCGGCCCCGTGAAGAAATGTCTTGATGATTGGCCGAGTAAACTTCATCTCGCCATCATAATTGTAAAGATTTAACATTCCTGTAACCTTTCATTAATACGCTATTAAAGAGCGTTACATAGACTGTCGCTTACACGTTAAGTTTGTCGTACAGTCGGTCTATCGATATGCAGCACACAATTCTGATCATCGAGGATGATGCGGACATCGCTGAAGGGTTGCACTATAACCTGAAACGCGAGGGTTTTAGGCCATTTATTGCCGAATCAGGTGAAAAAGGCCTGCGCCTCGCCCTGGACGAAAAAAATCGCCCGTCCCTGATATTACTTGATCTTATGCTTCCCGGAATGAGCGGCATGGAACTCTGCCGTCGTCTGCGTCGTGAGTCGCTGACCGAGAAAACTCCGGTCATCATGCTCACCGCAAAAGCAGCCGAGGGCGATAAGATACTGGGGCTCGACACTGGAGCAGATGACTACATCATCAAACCATTCTCGATAAAGGAGGTAATTGCCCGCGTCAGGGCCGTTCTCCGCCGTGTTGAGACCGAGCTGTCTCCCAAATACTCCGACCCACAGCTAACAGTCGATTTCGCTGACATGCGTGTGACCTGTACGGATCGCGACGTAAAGCTTACTCGTAAGGAATTTGCCCTACTCGAACACCTCATTCAAAACTCCGGCCGTGTCGCATCGCGCCAGCAGCTGCTCGACAATGTTTGGGGCTACAGCTATTTCGGCGATACGCGAACCCTCGATGTTCACATTCGCCGCCTTCGTCAAAAGCTCGACGAATGCGGATCGAGCATTGAAACGGTTGTCGGCGTGGGTTATCGTTTTATTGGATGCAAGTAACAAGTCCTCGCTGATAATCGTCCTCTATGAATGCCGCTGTTATTGAGCTAGACGAAGTTCGAGCTTCGAACCAGGTACTACAAAAGATACTCGACACGACACGTGAAGGAGTTATCGTCGTAGATTCCTCGATGCGGATCGCTCATTACAACGTACCGGCAGCAGTTGCTTTTGCCCGTGACGGCCTGGATCTCGACGCCAAACGCCTCAGCGAGGTCATCCGTGATCTGGACCTTCACGAAGCCTTTCGTAGATCACTCACATCGCTAGTATCCGGTGATGTTCGTCTGGAGCTGCCTACCAGCGAAAAGAGAAAATTCGACGTTCACGTAGCCCCGATAGAGCTCAACGGCCAAAATTACGCGGTTGGATTCTTCTATGAGACAACTCAGATAGACCGTCTGGAATTGGTCCGTCAGGAATTTCTCTCAAATATCTCACACGAACTGCGAACCCCTTTGACCTCTATTCTCGCCTTTGTAGAGACCCTGGAAGACGGAGCGATCGACGACAAAGAAAATAACCTGCATTTTCTCGGTGTCATCCGTCGAAACGCCGAACGTATGCACAGCTTGATAGCCGATATTCTTGAGCTATCGCTCATCGAATCCGGAAATGTGGCTATCAGCGTTCGCGAGATCAGGCTTCACACGGCGATCCAGGATGTAATGAATTCGCTTTCGGCCAAGGCAAAAGATCGAGAGATCCAACTTAAAAATCTGGTCCCGGAACCCGCGGTAGTCTTTGCCGATTCCGTTCGACTCGAGCAAATGCTGACGAATCTGATCGACAATGCGATTAAGTTCAACCGGCAGGGCGGAAGCGTAACCGTCGATTTTGATCAGTCCGACGGTCGCGACGTAATTTCGGTTGCCGACACGGGTGAGGGTATTCTACCTGAGCACGCCCAGCGCATCTTTGAGCGATTTTACCGAGCAGATCGGGCTCGCTCACGTGAGGTAGGCGGTACTGGATTGGGCCTTGCTATTGTAAAACATCTTGCGCGACTTCATGGCGGCGAGGTCGCTGTGACCTCGGCATTAGGCTCAGGTACTACATTTAGGATCGAGCTTCCGTCCTAGCGAGCGCAGCGAAAGCATCTCCGGCAAACTTGAAGTGAGTTTCCCCGTCATTGCTAACCGCTCCCAGTTTTCTGTAAAAATCGATCGCCGGAGCATTCCAATCCAGCACCTGAAAGTCTATTCGCTCCGCTCCGTCTTCGGCAGCGATGGCGGCGATCCTTTCGAGCATGAGCTTGCCGCTACCGCCGCCGCGGTATTTAGCATCAATATAAATATCCTCTAAATAAACTCCCCGCTCACCCCTAAAACTCGAGAAACACGGATAAAAGAGAGCGTAGCCGGCTAGATCTTCGCCTTCGGCGGCCACCAGTCCGCGAACGATCGCTTTGTCGCCAAAAATAGCTTTCTGAAGTCGTTCTTCCGTCACCGTGCAATACTCAGCGAGCTTCTCATATTCCGCGAAGTCGGTCATGAGTTTTACGACGCCCGCCAGGTCTTCCGCGGTCATTTCTCTAATTGAAAGTGTCATAAAAAAATGCCGGGCCCATCAATCGGCCCGGCTCGTCTATCGTTGATTATTAAATACGATCAGTTCCTTTTCTTTGCCGGAGCGGCAACCTTCTGAGGGGTGACGTTCTGCTCTTTCTTAAGAGTATCGATCAGAGCAACCGCATCGGCCTTATACTTATTTGTATCCGGAGCCGCACTGGCAAATTTCTGCAAAAGGTTCGATCCTTCCTGAAGCTTTGTCTTGTCTCCATTGATGTAACCAAGGTTTACAAGGCTCAATCCGGCACCGACTAGAGCATCCAGATTGTCAGGCGTCACATCGAGGATCGCTTTATAAGCTACGATAGCGTTCTCCGAATCACCAACTACGCGATAGAGATCCGCAAACGCAAGGCTTGCAGCTGCCTTCTTGGCAGCGTCAGGTTCGGCGGCCTGATATTCAGGGATCAAAACCTTTGCCGAATCGATAACGGTTGGATCGACCTGTTCCGTGCGAACAGCCATCTGGAAGACCTCGACCGCTCCGCGAAGCGTTCCGAGTCTGTTAGCGTCAAAACCAGCTTTTGCATCCCCAATATCTGCCGGGGTAGCGTCTTTCAAAACCTTCCACGAACCGAGATATCCGGTCGCAGCGTCGGCAAAATCCTTTCTCGCCTTTCCTAAAAGAGCGACCTTGTCCGAAACATTCGCTGACTTGATGCCAAGGTTATAGTTATCTACACCGCGTGAACGCAGAGCGATTCCGCGGTTGTTGTAGAAGATCGGGGCACTGCCCACATACTGAGGATCTGCTGCAATTCCCTCGTCATACTTGGTGATCGCAAGATCATAATTCTTAGCCGCGAAGGCATCATTACCGTCCTTCAACGCGGCCGAAACGATCTTATTCGTCTGCTCGGCCTTAGAATTTCTCTCTTCGACTTCTTTCTTCTTTGCTTCGTAATCGGCCTGGGCTTTTTTCGCTTCTTCCTGGCTCTGTGCGGCGGCAGCAGCCGTCGTGGCTGTGCCTTTCGGTTTTGCAGCCTCCGTCCTTACTTCTTCCTCCGACATTCTGCGACCGTCACCCGCTACTAACGAAATGAGCAATCTTTCCTGTCCTGCACGAACGCCCGGCAGATATGTCGGCGACGCTCCGGGAGCCGAGACAGCAAGGATAAAGTTATATCCAAGCTGCAAACCGGCAAAACTGAACTCACCGCGTTTATTGGTCTTCGCAGGTGGCGAACCGGCTTTAATGTCAGCTCTGAAAGCCTCGACCAATGCCCCTTCGACTGGGGTTCGGCTACCATCGGCATTCACCAACTCGACAGTCCCAGATGTTGGTGCATTCTGAGCGATAATGGCAGTATTGCCGATAAAAATAACGATCGCTACAAAAAGAAGCGAAAATAAAGACTTGCGATACATAGACATCCTCCGAGAATTACAAACGACCGACATTGGCGCTCTTTAAGATGCAGAACCTCAATACCGGGTTTGTCGCATTTGCATTTATTCTAAACCAAAGAACGGAAAAAACCGAAGTAAAATACCCCTTAAGCAAAGAAAATATCGAGTATTGCCAAATTCGTTAATGTTCGGCGTTGTGCTATCCTGCTCATTTAAATTTTTGATACGGAGCTCCGTAAGATAGACATGACCCACCGAATTTTTAATTTCAGCGCCGGACCCGCGGCGATCCCGCTTCCGGTCCTCGAACGAGCCCAGGCCGAACTCCTTTCTGTCAACGGAATCGGAATGAGCGTCATGGAGATCAGCCATCGCTCAAGCCAGTTCGAAGCGATACTCGCCGGTGCAGAGCAAGGGCTGCGTGACGTCCTTAATGTGCCTGACAATTTTAAGATCTTGTTCCTTCAGGGCGGAGCGTCGATGCAGTTTTCGATGATCCCGATCAACTTCCTGGGAGCGGGTCAAACTGCCGATTACGTCATCACTGGATTTTGGGGCCGCAAAGCTCTAACCGAGGCTCAGCGTTGCGGAGACATCAATGTCATCTACACTTCCGCAGAATCCGGCTATCGCACAACGCCGGGGCAAGCTGAACTCAATTTCACAAAGGACGCACGCTACGTCCACTACGTCGCAAATGAGACGATCGAGGGTGTTGAATTTCAGTATGACGTTGACGCCGGCGGCATTCCGGTGATCTGCGATATGTCGTCGAATATCATGTCGAAACCGATCGATTTTGACCATTTTGCGATGATCTATAACGGCGCTCAGAAAAACATCGGCCCGAGCGGAATTGCTGTCGTTTTCATCCGCGAAGACATGCTCGAAATGATCCCGAAAGGGCTCCATTCCCTGCTGGATTATCGCAATGTTGCCGAGAATGATTCGATGGCGAACACACCGAATACGTGGGCGATATACATGGTCGGCCTCGTCTGCGACTGGCTAAAAGAGCAAGGCGGCCTCACCGCGATGCAGCAGCGAAATATCGAAAAGGCGGGGCTTTTATACAACGCCATCGACACAAGCGATGGTTATTTCACGGGCCATGCGTACCGCGACGTGCGATCCGTTATGAATGTCAGCTTCCAATTGCCGTCCGTCGACCTCAACGAAAAATTCTGTGCCGAAGCCGAACAAAATGGGCTCGACGGACTTCGCGGCCATCGTTCGTTAGGCGGTGTTCGAGCCTCTATCTACAACGCCTTTCCACGAGAAGGCGTCACGGCGTTGGTTGATTTTATGCAGGATTTTGCGGAAAAAAACGGATAAGCGTTAGTCGTGATCATAACCCCGAAAGCGACTCGATCAATTCGGCTTCCTCAACCTCGGAAACCGTCCTGAGATCGATCATTACACGGTCATCCGAGATCCGCGTGATGATCGGCGTTGCGGCATTTCGCAATGTAAGTTCTAGTTGGGATGCTGACTTTCGGGCATGACTCACGGCGATCAAAGCCGTTTCAAGCACCACGTTCGGTGCCGCACCACCGCCGATTGCAGACACACCATCAACGATCTCGAGTCTGAGATCTGCCGAACCGGCAAGGATCGAACCGATGAATCTCTCCGCACGCTCGCGGATCTGCTCTTTGCTTATTGCGATCATTCTCAGCACCGGGATCTCGTCGAACTCGGTACCGCGACGGTAAGCTTCGAGCGTCGCTTCGAGGGCGGCGTAAGTATGTTTATCTACCCGCAGAGCACGATATAGCGGATGCTTTCGCAACTTATCGATGATCTCAGCCTTTCCGGCAACTATTCCGCATTGTGGCCCGCCGAGCAGTTTATCGCCGCTGAATGTGACCACATCAACGCCCGCTGTTATCGAAGCCTGCACCAACGGCTCGTCATTCAGGCCGAAACGACTTAGATCGACGATCGCACCTGAGCCGATATCTTCGTAGAGAATTACTCCCTTTTCGCGTGCCAGAACGGCGAGATCCGAGAGAGAAGGCATTGAGGTGAAGCCGACGATGCGGTAGTTGGAAGGATGCACGCGCAGCAGAACGCGAGTGTTCGCATTTATCACTTTGGCGTAGTCTGCCAGCTTTGTTCGATTGGTCGTGCCGATCTCCCTCAGCGTAGCTCCTGATTGCTCCAACACGTCTGGAACACGAAAGTCGCCGCCGATCTCGACCATTTCTCCGCGTGAGATAACGACTTCGCCGCCTGAGGCGAATGCCGTCAGGACAAAGAACGCTGCCGCCGCACAATTATTTACAATTAAAACCTCTTCGGCTCCGATCAGTTCCCGCAGCAACGACTCCGCCCTGATGCCGCGTTTCCCACGCTTGCCGGTTTCGACGGCAAACTCAAGCGAGCCGTAACCTGATGCATCGGCCATCGCTTCTCGGGCGTTTTCCGACAATGGAGCCCGGCCAAGATTTGTGTGAATGATGACGCCCGTGGCATTTATCACACGCCGTACGCCTTTCCGTTCCTCACTTTTCCACGCCGACACCAGCCTTTCGTTCGCTACCTCTAGCAACTCGCCCTCGGTCGCAACTAAAACTGAACCCTCTAATATCTCGCCCCTGAGCTCGGCAATTACCGAACGTGCGAGGTTCGCCGTGTGGCTTTCGCCGGCACTTTCCGTGATCAGCTTTCCCGAACTAGCTCGAACGAGTTCATCAACCGACGGAAGAGATCGAAGAATATCGTTTGACGCTCTTGCCGAAGATGATGAGGATGAAATTGCTGATGACATTGTCAAAGTGTTAAAAAAGTTTTAAAAATGTGGATTTATTGTTAACTTAGCGATATATTTAAACAGGCGTGTCCGCGCTTTTCTTCCCAGGGATAAATATTCAATGGCTATTGGAAATAAATTATACGGAAACGGGCCGAGCCGCAAGCAGCTCGAGGTTGAGTTCGATCAAAAACTCAGCCGGCTCGAGGATGACATCCGCAAGCTGAAAATAGATTTTGACATCTATTTTAACGGTGCCACCAAAAGAGCCCCTCTCGAGGCAAGGGCTCGTTTGGAATCGAGCATCAAAAGGCTCGGCGACAATCGCCAGATGACCTTTGCCCAGCGATATTATATGAATACGCTGGTCGCCCGCTTCACCTCATATCGCGAACTCTGGCGCCGCACCCTGCGAGCCCGAGGCGACGAACTAATCTAACGGCTTTTTCTCGTCTCCGACCATCGCGTCCTTGACCTCTGTCTCAAAACGCCTGTAATCACCGTATTTGACGAGGTTATTGATGTTGATCCCGGCGATCAGGAATAGCTTGATCGATAGGTTGACATCCGCCTGTGACGGCAGCCATATCTCGTTATTTACCAGTTCGTTTTCGAGCGTGAACGATGCTCCGCGGCTCGCTTTCGCCAGAAAATTCCCCGCGCTCTGCGTCAACTTTGCCTCCAGCCGAACGATCTGCTTAGCAGCCGTGTCAACCCAAACAGCTCCGTTACAAAGTGCGAAAAGCTTTTCATTTCGCGTCTTTGGCTTGAATGCCGGATTGGGCTCGTAATCGAAAACAATGACGTCGCGGCCGCGAAACCTCTCTCGCCGCGGATTTACGAGCAACGAACCTTTCAGAGCTTCGGCGATCGTTATCCTCTGATTTTCCTTGGGCTGGCCGGCCGAACCCGAAGCGATCTTTTCTGCACGTTTCTCTTTTTCCGCGATCTTCTTTTCGATCTCGGCGATCTGCTTTTCTACATCCTTATCCTCTTTGGCCTGATCGGATGCCGACAGCGGTTTGTTGTTCTTCTCCAGAGTCCGGGTAATGCGGTAACCCTTATAGAATGTAAGCAGCCGCTTTTCCGATTCCTTGACGACGAATTCCCCGTTGTCTTTTAGATCGCGCTCGATCCTGTTCTCGGTAAAGCTGTAGTTCTCGAGTATCGTTTCCAGCTTTTCAGCATTAGCCCTGACATCGTCCAGCAGCTGCGGAATATTTGGCAATGCATCCGCACTGACGTTCGGGAAATCGAACGACGATTTTGCGATCTGCGTGTTGTAGGTCACATCGCTCAGCCTGATCTCGTAGTTCTCGCCGCCCTCGGAAAGCTTGATCAAAAATGGTGTCTGAATGCCGGAGACAGCTCGATATTCCGCGTATTCCAACGAACGCGGGTTGCCGCCGTTCGTGAATTCTTCCCTTATCGGCAGGCCGTTCGCGGGGTCGAAGAACATCTTGATCTTTGCACCTTTTGCCGTTGTCATAACGACGACGTTTGCCGTTTTGCCCGCCACATTAGCCGTTCCGCCGGAAGAAAGCTTGGCTTTTTCGTCCTTAGCCTTTAGCCAGCGAGTGCTGCGAAACTGTGCCTCGGCCTGCATGTCGCGGCTCGCGTCGCCGGTCACCGTCCGCAGCCCATCCTTGGAATCGCGGACCCAGCCCGACTTACCGTTGTAGCCAAACCCGTACTCAAAACCGTTCAGATCATATAACCCGCCATAAAGGCCGCCCGTTGACGAACGAGCCGAATAGCTTCCGCTCGCTCCGTCCGATGAACGGGTTATCTTGCCCGTCTGCTGCCACGAACTCACCTTCTTCAACGCCTTTTCACCCAAGGCTTTATTGGCCTGGCTCAGAACCTTCGACGGCGATTGACCGAGCGCAGCCAGCGAGAAGATCGCGATCCATGAGAGAGTAAAAACACCTTGCAGATAACTCATAAGCTTATATTAATACAGGACGGCCGTAAGCAGGCCATGTTAACCGGACAATTGTCTTTAGACGATTCAACTGGTGTAGATGCAAAGTCTCACGCTGACGTTGCCCGCGACGGCGCGGAACCCAGCCGAAAGTGTCCTGTTTAGACAATGACGATGTCATACTTTGTCAGCAGTCCCGCGATGCCCGAGTGAGCAAACATCGCTCCCTTTACCCGATTCAATTCCGGATCGAGGCTGTAGTTGTAGGCGGTTCGGAGATCGGCTTTTTCCAGATTTGTTTGAACGAAAGATGCTTTCAACAGATCGCAGTTGCTGAAAACCGCCGATGTGAGATCGGCCGAGGTAAAATCGGCTTCTTTTAGTGAGGAATCTGTAAATTCTGTCGCCTTTAGCTTCTTTTGAAAAAACGACGAGTAGTCGATCTGGCAGTTCTGAAAGCTGACCGCGAACAGAAAGTCGCTGCACTTACCAAAATCGACCCCGACGAGCTTGCAGTCGTAGAAATCGACCGTCTTCAGAGCTGCATCGTTAAGTTTGACGAGGGAAAGATTACACTCGCGAAAGACACAATCAACAAAAACCGTTCCGTTGAGATCGCATTTGGAGAGATCGCATCGTAAGAATTCACAGCTTTCGAATTCTTTTCTGGCGAGATCTTCTTCCGGCAGATCAATGCCTTCGAAAACGTGATATTCGTAATATTGAGCGTCCATATTTGGGGATGGCGATACACCGAGTCGCGGAGCGATAGCGTCTATCGGCTCATAGATCAGAACCTAGCCGATTATTCCCCCGCATAACACGCTTCAACTGACCACTGACTCATCTCAATAAGGAAATCGGGGCGCTGTGCATCGTAGGAAAAATATAGGTCCCACTCAAAGGAGCCGGTTCGTATACTCGTTTCAAAGGGAATACTTATTCCGACAATACTAAATGTTTTCCAAACTGCATCTTGATCGAGTGTGTTAACGGAGCTCGTGTATTCTTTGGCGAGAGCCATGGCAATTTCCGCCTTTAGTCCGTCGTATTTAGCTTCCAGTTCAAGGTAGAAATCTATATGTGCCTTTGTAAGTCCACTATCAAGATCAAAAAGAAACAGAGCGACCGGGCTTTGCGTGGGTGCAAAAATCACATTTCCTCGCCAAAAACGTTGTGAACTCTCGCGATTTAGTTTGAGTTCGCCAAACATTTGATTGAGGACTACTCTGTCACCATCGTTCGGACTCAACCATCGCATCGTACTACCCAAAGATATTCCGCACCTTGTCTATAAATGACTCGTCCGAAAAATCAACGTCCTCGATCTCGGCGAGCTGTTCCAGCAGTTTTCGCTGTTCCTTTGTCAGCGATTTTGGAGTGACGAGCGTGACCGCGACGAAGAGATCGCCTTTGCCGCGATGGCCGAGGTTTGGCATTCCTTCGCCTTTGATGCGAAAGACGGTTCCGGTCTGCGTGCCGGCCGGGACCTTTAGCTTTTCTTCGCCATCGAGGGTTTTTACCTCGATCTCAGCACCTAGTGCGGCCTGTGCAAACGTGATCGGCACGGCGGCGTAAAGGTCAGCACCTTGCCGCTCAAAATTCTCATGCGCCGCGACATGCAGTACGATGAACAGGTCACCCGACGGACCGCCGTTCACACCGGCTTCGCCCTCGCCGGTTACGCGTAGCCGCGAACCGGTCTCGACACCGGCCGGTATCTTGATCTCGATGGTTTTTTCTTTTTCGACACGGCCCTGGCCCTGGCATTTTTTACATGGCGATTTGATGATCTGCCCTTTGCCCTGACAGTTGCCGCACGGACGCATCACGCTGAAAAACCCTTGCTGATAACGTGTCTGCCCGCTGCCGCCGCAGGTTATGCAAGTCTCGGCGGTCGTGCCTTTTTCAGCACCGCTTCCGGTGCATTCGTCACAGGTTTCGAGCCGCGGGATGCGTAGCTTTTCGTCCTTGCCGGTTGCCGCATCGTTGAGCGAGATCTCGAGATCGTATCTCAGATCAGAGCCACGCTGCACGCTCGTCCGCCGTTTGCCCTGCTGGCCGAACATATCGCCGAACCCGAAAATATCGAAAATATCCTCGATGTTCGAAAACCCGGGATCGAACCCGCCGCCGGCACCGGCCCCAACGCCCTGATGCCCAAACCGATCGTACGCCGCCCTCTTCTGCTGATCGCTCAGCACCGCGTACGCCTCGGCACACTCCTTGAACTTCTCCTCGGCCGCCGCATCGCCCGGGTTCTTATCCGGATGATATTGCACCGCCATCGTCCTGTAAGCTCGCTTGATCTCAACCTCGGTCGAGGTCTTCGTAACGCCTAAAACTTCGTAATAATCTCTCTTGCTCATCGTTTCAACTTCTAATTTGATATCTCAAATTTCAAAAACGCCAGCTCATCCGCAAATGAACTGGCGTATCTATATTTTGCGACAAATGCAAATTTTTCTCAATACCTATTGGCCATTGCAGCCCGAGCCGCGATGGATGTCCTCAAACGGAACAACTATTAAAGCCTAGTGTGGAATAAATCTTCGAGCAAAATCCTAAGTGTTTCTTCAGGCCTCCGGCCTAGTGCTGTGCGGAAAGGCTCTGCCTTTCCGTTAAGCTCCTAATAATCAAGAGGCTCCGCCTCGACTTGATTTCCATTCAAAACCCGTCCAAGATACCCCCAAAAATGATATCCGTCTCAAAAAGCACTCCCTTCTATTACATCACCTCGGTCACCCACAAAAGGCTGCCGATCTTTCGCACGGATGCTCTCAAAAATGTCATGTGCGAAGCCCTCAACACAGCCAGAGAATCGGCGGGATTCCTGCTCTTCGCCTACGCTATAATGTATGACCACCTTCACATCATCACAGATTCGAAGCTAGACCAATCAGAAACGCTTCGCTACATAAACGGCGTGTCGGCTAACAAGATCATTAAATATCTGAAAGAGAACGGCCACGAAAAGTCGCTGATAAAGCTGCGAACCGAAGAGAAAAAGCGGGGATACAAACACTCGGTCTGGGAACACCACTCAAACACCTTCGAAATAAAGACCGAAGACGTTCTGATGCAAAAGGTAAACTACATTCACAACAACCCCGTCAAAGAAGGCTTCGTAGAACGTCCTGAAGACTACCTGAATTCCAGTGCCCGCATCTGGAAAGGCTGCCCGTTCGAGGATGAGCCGCTCAAGATGGATGTTCATCAGATAAAGTGGCGCCAAAGATGAGGCGTAGCCTCAGTTTTCTTAGAGCTCGACGGAAGGGCATAGCCCTTCCGCACATCACTGGGCCGAAGGCCCCAAAACAAACTGAGAACCTTCTATTTTCCTCAGACTCTGGCCATGCACGTGCCTTTTAGAAAATAATGCATCCCAAAACAGAAGTTAGACCCTTTTCACATCCCCTCTTCTTAGGGCCTCCGGCCTAGTGCTGTGCGGAAGGGCTCTGCCCTTCCAACCTTATCTCTAAATCTTCAGAGGCTCTGCCTCCCACCGACTAAGCCAGAGGCGAAGCCTTGGGATCACTTAGGACCTCTCGGAAAGGAACAGCCTTTCCGCACATCACCCCGGCAAAGCCGCCGTAAGAATTGCATTTCTGCCCCCCTCGTCGCCTTTCTCGCCCGGCATAAAACCTTGACATTAATGCAATCTTGTGCTATCCTTGCAACGCTGAAGATCTTTGATAATTTTAGGCCGCTTCGATCCGGCGGAAGCACGACCTGAGCGTGTCAACCTTTTTAGGACGACACAAAAGACGTACATTGTGGCGCGCGTTTTTTAAAGTAATACAGTTTTGGGGCTTAATTATGGCTGTAAATATTGTAAATAAAGAGTTTATTTGTCCCACGGTGGGCGTGGGACAAACTTTGAGGAATCTCGGTTAAGTTGTTTGTTAACAACACTTTATATGTCCCACGCATACCGTGGGACAAGAATGGGACACGTGGGACAAAATTAGCAGGAAATGCCCACAAATCATTGAGCGTCAATACTTTGCGGCATTTCGTCGAAAATTGCTGTTCGGGCCCAGGGAACCAAACACTTGCGGCTTTCGGAGCTTTCTCTGTGTGGGCGTTACAAACAAAAACCGTGCTTTCCGACACCGGGATAAATATCCAGGGGCGAAAAAAGCACGGTTTTGGAAGGGGTAATTAGAGCCGTCGGCAGAAGCTTACCGGCTCTGATCTTTACGTCATCGCGAGCATCGCTGCCGTGATCCTGTTCGCGGCGGTTTCGACGCGTTCGAATTGGATCTTGAGCTCGGCAACGCTGCCGGAATCGAGCATTTCTTCGGCAACATTCAGGACCTCGTTGATCTCCTGCTGTTCCTGCAGCTCGAAAGACTTGCCGATCTCTGACATCGCACGACGCGAATTGCGGATGAGCGTGTCGAGTTTGTTGCGTTCGACGATGAGTTCTTTTTCGTCCTTGTCGCGTTCGATCGACGTTTCCGCTTCGATGATGAGGCGTTCGATCTCGTCCGGCGAGAGGCCCGACGAAGGCGTGATCTGCAGAGCCTGTTCGAGGCCCGTCATCTTGTCCTTGGCCGAAACGCTGACGATGCCGTTAGCATCGATCTCGAACGAAACGTCGACCTGCGGCACGCCGCGTGGTGCCGGCGGGATGCCGACGAGTTCGAATTTGGCGAGCGAGCGGTTAGCCGACGCGATCTCGCGTTCGCCCTGCAAAATGTGGATCTCGACCGACTGCTGATTATCGACAACGGTCGTAAACGTCATCGTGTTCTTGAGCGGAATGGTCGAGTTTCGCGAGATCAGCTTGACGAACAAACCGCCGCGGGTTTCGAGTCCGAGCGAAAGCGGCAGAACGTCGAGCAGGACGATATCCTTGACATCGCCGGTCAGAACGCCGCCCTGAATGGCAGCTCCCATCGCGACGACCTCGTCAGGATTGATCTCGGCCGACGGCTCTTTACCGAAAACCTCGGTAACCGTCTTTGCGATGATCGGCGAACGTGTCTGACCGCCGACGAGGATGACCTTATCCACGTCCGAGGGCTGCAATTTAGCATCCCAGAGAGCTTTTTGACACGGCTCGACCGACGATTCGACGAGATCCTGGACAAGCTCTTCGAATTTCGCTCGTGAGAGCGTCATGTTGATGTGCTTGGGACCCGTAGCATCGGCAGCGATGAACGGCAGACTGATGTTCGTCTCTGTCACGCTCGACAGCTCGCATTTCGCACGCTCCGCCGCTTCCTTCAAACGCTGAAGAGCCAGGCGGTCGCCACGAAGGTCGATGCTGTATTCAGCCAGGAAACCCTCGACGAGCCAGTCGATGATCCGGTGATCAAAATCCTCACCGCCGAGGAACGTGTTACCCGAGGTCGATAAAACCTCGAAAACGCCGTCGTTGATCTCGAGGATCGAGATATCGAACGTACCGCCGCCGAGATCGTACACGGCGACCTTTTCGGTCTTCGATTTGCCAAAACCGTATGCCAGGGCAGCGGCCGTCGGCTCGTTGATGATTCGCTCGACCTCGAGGCCGGCTATCTTACCCGCATCACGGGTCGCCTGACGCTGCATGTCGTCAAAATAGGCCGGAACGGTAATGATCGCCTCGGTGATCTTGTCACCGAGAAATTCCTCAGCCGCGAGTTTCAGTCGCTGTAACACGATCGCTGAGATCTCTGGCGGGCTGTAAACGCGATCGAGCACACGAATGTGCGCGTCGCCGTTCGGAGCCTTGACGATCTCGAATGGCACGGTCGTACGCATCTTCTCGACTTCCGGCGCGTCAAATTTGCGGCCGATCAGTCGTTTGACTGCGTAAAGCGTGTTAGCGGCATTCGTCACAGCCTGTCGCTTAGCGATCTGGCCGACGAGACGCTCGTCTTTGTCCGTAAAGCCGACGACCGACGGGGTTGTCCTGCCGCCTTCTTTGTTAGAAATGATCTGGACTGTGCCGCCTTCCAGAACGGAGACGCAGCAGTTTGTCGTGCCGAGATCGATACCAATTACTTTGCCCATAGCGTTGAGTTCCTTTTGAGGATGGTGATGGTGATGATGAGATTAGTCTGCGGAGCTATTGCCGGCCTCATTGTTGTCAGGTGGATCGAGGTCGGGAAGTTCGTCTGCGGAAGATGAGAGAAGGTCTAGATCTTCGTCGGAGACCGACAGCAGATCCTGAACCGGGGCTGATCGGACCGGTGCGGGCCCTATCGTTACTTTTACCATCGAGTGGCGAATGACCCGGTTGCCGATGCGGTATCCGCGAAGCATTTCTTCGGAAACCGTATTGCCCGGCATGTCGGTCCGTTCTTCGGTGGCGACTGCTTCGTGGAAATTGGGGTCGAACGGCTCGCCAACCGTCGAGATCGGCTGAACGCCCATCTCTGAGAAAACCTCGTTCACCTGCTGGTGTACGAGTGCGATGCCGTCGTAAAACTGTTGAAACTCGTCCGATTTTTGAGCCTTGGAGCGGTCGAGAGCTCCCATCGCACGGTCGAGATTGTCGAGAACGGGAAGCATTTGTTTAGCCAGATTGCTGATCTGGTCGATGAAGGCGCCGCGGCGTTCGCGGTCCATACGATATTTGAAATTCTCAAAATCCTTCAGCCGACGGTCGCTTTTTTCCTGAACGTCGTTGCGTTCGTTGCGCAGCTCCGAGATCCGCCGGTTGAGCGTGTCGATCTCGTTTTCAAGCTCGAATACACGCGTCTTTAACCCGGGCTGCTGCCCGGCTGACGGCACCTCGACCAGATTCTGCATACGAGGTGAGGCGATATCTGCCGGCATCAGATCGGGCATATTTCGCGGATCGTAATCCGACTCGGATATCTCGATCTTCAGGTCGGCCGTAATGTGCAGATCCTTTTCCTTGGCTTCGAGCTCTTTGATGAAATCGTCAACCGAGGCAAACGCGTCCATATCGAGCTTGTCGAGCGATTCATCAGGCATGGGGATTGGTTCTTTGGGGTTCATTTCTTAGGCAGCAAAGGTGGGTCAAAAAACTGCTGTTATTAATTTTTCGAGACGTCGGCTGACATCATTTTTTCGAGCGTACGAGCTACGTAGCTGACTATCGAGATCATTCGTGCATATTCGATCCTTGTCGGGCCGAGCACGCTGAGCGTTCCGACCGCCGAACTGTTGCCTATCCGGTATGGGGCCGAGATCAGCGTGCAGTTTTGAAATGACGGCGTGCGGTTTTCGGTTCCGATCATTACCTGAACGGCTCCTTTTGCTGCCGCATCCCGTTCGATGCATTCCGTCAGGATCTGCATCAAGCGTGATTTTTCTCCGATAGTCCGAAGCAATTCACGCAGTCTTTCGAGGTCGGCAAAATCGTTTTTCGAAAGGATATTCGACGTGCCGTCCACGAAAACTTCACCTAGCCGGTCTCCTTCGTCCTCGATACTGCCGGAACAAAGGATCACCGCTGTTTGAAGAAGCTTGTCAAACAAGGCCTTTTCCTCGTGCATCAATAACATGATCTCAGCACGTATCTCGGCCAAACTCTTTCCCGCAAATTCCCTGTTCAGGTAGTTTGCGGTGCGTTCCAGTTCCTCTTTCGAAAAGGTCACGTTGAGCCGGATTATCTTGTTATGGACAATATTCGGCGCCGAGACCAGAACGACGAGGATGCGGTTGTCGCTCAAGTTTACAAACTCGATATGCTGCAGGCGATCACTCGCCAAACTCGGCGAGACCACGATTCCCACATTATTAGAAAGAGCAGAAAGTAACTGGGAAGTACGCTCCATCAAACGGTCCGGCGTGTCTGAGATATCGAGCGAATTCAAACCGTATTCCTCGCCTATGCGAAAGAGGTCATCGTTCGAGATGCTCAAAACACCGAGCAGATTGTCAACGTAAAACCTGTACCCCTTGTCGGTGGGAACCCGTCCAGCCGAGGTGTGAGGCTGCTCAAGCATCCCCATTTCCTCGAGTTCACCCATCACGTTGCGGATCGTTGCCGAACTCATTCCGGCGAGATTCGCAAACTTGTCGGCAAGCACTTTCGAACCGACAGGCTCGCCCGTGACAAAGTGTTCGTTTATTATGGCCGTTAAGATAACCTGACCGCGGGAATCGGGGAAAACTGTATTTTTTTCGCCGTCACGACCAGATATTTGGTTCATTTGATGCATACCACCATGCGGGCGTATGCTGTTCCCATATAAAGAGATAGCATTTACGAAGCCGCAGTGTCAATAAAAATTGTTTAAACTCGTTGTTTAAGTTTGCATTTTTCGTTTCTCTGCAAACTCTGTGTCTTCCCTTTGTGTTCTCTGTGTTTAAATAGAAACTTAAACACAGAGAACACAAAGGGAAGACATAGAGACCTCAAAGATCTAAATTGCCCGAACTAATCGATCAAATAACCGAACTCTACAAGGAAGCTTTCCGCTGGTACGACCCTAAGCGTGCCGTGCCGCCGCTCCATGTTTCATTTTACCCGTATATCGGGATAAATCATACAATTCGGATCCGCAATGCGGAAATTTTTGTTCGGATCGGCATCATCTGCGAAGAGATGCCGCTCGTCTGCCATAAAGGCCTCGCGTACATCCTCGTCGGCAAACTGCTCCGCAAAAAGATCCCCAACGGAGCCCGCGAGGTGTATTCAGCCTACGTAAAATCAGAATCCATCAGGCTGAAAGCGACCGAAAGCAAGCGAGCTCGAGGTCGTAAAGTAGTGACGAGTTCGCAAGGCTCAGTCTATGACCTTGAAGAAATATTCGATCGTCTTAACACGCACTATTTCCGCGAAACCATCGCCAAACCAGTCCTAACCTGGTCAGCCCGAAAGACATTCCGCATCCTCGGCCACCACGACGCCACGCACGATCACATCACGATCAGCAAGTCGCTAGATTCCTTAACCGTCCCAAAATACGTGGTCGAGTACGTCGTCTTCCACGAAATGCTTCACATCCACCACCCGACCAAACACATCAACGGCCGCCGCTACAACCACACCCCAGCCTTCAAACGGGACGAACAAAAATTCGCCCACTACACCGACGCTGAAAAGTGGATAGAACGGAATGTCAGGAAACTGAAAAAGGAAGCCAGTCGAAGGTAGCTCCTAAATTTCGACTGAAAAGATTCAAAAAAAAGTAAGCAAACTATGTCATTTTGTGCAAAGTGTGTCATTTCACGCATTCTACTATCGAAAAACATACTCTTTTTCAGGTAGGATCGGGTCTGGCATATTTTGGTATTTGTTTGATCGATCTTTGATAATCAATGCGAAAGCGAAGGATCATTCGGCGGCTAGCTGGGCGGCAAGCCAACCGATGAACCCGAAGTTAGAAACGACGCTCCGCTCGACCCCATTGCGGGTGAAGCGGGTCTCGGTGATCGAAATGGTGTTAGTGGCGGCTACGTCATTTCTTTTTTCCGAGATCAGATCGGCGATGGCAGCGGCCTGTTCATTATCAAAACTCAGCGTGGCGGCAGAGTTTGCGGGACGGAAGAGCTGAACAGTTGCCGGACCGAGGCTGGTTCCGCCGGATCTTGCCTGCAGACAAGATGTGACGGCATCGACGTCGCCGGTGATGATGACATTGCCGGCGAAGACAGCCATCGAATCTTCGTCTTTGAGAACTTCAAAACCACTTGCGTCACTGGCGGCTTTGTCAGGTTTGAGCTCAGCGGAAAGGGAACGACGCACGGCTTCGGCATTGGTGACGGTGGCGATCAGAGCCGGGCGGTCACCTTCTGCGTCGGTTCGAACGGTCAGAATATTTGAACCGACATTCGCGAGAAAAAGTTCCGCGTCACTGACACCATAAGGTTCGGCAAAAGCGTTTGAAAATTCGCCGATCACCGCGGAACCAAACGCGTCAACCTTTGACCGGGCGGTCAAGAGCAAACCTCGCCAGGCGATGTTTGGCTTTCCGAGATTGTAGAGCGTCACTGAAGGAGCCTTGTTAGTGACGAACTGAAAAAGCTCGGTGTTAACCTGCGACGTCGGAGCAAATGTTTCACTCATCACCGCAGCCGAATCCGCCGCACCGCCTAGCGTGAATTTATCCTCGTACCCGTTTTGATCGGGCATCGCACTCCACGAGATATCTGTAATGGTTCCGCGGATCAGCCGCGGCAAGATCCCGGCGACCGCACTCTGAACTTCCTCGTCATCACTTGAGCTAGTCGCAAATGTCAATCCGGCCAACGCCGCGACCTGAGCGACGCCGTCAGTAGAGACATAACCGGAAGCCAGGGAACCATTAACCCGGTTCGGCAGCTTCCCTGTCTTGGCAATGCTGTCCGCTTCGCCTTTTTTCACAGCGACGCATTTCTCGATCGCAGTTTCATCGTTGCCGAAATATATGAGGCTGTCGATCACCAGGGCAAAAGCTTTCCGGCCGTCTCTGGAAGTCCATTTGAAGTATTTTCCGCCGAGCTTTTCGGTTCTCTCGACAGCCGGTTCCCCGCGATAAACGTCAGCAACGAAGGCCCCAAGATTCTGCTCGGCAAACGCACCCGCCTGCCAGTTCCAGGCATGCGTATCGGCGATAGCGACAAACCTCGGCTGCACGCGTCCCACGGAATTCTCATCCGTCAACCGCTCCTCCGATGTCTCAAATCCGGTCACAGCGATAGCAAGCTGAACGCCCTTGAGAGCCGAAAGGTCTGGACTAGTTTTCGCCGCTTGTTTGAATGCGTCACTATCCAGGATCGGTTGAATGGCCGCGGCGAGGTCGTTGGTTTCAAGGTAAATAAGCGATTCTGCTGGAACTAGCGTGCGGAGATCGGAAGGTTTGGATGTGCAAGACAGCGAGAAGAGATTTAACGCAAACACGCTAAGCAGCAAAGACGCAAAGCGAATTTTATGCGACAGAAAACAGGATCGGCTTTCGACAATTCGGTGCATTTCTTACTTCGGCTCCAAAACCAATTTTTATCTCAGCGTCTTTGCTTTTTCGCGTCTTTGCGTTGAAATTTTCTGTGCTAACATTTTGCGATATGAACAAGATATTCGCTGATAACATTTTACAGGGTAAGGTGGCGTTTGTAACTGGTGGCGGAACCGGTATCACCGGCGGCGTGGCTCGAGCGTTTGCGGAGCATGGTGCAAAGCTTGCGATCACGAGCCGAAAAGAAGAAAATCTTGCCGCGATGAAAGCCGAGGTCGAGGCGTTTGGCGGCGTGTGTTTTACGGTCGCGGCGGATGTTCGCGATTATGAGGCGGTCGAGAATGCGATCGCTAAAACCGTCGAGCATTACGGTAAGATCGACATCGTTGTGAACGGTGCGGCCGGGAATTTCCTGTGTGCGGCCGATCAGCTTTCGTCGAACGGCTTTGGAACGGTCGTCGATATCGATACCAAGGGCACCTTTAACGTCTGCCGTGCCGCTTTCGAAGAGCTGAAAAAGTCGAAAGGCCAGATCCTCAACATCTCGGCAACGCTCCACTATCTCGCGACGCCGTTGCAGATCCACGTTTCAGCCGCCAAAGCCGGCGTTGACGCGATCACCCGAAACCTCTCAGCCGAATGGGGCCGCCACGGCATCCGCGTCAACGGCATCGCACCGGGACCGATCGAAGACACCGAAGGCATGAAACGTTTGTTAATGCCGGAATTGAAAGAAAAAATGACGAGAAAGATCCCGCTCGGCAGATTTGGACGGATCGCGGACATCGAGAATTCAGCACTGTTTCTCGCGTCCGACGGAGCAAGCTACATCAACGGCGTGACATTAGTCGTTGACGGCGGACAGTGGTTGTTGGGGACGAGTTTGATGTGATGGAAAGCAAGCCTCCTTGCTCCCGCGATTAATCGATCGCGTTTCACTTCGCGACTCAAATGACCGAATATCGTTTGCAAATGAGAATCCTAGTGATCTTTTTAGCTGGATTTTTGGCGTCCGGATGTTCTTTTCTTCCGAGACGGGAGAAGGTCGTGGCGGCAAATCCATCTTCGCTCTACTCCGTGAAGCTCTATGAATCAATGGTAGCTCCTTTGCTTTTCGAGTGTGAGGTTTATGTCGACATCGAGAGAGAAGCATCGCCCTATATTTCCGCCCTTCCAATGCGGGCTCTCGACAGCGTTGATTGTCGGCTTGGGCAAACCCATGAATCAAGAGAGTGGGTTAACGACAGAGTCCTGAGGTTTAGGTACGTCTACGAAGAGTCCGAAGAATTTGATGTCGTGGTCGTAACAAATAAGACAGAGAGGTTGGCAAAGGCAGTTAGAGTCGATACGGGCGACATTCACCTAGTCATGGACCTCGACGCCGGCGAAGTACAAACATTCGAGACCCGTCACCGACAAGGGACTAGGTGGATTAATGCGTATGGCGAATTTGAGACCACAGAAGTCATACGCGGTGGCCGTGACCTTCCGCCCGATCCTCGAAAAGGGCCTCGAACGATCTGTATCACGTTCCATGACAAGAGTCTTGAGATAGTGAACGCGAACGATGACGATCGTAGGTGCCGTTCGTAGACGTCGATTCAATGAAGGAACGGTATTGGTTGGATGAGCGATATTGCGGGGATTACTTGGTCGCCTTCAGCGACTGAATACGATTATGAAGCTACCTAGGGTTCCGCCGAAGCGGCTTCACCCTAGGCTTTAATGTTCGTCGCCGTTGGCGACAAAAAACCGAAAGGAAATGCTTCGATCAATTCAAAACCAGCCCGATCTCTGGATCTTCCTGCGATGGTTCTTTGTTGCTGAGGATCGTCCTGAGCACCATCATTTTTGCGAGGACTCGGACCTCGGCACGGTCGAAGGAATTTGTGACGGCTTTGGTTTTGGCAAAATCGGCTTTTGCGAGGGCTTTTAGGGTTGGTTCGGCGATCTTTAATTCTTTGGTAATGCCGCGAAGCATCGAGCCGCCGAATTGGCCGACCTGAACTTCGCCGTCGCTGATCATTTCGCCGCGAACGTCGATAAACTCGGCGGCTTTAATAAACGCGGATATCGTGTCGTTCAATCGCAGGATCGTATCGGTCAGCATTGGAAACGCCTTATCGGTATCGACCTCGGCGTAGCCTGAGATGAGCATCCAACTGATCATGAAATCCTGATAGTTTTTTGGCTGCGGGTTAACAAATGCCTCCGCATCTTTCATGATCTCGGCGGCCAATTCCTTGTCACCGGCTTTGGCAACCTGAGCAGCAAGTAAGCTGAGACCGGCGATCTTTTTATCTTTGCCAGGTGTCTGAATGATGATCTTGCGTGCCTGTGTAATGATCTTTGCCCGTTCGTCTTTTGCCAGCGGTTTGGTACTGAGGCCCGCTACGTCCTCCATCAGCTTGCGTTCGGCCTCGATCTTTTCTTCGATGGCTTTTGCTTTGCGGTCCGCATCAGGATTGGGGCCAGCAACGGCGGCAGTATTTGCCGCATTGGCCATTGCGTTCGCAGCGGTCGCCATCGCATTGGAAACGGCTGCGTTCTGGCGGCTTCTGCTGCGGTACTTTGCCTTGATCTGGCTGGCACGCGTCGGGGTATATTTTTCGAAAAGGTCGCTGTATGTCGTTCCGTTTTCGCCCTCATCATCGCTTGAAAGCACATTCTGGGCCATGATCTCAACGAGATCGCGGATCTCCTGAGCCGTCAGAACGGGCTTTTTAGCGTCGGGCTTATCCTTTTTTTCAGCCGTTTCCTCGCCGAAGCGAACAAACGAACTGATGACCCACAGATCGCTTCCGGCTTTGCTGGATTTGATCTTGCTGATCATCGCACCGGCGAGATCGATGCCCTTTTCAGCATCTTTTGCATAGACCTTTTTGAGGAGTTCCAGATGCTGATAGTTGACGCCTTTGTCGAGAGATTTTTTGCCAAATTGAGCCGCCTTTGCAGCGTTTGATTCGGCAACTTGATTCATCAGCTGCAGCTCGAAATATTGATCCTGGCCCTCTGTATTTTTGCGGTATTCCGGATTGGTTATAGCGGTCAGGCTATCATAGTAGAAAGCCATGGCCATATCAGGCTCATGTTCGGCCAGGCTCATCGATATCTGTTTCCGCATCTCGAGCGCCTTCTGCAGTTTGCGGGCGATATTGGTCTTGGCACTTACATCGCCGAAGAGGCTCGGCATGCTGTATTCATCATCATCACTCGCCGCCTCGGTAAGAGCGATGTTATTTAGCTGAGTGTCGTAATCGACCAGCAATTGCCGCAGATCGCTGGTCACGCCCATGTAAAGTGCCCGAGCCTCTTTGTCGTCGTAAAACCACATCAGCGATGCCATTTCGGCACTAAAGCTGAGCCGGTTCTCGAGCGATCGCATGGTGTTGACCTCAGCCATCGTCTCGCGCAAAAAGGCAACTGCTTCCTTACGGAGCTTTTCGTTCTCTTCGGTTTTCTTTGGGTCAGACGTGGTCTGGGCCGACACAAAACTCATTGAAAGCAGGAAGATCAAGAGGAAGATTATTTTTTGCGGCATTTTGGTTCGGCCTCCACCGTACTGTTTGTTTATGATAAAGTCATCAGGCGCGATAAGTAAATAAAAAGAACGGTTTGGCGTAAAAGATGTTGCAAAGAAATATTTAGATGCTTTTAGTTATTGATAATTACGACTCGTTTACTTACAACCTCGTGCAGTATCTGGGCGAGCTCGGTGCCGATATGCGCGTTGTTCGCAACGATGAGGTAAGCGTCGATGAGATCGAGAATGATCTCAAGCCCGAACGCATCCTCATTTCACCGGGACCTGGAACGCCTGATTCCGCCGGAATTTCTCTGGAAACGATCGAACGTTTTGAGGATAAGCTGCCGATCCTCGGCGTCTGCCTTGGCCATCAGGCGATCGGGCAGCATTTTGGCGGATCGGTCGTACGAGCCCCCGAGCCGGTTCATGGGAAACCCGTCGAAATATTACATGACGGCAAAACGATATTTGACGAAATACCCGACGGTTTTGCCGCCGGCCGCTACCATTCGCTGATCGTCAACCGCGAGACAATGCCTGATTGCCTCGAGATATCTGCGGAATCGCCAGATGGCCTGGTGATGGCTCTGCGGCACAAAACAAAAAAGATCGAAGGCGTACAGTTTCACCCCGAGTCGATATTGACCGACCACGGCAAGAAAATACTGAAGAATTTTTTGGAATTATAATTTCAGCATTGAGCTGCTTTGCGTTAGAAACCAGTAGGTTATGTCTTCAACCCGTACAGATTGGATCAAATCGGCCCCGACCACCGCCACCAGCGAGAAGGCGAACACACCGCTGTACCCGTTTCTCGTCAAGCTTTTACACGGCGAAGATATGTCGGCAAAAGAGGCGGCGGGATTTTTTCGTGCGATGACGAGCGGCGAATCCGGCTCTAATCAGGTTGCTTCCGCTCTCACCGCTCTGACCGCCAAAGGCGAAACTCCGGAAGAATTGGCAGGCATGGCGAGCGTTATGCGAGATCTTGCGATCAAGATCAGAGCCCCAAAGAATGCGATGGATATTTCCGGCACTGGTTCATCGCCCGCAAAAACATTCAACGTATCGACCGCAGCCTCGATCGTTGCGGCAGGAGCCGGGCTGACCATTGCCAAACAGTGTAATCGCGGGATCACCAGCAGATCCGGCAGCTCCGATGTGCTCTCGGAGCTTGGCGTTAAACTGTCAAACGACCCGACCATGGCTCAGACGAGCATGAACTCCGGCATGTGCTTTCTCGCCGCTCCGAAGTTTCATCCTGAACTCAAACGCCTGGCCGACATTCGCGGGAGGCTTGGGATCCGGACGTGCTTGAATTTACTTGGCTTACTCGCACATCCAGCCGTTGTCTCACGCCAGATGATCGGCGTCTGGCATCGTTCGCTGGTCGTGCCGATGGCAAACGCACTCGCCCTTCTAAAAGCAGAAACCGCCTGGGTAGTACACGGCGAAGACGGCCTCGACGAGGTCACGCTAGCTGGCAAAACCCATGTCGCAACAGTAAAAGACGGGCAGGTGCGGTCTTACATGGTCACGCCCAAAGATTTTGGCTTAAAGGCAGCTGCAACCGATCACGTTAAAGCTAATACCGCCAAAGAAAGTGCGGCGATCATCAAGGATATCCTCGCAAGCAAACGCCGCGACGAAGCACGATCGATCGTAGTATTGAATGCTGCGGCAGCACTCGTGGTGGCAGGCATCGCCAAAGATCCGATGCATGCGGCACGCCTAGCGGAACAAAGCATCGATAGCGGCCAGGCTCAGAACAAGCTCGACCGCCTTATCCAGATCACCAACAAGAAACCCCAGGCTTGATCAACTATGCTGTCGTTACTCGGCCAGATCTACGGAGCAATCGCCAGTCTCCGAAACAGGTTTTACGAGAGCGATGTCTTCGAATCCTACGATCTCGGATCCAGGGCCATTAGCATTGGCAATATCACGGCTGGCGGCACAGGAAAAACCCCTTTGGTGGCTTACGTCGCGAAAGTCCTGGCTGAACGTGGTGAAACAGTCTGCATTTTAACCCGAGGCTATGGCCGGGAAGATACTTCAAAACGGGTAGTTGTTTCCGACGCTGTTCAGATCCTGGTCACACCTCGCGAATCCGGCGACGAGCCATACGAACTGGCCAAAAAACTGCTCGGAAAGGCCATTGTTATCGCGGATGCGGATCGTGTATCAGCAGCCATTTGGGCAAAACGCAACTACGGCGTGACAACCTTTGTTTTGGATGATGGATTCCAGCACCGCCGGGCGAGACGCGATCTGGACGTTGTCTGTATCGATGCTACAGATCCGTTCGGAGGCGGCAAAATGTTGCCGGCCGGACGTTTGCGTGAGCCTATTGCGAATCTAAAGCGCGCGGATGCGATCGTCATCACGCGTGCGGATCAAGTAGAAGATCTTTCAGATCTGAAATCTAAAATTTCGCATGTTAGCCCTGACATTCCGGTCTTCACCGCAAAAACGCGGATCGTCGAGGTTAGAGAGCTGCATTCACCGGATGATCGCTCGCTCGAACAAGTGAACGGAAGCAGATCGTTAGCGTTCTGCGGTCTTGGAAATCCTAAGAATTTCTACACATTGCTCAGGCGGAATGAGTTTGACCTAGCAGAAACAGCTTCGTTTCGCGATCATCACCGATACTCGCAAGAGGACATTCTCGAGCTCGAAAAACAGGCACGAGCATCGAATGCAGAGATCATTTTGACGACTGCAAAAGATGCGGTAAAACTATCGGATCTCGACCTTGAGATGCCGTATTACGTGGTTGAAATAGATTTCGAGATCGACGATACCGACGGATTCGAACAAATACTCTAGCGCTTTTTGGTCGGCGGCTCTTTCTTATCGCCCCAGTAGAAGAATTTTACTACCAGGACGTAAACCAGAATACTGATGAACAGAAGGATAAAAAAGAATGTAATTAGCCAAGCAATTGGTGACATTTAAGTGATTTCCTCCGTTTGTGGATCGACTTGCTCGATCCAGCCGGAAACGAGGCCTCGGCGGCCCTGATGTTCGAGAATGTGGCGATAAAATACAGTCGCCACCGCAACTATCGGGATAGACAGAAAAACTCCGGGAATGCCCGCGACCTGTTCGCCGGCGAGTACCGAAAGTATGATCGCCAGCGGATGCAGATGGATGCCGCCGCGGACAATACGCGGATATGTTACGTAATCATGGACTATCCGCAGCACGATGAGGAATATGACGACATAAAGAGCTTTCCACGGATTGTCGGAAGCTGCGGCGGTCGTTGCTACGATCAGGCCGATCGTTAACGGCCCGAGCAGCGGAACAAATTCGAATATCCCCGCTAAGATTCCCAGGAGAAGAGCGTATTTCAATCCCAGAATATAAAATCCTGCCGTGCAGATTATCGCAATTATCACGCACGAGATTATCTGAGCCCGCGTGTATGCTGCGAGCGTCGTGTTAACATCCGCCATTACCAGCTCAGCCCGATATCGCCAACGGCCGACCGGAAACATCCTGAGTATCGCAAGGCGAAATAGATTTACATCCTTAAGAAAGAAAAAAGCGAGAATCGGAATGAGCAAAAACCAGGGCAAGTAAGTGACCGATATCAGCACAAAATTACCGAGTGAGGTAGTGATGTATGTGCCCATATCCGCTACCTTTTCATTGATCTGAGCCTGTACCTCATCTGGAATTCGGAATGATCTGATAAACCGCTGATTAATATCGTTGCCACGCAGCCGAAGCGATTGTGCGTAGCTCGGCAGATTTGTTCCAAATTCCTTTCCTTGCTCTACCACTCGCGGAGCAATGTTTGCGATCGCGATCCCCACGATCGCAAAAACTATCCAATATGCGATGACTATCGCGAGCGAACGCGGCATCCATTTTTCGATGCTTCGCTGCTTGAACGGACGACGGATAAGCTTGACCAGCGGATCGATCAGATAGGCGAAGAATACTGAGAGAACTATCAGAAAAAACAGCCCCGCGACCGAGCTGATTATCGTCTGAACGGAGCCCGCTACAAACAATATGATCAGCGTAATGACGACCACACGAACGATAGAACGTATCGATGGCGACGACGGATCCAGCTGAACTCGAAGCGGTTCTCCTTTCGATTCCGACGAGTTCAGATCGTCGAATGATACTTGTCTAGGGTCTTTCATACCGGGCCTCGGCTTCTATCGTTGCTCACTTCCATTCGAGTTGTTAGCTTCGGGCGGCAACGGCACGGCCGGCGACTGCGGGGCCGGTGAATAGTTCTCGACCGCAAACCGCTGGTTCAGGGCTGCCGTGTTGTGTTCCGCCAACTGAAAATTTGACCCGACTATCACCGCCTTGCCGTCATCTGCTGAGATACGACGGTTTGTCTGCGTGGTCTGCACTCTGATCACGCTTCGATCCTCGGGATCGATCGCTCCGCCATCCTTTCTCCTCAGGACGTAAATAAAGCTGAAGCCTGCAGTTCGCATCGATTCCAGATCTGTCTCAAAGCTGGTTTTTGCAGGCGTGGCGTTTGCCTGAGCGGCCGGATCTTTTCCGGAACGCAGCACGCTTTCGTTCGCCCCGCAGCCAAGCGTTGCCATCGCCAAAATACCAATGATCAATGCTCTTAACTTCATACTAAGCACCGTCATCCTCTTCCGTATTCACGTTAACCTTTGGAACATCTTTTTTCTCGAGTTCATCGAGGATCTTCTTTTCCTCGGGTGTCTCGGGCTCGTCATTTAGCTCATTCGGTGGCTCGCCTTTTACATCCCGGATCTTTAACAACCGGGCCTCGTCATCCTCATAAATTGTCTCGACCCAGCCGCTTTCGAGAGCTTTTGCGATCATGTCGACGTTTTCTTTGGCATCGGCAAAAATGTAATTCGCCCCAAATTTTTCACGTATTACCGGTGCCGGATCGTCGATCTTGCCTTCGGTCAGATCTTTGAGCGATGTGTAGAGCTCAGGATTCTCGGAATATAGATAGTTCGGATCGAGGCCGTAAACATACCGGTGTTTTGTGTTGTAAAAGAAAAGCTTTGGAAAATCATCCCAAGTACAGTTGAAGATTATCTCGCCCTTGGGAATGTTCTCAGCTCCAGTCTCATCGAGTCCGGTCGCAAACTCCATAGCACGGCGATATTTGTCTCCGGGCTCATTCGCCTTGATATTGTCGATCATCCCGGCTTCGTCAAAGCCGAATCTATGCAGGCCAATGAGATTGTAGAACCAGAATAAGCATAGAAAAATACCGATCACCCAAGGGGCGGCCGCCTTTGCCGATGCCCACCACTGCTGGCTTTCAGTCGGAACTGGAGCGTCGAGGTACGGATCGATCTCACGCTGAAAGTCTTCCGGAAGCTCCACTATCTTAGGAGCCGTAAATGCCTGCCACGCGAACGCCGCGAACAGGATCGCAAATGGCGGGAAATACTCGGCAAATCGTTTCGAGCGAAATTGAGCTGCCAGCAATATCGTCGTGAACGCTAAAAAGAAGGCCGCCTTTTCGGGCAATTTCCCACCGCGTGGAACAAACAAAATGTAACCGATCAGCATCGCGAGCAGAGCGATCGGGAAATTCATTATCAGCTCCATCCCCGAATACGGATACCATTCGCCGCCAACCGCAACAACAAAATCTGAACCGACTTTGAACTTAGTCCAAAAATGCTCGAAGAATAGCAGGAAATTGTTTGGAAAGTACGGGTTGATCAAGTTCCCCAAAACCATTCCGCCGCCAGTAAATGCCAGCGGCCTCCATTCGAAACGCCTTTCATTCCAGGCAATGATCACCGTCCAAATCATCGCCGCAAACAACAGCAGCGGAAACAGGCTGTACGTCCACACAAACGCAAACATCAGCGGACCAAGCCACGCGTACTTTCTCTGAAAGAGTAGATGAATCCCGAGGATCGTGATAATGATCGTCAGCGGCGGGGCTTTGCCCATGTTCATGCGGTAAAAGAACGCATTGGAGCAAACCATCAACGCCGCCAGCCAGATCAGCTGATGCTTGATCTTATAGCGGAACATCAACCAATAAACCGAAAAGATCGCGAGCGTTGCGTAAAACACAGTCGCAACCTTAGCTGCCGTTACCGGTTCAAAAACCCACAAAAATGGTATCTGCAGCAGGTGAAAGAGAAAATGATGATCGGCGTACTTAGCCGGACTGAGAACCGTCAATGGCAGCCACTCAAAGGTTGGAAGCCATTTAAACTGACTAAGGCTCTCCCACAGAAGCTGAGACCATTTTATATGATAGTAACCATCCCAATCGCCACAACAGATCGCATCCGTACGCGATTGCAGGAACGACATCACCATCAGGATCGCGATGAGTCCGAAAATAAGATATATAACGCGAACGGCCTGTTCGCTCTCTAGATATTCACTCCAGGACTGCACCGGTTTTTCAGGTTTTTCAGCCGGAGTGTCGTGTATCTGGTCTGTAATTTCTTCCATTAAAAAAAGACGTGTTATGAAGCAATGAAAAGTTCGGTCAAACACAAAAAATACCACGAAATCAGGGGAAATGGAACCGAGTCTTCTTCTTTGCCCTCCCACTAAAACGAAAGCCTTTTTGCGAATATCGCCCGCAAAAACTAGAATGAAAGGTTCGATATGTATCCAAAAGGCAATCTGTTCATTCCCTCATCGCACGGCCAACTCGAGGCGATCCTAAAAGAACCCGCTGGCGAACCTCGCGGCGTCGGCCTCGTTTGCCATCCTCATCCGCTCGGCGGCGGGACAATGCACAATAAGGTCGTATTTCGTGCGGCAGCAGGACTGATCGATGCGGGATTGACAACTTTGAGATTCAATTTCCGAGGCGTTGGTGCCTCGACCGGTGACCACAACGAGATCGAAGGCGGTGTTGAGGACGTCAATGATGCTCTCGACTACATGGCAAGCAATTATCCCGGCCAGGATATTACGCTAGCCGGGTTTTCGTTCGGTTCGAGAACAGGAATGGCCGTCGGGGTGAACGACGACCGAGTAAAACGCCTGATCTCGATCGGCACTCCGGTCGAAAAATACCGTGATTACGAATTCCTGCACGACGTCAAAAAGCCGATACTTTTCGTCCACGGCGACAAGGACGAATTCTGCTCAGTCGAAAGCCTCCGTTCCGTGACTGAAAAAATACCGCATGCTGAAGTAGTAATCTTCGAAAACTGCGGCCATTTCTTCGACGAGCATCTGAACGAATTGCGGGAAACGATACGCGAATGGGTAGATCGGGAAATTCAAACAGGATGAACAGGATAGACAGGATTTCGGGTAATCCAAACAATCTGTATCCTGCCTATCCTGTTAATCCTGTTAAAAATTCTTCACTCATATGGAACAACAAGTTATCAGAGACGCCGCGATCCGCCTGACGATGATGCCGCGTGATACTAATGCACACGGTACGGTATTCGGCGGCGTGATCCTCAGTTATATTGACGTCGCCGGCGGTGTCGAGGCGGTCAGGCATACAAAACACGAGCGTTTTGTGACCGTGGCGATGAAAGAGGTCATTTTTCATGAACCGGTATTCATTGGCGATTTGGTCAGTTTTTACGCCACGACGATAAAGGTCGGTAATACCTCGATCACGGTCCATGTCGAGGTCGAAGCCGAGCGGTTTGGGAACAAGGGCGAGATCGTTCGCGTCACTTCCGCTGACCTGATCTTTGTCGCCATCAACGAGAATCGCGAAAAGGTAGCAATAGGAAAATAAATGCCGACTTGGAAACTAGAGATAGAATACGAAGGAACCCGATATCGCGGCTGGCAGATCCAGCATAATGCGAAGTCGATACAGGGCGAATTCATGGACGCTGCACGTCAGTTGTTTTCCGAAAAGCCTGATTTCTTCGGTGCCGGACGAACCGACGCGGGCGTTCATGCTCTACGTCAGATCGCCCATCTGAAGGTCGCGAATCTGAAGGTCGATCTCACGCCGCGAATGATCCAGCACGGTTTTAACGACCTTCTACCCCATGACATCAACATTCTGAAGGTCACGAACATCGGCGACGAATTCCACGCCCGTCACGATGCCGTCGAGCGGTTTTATCTGTATCAGATATCGACGCGGCGAACGGCTTTTGGTAAAAACTTCGTTTGGTGGATCAAGGACCGCCTTGACGCCAAAGCCATGGCTGAAGCCGCCAGGATGGTCCTCGGCAAACACGATTTCCGCTCGTTCTGCGAAACTGAGGAAGGCAAACGCCAATCGACCGTCGTCGAGGTAACGCATTCCGAGATCTTCGTTGACGGCGACCTCATCTGTTACCGCATCGGAGCCTCGCATTTTCTATGGAAAATGGTTCGTCGAATCACAGGCATGCTCGCGGAGGTCGGCCGCGGAAATCTGACTTTTGACGGTTTCGAACGTCTACTGAAATTTCAATCGGACGTTCCGGCAAAATATACAGCACCACCGTCCGGGCTATTTCTGGAGAAGGTTTTGTATAAGGGTGATGACTTCAAACCCGAGCGGAAATCGATGCTGACGATCAAGTAAATGCAGAGACTGTGCAGAAGCCCGCACGAAGTAAGGGCTCCGATGGTATTCGTATGCGTTAAGCTCGCAAAGGACACCAACCGACTTCAACACCGACAGAGCCCTTACTCCGTGCGGGCTTCTGCATCGCGATCCGCCCTTCTTGCTTTCACCACGCCATTGTGACAAATTCTTTATATACGGTTTTTCACATTTACTAACAATCAGGGAGACATTTTTTAATGCCAAAAATCATTGCCGAAACGGCAGCTGGACAGGTGGCTTTTGAGGCTGAGAGTGGGCGAAAGCTGGTTCTGGCGCTTGAGGACAACGGAGTCGACATTATGCACCGCTGCGGTGGGAACGCTCGCTGCACAACCTGCCGCGTCGAGGTTTTGTCGGGCGATCCGGGGGAAATACTTGATGCCGAGGCCGGAATTCTTGCTTCGAAGCCCGATCTTAACGATCACACGCGTTTGTCTTGCCAAATACATATCGCGGACGACCTACACGTTAAAGTAATCAATCAGGCAAGTGTCGCCGGCATCGACGCCGGAACGCGGCCTGAAGAATAAGGATCTGAGTTACAACAGGAGAAAAAATGGGAACAAGCACGACTTACACAGCAAAGACATTTGACCTCAGCGACCTGACCGGCATCTCGAACGAGACGCTGGCAATGCACTTCAAGCTTTACGAGGGCTACGTGACCAACACCAACGTCCTCAACCAACGCATCGCCGATCTGATCGGAACCGGCACTCTTGACCCGACCCAGTCGGCGGCTTTCAGCGAGCTGAAACGCCGGTTTGGATTCGAATACAACGGTATGGTTCTGCACGAATACTACTTCGAAAACATGCAGAAACACGGCACCGGCGATCCTTCGACGGGCGATCAGTTTGTCAATGCGGCGACCGATAGCTTTGGCGATTACGATGTCTGGAAAGCCGATTTTATGAACACCGGCAAGATGCGAGGCGTGGGCTGGGCTGCGGTTTATCAGGATCCCTCAAATGGAGCGATCTCGAACCACTGGATCAACCTCCACGAAACCGGTAACGTCGCGGGATATAAACCGATCCTCATCATGGACGTCTGGGAACACGCTTTTATTAAGGACTACGCCCCGGTTGACCGTCCGAAATATATCGAGGCTTTTTTCGCGAATATTAACTGGGATGTTGTGAATGCTCGTTTAGGCTAGTGGAGAAAATTGGGTAGGGTTTCAGCCACGAATGCACTAATAACAGGTTAAACCCAGTCGTGCATTCGTGGCTAATCTGTGTCTTTTGGCCCCTTTTGCAGCTATACTTTAGTAATGATCGGAGAAAGAGTTTTAGTTCAAAGCTTTCTCAACCGCAGGCGGCCTCAGCTCGACGGCTGATGACTCGCGACACTTAGATTGGAGTTCGACGATCACTCGATTTTTCTGGTGCGTCTTCCGCTGACGAACTTCCCAGCTAAACCGCCAAATAATGCAAACCCCAAGGGCAGTACCATAATGCTAATTCCAGCCAGGATATAAGGCGGCTCCTGGGCACCAAACGCTCCGCTGCCGTATTTGGCAATGGCGGCAAGGCTAAGGTACCCGCCGAAAATGATAGCCGCCCAGGCCGTCAGTCCGGATAGAAACCATACTCGCGGCCCGAAAAAGCCGATGGCAAAGCCCGAAAAAAAGAAGAAAGCTATGCCGAGAGCCGCACGCCCACCGAGTGATTCGTTTGAGGTGGGGTCCGCAAAGACGAAAAACAAGCCCACCGCACCCAAAACAAGGGCAACTACTACCGACACTATGATTTTCAATGTTTGCGACATGGTTTTCAAACTAAACATGCCTCATGACGGCAACAATCCACATTCGAGAATCATTGACGCAATTGCGTCGTCCAGAAGGGACATACATTCCGGATGAAAATGATTTTGGTGGTTCGTTACACACTGATCGTGGGCTGCACATGCGCCAGTGAAACAGCCCCCACAACCCCAGCACGCAAAACCGCAACACCCGTAACACTGATCCACAGTTGCTTTTTGATGGTTTTTTGCTCCGACGGCTTTCGCTTCCTTCGTTGGACCGCCGAATGCCAGGGCCTGCGTAGCGTTCGGCATCGGGCAAACGCGTTTGGCCTGAGAACTGTTGGGAGGACCAGACCGGTCGCCCAATATCATTGATATGGCGACAAATCCCTTTAGTTGTTGCCTGCTTATCTGCTCCCGCAGGATCAACTCGGTAATCAATTGCCTGACCGGTACAAACTGGTCGGATTGCTGATAATCTCGAAGGCGTTGCCGGTCTTCCATCGAAAGTGGAGGGCGCTGCTTCCGTCTCGTAGGGTCCAGGTAGACCGGTAAGTTAACATCTTTTAGCGTCACAGTTACCACATCATTGTTTAGAACCGTCTCGGCTAGCAGTTGACCAGCCAAGGTTTCAATACGGCTACTGAATGATTTCGGAGACTGTAACCGGAATTCGAAGAAAATTTGTCGGTTGTCTTCAGTCGTAAACAGGCCTGAGAAGCCGTGCAACGTAGTTTGGATTCTAAGGCTCGAATTTTGAGCTTTGGACGTTGTGGCTGTCAGCAAAAATATCACGAACACCAAGATACTAAAAGCGATTTGTTTTTGGATCATTTGTTTATCGCCTTACATTCATACTGATATTTTCATACCAGAAAATCCCTAATGTCGGTTTCCTCTAAGAGATGTTTGTTTCGAAACGAGGCTAAACTATCTCGCAATTTCTTCTCATTCAGTAACCTTTAATACATTTGAACGAAGTTTCCTTCAGACAATTGCGCCCAACTCGACGGCCTATCAAATTCAAACAGGCAAGAGACATGCCTTGTGTGCTAATCTATCGTATAGGCGCATGTTAAAAGATCAGGTACTAATCGAAAATTTTCTCAACCGAAAACAGCGCGAGCGCCTAAAAAAGCCCGACTGGCTAAAGATCAAGCTCGGCGACCCGCGCAATCAGAATGCCGTCCTTGAACTGATCGACGGCCTCAATCTGCACACCGTATGCCAGGAAGCGAAATGCCCTAATATTTTCGAATGCTGGACGGACAAGACCGCGACATTCATGCTCGGCGGCGATACGTGTACGCGGCATTGTGGTTTCTGTGCCGTTAATAAAGGCAAGCCGATGGACCTTGACCCGATGGAGCCGACCCACGTCGCCGAGGCCGTCAAACATCTAGATCTTAAGCACGCCGTCATCACTTCGGTAAATCGCGACGATCTGCCGGACGGCGGTTCGATGCATTGGGCGGAGACGATCACGAAAGTTCGTGAGATGAACCCGACATGTAAGGTCGAGGTTCTGATCCCCGATTTTAACGGCGACGAGGTTGCGCTCAACAACGTTCTAGTCGCTCGCCCCGACGTCCTAAACCATAACACCGAAACGATCGCCCGGCTCTACCGCCGTGTTCGCCCCGACGCCAAATACAATCAAACCCTCGAACTGCTCGAACGCTCAGCACATTTTCGCGATACACAGTTCCAGACCATGAAAACCAAAAGCGGCATCATGGCCGGGCTGGGCGAGACCTTCGAAGAGGTTGTCGATCTCATGAAAGACCTACGCAGCGTCTCCTGCGACATCATGACCATTGGCCAATATCTCCAACCGTACGAAAAACGCCTTCCAGTGGAACGCTATGTCACGCCCGACGAATTCGCCGAATGGAAAGCCATCGGTCTTGCAATGGGCTTCAAACATGTGGAATCTTCGCCGCTTACACGCAGTTCATATCATGCGAGAGAACAGGCGGAATAAAGTTAAAAAAATGCGCTTACTTGCGCTACAATCTCGGTTATGACGGTTCAGACGATTCCAACGATCGAAGAGATGACACCAGGTCAGCGGGCCGAGCTCCTAGAGGAATTGTGGAAGGTGATGTCGCGGCGACCCGAAGATATCGAAGTGCCGGCATGGCATCTTCGCGTTCTTGATGAGCGGGAGCGGGCCCTTGCAAATGGCGAAACTGAATTCGTTGATTGGGAAGAAGCGAAGATGTATATCCGGGAACGAACTACCCGTCGTACGGAAATGACAATTCGAATCCTTCCGGAAGCGAGAGCCGATCTAATTGACGCCTATTGGTTTTACGAAGAGAGCGAAGTCGGTAGCGGTGACAATTTTTCGAATCGATAATAGCCGATATTGATTCATTGGTTGTATATGCCGGAATTCACGCCATTCACCATGGAAAATATCGAATGGTCGCATCTAATTTCCCGCATTCAGTTTATTACTTGATCGAATCAGAAGAGATTCAAATATACGCAGTTACAGATAATCGACGTGACCCTGAGTGGATTAGCAATAGATTAAATTGATCATGAACGAAACCGACAAACAAAACGCGATACAGGTCCTAAACAAGATCCTTGAACTGGAATTGGCTGGTGTGGTGCGATATACGCATTATGCTTTGATGGTGTTTGGTTATAACCGGATACCGATCGTCTCCTGGCTGCAGAGCAACGGCGATGAGTCGCTGATGCATGCCCGGAAGGCGGGCGAGTTTGTGACGATGCTCGGCGGACATCCCAGCCTTAAGATCGGTCCGCTGCTCGAAACTGAAAAGCATGACATCGGCGACATCCTGCGAGAGAGTCTGGAGCAGGAAAGCACGACGCTTGCAGCTTATTACGAATTGATGCACGTGAGCGAGGGCAAGTCCGTCGCTCTTGAGGAATATGCACGCGAAATGATCCTGCTCGAAGAAATGCATCTCGACGAAGTCAACAAGATGCTTCGCAAACCGGGCGAGCTCGAACCGTTCCACGATTAATTAAAAAACAAAGTTTTCTGAGCTTTTGTGCGGCCGGTCTTTCTCGACGGCCGCATTTACGTGCCCTCGATCCATCCGATGAAAATAATTGCCCAAACCGAACGCCTGACCCTTCGTGAATTAGTTGCCGATGATGCGGTATTCATCAATGAGATACTAAACACGCCAAAATTCCTTCAGTACATCGGCGACCGCGGCGTGCGGACTGCCGAACAGGCAGCCGATTATATTGAGTCTCGTTTTCGCAAAGGTTACGCCGACCACGGCTTCGGCCTTTACGCCGCTGAGCTGAACGACGGAACGCTGGTCGGAATTTGTGGATTTGTCCGCCGCGACTCGTTGGATGGCCCTGACCTGGGGTTCGCGTTTCTGCCCGAGTTCGAACGAAAAGGCTACGGGCTGGAATCGGCCACCGCGATGCTCGAATACGGTAAAGATCAACTCGGATTTCAAACAGTTTTCGCGATCACGAGTCTAGACAACGACGCCTCGGGCAGGCTTTTGGAAAAGCTCGGCTTCGAATTCGATACCGTGATCGATACGCCAGACGGTGAAAAATTAAAGCTTTTCAAATATAATTTCTGACATCGAGGACATGCCAATGGGATTATTTCAGAAGATCTTTAAGGCCATCTTACCGGCATCAACGCTTGCCTCAATGGAAGCCGAGTCACGCAAATGGATGGTCAAATGCAACGTTTGCGGCACCGAAAAGTCCATCTGGGAAATGGGCGGCATCCGCTCTGGCGCGTCAGGCACTAAGACCACCCGTGCCCGCTGCGAAAAATGCGGCAAAAATGAGTGGCATACCGTGTATTTTGCCGGTTGATTCGTGCCCCCGTTATCGGCCGATGTCAGTACGAACAATTCTCTCAAGTCCAAAAACTAATCCGACATAGGTATATCCAAACAAGACAATGAACACCGAGAAGAAGATGAGGCCGAACAAGTACTCGTTCAACGATGGATGCCTTTCGAAAAACACGGTGTAGATCCCCAGGCAAACGGAGAAAATTGGCAGCATAAGTGCCGGTGATATCAGTAAGACCCTTTTTATCAAAACAAGGTCCTTGTTCCGCATCCAAATTAGCAGCGCCGCTGCGAGAATCAAGTAGGGGATCCCTCCAACAATTCCTGAATAGGCTATTACAATGAGAACAAACGCACCGGCTGAGTTCTCATTTATCGATTCTCGGACGAACCACAACGGAAGCACCAATAGCGGTGGAACCAGAGGCAAAACCAATGAGTATTGAAATAGCCGCTTGCTAGTCATTGCTTAATAGCCTAGTTCAGGATCATTGTGTATTCAAGAGTTCCTTCACCGCACGATCAAGTTGAGAGTCCTTACCAGTCATCGTCTCACCGATCGGCCGAGTTACAGCAATATCCGGTGTTCGCGGATTTAATTCCATATTCTTGCCATCCGAACCTTTTATCAATTGACGCGGCAGCCGCAGCGATGTTCCGTCGAACAGGCTGGCGTTCCAGGTGAAAATGATCCAGCCGGAGGTCGGCTCACCGACGACCTTGCCAAGTTTGAGCGTTTTGTAGCCCTCGGTCAGATCTTCCGCGTCGGACAGGGAATGCTGGTTTATTACGAGTACAGTCGGGCGTTCGAGGGCTCTCTGACCCAGGGCAGTCCTGGCCGGAACTTCCCACATTCCGCGTTCGTGCATCGTCAGATATCCCTTTCGGGCGAGTACATCGATAACGTACGGATTGATAAATCCGCCGTTGTTATTCCGAATGTCGACCACCACGCCTTGTTTTGACTGATTTTCGATGTCGAGATCGATGTATAGCTGATTCAGCGAGCCCTGGCCCATGTCTGGCAGGTGAACATAGCCGAGTTTTCCACCGCTTATACGATCAACGTACGAGCGATTGCTCTCAACCCACTGGCGATAAAGCAGATTTTTCTCAGCTCCGGTCGAGATCGGTTTCAGCACGACCTCGCGCTTGTTCGAGCCATCGGCTGTTGAAGAAAATTCAAGTTCGATACGTTTACCGACCTTGCCTTCGAGCAGCTCATCGATGTTTACGCCCGCGGCGATCTTTGAGCCTTCGATGCTGATCAGGTAATCGCCGATCGCAACCCCTTTCGTCACGGCTGCCGGGCTGAGCGTGATGATCTCCGTCACTTTCAGGCGGCCATTTGTCTCATATTCGTTTCGGTCGAAACGGAGACCGAGTTTGCCGACGGTTGTAGCCGTAAAACCCGAGGGCCCGCCGACACCGAGGTGCGAGGCGTTTAGTTCGCCGACCATCATGTTCATCAGGCGGCGGACTTCGTCCATCGTTCGAGCACCGGCAACGTATGGCTCGTAGGTCGTTTTTACAGCATTCCAATCTGCTCCGTGAAATTTATCGTCGTAAAAATTATCACGCATGTAACGCCAGCCCTGTTTGAAGACCTCCATCTTTTCCTGAGCAAAATTGACGTTGATGTCCATACTGACCGCGAGCGGCCGAACGTCACGTCGGTCCATGCTGACGATGTTGATGCGGCCATTCTCGACGTAGTAGACCTCTTTACTGTCGGGCGAGAACTGCACCTGCCCTTTAAATCCAGGGGTCGAGGTCAACTGTCGAGCCGACTGATCATTAGCCAGCTCATCCAGCGTCATCGTGTAAAAATTGAATTGCCCCTCGGCCGAACCGAGCACAAGCAGCGTCTTTCCGTCCGGACTTATAACGACGCCGTTGTTATTGACGCCCGTGTTGATAAAGCTCAAACGCTTACGAATGTCTTCGAAAACTATCTCTGTCGTTTTAGGGTCGTCCTTCTTCTCAGCGGGCGTGGCTGACGGCGATGCGGCGGGTGACGGCTGCGGCGAAGCCGGCGGTCCCGTGGGCCTGTCACGCGGATTCTCCTGTTTGAACAGATCGCGGAATGAATCCTCGCGGAATTTAGGTGTTCGCAGCTTGAGATCGACGCGGGCGATCACACCGTCCTCGGTTCGCTGGCTGGAGCCGTACAGAATATATGAGCCGTCGGCGCTCCAGGCGATCGATCCGGCGTTTGAATTTGAAAGGAATGTGATCGGTTTAGCCTCGCCGCCGCTTGCGGGTACGACGCTGATATTTGTATAAGACCGAGCTGATGGCGAGCCCGTTAAAAATGCGATCCATTTGCCGTCAGGCGACCATTTGAATGATTCGCCGCCGAGCGGCGCCGAATCGGTGAATGTTTTGCAAAGCTCTTTTTCGGTTTTTGTCTCGACGTTGTAAGTAAAGATCGCTCTGCCGTTTCTAACGAACGCGATCGTTTTACCGTCGGGTGAGAAGGTCGGAGCTATGTCTTGATTGTTGCCGCGTGTTAGCTGCGTCTCAGTTTCCGTGGCAAAATCGTATTGAAATATCTCGTACGCACCGCTGCGTTCAGATGAATAGATCAGCTTTTTGCTGTCCGGCGACCAGGAGACGAAAGATTCCGGAGCGACGGTATTTGTAATTCGGGCGGCTTCCCCGGCCTCTTTTGAAGAACCCGCATATATCTCGCCGCGCGAGATGACCGCTACCTTTTTACCATCGGGCGAAAGAGCGAGTTCGCCGACCTGCGTCGAAAGATTCACCCGCTCCATCAACGGGCTGGAGGCGGCACCGCGCAGCGTGATCGCGAGTGCCTGAGGGGTGCCGCCGTCAGCTTTCATTTTCCAAAGTTTAAAGTTTCGCTCGAAGACGATCTCCTGACCGTCATACGACAGGCTGGCCCACAGCAAACGGCCATCGGTGAAATTTGTGATCTGTTTCGCCGTTCCACCTTTTGTCATCGACCACAGATTCTGCGGGCCGGTTCTATCCGAGACAAAGTAAATACGCGAGCCATCTGCCGTTGCCATGGGCCATAATTGCTTGGCACCACGCTGGGTTAACTGCGTGTATGTGTCGCCGGTCTTCTGCCACAGTTCGCTTTCGTCCAGATGACTGCGGCCGCGACGCCACCACTGGCTCGCACCATTTCCGCGAGCCGCAAATATTATCGATCCGTCTGCCAGCGGTGTTGAATGAAACTCGCCCGTGTAACGATCCGCGCTGACTTGCATCGCCGTACCGCCGCTGACCGGAATGCGGTAAATGTCATTCATCCCCGAAATGTCGCGACTGCTCGACGAAAAATATATCCATTTCCCATCACGCGACCATGAGTCGAGGCTCTCGCTCGAATCATCAAAAGTGAGCCTGCGAAGGCTGCCCGTCTCAATCTCCATGACATAGATGTCACCGTTCCCAGTGCGGTTCGAACCAAACGCCAGCCATTTACCGTCCGGTGAAAAAAGCGGCTTCGACTCGGTCGCAGGATGCGAAACCAACAACCTAGCCGCCCCGCCCTCAGCCCCGACCGACCAAATGTCGCCGCCCGAAACAAACGCTATCTCCTTTCGGTCAGGCGAAAGCGACGGCTCGGTCATATAGGATGATGAGTTCTGGGCAAACAACGACGAACAGATGGATAGCACGAAAGCCGCAACGGCAAACAATTTGATCATAATCTTTCTCTGGTAAGGACGGAATATCCTAATGAAATCAGAAACGATAGTTGATACGCAAATCAGGACCGAATGTTTTCGGGCCGTTATGCAGAAGCCCGCACGAAGTAAGGGCTCCCTTGAAAATATTCAAGCCGGATATTACGAGGCCTGTTTTGTATCAAAAGGTTCCCTTTGAATATTATTGAGCAACGTGCAAGGAGCCCTTACTTCGTGCGGGCTTCTGCAATTCTGGCTTTTCCCTATATACTTTCCGTCTATGCTCGACGACTACGGATTCGAGATCTACGAAGAGAATGTTTTTCCGATAGCCTATCTTCTAACATTCAGAACCTTTGGTACGTGGGTTCATGGAGATGAGCGATTGTCGGTAGCGCGAGATGGACGTAATCATTACGGGCGCGAAAAGATCCGTCCAAATTCGTCACTTGCGGCCGCGATGTTGGCGGAGGCAAATCAGGCTCCCTTTCTATTGAGCGACCCGATGCGGTTGACCGTCGAGTATGCGATCGCCGAACTCTGCGAACGAAGGGGATATCTGCTCAGAGCTGTGAATGCCAGGACAAATCACGCTCATGTCGTAGTTTCGGCTCAGATGAAACCGGAGCGATTGACCGACGCTCTGAAAGCAAACGCTACCAAGTTCCTCCGAGAAAAGGGCTTGGTTTCTAGTGAAACTAGAGTATGGTCGCGTGGCAGAAGCCGACGTTACCTGTGGAAACCGAGACACGTCGCTGCGGCGGTGGACTATGTTCTTAATCAACAGGGAGATCGCCCGTTCGAGCTTCCTGATTAATGCAGAAGCCCGCACGAAGTAAGGGCTCCCTTGAAGGAAGTACAAGATAAATTTCGGGGATGCAATGTAGCGATCGGCTATTCCGCTGAGCGTCGTCTGCTTGACCCTAAAGGCGCCCTTACTTCGTGCGGGCTTCCGCAAACGCCGAGAGAGCCCTTACTTCGTGCGGGCTTCCGCAAAGATACTTACTTATGAAATACGGACTCATCGCCGGTAACGGCCAATTTCCCTTTCTCGTGGTCGAAGGTGCTAAAAGGGCTGGGGCGGAGATCTTTGTGGTTGCGATCAAAGAGGAAACCGATCCTGCGATAGAAAAATCTGCCGAGAACGTCACATGGGTCGGCATCGGGCAATTGGGCAAGATGATCTCGTATTTCAAAACGAACGGTGTGGAAAAAGCGATGATGGCCGGGCAGGTGAAGCATGTTCAGCTATTTTCGGGAGCGATCCCGGATATGCGAATGGTGAAAATGCTGTGGAACCTGCCGCGTCGTAACACGGACGCCCTGATCGGCGGCATCGCGAATGAACTCGCAAAAGACGGTATCGAGCTGATCGATTCGACATTTTTTGTTCAGGACCATCTGGCATCCGGCGGCGTTCTGACAAAACGAAAACCTTCCGATCTCGAACAGGAAAACATCGAATACGGCCTAAACATCGCCGACGAGATCGCCCGGCTCGACCTTGGGCAGACGATCGTCGTCCGCGGCAAAGCCTGTGTCGCGATCGAGGCGATGGAGGGCACAGACGCGACGATCAAGCGTGCCGGCGAACTCGCAAACGGCAAACTCACCGTCGTAAAAGTCGCCAAACCCGATCAGGACATGCGTTTCGACGTTCCCGTTGTCGGTACGCCGACAATTCGAACAATGATCGACGCGGGAGCGACTTGCCTGAGCGTGACGACCGGCAAAACGCTCATATTCGACCGCGAAGAGATGCTCAAGCTCGCCAACGACCACAAGATCTGCATCGTCGCATCAAACCCCAAACAAATTGCCTAGCGTCTTCGTACAGTTTTCTCACGACCTTAATTGATTCTGGAGAAATACGAAGATGAAACCCCTTTTATCGCTATTATTATTGCTGCTTCCTGCCGCTGTTTTCGCTCAAACTTCGCCCGCGATGTTCGCTCCTGATATTGTCTCGACCGACATGATGGAAACGACAGCGACCTTCACACCTGATGGAAAAACCGTCTATTTCACCCGTTCCGACAATCGGTTTTCGGATAACACGATCATGTTTTCTGTCCAAAAGAACGGCAAATGGTCGCAGCCCGACGTTGCCTCGTTCTCAGGCGTCTGGCGCGATTCCGAACCGCATGTCAGCCCGGGTGGCAAGCGGATATTTTTCGTTTCGAACCGTCCGGCAACTGCCGGTGGCTCACCGTTAATGGCAGAATCGAACGGCAGGAAATTCCCCGGTGCCAACGTCTGGTATTGTGACAAAACCGACAAAGGCTGGTCCGATCCGATCCGCGTTGACGGGCCAGTAAACGATACGGCGGAGCTCTACAATCCGTCGGTCGCCGCAAACGGCAATCTCTATTTCTCAGCTCGGTACCCAAGCAAAGAGCCGGTCGTCGGCTACAAGATCTTTCGTTCCATTTACAAAGACGGAAAGTACGAGGCCCCCGAGAGAGTTTCATTCGCCGACAACAAACTAAACGATATGGATCCGGCGATCGACCCGCAGGAACGCTTTGTCGTCTTAGCATCCAATCGTCCCGGAGCGGTCTCGATCGCAAATCTATTTATCTCGTTCAAGGATGCTAATGGCAATTGGCAGCCGCCGGTGCCGCTCGGCGACAAAGTCAGCACGAACGCGGGCGAAAACGCCCCGAGCCTCGCCCCCGATGGCAAAACGCTTTATTACACCACCGGCCGCTCATCATTCGTTGATGTCACCTTCCCCAAAAATAAGGAAACCTACGCCGACGCCATGAAACGCATCAAAGATTCGAACGCTCGCTCGAGAAATATATGGAGCGTTGACCTCACCCCATGGCTCAAGAACCTCAACTGAAACAAAATGTTATTATGTGCGTAACATATCAGTTGATATACACACTACAATTTTGCTGGAGAAAATAATGAAGAAGAATTTGATCGCCGGATTCCTGGGCTTGGCTCTTTTGCTGCCCTCGGTCGGGCTTGCTCAGGCTCCTGCCGTAAAGATTACGCCGGCGGAGAAAAAAATGGCCGAAGAAATTACGGCCGCGCAGCTTAGCAATTATCTATATTTCGTTGCCTCGGACGCCATGGGCGGCCGTGATACGCCATCCTACGGGCTCGACGTAACCGCTGAGTTTCTCAAGATGAACCTCGAAAGATGGGGATTCAAGGGCGCAGGCGACAATGGAACGTTTTTCCAAAAGATCGCCCTTCGCCGTGATGCTGTCGATCCGTCAGCGACATCCGTCAAGGTCGGCGGTGAGACGTTTGCCTATGGTGAAGACGTCGCTCGGGCTTCGGGTTCGGGCAACATTTCGGCCCCTATCGTCTTCGCCGGAAACGGTTGGATGATCAAATCCAAGAACATGAACCCGTACGCCGGCATCGACGTCAAAGGCAAGCTTATCGCAGTCCTAGGTGAAGGCCCGATCGGCGGCCGCGGGCTCGTGCCTATGCCAGCCGGCGTTACACAGGCCGATCTGCCAAACGCGGGACGCGGTACTGACTGGGCTGACGCTGCAACCTATGCGAGAGCAAACGGTGCAGCCGGCCTTATCGTTCTTCCATCAAAATTCCTTCAGGAAAACTGGGGTGCGATCACCGCAAACTTTGGCCGCAGCCGCATGGTTGTCGACAAACTCGTTCCGGCAGTGCCAGCCACGACGCCGCAGGGCGGACCGGCTCCGACCGTTATTTTCGCCTCGCCAAAGCTCACAAATGCGATCTTCAAGGGCGAGGCCGGAAACCCGCTGAATGGTTACAGCAATTCCTTCGAGCTGGCTTCGGGCAAGGTCCTCGACCTAACCATCGCTACCAAGCAGGAAATGCAGTACACGCAGAACGTCGTCGCCCTATGGGAAGGCAGCGATCCAACTCTCAAGAGCGAAATGGTCGCCATTGGTGCTCACTACGATCACGTCGGAACTAATCAGAACGCTCCCGGCCCGGACAAGATCTGGAACGGTGCTGATGACGATGGTTCAGGCACGGTTGCGGTTCTTTCGATTGCCGAAGCCCTAGCCAAGGCGAAAACACGTCCGAAGCGTTCGATCCTGCTCGTCTGGCACACCGGCGAAGAAAAGGGATTGTGGGGAGCTGAGTATTTCAACAAATTCCCGACGGTCAACATCAAAAACGTCATCGCCCAGCTCAACATCGACATGATCGGCCGCAGCCGAAAAGCAGGCGACACAAATCCTAAGAATAAAGATCTCGCAGACGAGAACGGCGTTTACGTCATCGGTTCGGAAATGATGTCGTCCACCCTCGGAGCGATCACTAAAGGCACGAACGATGCGTACCTGAAGGTCGGTTACGATTACAAGTACGACGATCCGAAGGACACAAATCGCTTCTTCTTCCGTTCAGATCATTTCCACTATGCTGTGAACGGCATCCCGATCTCGTTCTGGTTTACCGGTGTCCACGAAGATTATCACCAGGCGACCGATCATCCTGATAAGATCGACTATGCCAAGATGGAAAAGATCGCCCGCACGATCTTCCTGACCATGTGGGAACTCTCAGACCTCAAAGAAAGGCCAAAGATCGACAAACAGCTGCCGCCTGAATTGACCCAGCGGTAATTAGAGAAAAACGGGTGTAGAAGCTCGCACGAAGTAAGGGCTCCGTCTATCACAGGCGGAGCCCTTACTGTTTCAATCACATCTTTCGCAGTCTTACTAAATAATAGTCGCCAATGCAGGTACTTATTTCGGCAGTAGCATCCGATACGCTTCGGATTTGCTAATGCCGAGGTCTTTTGCGGCTTTTTTTAGGGCTGCTTTGTGGTCGAGGCCGTCGAGTTCGTAGGCTCGAACGATTTCCTCGATCGAGGTCTCAGATCTACCCGACCCGAGATCGTCGCCGGCACGATCGATGGAGATGACGATCTCGCCTTTCACCTTGGTTTTTTGAAAATGTTCGAACAGGAATGAGAGCGTTCCGCGAATGGTTTCCTCGTGCATTTTCGTTAGTTCGCGAGAGACTGACGCCTTCCGATCGCCGAGAACCGCGAGACAATCGCCGATCGACGCCGCGAGACGGTGCGGAGCTTCATAAAAGAGCAGCGTCGCGGGAATGTCTTTAGCTTCCTCGAGCCGCTTCCGCCGTTCGCCTTTCTTCGACGGCAGAAATCCGCCAAAGAACAACGCATCCGTCGGCAGACCCGACACGATCACACCGCTGACAAACGCGGCGGCTCCGGGGATCGGGATGACCGCAGCCCCGATCTCGCTCGCTCGCTGAACGATCCTGAATCCCGGATCGCAAATGCCCGGCGTGCCGGCGTCGGAAACGATGGCGATGTTTTCACCGGCGACGAGGCGATCTACGAATTCCTCAGCGCGTTCTTGTTCGTTGTGTTCGTGATAGCTGACTGTTTTGTTGGAGATGCGGAAATGGTTGAGCAGATTCCGCGTATGCCGCGTATCTTCGCAGGCGATCAGGTCAACCGTTCGCAGGGTCTCGAGAGCCCGCAGAGTGATGTCCTGCAGGTTGCCGATGGGCGTCGCGACTAGATAGAGAGTTCCGGGCACGAAACTATTCTACCCGAATGCAGAAGCCCGCACGAAGTAAGGGCTCCGTTAGTGGCTGGAACGGCCACGATCCTGTCAAGCGTTTCCAACTCGAAAGAGCCCTTACTTCGTGCTGGCTTCCGCAAAAAAATGCCCGCGTCCTTTCGAACGCGGGCTGCAAGACATTGTGAATTACTAAGTCCTTAGAAAGGCCACCAGCTTGGCAAACCCTGGCGATTGCCTCGTGTGTTTCCCCAGGTGCCATTGTTTCGGCCGTTGCCGTTGCCCCAGCCGGTGTTGCCGTTATTATAGGTATTGTAACCTCGGCTGATAGCCTGCAGTTCGTTACGGATCGATGACCAAAGACTGCGGGTCTGTGAGCTGACCTGTGCTCTCGGCATCGCACGTTCGAGCTGAGCAGCGAAGTCAAAGACGCGTCTCATTTCGTTATCGTTGCGGTTATAGCCGCGGTTGTTGTTGTAATAGTTGTTATCGAGATCGTTCACCGCATCTTTGAAACGGTCGGCGACCTGATTGATCTGATCTTCACGACGTGTGCCATTGATACGGCTGCGGTCGAGATCGCGGTCGAGCTGACGGGTGAAGTCACGCGTCCTCTGCTTGAGGTTGCGAACGCTGCCGTTGACGCTGCCGTATTGGCCGTTGTTATAGCCGCCGTTGCGGTCATAAGGATCGTTGTTTCTACGGTTCGGATCATACTGTCCGCCGCCCCACTGTGCCGAAGCAACCGCCGGTATGCCCAATACCAAGAGTGAAAATGCTCCTACTGCTATCCAATTCTTAAATCTGTTCATCGTTTTTCTCCCTTATTGTAAAACTAGGCAATGACTTCGACATTGCTCGATATTACCTATGGCAAAGCCCGTGCCAAAGCGATGAAGGGCAGTGTTTACAGAGCTTTCGCTCGTAGTTGGACCAATTTTGTACGAAAGCGGGTGACGATGTGGGCTATGGTTGCTCCATAACGTTGAGTCGATTATATGAATGGAAAATAGAACGCGGATAAAACGGATTGGACGGATTTACACAGATATGATTAGTTAATCTGTGTAAATCCGCTAAATCCGTTTTATCCGCGTTCTATTCTTGTTCTGAATTAAAGCCCTAGGCTGATGAGACGGTCTCTTCTACTGCCTACTGTCTACCTACTGATGCGAATGCTTCTTCACCACATTCCCCATTGCATTTGCGGCACAAACTCGGCCGCCGGTTGCGACTTTGCCTTTTAGCGCATCCAGTTCATCGGCTGAACCCAACAGTTTCTTACGCAGATCAGCCATCGAGATGGTCGGGTCGCTGGCGACTATCAAGGCCGCGATACCGGAAACATAAGGCGTTGCCATCGATGTTCCCGAAGCCTCGCGGAAATTGTCGCCGAGCCAGGTCGAGACGATCTCTTTGCCCGGAGCGGCGATGTGAACGGTCTTTACGCCAAAGTTTGAAAAGCTCGCGAGCTGATCGTTACGGTCGAGAGCCGCGACGCTGATGACGTTTGGCAGGTTGTAATTCGAAGGGTAATGCGGACGGCTGTCGTTGTTCGAACCGTCGTTACCGGCGGCTGCGATGAACAGAATTCCCGCATCGCCTGCTGCCTTAATAACGTCTTCCAAAGCCTGCGAACGTGCCGTCGAACCCCAGCTTGCCGAGATGATGCGAAGGTTTACGCCGTCTTTCTTACGCTGGATCGCATAGTTGATCGCCTCGATAGCGTCATTCGTCGAGCCAGAACCCGAGCGGCCCAAGAACTTCAAAGGCATGATCTGAACTTTCTGATTTATCCCCGAAATGCCAATTCCATTATCGCCCTCAGCACCAATGATCCCTGCACAGTGCGTACCGTGGCCGTTGTCGTCCATCGGATCTGATGCGAGAATGCCACCACTGCCTACGCCACGAACAGAAAGATTAGTATCTTCGTTATTCGTTCCATCGAACCCATGAAGGTCGTCGAATTTACCGAGTTCGTCATCGAAGTACTGACTCAAACCAGCTGGGAGCGTCCACATGTTGCCCATGAGATCGCCGTGTTTATAATCGACACCGGTATCGAGCACCGCGACGACAACTTCCTCACTTCCCTTCGTATTCGCCCACGCATTTAGAGCATCGAGGTCAGCACGCTTTTTACCGCCATCCTGGCCGGTATTGTTAAGTGCCCACTGATCGCCAAAAAGCGGATCGTTCGGAGCATCGGCGGCAAGCGGACGTTCAAATGCCTGCGTTGTCGACGGGCTCTGTTCCGGCTCGCTAAGTTTGATCGTCGGGTTGATCTCGGCATACTCGACAAATTCGCTCATCGCTGAATACTGACGAGCGACCGCAGCGGCATCGGCGTTATCGAGGTCATCGATTACCGTTAGCCCGCGAACGGACTCGATCTCATCTGCCAGCGAATCGTTATTTACCGAAGCGATGCTTCGGATCTTATCCATCGAGACACCGGGCTTGAATCGCACCAAAACCTCGGGATCATGACGCGGAGCGACACCTTTGCCAACCGACAAGCCGCTGATTCCTTTGTCGGTCTTTACTACCGGCGACGCTTGTCTCAGGCTCGATTTCCACCGGCTGATCTGTCCGAGAACCCCGGCGAGCGTGATCAAAACAACTGCGATCCCAACGTGTATCCAGATATTATTGCGATTCATGGTACTGCTCCTAACTTATTTTCCGCGATGTTTACACTACGACGTGATTTTCGCCACTAAAGCCCACCAGGCGGATCTGGTATTTGTCCGCCCTGTATTCGTACGTTTTGCCCACGGCCTCGAGCTTGATGATCCAGCCATAGGCGATCATCTGTGCGGCAAATTCACCGGCTGCCGGAGCCCCGAGCGACATATCAGGGAATTCCTTGTCGGAAATGCTCTTTTCGACGATCTCATCGGCGTCTATCTTTAAACGTTTTGCGAGGTCATCTTTTGCACGCGTCGCAGCATTTTCCTTTGTAAAACCCATATTTATTTGACTCTATTATCTTGCTCTTATTTACGTGCGATAGTCAATAAAAGTTCGCCTTCGCCGCCGAAAACCCGCGTTTTGGGAAAACTATGTCATTTTGAGCATTCTGTGTCATTTTGAGCAAACTATGTCATTCTGCGAAATCTGCTATCACGGATCATCGCCTTTTTCGGGTAAGTTCGAGACATGAACGAATGCACCGTATGCCGAAACCATCCAAATCCGATCAAACTTGACCTCAGATCTATCGAACCCGACAAAAAGCTGGCATTTGTCGAGCGAGTGTGCGACCTGCTGGTCGAGAGCCGTTACAACCAAGATCGACCCTACCGCTTGTTTGTACATCTCTCAGACGTACCAGAGGAAGTAAATTGCACGTTCTATGACCTGACCCTCGACGGCATGGTTCCGTCTTACATTATCGAGTTCATCGATGACGAATTCATCGAAAAACTAACCCGTGAAATATATGCACGACGGATCGGCATTTTTTCACACTGCTCGCGACCAAGTTCGAACACGGCACGCGGCTCACCCGCAAGACAAGAATCAGGAGCACGCCCGCCGATACCGAACAGATGAATCTAGATCTTTGACAATCCAGGGAACCAGCTAATTTTCAATGGAACCAGATCCACGGATACATTTCCCGCGGAAAACATTTCCCAAGGAACCAAATTCACGGAAACAATTCGCGGAACCAGATCCACGGAACCAAGTTCCACCGAGCCACGGTTCTAAGCTCCGCTAGGAGCGGCATGTTTATAGCAACGATACAACATCAACGATCAAGCTCCGTAGGAGCGACCTCCACCACCGCACCAAAGGCCGCCCCGCTGGGGCTAGGGAACCAAAAAGAAATGTCCCGTTTCTACAAACATGTCGCCCCTAACGGGGCTAGGGAACCAAAAAATCATCGCGGATTCTACAAACAGGACGCTCCTGTGGAGCTAAGAGCGAAAATCCGAAACCCAGATCTTTGAAACCCAGGGAACCAACATCCGCCCCAATACGTCGGCTCCCAGCTCCGCTAGGAGCACAGCCTGTCTGTAGAAACCGAATTCCAATAAAGGATCAAAGCTCCGTAGGAGCGACCTCCACCACCGCGCCAAGCCGCCCCGCTGGGGCTAAGGAACCATATGGAAATTCCGATTCTACAAACAGGCCGCTCCTCCGGAGCTTCAGAACGATGTTCATCTTCTCGATCTTTGCAAATGAATTATCAGGGAACCAACTATTTTCAGGGAACCACTAATTCCGCCAACGATGGGAGAGGTTGCGTGTTACCTCAACGACCGCAGGGACGATGTAGGTGGCACAGGCGACGCCGAGGATCAGCCCGGTGGTGACGCGTGACAGTTGGGTATTTTCCCAGATGCCGAAAACCGTCAGGGACCAATCGATGCCGATCGGGATCATCGAGAGAAAGAGCCAAAATCTGGCAAGCGGCTCGACCTCCTCAACACGGCGCCATAACGGGTAGATCGCAAACCCGAGAAACAGCCCGAAGTAAACACCAAAACATCGCGAGCATACTCCGAACTGTTCACCCGCAATAAAAAACGATCGTTCGGGTATCTGATGACAGATGTAGTGAAAAAAACTGTGAAGCGAATTTCCCAGGGAACCAAAACCGGATGACTTGGCAAGCGGATCGAGAACAGCCAAAAATGCCCAGACAAAAACCACCGCAAGCCCCACCGCCCAAGCCCGCCAAGCCTGACGACGCATCACGGCTTGGATGGGTAGAGGAATGTAGTTTTCGGCAGGTTCGGACATGGATCAAAAATGCGGAAGCCCGCACGAAGTAAGGGCTCTCGTGGAAAATATTCAAGCAGGATGTTACCAAGGACCGTTTTGTAACAAGAATTCACCCTTGGATATTGTTGAGTAACATAGAGGGAGCCCTTACTTCGTGCGGGCTTCTGCAAATTACTTAGAATCGGATCACCGCATCCGGGCCGCCTTCGACGTGGACGGTGTCGACGAAGCGGATGTTTTTAGAATCTGAGGTCATCACAACCGAATGAGTACGTTTACCCGCACCGAAAAATCTCACACCGCGAAGCAGGGCACCGTCAGTGACTCCGGTGGCGGCGAAGATGATCTTTTTGCCGGGGGCGAGGTCATTGGTGTCATAGACCTTGTTCGGGTCGGTGATGCCCATTTCGTTGAGGCGTTTCATGACGACGGACGCCTCAGGGACCTTCGATTTATCGACGCCGAGACGCGACGGATCCCAGACGAGTTTTGCCTGTATCTCGCCATTCAGACATTTCATCGCGGCAGCGGTGATGACGCCTTCCGGTGCTCCGCCGATTCCCATCAGAGCGTGAATATTGGTTCCGGCAACTGCGGCGGAGATTCCCGCAGAAAGGTCGCCGTCAGAGATCAGGCGAATGCGGGCCCCGGCAGCACGCACCTCGTCAACCAGAGCTTTGTGACGCGAACGGTCGAGGCACATAACCGTCAGATCATCGACATCGCGTCCCAGACGGCGGGCGATGTTCTTGAGATTCTCAGTGACGGGGGCGTCGATATCGACCGCACCGCGGCACGAAGGGCCGACGACGATCTTGTCCATGTAAAGATCGGGCGCATTGAGCAAACCGCCGCGTTCGGCAGCCGCGAGAACGGCAATGGCGTTATTGGCGCCGAGAGCGCAGAGATTGGTTCCTTCGAGCGGGTCAACGGCGATGTCAACCTCAGGGAATTCGGAGCGGGCTTCGTCGGAGAACATTCCGCCGCCGACTTCCTCGCCGATGTAGAGCATCGGTGCCTCGTCACGTTCGCCTTCGCCGATGACGATACGGCCACGCATCGGAACGGTGTCCATGACCTCGCGCATTGCTTCGACAGCGACGTGGTCAGAATATTTACGGTCGCCCTGGCCCATCGTCTTGGCAGATTCGATAGCGGCGGCCTCGGTAACGCGCAAAAAGTCCAACGACAGATCGCGTTCAGCTTTGATGTTTTTCATTAGAGATCCTTGTAAAGAAGAGATACGGTTTTCACCGCTATTTGAGGGCATTTTACCACTTGTCTCACCTGATTTGACAAGTTCGGCTAAGGATATTACGGTTTTAGATTGGATTCACGGTTAGTTTGTAGGGTTTATAGAGTTAGTTAAGTCATAGATCTTTAACTCTCCAAACTCCAAAACTCTACAAACTCGATAAACTAAATTATGACCTATATCGTCACAACACCTTGCGTCAACTGTAAATACACCGACTGTGCGGCCGTTTGCCCGGTCGAGGCTTTTCACGAAACGCCCGACCGGCTCTTGATCAACCCCGATGCCTGCATCGATTGCGACGCCTGCCTGCCGGAATGCCCGGTCGAGGCGATCTTTTCCGACATGTCGGTTCCCGAGGAATATCTCGACTGGCTCGAGAAAAATAAAGAGGCTGAGAATTATCCGATCCTCAGCGTCAAGCAACCGGCCCTGATGGGCGAGGGCTGTTCGGGCCCGCCGGAATAAAGAAACTTTCAAAAGGCTGTCTGAAAAGACAGCCTTTTTTGCTGAGGGAACCAGTCCCAGGGAACCAAACCGTTACGATCTCACTGGTTCCTTAGTTCCAACGAAAGCCCACACGCAGATTGGCGGGTGAACTCAGGGTTCTGATCGGCGTTCGACCCACGGAATATCTCGAATTCAGGATATTCTCGACCGCCGCATATATCTTCAGCCGTTCGCCGAGCTTTCGTGCTGCAAAAACATCGATCTGGCCAAATGGCTCGAGCCGGAACGTGTTCAGATCGTCATCGAATTGCTCACCCGACGCTCTGCCCTGAATCGCGAGTTCCCAACGCCGCTGAGCATATCTCGCCTGAAATGTTGCCTGATGCCTGGCAACCTGCGGTATCCGAAGGCCGATCAGCACGGGGTTTGAGGGAAAAGTCGTAACGACCGGGTCGGCGAAAAGATATCCGGCCGTGAGATCGATACGCCCGATCCGAACTTCGCCCTCGATCTCAAGCCCGACGGATCGCGTTTCACCCGCATTCTGCCGCTGGCGGGTTATCAGGTTCGGGGTTGATGAGATGGTGACGTTTGCTATCGGTTCATCGATCCGCGTCCAGAAAAAATTACCGCGGACCGAAATCCGCCGCTCTTTGAAAACTAAACCGCCCTCGAAGTTATCGGCACGCTCGGCCTTAAGGTTCTCATTCGCCGTCGTGAGAACATTCCCGACTCGAAATGCTCGATAGAGCTCGTTCAAGGTTGGCGATCGAAAGCTTCGAGAGGCATTTGCGTACAGCGAATACCGGTCTGACAGATTGTAGAGCAATGAGATCTGCGGGCTGATCGAATCATCAAACCGGGCAGGAAAAACGGTCGTCGCAACTGCATTCGTCGAGATGGTTCGGGTCGAGCTGAGAGCGTCGTAGTTGCTCCAGCGATCATAGCGAATGCTCGCGGCAAATACTGCTCGCGAGCCGAGTTTTACAAAGTCCTGTGCAAATATTCCGGTCGTCAGCTGTCGTCCGCCCGAGCCGATCCACGAGGTATTTATGCCGCCCGCGAAAACGCTTTCATCGCTTGCCCCGCGTACATTTCGCAGGTCGATCCCGGCGAGGAAAGTATGGTTACGATAGACCGACGTAGCCTGCATCGAAACGCCGCCGGACTGGGCCGGAACGCGCTGGATCCGATTGAGCGATTCCGACGTGCGGTCACCGTTTACGACCGAAAATATCTGATCGTAAACCTGATCGCCCGCAAATACCCGCCACCTGATGGTTACGGCTTCGGCGGCAGAAATGTCGCCGCCGGCGGCGATCTGGCGAATGTGAGTTCGATTGGTTTGCAGGCCCGTTCCATTGGTACGCACCTCGCCAAAATATGAAGGCCGGAAAAATATGGATGCCTTTTCGGAAAACGAGCGAGCTATACGCGATGAGAAATTTGAGCTGCGAACACCGGCAAAAACATCTACCGGCCCGCGCACATCTTCATCGACGATGCGGAAACCCTTCGTCTGATAGCTGGCCGCGTTCAGATCGATCAGCCATTTATTCAGTTTTGAGCCTATGAATGTAGAACCTGAAACAGTCCCTTGCGTTCCGCCGAAGACGTCAGCCGAGACGGTAAATCTATCATCAGCTTGCCTAGGCAGTATGTTGATGGCCCCGCTCAGGCTCGATTCTCCATACAGGCTCGAGGCTCCGCCGCGAAGTATCTCGACGTTTTCGATGGCTGTGGGCGAAACACGATTCCATTGCACCCAGCCGCCGAATGGGTCATTCAGCGGAACGCCGTCGAAAAATACGCCCGACCGGCTCGCCCCGCTCGCCCCGACACCACGCAGGCTGACGCCTTGTGTTGTCGGGTTGGCATTGCGGCTGCTCGACCTTCGAAAGATCGAGAAACCAACCGATTGCCTCAACATATCGTCGATCGTCGGAGCTGCGGCCGAGCCGATATCGACACGCGATAGCGTAAAAATGCTGGCCGGAGTTTCGCCGATCTTCGTCTCGATGCGGCTGGTTGTGACCGTAACTTCTTCTCGGATCGGAAGCGGTGTCGGGGTCGGTTGCTGGCCGCTAACTTTCAGAAAACTAAGCAGTAAAAGTAGCGGAAACAAAAACAGCCTCATAAAAAAATCATTGCAAAAAGGAATGCAAGAATGTTTAAGTATATATTAGCACGGGATTTCCCCTGTGTTTTCTGACTACAAAATGCATATGTTCGATAACGTGGCTCCTGGCACAAATAGGAAACTGCGCGGTGTTGTTGACTGGCGTATGAAGGTATTAGTTTTATTCGGTACCCGGCCCGAGGCGATCAAGCTTGCCCCTGTTGTTCACGAACTGAGAAAGAAATTCTTTCAAACGATCGTGGTCTCATCGAGTCAGCATAAGCAGATCCTCAAACCGTTTCTTGAGGCCCTAAAGGTTGATGTTGACTTCGATCTAAGCATCATGCGGCGAAATCAGTCCTTGAACGAGGTCTGTTCCCGCGTCATGGCAAAACTCGATAAGATCCTCGACGCCGAACAACCCGATCTCATTCTGGTTCAGGGTGATACGACCACCGCTCTTGCCGGTGCTCTTGCGGGATTTAATCGCAGGATCCCGGTTGGCCACGTCGAAGCCGGTTTGCGATCAGGCAACCTGATGAGCCCGTTTCCCGAGGAGATGAATCGAAGGGTAGTATCGCAGATCGCCTCGTTCCATTTCGCCGCGACCGAGAAAAATCGTCGAAATCTGATGACCGAGAATGTGCCGAGTGAAAAGGTTTTCGTCACCGGTAACCCGGTTGTTGATTCCTTGAAGTATATGCTCAAGAATCTCAAACCAAGCCCGGAGATCGCTCAGATAATCAAGAAAACGGAAGGACAAAAACGGATCCTGCTAACGACTCATCGGCGAGAGAGTTTTGGATCGGCGATGACGGCGAATCTCAAGGTATTGTCCGATTTTGTAGCAAAGCGGCCTGACGTATGCCTTTTCTTTCCGGTTCACCCGAATCCGAACGTAAAATCCGTTGCCAAAGAGTTCCTCGGTGGGCACGATCGTATCCACCTTTTGGAACCGCTCGACTATTCAGACTTTCTAGCTATCATGAAGGCCACCTGGCTGATCGTATCAGATTCAGGCGGCGTTCAAGAGGAAGCTCCGAGCCTTGGCAAACCACTTTTAGTCATTCGCGAAAACACCGAACGCCCAGAAGCAATAAGGGCCGGCGTCTCGAAACTGGTAGGTAGCAGCCCCGGAGCATTGAAACAACTTCTTGAAGAAAATTACTCCGTGGAGACATGGATAAAATCAGTAAAAGAGGTTGCAAATCCCTTCGGTGACGGCAAAGCCGCCTCAAGGATCGTAAAGATCATCGAGGAAAAGCTGGCATCCAAAGCGATTAGCAACAAAGCCCTGCAAAGCAACCTCTTTTAGCCCCTATTTATGAGTGCTAAATCCAAAAACCAGAATATCCTGACCATCCTCGTTGAAGACTACTTTCACGTGGGTGCTTTCGAAACGCTCATCCAGCAGAGAAACTGGGAGAATTTCGAACCGCGTTATGAGCAGAACACGCTGAAAACACTCGACCTGCTCGACCGTTACGATACCAAGGGAACATTCTTTGTGCTTGGTTGGATCGCTGACCTCAACCCCGATCTTGTTCGCGAAATAGTAGCTCGCGGCCATGAAGTAGCGAGCCGCGGCTTCTATCACAGAAGCGCAAAAAACCTGACACCCGACGAATTCCGGGAAGACCTTCGCCGCTCAAATGAGGCCATCGAACGTGCCTGTGGCCAAAAGGTCGTCGGATTTCGTGCCGCAGAAAAGCTGGCTTTTGACCAGAGCGAGTGGATCCTGAAAACCCTTGCGGAGGAAGGCTTCGCCTACGACGCTTCATTTTTGCCTACCTCAAAGACCGACAAAACGAAACGTGTCGCTCATGAGATCGAGGTTGATGACAAAAAGATCTGGGAATTCCCATATCCGACCACTGACCTGGGTGTCGGACTGCTGCCGATATCGGGCGGAAACTATTTCCGCCAATTGCCCTATACGCTGATGCGTAAGGCAGTTAAGGGCTGGCACACAAAACACGACGATCCGTTTACGTTTTATTTCCACGTTTGGGAACTCGATCCCGAACAACCGCGCATCTCGGCAGCATCGTCCATGAACCGCATCCGTCACTATCGAAAACTCGATAAAATGGAATGGATCCTGCACGAAAATCTGGCGTTATACAAATGCACGGGCATAGCCGAGCATCTGGGCATTGAACGCGAAACAGTGCAGATCGCCGCACGCGAGACAGACGTGGCTGCTAGCACGATCACTAAAAGCGTCAACCGTGAATCGCTAACTCCGGTCTCGATCGTGATCCCATGCTACAACGAGCAGGAATCAATGCCGTACCTCGCAAAAACGCTCGCGTCGGTCGAGAATCAGCTGCAGGGTATTGGTTACACCTCGAACCTGGTTTTTGTCGATGACAAGAGCCAGGACAACACGATTGCCGTTATCGATTCGCTCTTCGGCGGCCGCGATGATGTGCAGGTTGTTAAGCACGAGGTCAATAAAGGAGTTGCCGGCGCTATAATCACCGGCATTCGGGCGGCCCGAACTGAGATCGTTTGCTCGATCGACTGCGACTGCACATTCGACCCGCACGAGCTCGTCAATATGATACCAATGCTCACCGAGGGCGTTGATCTTGTGCAGGCTTCTCCATATCACAAGGACGGAGCTGTCCAGAACGTTCCAGGATGGCGTCTGCTGCTGTCAAAAGGAGCGTCGGTCTTGTTCCGCCTCATATTACAGACCAAGATCGCTTCGTACACCGCCTGTTTCCGTGTGATGCGTCGGAGTGCGATGGTCGATATCGAGCCGCAGGAATCCGGCTTTCACGGCGTTCCCGAAATGCTCGGCCTGCTCGATCTTAAGGGCGGCAAAATAGTCGAATTCCCCACTGTCCTGGCAGTACGTCTTTTCGGTGCTTCCAAGATGAAAACGCTGAAAACCATCGGCGGAACGGTAAAATTAATGTCGCGGCTAACAATGTTGCGCTTCTTCGGGAAATCCACGCCCATTCGACCTTCTCTATCACCAGCGGGGCTAACAACAGCTTCGGAAGAGACCTCAAAATAATCGGATCTCGTCTCAGACGTTTCGAGTTTCAAGGTCTCGACGGCATAGGTTATGAACCTACGCCATCAGTTGCTACGCCACCCAATATTGTATGAAAGAAAATATTGCCATCGTTGGATCAGGTTTTCTCGGAATGACATTAGCCATGAGACTGGCTGATGAAGGCCATCGTGTCACCCTTTTTGAATCGGCAGCAGAGATCGGCGGCCTGGCGTCAGTCTGGGAGATCAATAACATCATTTGGGATCGCCACTATCACGTAGTGCTGGCATCCGACCGATTTACGAGAAATATCATCGAAGAGATAGGCCTCGGCGATGACCTAAAATGGGTGGAAACAAAAACCGGTTTCTACACCGATGGGGAATTGCTTTCAATGTCCGATACGAAAGAATTCCTGACTTTCCCTGCCCTTGATCTGATCAGCAAGCTGCGACTCGGTGCGACGATATTTTATGCGTCCAAGGTAAAAGACTGGAAACGCCTGGAAAAGCTGAGTGTTGAAAAATGGCTGACCAAGCTGTCGGGACGCAAAACATTCGAAAAAATGTGGAAGCCTCTCTTGAAAGCAAAGCTTGGCGAAGCATATAAGGAAACAGCTGCATCGTTCATTTGGGCTTCCATCCAGCGAATGTACTCGGCTCGCCGCTCGGGCATGAAGCGCGAGATGTTTGGGTATGTAGAGGGTGGATACGGAAAGGTCCTGGGAAGATTTAGCGATGTCCTGATCGAAAAAGGTGTGGAGATCCGGCTTAACTCTAAGGTTGAAAGCATCGAACGACTCGAGAGCGGGAAGATGAAGGTAAGCACCGCCGCCGCCAGAAGGCATAAGGATGTCAAGCCGATGGTTGCCAGCCAGAAAACCAAGTACGCAGCCTTTCAGGCAGGCACCGCAGTCGCCGCGGGATTTTCGGGAGCGTTTTTGTCGGAGCCATCACTCGGTTCGAGCAAGGTGGTCGATTTTCCGGATGAATTGACGTCCACTTATTTTGACAAGGTGATAATGACCTGCCCGTCTAATACGGCCGAGAAAATGTTGCCGCAGCTCGATCCGAAAGAACGCACAATGCTAAAGAGCATTCGGTATCAGGGCATCGTATGCGCTTCCGTTATGATGCGCTGCTCTCTATCGAAATACTACGTGACGAATATCACCGACGACACCCCATTTACAGGGATCATCGAGATGTCAGCCATCGTTGATAAGAAAGAATTTGACGGCAATGCAATGGTCTATCTGCCGCGATACATCGCCCCGGATGATCCACTATTCGACAAAACAGATGAGGAGATCGAAAACTACTTTCTGAACGGCCTTGAGAGAATGTATCCCCACTTCCGCAGAAAGGACGTCGTGGCTTTCAAAGTCTCAAAGGTTCGCCAGGTATTTCCTATCCCGGTCGTCCGGTATCATGAGGGCCTCGCGGACATGCGTTCCTCGGTCGAGGGTGTTTATATCGTCAATTCTTCCCACATTGTAAACGGTACGCTGAATATCAACGAAACGGTTCAGCTCGCTGAAAAATTCTACGAGCAGGAATTCAAAACAGCCTAAAAGCAGGGTGGTATGAAACAAATTGCGAGCCTTTCGCTCGACCTCGACAATCAGTGGTCCTACATGAAAACGCATGGCGATGCGGGCTGGGAAACTTTCCCGTCTTATCTCGATGTCGCCGTTCCGCGCATTCTTTCATTTCTCAAGGAACGAGATCTAAAGATCACATTCTTCGTGGTAGGCCAGGATGCGGCTCTGGAGAAGAATCGCGACGCGATCCGATCGATCGTTGACGCCGGCCACGAGATCGCAAATCATAGCTACAATCACGAGCCATGGCTGCACCTGTATTCTCGCGATCAACTGGTAGAGGAATTTGAAAAGACTGAAGACGCCATCGAAGACATAGCCGGCGTACGTCCGCTCGGCTTCAGAGGGCCAGGATTCAGCCTTTCGCCGGCAGTTCTTGACGTGCTGGGCGAACGCGGTTACGAGTATGATTGCTCGACGCTGCCGACCTACGTCGCACCTCTCGCCCGGGCATTCTTCTTTCTTAAATCACCATCAATGAGCGAGGAAGAAAGGGAAAAGCTTAAAAAGCTTTTTGGTAAATTTTCCGACGGATTTCAGACTCTAAAGCCTCACTTTATCGAGGCCGGTGGCCGGTCGCTTGTTGAGATACCCGTTACAACATTTCCGTTGATCAAAACACCGATCCACGCGACGTATCTTCTATACCTCTCGAGCTTTTCAGCCTTGGCGGCCAAGGCTTATTGGCGTTCAGCGGTCAGCGCCTGTTCGCTGACGGGTGTGCAGCCTTCGCTGCTTCTTCATCCACTGGATTTTCTTAGCGGCGAAGATATAACTGAGCTGAAGTTTTTCCCTGGCATGAACATAGGCACAGGGAAAAAACTCGAACTAATGGACGGTTTTCTAGCCGCCTACACAAAAACTTTCGATGTCGTGAATATGTACGAACATGTCAGGCAAGTTCGTAATGCTGCCGGACCGAACGCGGAACATTCACCGGTACTGTCGTAGTTTTGGGTTCAAAGTTCCAAATGCTTAGCGCCTTGAAACAGAACAAGTCTGACTGGTCAGCCGGGTTTTGGCTGTGCTTCATAGCACTTTTTCTAATCGTCTGCGCCCTTCACGGAAAACCCGTCCCCTATAACAACGAATTCGCATACCTATTGCGACTCGAACCAAACTTCCTTCCCAATGACTGGTCGTTTTCTCGACCGGCCAATGAGCACTGGCTATTCAATTCGATCTTCAGCCTTCCAGGCAACTTTCTTGCGATAGAAACTGTTGGTTGGATCGGTCGTATCCTTAGCTGGATTCTCTGCTTGTTTGCGTTCATAAGGCTCGGGAAGCGTTGGGATCTACCCTACTGGACGATCGTCGTTTCGATAACACTCTGGCTCGCATTCGGACAATCGATAGCAAATAATGAGTGGATCTTTGGCACATTTGAGGCAAAGACCATCGCGTACGCGTGTCTGCTGTTTGCCCTATTAAAGTTTGCCGAGCAAAAAGTGATCGTGCCTTCAGTCCTGCTGGGGCTTTCGTTTAGCTTTCATCCGGCAGTCGGACTGTGGGCGATCCCCGCGGTTGGGCTTTCGCTTTTAGTGGCCCGTATCCCTATAAAGGACCTGGCGAAAGTCATTGGTGTGACGTTCGTTTTCACCCTTCCTGGAATTCTGCCCGTGATCTTAGATCAAGGTGTTGCAGGTTCCCCGTCGGTTGATGACTGGAAGTTTGTCTTGACCAAACTGATGCCGTACCACTTTGACCCCTTTTCTTTCTCAAGAAAAGAGATCGGTGTTCTGGTCATGATGTTGATCTTTAATGTCGCTGCACTTTGGAAACATAAGGACAAAGGGCTGCGATTTCTGCTCAATTTTCAGATCGCAACATCATTGTTCTTTGCGGTCGGAGTCCTATTCCGTTGGCTTGAGCTCTATTCTCTACTCAGCTACATGCCGATGAGGCTGTTCCCTATTCTAACGCCGATCTTCTTTGTCTTTACGGCGTTTCATTTGGCCTTTAGATTAGAGTCAAAGTTATTTAAGGCATTGGTCGCGTTGTTTGTGATCGCTATGTTCTGGGTCTTCAGCCCGCTGGAGAAAGGGATCGCACAGGTGAGTGAAACCGTTTCAGCATGGCAGGCTCAACCCGATGACTTGCAAAGATCTTTGAAATGGGTTGCCGAAAACACACCGTCCGATGCCGTAATCCTTGCGCCCCCGCGAAGCCGGACGATCTGGTACTATTCACGCCGTGCTCAGGTCGTAGCTTATCTGTACCCAAGGTACGATCGTCTTGGTGAGTGGCGTAAACGATTTCATGACATGACTGGAAATGCTGAGTTCTCAGACCTTGGCAATGCAGTGGCTGAGATCGACCCCGCATATGACAAACTGAGCACGGAACAGATCGACGAACTCACCAGAACATACTCAGCGAGCTACTTGATCAGTAAGACAGGTCATCCAATGCCGGTGCTTTTCAGCACTCAAACATATAAGGTTTATAAACTTCGATGATAGTATCGGTTACATAAGCTGAGTCTCAATGTGCGTTGGGTAATTGTGCCCGGAGTGGAAATTTACATTGAGGCGAATTAAACTATTTCAAAAAGCCCAATGATAAACACCTTAGACCCAAAAGATCTGCATAAACCAACGGTTAGATGCTCCGAATGTGATAGCGAGGTCGTGCACTATAACTCGTTCCTATCGCCCACCAATGACACGCGACATATTTGCTGGGAGTGCCTCGTCCGCGAGGAGAAAGGATTTAACGCCAGCCGTGGTTTCAGCCGCAGTTCGCGTTCGGGCGTGATTCCAAGATAACGATGGCTGTCAGAAAAATAACGGAATATCCCGAGACGGTACTAGCTGAGGTTGGAAAACCTGTCACGGTATTTGATCAGGAACTAGCTGATCTTTGTGCGGACATGTTCGACACAATGTACAATGCGGAAGGTGTCGGTTTGGCAGCACCGCAAATCGGACTCAATCTCAGGCTTTTTGTCATGGATTGCGAAGACATCAAGCTGATAGCTGCCAATCCCGAAATAATTGCAACAGAAGGTGAACAATCCAGCCAGGAAGGCTGTCTGTCGGTCGGGAAGGTTCCGGCAGTCGTCAGTAGGCCGATGAAGGCTACCCTGCGAGCTCAAGACGAAAATGGAGAATGGTTCGAACGCGAGGCCGAGGGCTATGCCGCTCGAGCCTTCCTTCACGAAACCGACCATTGCAACGGGAAACTGTTCATCGACCATTTACCAAAGCTCCGGCGGGATATGCTCGTCAAAAGATTTAAGAAAGAAAAGCGTTGGGATTAGCCTTAGTGATCTAAAGGGCATCAATCTTGTTCATATCTACATCTCAGTGCGCGGCGAGATTCGCCAGTTTGTATGTCTTCGGTCAGGAGGATCGTAATGAAAAATATTTTAGTAATTTTGGTGCTTGCCTTTGCTGTATCGCTCGGTGCGATCTCGGTGTCAGCTCAGTGCGATACGAGCTCAATGTCGGCCATTCCCTGTAGTTACTTTAACGAGGGATATCAGGATGGTGTAAACGATGCTCGGAACAATCGATCCAGTGACTACAAGAGGTATCGCAATAAATATGAAAGGCGTTACGAGAACAATTTTCGTGATGGCTACAATGCCGGCTATAATTCCGCACGTCCCGGAGCGACTGCTAAGTGGACGACCCTCGAAAGAAGTGCTTACGATGTCGGCTACAATTTTGGCCAGGAAGACCGCCGTCGTAATGACGGCCAGACACGAGCTGCCGATGGCCTTCGGTATGACCAGAGTCAGTATTGGCTAAAGGGTTGGGATGACGGTTATAAGAATCGCCGCCGAACTTATGACGTTTATGTCGGCCCAACGGAGCCGCCACCAGGCCCGACATATCCTCCGACTTATCCACCTACATATCCACCGACCTACCCGCCAACGTATCCACCGGTTTATCCGCCTGTCTATCCGCCAACTTTTCCCGGTCCAGGATCGGCCAACGGAAGCGCGAATTGGAACGGCAGGGTTGATGACCGTGCGAATATTGTGATTCGCGGAAATACAATTTACGCCGAGAATGTCAGTGGCAATGGCGGAGTGCAGACCAGCTCTCAGAATATGAATGGGGCGTTACCTCGACGAGCCGCAAATGTCACGGCTCGCCGAGCAGACGGACGAGGCGATGTTCGGGTGATCCAGCAACCATCTCGCGATAATAACTTCACCGCGATCATTCAGATCGTCGATCAAAAAGGCGGTGCCGACGATTACCGTGTGGACATCAACTGGAATTCAACAGCTCCCGTCGATGAGCCCTACAGCTCAGGCAATGTCAGATGGCGTGGAGTAGTCGATCAGACTGTTCAGATCAGCATTAGCGGTTCTGATGTCCAATCCATCGACATGACCCAGACAGGTCTCTCCGATGTTAATTTTTCTATAGATGGTTATCTCGCTACGCGTGCAGGATCGATAAAGGTTCGCAAACGTAGCGGCCGCGGAACAGTAACTGTTCTCCAGCAGCCATCGGCGTACAATGGCTTTGTCGCGGTCGTTCAGGTATTCGATCCGAGTGGCGGGTCTGATACCTACGACGTTGAGATCAGCTGGTAACGCAACAGGCGGATCAGCTTTTGATAAACATAGAGCGGTAGATGGGTAAGTCTTTATCCTCTACCGCTTTTTCGCGCTCGGTTTTGACGGGAAATGGATTTTCTGACACATGCTCTTCGATGAGTTCGGGGGCATTGCGAAATAGCTCGAACATCTCATCGGCGAGAAAATCTATGTCTGTTTGGACGAATATTTTCCCACCAGGAGTCAGTTTAGCTACTACTGCCGCTACGAGCGATTGATTGACCATACGGCGCTTCGCGTGTCTGTTCTTAAACCACGGGTCAGGGAACTGGATCGTCACGATCTTAAGGAGCCCGTCGGGAATCTCAGCAAGAAGGCGTTCAAGCCAGAGCATCGCGTTGCAGAATACATAATGCAAATTCGTGAGGCCAGCATCAGCCGCCAATCGATTTGCCTCATCGACCAAAGGCTCACGTATTTCCACCCCGAGATAATTCAACTCAGGCTGGTCGGCGGCCATTCGCAAGATAAATCTCCCACGAGCGCAGCCAATGTCGAGCAGCAGCGGACGTGCGGCATCCGTAAATGCCTGTTGCAGGTCTATTGGTTCCGGCTCCTGCTTGTAATAGGGCGAGAGTGGATTTACGTGTTGATGAACGCGAACGCGGGCCATAGATCAAACTATCCGAAGGATTACCAAAATGCTGAAGATACAAGTCGCCACGTAGATCCCGAGAGCTCCGAGTCCTAATGTTTCTACAAGGCCTCCAGCCTCGCGTGGATCGACGCTTTCGTCTGACGGAATTTGCAGCAGTCCATAAACCGCTCCCGTCAAAAGCCCGCCGATGTGACCGAAATTATCGATCTGCTGGAAAAGCACGAGGCCGAATATCAGAATAAAACCGATATTTATTAGCAGGTTTTTCCTGAATTCAGCCGAGATAAATCGGCGGCGGCGAAATGCATACACCGCGAGATAACCGATCAATCCGACTATGCCGCCCGATGCTCCGACAGACAGTCCGTCGGGTACAAATATCAGGCTGAGCACACTGCCGCCGATAGCTGAAAGCAGGAAAACTATCGCCAGATGAGCGCGATTTGCCAACATTTCAAAGATCTTGCCAAAGCTGTAGAACGCGTAGCAGTTCATTCCAACGTGCAGCAAGCTTCCGTGAACAGCCGCACCTGTCAGCATCCGCCAATATTCATGCCCGATCAAAAATGCGGGTTTATCGAAGCCCGCAGAAATTATCGACGGCTCGAAGCCCGCCGAAAGTTGGGCAAGAAAAACTGCCGCGATCATCGCGATCAAAATGATCGTGTAGATCGGTAAAGGCCGCGGCGGTTCGTAAACCACCGCCTCGTCCGCATTCTCCTCAGTTTGGTATTGCAGTGACATTTACATTGCCACGCCGCCGTCGGCGTGCATTACATGGCCTGTGATGTACGCAGCCGATGGTGAAAGCAGAAAACAAACGATCTCCGCGACTTCCTGAACATTCCCAAGACGGCCAAGCGGGATCGAAGCGAGGATCTTTTCGCGGTATTCTTCGTTCATTTCGCTTGCCATATCGGTTTCGATGAGGCCGAGGGCGAGAGCGTTGACGGTGATCTTGCGGCTAGCGATCTCTTTCGCGAGCGATTTTGTCAGGCCGATCATTCCGGCTTTTGACGCGGAGTAATTTGACTGCCCGAGCATTCCGACAACGCCCGAGATGGACGAAATGTTCAGGATCGAGCCGCCATTTTCATTACGCATCATCGGACGAACTGCTGCCTTCGAAAAATTCCACGCTCCTTTCAGATTTGTATCAATGACAGCGTCCCAATCGTCTTCTT
>JBGSQW010000038.1:0-9100 GCA_041737885.1 Pyrinomonadaceae bacterium | reverse complement strand
TCGGCGTTGGCGTCGGTGTTGGAGTCGGTGTCGGCTCTATATCAAACGTCGCTGTGCATACCTTTGTCGCGTCCATTGTCACGGTCGTATTAGGCAAAGTTCCCGAACATGAATTGCTCCAGCCGACAAAGACCGATCCCGGGTCAGGCGTTGCTGCGAGTGATACAACCTCGCCCGCAGGATAAAACACGGTACAAGTTCCGCCACAATTCATGCCCCCCGGCGATCCAGTAACGGTTCCGCCGCCGGTTCCAGCCTTTAGTATCGACAATGCAAACGGAGTCGGGGACGGTGATGGTGTTGGCGTCGGCGTTGGTGTTGGCGTTGGTGTCGGCGTTGGAACGCCGATCAAAGTAATTTGTCCATTAACTGGCGTATTCGTAACGTCTCCACCGGAATTGAAAAGTCTGACGCTGTTGGGCTGAAATGTCAGTGGAGAAACATTGCCAGCTACCGCCAGCGCATCTGTTGTAAAAGTTATGTTTAAGATCGGGCCTGACCCAGTCATTGGCGCCTGACCAAAAGCCGAAACACGCAGTGTCCCATCTGGCAGCACGTTACAAAACGGAAGTATGCCTGCTGCAATAGTTCCCGCCGTAGAACATCCGAAATTTGCTCCATTCGGATCTATTACAGCTGCGTTGTAATCGAGGTTAAACTGAAAAGAAAATACACCATCACCGGTAAGATCGCTAACCGTTATAGGTACGACAAATGTGCCTGGAGTTAGCTGATTCGCGGTTGGGGCCGTAACGACAATCGGTGGTACTAAAAAGGGATTATACGGAGGTGTCAATTCCGAAACGCGATTGCCCGATTGGACACTTGCACTGACCGGGGCAAGATAGGAATTACCCAAAAAAATCGAGACCGCAAAAAGGACGAGCCCAATCACGGCCACAGCGTTTGTACGACGCCCTATCCATTTATGAAAGGGCAAACGCGGTACAGAAAACATAAGTATTACCTCCAATTTCAGAAAACGAGCGGGGATCTCTCCCCGCTCGTACAAGGAATTGCTCGATTAGTCTTGAGCAATTAAGTCCATAGCCGTAACGCTGTCGGATACACTTACGACTTGAGGAGCGAATCTGAAGCGTTTCGATTGAACGCTCACAGTATAGGTTTCACCTCTGGTCAGTCCACCAAATTCAAACTGGCCGAATGAGCTTGAGATAGCGAAGGTTTGGACACCTGTGGTGTTCGTTAAAACCACCCGCGTGTTTCTGAGACCTTGTCCCATTGGGGTCAGCACTCTACCGCGAATCGATACGTCGCTCGATGCCGCGATTGAGATCTGCCCGTCAACCGTCGTCGTTTGGATATTTCCGTCGTTAAACCGGAAACCACGGATACGCAGTGGTGAGGAAGTTCCTGCACTACCGATTGCCGAGAATTTCAGGTTGACAAAAACGCCGTCCCCATTAACTGGAACCGCTCCGAAAACAACTACCTTAAGCAGGCCTGGCATTGGAGAGTTCGAGAAGGCGAAGAGCCCTTCACTTAAGGTTCCAGTGATGTCCGCGGCCAACGCCGTCGGTTCTATCACGGCCGGATCATACTCCACGTCAAACTGGTAGGATCCCACACCAACCCCGTTTAGGTTGTCGATTCTGAATGGTACAACCTTGACAGTTCCAGTTGCGGTCTCAGAAGTCGGCAATGAAGCGCGAACGGCATTTGCCGTCTGAGCTTCCGGACGCGCGGCAGGTCCGGTCAACCAGTCGCCATTAACATCACCCATCAGCAATGCCTGATAATTTTGCACACCACCGGCTACCGTATTTGGCGTAGTCGAAGGCGGAGTGAATTTCCAGGTGCCTGTCTGGTTGATCGGGTTTGTGATTCCGACAAGCCACTGAGCGATGAGTGCAGCATCGAAGGACGAAACGGTTGGCAAGCCACTTACGTTCGCCGCTCTAAGCTGAGTTGAATTGAGTGTGATCAGACCCACGACATGTTGGGCGATGAACGCGGGGTCGTTACTGGCTATTCCATTAGGAGTTAGGAAACTCTGAGCCGCCTTAGCAGGAGTAACGGTATACGCGCCTGGTCCAAAACCTGTCAGTGAGTAATCACCGTTCACGTTCGTGATCGAGGAAACAGGTGGAGCACCAGCAGCGTTTACGTTGACGTTTGGAACTGGATAGTTCACGGCAACCGTATTTTCATACGTCACCTTGCCGGTTACAGTACCGGAAATTACCGTTAGCGTTCCGCTGGCGGAGGTTGAGCAAACTGTGTTGCCATTGAAGCGAAAGTTTGTCAATGTCAGCGGTGAAACAGAGCCAACTGCTCCTGTTACGCCGAGATTGATATTCGCGATCGTTCCAAGGCCGCTAAACGGAGTTGAGCCCGGAGCCACAACTGAAACAATGATCGTTCCAGGAGTCAACTCGTTAATGGTTATCACAGCTGACGGACTTACCGTACCGGCTGTGACCGTAACGCTCGGAGGATTAATGAGCACCGACGTGTTGTACGTGAACGTGAAGTCGGCAGATATAATTCCGCGTCCTGTCAGGTCACTCGTATTTACCGGGATGGTCACGGGAACGCCCGGTGATACCGCCGTTGTCGAGGTCAAGACCGGGGTCGAAACGCTCGGGCAAGTGGCAGTGATCGTGATAGGAGCAAAGACGTTCTGGCCGTCCACCGTCGTCGTGGCTCCGCCAGAACCGAAGGCGGTTGCGGTGAAGAACGTCGTACCAGCTGAACCGCCACTCGTTGAACCCGTGGTTGGGCTGACCGTTCCCAACGTTCCGCTGAATACCACTGGAACGCCGTTAGGGATATTACCTGCCGGTGCTACATTGCCGACGCGGCGGAATGGTGAACTTACGGTCGACGTATCACCAAGTCCTATAACCGTCGGGCTTGCAGATGTCGTAAGTATCAGCCAGTCAGGGGTCGTAACTGGACCTGACGTACCGTTAACAGGTCCCGCACATCCAGCGCCAGTCGATCCAGGGCCGTAGTTGCAACCCCACCAGTTATCGGTCGTATTGACGGTTCCGGCTGTAGCGTTATTTACGCCAACGCCATTGCCAACAATGCGATTAAATCGAAGTTGAGCGCTACCCGCACTGTCTACATTTATTGCGGTTCCATTGTTTAGGAATGTGTTAGAAAGGACTCCAACCGGGTTATTCCCGCCGAAAGCCTGGCCCGCAAGCCATTGCATTCCGATGTTCGCACCCGAGACAAAGTTATTTTGATAGATCACGTTGGTCGGGCCATTAGAATGCGAAGTAACGCGAAACGCCCTTTGCAAATTGGTTGCCCGGTTGTTGCCCGCTGCCAGATTTGTAAAGCTGTTTCCGCTTACTGTGATATTGCTGTTGTGGGCATGGCCGTTTTCCCAAATACCGATTACCACTTGGGGATTGGCACTTTGAGCATTTGTTACCGTCAACACATTATTGGTGATCTGCAAGCCTTCGTACGCAGCACCGCCGCTGGTGTTCGACTGCATTCCCACCTGTGTTGAGAAGTTCGCTCCGTTGCTTACGCCGTCTCCATTAAACACGATCTGATTTCCAGATATCTGCTGATTGATGCCGAAGGAATAATGAATTCCTATATTCTGGTTCACATCGGCAGGAGCTGCCGTGGCGTTCAAATCCTGAGCGATCTGAATAAAGTTGTTAAGTATCTTAGTTCCATTGTATGCGTCAGTTCCACCCGCTCCGTTGAACATCGCGATCGCAAGATCGAAATCAAGGAATCGAATGTTAGAAATGGTGGTGTTCTGATTGTCGCCTTCATTGAAATACTGGAACACGCCTTCAAGATTCGCGGTCGGCAAGTCCCCAGGTCCCTGGATGGTTGCGGCACCAAGACTAGCAGCAGTAATGGTTATACCGTTTCGGTTGGCCGGCGGGAGGATTGTGTAATCGTCGTTGCTGAGAGCGGGAGTACCTGTTTGTCCATCGCTACCCAACGCCCAACTTGCGGCGGCGTTCGGTTCGACCCAGTTAAAGGTTCCCGATAGTGTGACCGTAGAACCCGCAGGTGCGGCCTGAACGGCATTGTTGATACGCGTGTAGTCGTTATCAAGGGCCGTAGGGACAGCGGCCGGGGTCACTGTGACAGAGCTAGCTGGATCAAAATCAAACACCGTAGTGCCGGCTGAGGTGCCGAATTTAAAGTCGTCGATATTTTCCGTGTAGCCGTCGTTGTAAGGTTCACCTACGCGAATTCCGAAAAACGCATCGGTGACACGCACGCGGATTCCCGGATACTGCGACAGAATCTGATTCCAAGTTTTAAGGGTCGTTCCCGGTTCGCCACCGCCACCGACACCTGCCGGCCACGTCGGTCCCGAATGGCTCCACTGAGCATTTCCGCCATTGATGGCGTCCCATTCCTGCCATGTATTCTGGAGGACAGTGCCGTTCTGACTTGGTACATAATTCAATCGTCGCTGAAACGTATCACTGCCATTGAAATCAACGTTGAATGTGATGTAACCGGATCGATTTGCAGAGCCGCCGTTTCCGGCTGACGGATTGTAGGTGCTGAAAGCTAATGTTTCGATAGCGGCGAGTGGCGTTCCGGCAAACTGATACGTCGTTAGGTTTTTCCTTTCCGTACCCGTAACACTGATCTGAGCACTGCCAGTACCAAACGGCGTTACGCCGGGGCCTGTCACGAATGAGCCTAAAGTTGGATCTACCTTGTCTGTGTTGTCATCATAGAAAAGCCAGCCATTATCGCCCGCCTTGCTTACGACTAGGTTCGTGGTTGGTGGGTCAAGATCGGTACGCTGAGAGTTATCTACAGCTAAAAACGGGAAGCCGGATGTCACGAGCCACCCGTATCGATTGCCGCCGACCGTGGTGCCAATTACATCAGTTGGATCGCTCCGGTACCAAGTTCCGAGGACTTGATTCGACGAATTGATCAGCTCCATCTTAACTACAAGGACATTTCCCGAGCCCCGCAGAAAGGTATGAACGAGAGAGTACCAGCCACTCGTAGTGACAACAACCGGATTCAAAGCGGGCGTGCATGGATTTCCGGGGCTGTTATTGCTTGCCGAAAATACGAATCTGTTACCGCTTCCGCACGGGCTCGCGGCATTGTAAAAACCACCGGTAATTACAAAGTCGCGACGATGGGCCCCAGCAGCGTTACTGATAGCTGATGACCAGTCAAATCGCGTGTCATTGGCATAACCGCCAGCAACATTAAGATAGAAATCGACAGAAGTGGAATAGCCGTTTGCAGGGAAAGTCGCATTGTAGCCGCCCCATCTGGTAAAGTCGCCGGCAACGGCTGAGCCGTGGAAGCTACCAGATTTGGAGGTGATACCACCTGTACCAGTTGCAACCTGATCCGGGTCGGTTCCCGGGTCTCCCCAGACATTATTTACTTCAAAGCCCTGAAAAAACTGCACAATTGGAGCAGCATTTCCCACCGATGTGCCTAGCACCAAGGTGCAGGCAAGCAAGAACAAAGCCCAAATTTTTATCTTGGGGATACCAGTGACAGATCTAAACATACCAAATTCTCCTTTTCATCAAACCTAATCGTATCGTCTCGCCAGCGTTCTCTTGAACTTGCGACTGGAAGAGCGAGCGATTCAATGTAGGAAGGTTTGGGGGAATTCAGATCGACGAGATCGGAAACCGCCGGGAGGGAGGCCGTCTTGCCCAAACTTTCTTACTTATTTTCAATTTGTTTTGGCGAAGCGGAATGTCTTATGATGTGAGTCGTACGGTCGCATCGGGTACGAGACATTCCGTTTCCGCCCTTGTGAGCCTACAAACCGGTCAGGATTGCAGTCGCTGACCGGTTTTTTTTGTGTAGGCTCACACTCCACGATGAACGCCGTGTTCAACGGGGGGATCGAGACAAATAAGATCACACAGGTCGTACGGGCGATCTTTACAGCGCTAGATCAGCTCCGCGGGCGTCGCCCGAAACGTGGCGGGGCCCTTCCTTGGCGGAAATAAGGATCCCGCTTCGGCGACACGTAGTCCTCCCGGTTAACTCTAATGACGAGTTGTGGGAGGATTTTTGTGAACAGAACTGATTAATTCTTAGATAGACTGGACTAGTTGGATAGGAATTGTCATTACCCAAATGGGTAAGAAGCGGAAAGTTTTTTCAAGGGCGGTATCTCTGATAACGCTTGCCGGCCCCTTTAATATCAGGCGTATAAGCTCGCTTTGGCGATTTGTCTGAGTTTTGGAGTAGATATTTTTTAGATGAACTCGAACCGTATTCGGCTGCACATTCAGTATTTCGCTTGCCTCGTTCACTGTTAGACCATCTGAAATAAGGGCGGAGAGGTGGGCCTCGGCGGGCGTCATTCCATAGGTGGACATCAGCACTGCCTCGGACGTGTGGATAACCTTTTCGGGATCGTGGATAAACACTATCGCGGCAGAACCACCATTCGGCTCTTGAAATTCCTCATGATTGAACTGAAATACCGAAAGGTGCAGCGGACGCAACCCGGACGGTCTGCTAACCTGCAGGTCGAGCGCAGCTAGCCCCTTCGCAGCAATATCCTCTGACATCGAGAGCTGAAGCAACCTCGTTAGGAGTTGATTTTCAGATGTACGAGCTAAACGGATCGTGTGATCACTCTTAAATTCGATGCCGTCTTTTAGCCCCATTACCGACTCAGCTGACGAGTTAGCGAAGATAACTTTGGCGGCTGCATCCACGATTAAAACCCCATGGTCCATCTTATTAAGGATGTCGACCATGCACATGTTATTTTGTCTATGTTTTATCAACTTGTGACGGAGTTCAAATGCCCTCCTGATGTGAGGCAAGAGCGTGTCGATCGTCTGTCGTTCTGATTTGGAAAATTCCGGTCGGCTCTTTGAGCGAGAAAAGTTTATTCCGCCCGATATGCTCGAATCGCTATAGAGTGCGTGGTATTCGTACTCATAGATACCATGCTTACGAAAAAGATCGCTGTATAATTCCGACTTTTCATAATCAGCATCGGACCATTCGATGCGACGCCGAAAAGACTGCCCTGCTTTTAGGTGAGCAATCCTCTCCTTGAAAGGGCTGACAAACTGAAAATGTTCCTTATATTCTCTTAAAGCGTCAGTGTGCATATTTGTGGCGATGACGTTAAAGTCAGTCGTTTGACTCGCCACATTTTTCCCAGCTGTTTCAAAAATAGTGAGACCACCGGGTCCGGACCCAACGAGGGTAGCGATCTCGTCATAAATATCGGTCCAGGCATCTTGTGATTCATCCTGTGCTACCGCGTAGAGGCGGTCTAATATCTTTAGTGTTTTTTGATCTAGCTTTGTTCCCATGGGACTTTAAAACAAATAAAGCCGGCTACCCGTTCTCGGGCACTCCGGCTTTTGGTTTTTTCCAGAGAGCCTGCAAACCCTCAGATTCCGAACCACTATTTTATTTCAACCAACATCGGAGCAACAACCTTAGTTCAGGAATTAAATCGACTGGCGTCAAATGCATAGTATCTAACAATGCGAGGTTAACTCAAAGTTAACTATTTCACGGATAACCGGACATGTCAATATATTTAACGGGCTAAACCGAATGGTCTGGAACAAAGAAAAAGCGGCCTAATAGGCCGCCTTTCCTGTTCCTCATTCGACCCCAATCACTCCGAGGCGTTGAAATTGACTTCTCCCATATTTCGCATCGCTTGTATTCGTTTGGCAGCAAACCTAAATCGTTTAGACATTATGCTTACCGAATAGAAACGTCCCTCGGACAATCCTTCAATCGAGTAAAATCCGAAGGATCCGGTTCTTACAATGCTCACATTGCCACGGTCATCGACCAGTCTTACCGATGCATTTCTAACCGGCTGACCATCTGTCGTCGTTACATTTCCATGCAATGAGACAGGACTTGTTCCCGCCGAACGAATGTAGAGCGAACCTGACTCATACGTTGCAGGCAACAATACTCCCGCTCCGTCCGATGTGGTTCTTCCAACAATATTGTCTGAAAAGCTCACCATCGTAGGACCACCCATTGCGGTCCCGATCACAGTGAATGTAACCAAGACGAGTTGTTTACCACGGAACGGAGCTTCCGCATCAATTACAATGCCCAGTTTTCCATCGGAAATCTCATTTCGGTTCTCAGTAATTGTCGCCTCGATGCCAAGAATACCCGAACCGAATGAAATTACTGGATCGGTAAGCTTTGTGTGATCGAATTCAACCGTAAAGCCGGTAGCAACTTCGTCACCCCTTTGAGACATTTCAATAGGTATGGTGACCTGCATACCCGCATCTCCGTCGGTTGAGATGGCTCTAAGAACGCTTGATACCTCTGCTGTATTCGGAATTATCGTTGGCCGCGGAGGAGCGGGCGAAGCTGGTCCACCAGATGAACTCAGCAGGTCTATGCCACTTAAAAATCTGCGTGCCTGGACGATATCTGATACATCTATGTACCCATCTCCCTTAGTCATTGCGGGTGACGCGTCGGCTCGTTGAAATTGATTTCCACTAATTTCGGGAATGGCCAAGGCCGCCACGAAACGCCTGATCTCAGCAACGTCATCGAAACTGACTACACCGTTATTGTTTGAATTCGGATCGAGATCACTCTCAAAACCAACAACATTTGGTGTGGGGGTTGGAGTAGGTTCTGTCGCCCTTGGCACTATCGAGACAGCTCCGTCGTAGCCCGCGGTAGCGATCTCTCCGTCAATATCAAAGAACGCCATACTCTCAAATCGCAGCGTCGATGTTCCGCCATTGACGGCCTGACTGTTTGTGGTAAAAGCGAGGTTTAATACTGAGCCCGATCCGCTAAGCGAACTTGCCCCGAAAACCGCCACTCGCAAGTTTCCTTCTGGCAAGACATTGCAAACCGCGGTCAAGCCGGCATTTCCAGATAGAGTTCCATCAGTTGTGCATCCAAAATTTGCACCGTTTGGACCGATCAATGCCGGATCATATTTGAGCAGGAACTGAAACGCCACTATTCCGTAATCTGTCACGTCACTTACCTCGATCGGTACCACGAATGATGACGGATTCCCCTGATCAAGGAATGGAGCTCTCACTTCTAAGGTCGGCAAAACCTGTATTGGCGTTGGTGTTGGCGTCGGCGTCGGCGTCGGTGTTGGAGTCGG
>JBGSQW010000037.1:0-51869 GCA_041737885.1 Pyrinomonadaceae bacterium | reverse complement strand
TCGGCGTTGGCGTTGGCGTCGGCGTCGGCGTTGGCGTCGGCGTAGGTGTTGGGGCAGCGCAGGTCTGCGAATAGCGGACTGCAGTGTTGTCAGGAATCGCACCTGAGCCGAGGTAGAACTGACTTCCGAACGTACCGGATTCGTCTTCGATACCAGCCGAAGTCAATTCTCCTCCACCGCCTTCAGGAATTAGAGCTCCTGCCTTTTCAGGCCGTTTGCCGCCGCCGCCCTGCTGCGGATCGGTGTGAACGTAATGTGCCTCGATGTTGTTCGAACCCTCAAAGATCTTGACCTGGAAGGTGCTCTTAGGAGCTGTCGGTCCCGAATCGCAGCAGTTTGGAATGCCCTTGTATTCAACGATGAATACGCGGCTGCCCGGAGATCCGATAGTTGAGTAGAAAACACCGTCGCCCATTTCGGCTCCGGGCGGGAAAAGATCGTTCCACAAAGCAGCGATGATGCCGTTAGGATCGTTTGTATTTGGAACGGCGACACCGTTACAGCAACCGCTGTTCTGGTCGGGCAGAACGGTTAAAAAACCGTTTGAGCTAACGTAGGCGTTAGAATAGGTGGCTCCAAAGAAATTGAACGAGAAGCCCATCGGGATCGCAGCACTCACCTGGTCATCGCTCAGGGTGATCTGCGTCCCCGTCGTGCTGATCTCCTGGAAATCAAACGTCGGTGTTGACTGAACATAGGTCGTCTCGCAAACCGGTGGCGGCAAAGCAGCCTCAAAGGCTCCGATGTCAGCGCCATTACCGTTTGTAGCGTTCGCGACTTCTGGAATGTCTACCGGCCTCGTAAATCCACGCTGATCGGTGAGGTTTGTCGAACTGCCCTTGTCTATTGCCGGGCTGCCAGTGAAGACGCGGTGCGTCTGCGTCAATCCGCCGTTCGAAGCCAGCGGGCCGAGGAGCGGATCGATCGGATTGTCAGAAGTTCCTATCTGATCCTGTGATGCAGGCGTGAAACCGGTTGCTGTACCAACGATGCCGATCAGGTTATAGCCTTCTGTAATGAACGGGCCGTCTACGTCTGCGATACTGTTCCCGCTCGGGCGTATTGGCTGAAAGTCCGGCACGTTTTCGGCAATGATCGTGTTCTTGACCGTAACCTGACCAGCCGGGAAGCCTTCCGGAGTGTTAGCCGGACGATTTGTCGGGGCGGCATTAAAAACGCCCGCACCGATGTCGGAACCCTCGTTTCTCGTAACCGTCGTGTCGGTTAGGTTCAAAGTGACAGCATTATTATAGATACCGCCGCCAGGAGGCAAAAAGCCTTCAGGGGCACGTCCACCACGGCGAATGCCGCCTCCTGACGAGTTATTCGACACAGTCGAATTGGTGAGCGACAGGCTGCCGCCTAAGCCGAGTTCCGGAGCTTCCGAGCGTGCGAAACGTACCGGGCCATTATAGATACCACCGCCGAGAGCTCCGTCTGTAATATTAAAGCTGACGGTCGAACCGTTGAGTGTCGCTGTGCCACCGAAGTTATAGATACCCGCACCTTCGCCGCTAAAACCTTCCGGTGAATCAGGGTTGAGGAAGCCGGTATAGTTTTCACGGATCGTTGAATCAACGACCGTCAAACGGCCGTTCTGGATGCTCGCTCCTTCACCGCGGCCCATGAGAGCCGTGAATTCGTTATAAATACCGCCGCCAGCTCCGCCGTCGGTCGAATTATTTTCGATTCGCGAGCGGGTAACGTTGAGCGTGCCGCCTTCGTTGTGAACGCCACCGCCAACACCGCCGCCGGTCGAATTGTTAGCGATGATGGTATCGATAATATTTACTACGCCCAGCAGATTCCAGACACCGCCACCCGAGCCGCCGAACCCTTCTGGTTGATTCGGGAAAATGGATGCGAGCGATCCGGTACCGCGAGCGGAGAAGTTTACCTGATTACTGGATACGAAAGAATCTTCGAGGGTCAGAGTATTATTCGGCAACACGACTACGCCGCCGCCGCCGTCAGAAAATCCGTTGACAATGCCGAGAGCCTTAATAGTCGCGACGACCGAACTGCCGCCGCCTTCTCCACGTTGAACCGGGCCAACCACAAAAACTCTCGAATCATCGTTTCCTGAAACAAAGATATTCTGTGTACCGCCATCGATGGTCAGGTTTTTATAAATTGTGATCTGTCCGCTCGTCAAAAAGATCGTCGGGCCGCCAAAACCTTCCGGCGAACTCGGACGCGGCGGCATCGCAACATTAAATGTGATCGTGCTGCCTTCACAAGCGATATCCACCGCCTCACGCAGCGTCCCCGGACCATTATCAGCCAAACTCGTAACGATCGGATCAACAAAGCATCCTGGTGTCGGCGTCGGCGTCGGCGTTACAGGTGTCGGGGTAACAACTGGAGTCGGAGTTGGCGTCACCGGCGTCGGTGTTGGAGTTGGTGTTACTGGCGTCGGTGTCGGCGTCGGTGTTATTGGAGTTGGCGTTGGGGTCGGTGATGGAGCTGCAACGACCAGGAAACTGGTAGGATCGGCGGCACCGCCGACTGCCGGGTCGTCAGTTAAAACAGTTGCTTCGTTGCTTCCGTTTCCGTCGCCGTCATAATTTGCCGTTCCCTGATTAGATAAGGTTTGTCCGGCAGTTCCGCTGTTTACGAGTGCATTGATCGTGATCGTTACAGTTCCACCCACGGGTATGGAACCATTCCACGTGACGGTGCGGCTCGGAGCGGTCGCTACAGCCGTACCTGATGTCGCAGATGCCGAAATAAGCGTCAAACCTACCGGCAAAACATCAACAAACTCATCACCCGCATTGTCGCCCTGAGCTCCGGTACCGTTATTTGTCAGCTCAACCGAATAAGTGACACTGCTACTTGTCTGAAAACTGCCCGAGGCGGTTTTTGTGGCTGAAATGTTGGCCGCTGCGGCTGGACCGCACGTGACAGCTGGCGACGCTGAATTCCTTGGCACAGGAGCCGTAACAACATCAAAATCCAAATTATTGTTGTCGGTATCTGTACAACCTCCAGCTTTTCGAACAGCACCTTGTGATGACGTTATAGCGGAACCATTATTTACTGAAGTACCGCCTTCACCATTTCCTGCTGTTCCGTTCCCGGCGGCCCCGTATGCTACCCAGTCAACCATTGCCGCCAACTGGCCCGCACTGCATGGGGTGGCGGCACTTCCACATGTGTTTATTGGTAAAGAAGCAGAAACAACCAAAGCCACCTTACCGTTTGTACCCGACATCGTAAGATTTCCGGTAGTCGCATCCGGGGTCGGAAGGGCCGCACCAGCTGAACCAGTCGGTCCAGTTTGTACCAGGAAATAGCCTCCGGCTGGGATCGAAACATTTGGCAGAGCGAACGCATTGTTAGCTGCGCTCGCAAATATTCCTGTCGCAGAACCGTAGTACAACGAAAGACCATTGAGCGACTGCGATGTTGAAGACACGTTCTTGATTTCCACGTAATCAAACAAGTACGTTCCCGTACTTCCACCTCCCCCACCGTTGACCTGACTGATTACGAGCGTTGTCGATACTTCAGGACGGGTAATGTCTTGGGGTCGGGATGAGGTTGTAGCTGTGGCCGTGGCTGTTACGGCATTGGATACCGAAAAACCCAAAAACCCTCTAACCGTGTCTACGACCGAAGATCCGGCAGCGCTGGCTCCGGCGGACGTGAAGAGGAGCGATAGGGCTCCGATAAAAGTAAAAAGTGCAAAACTGCTTAATATGCGACGGGACGACGACGGTCTCTTGTTTGACATTCTGACTACTCCTTGAAAGATCGATAGAAAAATCTCGATAGCTAAATTACGTTCGCTTCCACGCGGATTTGCGAACATATAGGAACGCTTTCTCGCGTTCGAAATGTTTGAAAGTTCGCTGTTTGAACGAATTATAAGCGCAAATTTGCATTTTTTAAAGAAAAAATCCGCTTAATTAACACAAATGCAAGGACTAAGACGAATTTCCGTCGCGGTTAGCCGAGATAAAACCTGACGTTAACCGCTTGCTTTACCTTCATAAGAGCCTTGCGAACACATCGCCCACTAATACCCTCCTCATAAATCATACGTTTATTACATTTTTTCATAATATTTTTTAAGCAAAGTATGTCATTTTAGGCATTCTGATACATTCTGCGAAAAGCTGCATATCATTTTAGCACCGCGTTATCATAGCCTGTTCATGGCGGACGATACGTAAGCGGCGAACAAAGCCTCGCTCAAACCCTGTCGCCCAATTTCGTCCGTCCATTTTATTTTTTACAACGGTACTAATATGACATTCACGAACAAAGACAAGATGAAAGCCCTCGCGATCGTGCACGTTTTCGAAACCTCGCGCCCATTTGGCGACTATTCGGCGTGCGTGGTTTTGAACGACGGAGCGGGCATTTCGTATGGCATTAACCAATTTACGCACCGCTCGGGCTCACTCGCCGCGGTCATTCGCGAATATCTCAAGAACGGCGGTCAAATGGGCCGTGAGGCAATGCAGGCCGCTTTGCCGCTGCTCAGCCGCCGTACAAAAGCCGCTATAGAACAGCTCGCCGCAGACGAGACATTCAAACGCACCCTCAAGACCGCAGCTATTACCCGCGAGATGAAGGCGGCCCAACAAAAGGTCGCCCACGAACGCTATCTGCGGCCGGCGATCGAGGCGTGTGACCAGATGGGTTTCGTCACGGCACTCAGCCTGGCGGTGGTTTACGATTCGATCACTCACGGATCGTGGGAACTGATCTCGGCACGCGTTAACGGCATCATCAAAACCACCTCGACTCCCGACTATGAAAAACGCTGGATAACCGAGTACGTCCGGGCACGCGATCGCTGGCTGACCGACATTCGCCGCCTGCGCGTCACTAACTATCGAACAAAATTCTTCCTCAGCCAGATCGCCATCGGCAATTGGGAGCTCAAACTGCCGATCACGGTTCACGGAGTTCGCCTGACGAGCGTTGGAGACAAAGCCAGCGAAGAAACGACAAGCGAGAAAGGCAGTGACGCCGTCACCGCGACAGAACCGTCACAACCGCTAACGGTTCCGGAAAGCTCAGCCATCCAGGCCGTCTCAGCCATTGCAAGCTCTGCTGCAGAGAAATTTGACCGCGTTGATGGCGTCGTCAGTGCAATAACGACGCGACGCGATTCTGTTAGATCGCTGTGGACCACCGTCGGCGGCACGATCTCACAAGCTGTGTGGGGCGTCTTCGGCTTCGTGGTCGGATTGCCGCGAACCGTTTGGATAGTTGTTGCCGTCATCGCAGGTTCTCTAACGCTTCTTTATTTGTATCGCCAGATCGTCCTCGGCCGGATACGTGAAACAACCGAACAAAAACTGAAAACTGCCCTATGAACGACGCAAAAAACATACTCATCGCCTGGTTCAGCTCGCTTTCGCCGATCTTCTCAGCCATCGAGTCCGGAGCCTGGATCACCATCGTCTCGGCGATCGTGCTGCCGATCACATTCTTCACGCTCGGCAAAACGATCGACGTGATACTGCAGATCTACCTGAAAGACCGGGATAAGAAATGACTTACGGTCGAGCATTCCGCTCGCCGTGAAATGAACTTTATGAACACCCAAACCAAGATCTATCTCTTAGCTGCTGCCGGATCTCTCTGTCTCATCACCCTGATCGTCAGTTCAACCTGGTCGAACCGACAGATCGCCAAGCTGGAAAATGCAGTTGGTGACGCAAAGGCCATAGCAATCGAACAGCAGCAAGCCGCAGCGGTTAGCGAGATCAACGCCGCTCAATACAAACAAAAGATCGACTATCTCGAAGCCAAACTAACCGAGATAGGCCAACTAGCGAGGAAACAAGATGAACACCTGGAAATACTTACTAATAATAGCCGCACTGCTCGCAGCGATGTCGAGCGTGCGCGTCACACACGCTCAGTCACCACAACCCACGCCGAACTCTGTCACAAACTCGCCGAGCTCGGACACCCGTGCGGATAAAACAACAGCACCCGGGAACGCAGGCGCCCTCGCCTGCAACGCCGGTGCCGGCGTGACGATGTCCAATACCTCGAACGCCGCTCGATCACCAACTTCGTCAGCGTCCAAAAAACAGACGCTTGCAGGCGAGGGCGCCTGCGTTCCCGGGGAGGTCATCGCATCATGCGCGGCAGCGGTCGAAGAACTCAGGGCGAGTCGGAGCTTGATCGATGCTCTGGAGGTCGAAAACCGAGCACTGACCGAACGCCTCGCCACTGAAAAAGCGGCGACGGCGATCCTGACCGAGCTAAACGAAACGCGTCGCAGCGAATCCGTCGCTCTCAAAAATACCATCGCTGCCAAAAATGAAACGATCACCGCAAAGGACGCCGTGATCGCGTCGCAAGACAAACTCGTCGAGGCACTAAAGAAGAAAACGCCCTCACCCTGGCGACGCCTCGGCGACATCCTGCTCGGCGCGGCGGCGATTGCGGTCTTGAAATAAGTGACATCGACGACCAATGAGGAAAAAAATGAACAAAGACATCGAACAAGCACTGGCGTCACTCCGCGATAACGCGGCGAGATACGACAAACCCCAGCGTTATTACAATGGCGAACATGATCTGGCTTTCGCTACCGAGAAATTCGTCAACACCTTCGGCACCCTTTTTCGCGAATTTGCCCTAAATCTCTGTCCCGTGATCTGTGATGCTGTCCGCGACAAACTGCGCGTCACCGGCTTCAGCACGGAGTATCACGGCCCTTCCGATCCCGCCGGATCGACATCTAACGAGGCTCGACAGATCTGGCGACGCAACCGGATGGCGACCCGCTCCGGCGAGATCCACAAAGAAGCTCTCAAATGCGGTGACGCATATATATTCGTCTGGCCAAACCAACGCGGCGAAGCGTTACTGTACCCGAACCGGGCGTCGTCCATTGCCGTTTCCGCCGACAGCACCGATCCCGACACGTTCTCATGGGCGGCAAAAGCGTGGACAGATACGGATAAACGCATACGTCTCAACATATTCTATCCGGACCGCATCGAACGCTACATTTCCCGAACGAAAAGCGAGACATTGCCTGCTCCGTCAGATATGAGGGAGCTGAGCGAAGACGGCAGCGAAGCCGTTATCGCAAATCCATACGGCGTCGTTCCGGTCTTTCATTTCGCCAACAACGCGGATCTCGGACAACCAGGCCGTTCAGAACTCGAAGCGGCGATCCCCGTCCAGGACGGGCTCAACAAATCCGTCCTCGACATGCTCGTCGCGATGGAATATTCCGCTTTTCGCCAACGATGGGCGGCCGGCATTGAGCTCGATTACGACAGCGAGGGCAACGCCATTGCTCCATTCGCCAGCGGCGTCGACCACCTCTGGATATCAGGGAACCAGGATGCGCGATTTGGTGATTTTGACGCGGCTCAGCTCGAACAATTCTTAAAGGTAAAGGACAGTTTCCGCATCGACATGGCGTCGGTAACCGGCACGCCGCTGCATTACTTTTTACAAAACAACGCCGGACTGCCGAGCGGCGAGGCCCTCAAAAAATCAGAGACGCGCTTCATCGCCAAGGTCCGCGACCGGCAGGAAAACTTCGGCCAGGTCTGGGCCGACGCCATGGCCTTCGCCCTCCGGATCGAGGGACGCAACCCCGTCAGCCTCATCACCGACTGGGAAGACCCGTCACCGATATCCGACCGCGAATTCCTAGAGAACATCCTGATGAAAAGGCAGATCGGCCTGCCCGTCGAGCAAGCCTTGCTCGAAGCAGGCTACGGTGCGGCGGATGTGAAGCTGATGACCGCAGATGCAGAAGCCTGCGCGTAAGCAAGGGCGATTCGCGCACGTTGAAGAGAAATAGAGAAAAACTATGAATAGACAAACAGAAATAAATACACAACCAACACTTCCATTCGGGCCAGAACCGCCAGCATCAGCGGGCGGAACGAACTCGACTGTGAGTGACGCACCGATACCCGAGATCGTGCCATCTGCGACAACGCATGGTAACGACGCGGATGACATTTCACAACTAAAAGCAGAGAACGAACAGCTAAAGGCGACGATTCGAAACGCGGCGGCTCACCGGCAGATAACGGGCGAGCTGGAGCGGATCGGGGCTCGGTCGCCGGAGCTTTTGTTCGAGGCGGTGAAGGGCGATCTGCAGTTTTCGCCGGACGGGTCTGTCGCAAATGCCGCGGCGATCGTTGAGCGTTTGCGACGCGGCTTTCCCGGGCAATTCGGTGCAGCCGTGCCGCCCGCGTCGATAGATGCGGGAGCGGGCTTTGCACCCACACCGCGTCTCAGCAAAGATTCGCTCGCCAAAATGAAACCCGCCGAGATCGCAAAGCTCGACTGGGAAGAGGTAAAGCGAACGCTGGCCCAAAACTGACCGAAAGGCGGCAGAGCCGCTACAGAAACTAGCCAGACGTGAAACGTCTGGACTAGGCAAACATTTGAACTCCGCACTGAAGGTGCGGCAGACGCGAAGATCTGGTGCCCCTTCAGGGCACAATCACAATTTCGATTATCCCAGACGTTTCACGTCTGGCTAGCATCTTGGTGCCGTTCCACGGCACGTCAGACTACCCACTAGCTTAAGCTGGTGGCAATTCAAAAGGAAAAAAGATTATGGCTTTAGATTTTATACCAACAGTTTGGGCGGCGAGGTTGCTTGTCGCTCTTGATAAATCTCTCGTATACGGACAGACGAATGTGTGTAACCGTGACTACGAGGGCGAGATCCGTGCGAGCGGGAATACGGTGAAGATCGCTTCGATCGGCGACGTTACCGTTGACGATTACACCAAGGACACAGATATCGGCGAACCCGAGACGCTGACCGATGCTGAGCAATCGCTGCTGATCAACCAGGCGAAGTATTTTAACTTCTACGTTGACAGCGTCGACCGTGCGCAGCAGAACGTCAACGTGCTCGACGAAGCGATGCGGCGGGCTTCGTGGTCGCTGCGTGATTACGCGGACACATTCCTCGCCAACGCGATGGACGCAGCCGTGCCCGGTGGCAACAAGATCGGCTCGACCGTCACGCCGATCGTGCCGACCAAGGACAACGCCTACGAATACCTAGTCGACCTCGGCGTCCTGCTCGATGAGGCGAACGCCCCGATCGACGGGCGTTTCGTGGTCGTTCCGGCATGGTTTCACGGGCTGCTGCTGAAGGATGAGCGGTTTGTAGAAGCCGGAACGCGTCGCTCCGACACCGCCATTCGCAACGGCGAGGTCGGTGAGGCTGCGGGGTTTGCGATCCTCAAATCCAACAACGTCCCGAACACCGAGGGCGAGGCGTATAAGATAATCGCCGGTCATTCGATCGCGACCGCCTACGTCGAACAGATCGTCGATGTCCAGACCTACAAACCCGAAAAACGCTTCGGCGACGCGGTCAAGGGCCTCCACGTCTACGGAGCCAAAGTAGTCCGCCCAACGTGTCTCGCTCAGCTCATTGCTGATAAAGAATAAGGATAGTTGGCAGAGTTGCGGAGTTTCAGAGTTACGAAGTTGAAAGCTTTTCATTCTAATTCCGGAACTCTGCAACTTAGAAAAATATGACGAATTTAGAAAAACTAAAACAACTAACCGCCTGGGACACAGAGCCCGCTTTGACCGAGGATGACCTCGACGAACTGCTCGCCGCTACGTCGCTCATGGACGCAAACGGCCTCGCCCCGCTCAACGAAGAATGGACCCCAACCTACGACCTAAACGCCGCCGCCGCCCAAGGCTGGCTCATCAAAGCCGCCCGGGCCGCATCCCTAACCGACGAACCCACCGCCGGCATCGTCACCTCACGCGTTTTCGAAAACTGTCGGGCAATGGCGAGGATATATTCGGGGAAAAGGAAGGTGAGCGTGAGTATTCAGCAACCGGCGAACTAAAACGATGGAGAACTCTTAACGAAGAATCTTGGATCGCTGTTTGTTGACGACCTCACCTTTCACCAATTTGGTGCGGTCCATTTTCATTTCGCTCAAGTCAGATTCCGGCAAGGTGAGCCATATTTCGGTTTCATTATCTTGGGCATCGTTTTCGAAATAAAATGAGACCCGCTCTAGAGAGTATTTGCGAAATCTTATGGCATTCAAAATTTTTTCAAGACGAAGAGATTTGTTTCCCCGTGTCGTATTAGGCTTGAAATGCATCTTGAAGACAGCCTGAACAAGATTATTGTCCGCAAGCACTGTAAACGCGTTATCTAGCTTTGCCTTTATGACGTTAGCGGAATCATCATCGTAAATTTCATCGACCGGATGCCCGGACGGAACCATCGCGATACCGAAAAGGTCAGACAAGAAAATGGTGCATCTACCATCAGAGAATTCGACCGATGCAGAAACTATAATGTTTGTCCCGGCACTCTCTCTGCCCGCCGTGAAGCTAATCGTTGCATTGCCCTCGCCGCTGACTATCCGGCCGGCTGAGACTTTCCACGAGACCCGAGCCTTCTCCACAGGGCTTCCGGAAGAGTCAACGATGGTGAGAGAGATTGTTTCGCGATGGCTAGGGACACGATCCGGAAGTTTTATGGACAGTTTGGGACATGTTCCATCCTGAACCAGAGTACTTGTCTGAGACCGGACTTCACCAGCCATCGTCAACAGCAAATAAAGGGTGAGGACGAAAAAGCGCATCACAAGAATTATACACCAACGTGAAATCCAAATTGAAGACTATTGACATTACCCCGATGCCTTATTACCAAGGTAATAGCCCGTCTAGTCTGGCGGCTTATTAAGAATCGGACACGGATTAAACAGATCGGAACGGATTACCACGGATAAAACATTTTTATTATCCGTGGTAATCCGTCCGATCCGTTTTATCCGTGTCCCATTTTCCGGAATCTTACTTCGGCTCCGTTCCCCACCAATACTGTTGGCCGAGCGGTTTGTTCTGTGGCCAGGTTTGGTTTAGGGTGTCGGCGTCGAAGAGTTCGCCGTTTTTCATTACCCAGCGGATCGAGTCGGTGTTGCGGATATCGGTCAACGGGTTTTTGTCCATGATGATGAGGTCGGCGAGTTTGCCGGGTTCTAGGGAACCGACGTCCTGTTGCAGGCCGATGGCTTCGGCTCCGAAGATGGTGGCGGTGCGGAGCGTGTCGTGGGTGGACATGCCGCCCGACTGCATCGCCCAGATCTCCCAATGAACGCCCATGCCCTGCATCTGTCCGTGGCCGCCGATGCCGACACGGCCGCCCGCCTTGACGACATCAGCCGCACCTTTGGCGATCGACGGGAAGCTGTATTCCTCGGGACGGAACCACTGCGGACGGCGGCGCATCATCGAGTTCATTAGTTCGCGGGGGATGAATTTGCCGAGCAGCTGATTGTTCAAAACATCGGTCGTCTGGAAGAAGTAATTCTCCGTCCATGGTCCGCCGTAGGCAACGAGGATCGTCGGGGTGTAATAGGTCTTTGTCTTAGCGACAAACTGGATAACGTCGTCATAGATCGGCTGCAGCGGCAGCGAATGTTCGTGCCCAGAGTAGCCGTCGATCATCTGCGAAAGGTTGAGCTTCATGTCCAGAGCACCTTCCGTGGTGGGCGTGATCTTGTTATCGGCACACGCCATCGCGACCATCTGTCGAACGTTACGATCGCCGACCACGTACTGCTTGAGCGTGTCGGTTTTGTAGGCATCGCGATAGCGTTTGATGTAATTGTTTACCGAATCTTTGTCATCAAGGCCCACACCCGAGAACACCCCTGGCCCGGTCGTGAAGACTCTCGGCCCAAGAATGTCACCGGTCTCGACCATATCTGCATATGCATATACGTCCGTAGTTGCCGACTGTGGATCGCGGGTCGTGGTTACGCCATAAGCCAGATTTGCGAGATACTGCCAGACCTGAGTCTGATGAACATCCCGCGGCGGCCACATATGAGCATGAACATCAACGAATCCGGGAACTATCGTCTTACCCGTTACATCGACGACCTTGGCCCCTGCCGGACGAGTGACTTTTCCGGTTGCCCCGATAGCCGTGATGCGGTTGTCAGTAACGACAATGTCGCCTTTCTCGATGATCTCATCACCCTTCATCGAAATGATGCGGGCACCAGTAAGAACGGCGGTTCCCTTTGGTTTGTGCCGTGCTGACGAAACGGTGATATCAACCTCGGTCGGCTTGTCAGAATCCAGTGTTTGGCGATAAAGCTTGGTTCCCCACGACCACGAAACGCTCTTGCCATCGCGACTGAAATCGAGATAGTCACCGCCGAAGACGGACATCTTCTTGACAGGGACATTCGACGTCGGAGCAGCAACGCTGACATTGACAGTATCGCGGCCGGTTCGGGGAACCGTAACGATGTAATGCTTGCCCTGAACCTCTGCAAAGATACGGCTTCGGTCTGGTGAGATACGCATCGAGCTTGCGGAAGGCAGCTGCGGAGGCGTTCCCTTGCCTGTGATGCGTACGTGAACCCGCCGATCATATCCGTCCAGCCGTATAGATGCTAGCCCGGCACCTGTGGTCAGATAAACGCGGTTAGGATCATCCGAAAAATGCGGCAAACGGCCGCCCTGTGTCGGAGCAATATGTGTAGCAGCACCGCCATTTACAGAGATGTATCGCAAGTCGGTCCCGGTATTTCCACCAGCTCCGGTCACCTCACGTTGGCCGTCATGTTTGCCGTGCAGTATCTCTTCTTCAGGGGAAGAAAACTCATGCCCCTCGCGGATATCAGCAAAAAGCTGGTCATCGACCGCTCCGGTGATAAACACGATCTTCGTATTATCCGGCGAATAAACAGGCGACGAATAGAACGCTGCGGCTGTAGTCAACTGCCGCCCATTGCCGCCCTCGGCAGGAACTGAATATATATGACCGCCCTTGCTCGACCACGTGACGTATGCGATATTCCGTCCGTCAGGCGACCAGGCTGGCATAAATTCGCCATCGGTGCCGGTCGTCAACCGCTTCGGCGAACCGCCTGCGAGGTCCATCACGAAGAGTTTGCTAAATGCGGTAAAGACTACGCGTTTGCCGTCAGGCGAAACCACCGGATAGCGAATAAGCCGGGCGTTGACGTTCGAGCTGTCATCGACACGGTAATTGAAATGAACACGAGGCCCGATCTCGGCTTCGACATTCACGGTGAATGGGATGTTCGTTGCTGCTCCGGTCGCAAAATCGACCTTCGCGATCTTGCCGTTATTCGGCACGATCAGCGAACGCCCGTCAGGCATAAAATCGTAGCCCGGAAAGGTGTCACGCGTAGCCCGCGATTCCTGATCGTCGCGGGTGACATTGTTGATCAGCCAGCGTTCGGTGTTGGAGTCGAGATTGCGAACCCGAAGAGCCGTTTTGGTCTCGTAACGAGTCGCATAAACTATGTTTTTGCCGTCCGGCGAGATCACCGGCCGCATCGCGGAGCCCTGTGTGTTGGTAATACGCGAGATCTCTCCCGTATCGCGGTCAAAACGCATAACCTGCCACAGCGGGAACCGGGCGTTGTAGTCAAACGCTCCCTGACGCTGTGCCCAATAGATGAACTTGCCGTCCGGCGAAGCCTGAACGCCCATCATATTCTGTCGCGGAGTAGCCGGCCCGGGTTGTCCGGGCCCAGGAAGCGGCGGTGGCGGCGGCCCTATAGATACGCCCGAACCCCCATCTTTGTGGTACATGAACGGATGAAACGTACCGATGGACTGGTCCGATTTCGACACCATCAGATAATTGCCGTCCTCGGTCCAATTCGGCGAGACAAACATTGCCTTGGTATCTTTTGTGATCGCCTTGGCATCCGAGCCGTCGGTTTTCATAACCCAGACGTTCTCTGCTCCGCTGCGGTCGGACAAGAATACTATCGTTTGCCCGTCAGGCGAAAACTTCGGCTGGCTCTCGAACGACATTCCGCCGTGGATCCGCTTCGCCACGCCGCCCTCGATCGGCAGCGTGTAGATGTCGCCAAGCATGTCAAACGTCATCCATTTCCCGTCAGGCGATACGTCGATCGACATCCAAGTACCCTCGTTGACCGTGAACTTGAGGGTTTCAGCTACTTTGAGCGGCAAAGGCGGAGTTTCCGGTTTTTTCTCGTCAGCCTTCTTCTCATCTTTCTTCTCTCCAGGCTTCGGATCCTGAGCGATCAGCGGAAGAGGCGCAGAAAGCAAGAAGATCGCGAGCAGAGCAAACAGTTTCTTAAACGGATCGGTAGGGCTCATAGGTTCTCCTGAATTTAAGGGGACAAATTCCCTCCAGGAATTTGCGTGCTAGTTCTTTGAAAATTTAAGTGAGTGTATCTGAATTAAGATACGCAGGGCAAGAAATGAATGTTTCAAGCTCTGGTGATCGGGAATTGTCGAAGGTAAATTGCAGCAGGATCGAGCGCAGGTATTTCGCGGCTATGCCGCCGTACTGTGCGGAAAGGCTCTGCCTTTCCGTCGCATTTTTGATCCTGTCGCGGCTGCTCCGCTTCTTAACTTCGATTGGAAGGCGTAGGCGGACAAAGACCCGGCGGCGTAGCCGCAGATATCACCTTGCCTAATTGGAAAGGCAAAGCCGCCCGCATTACTTCGCTGCAAAAACTCCGCTTTTGTCAGCACGGTCGAGCGTGCTTCGGGTTTGCCTGATGACGTAGCCGTTCTTTGCCCGAACGACAGTATTTGGGCGGACGACCTTGATCTTTACGGAGCGGCGTTCGCCGGGTTGGCCCGGATTTTCGGGGTAATAGCCGATGGAATATTGCCGGCGAAGTTCCTCGGCAACACCGGCGAATGATGCCTCTAGATTCTTAAGATCGTCGGCTTCGAAGATACGGCCACCGCTGGATTCGGCTATCGTTTCGAGAAACTCTTTGCCCTTCGCATACGCCGCGGGTGATGTTCCTCGGGCTCCGCTGGTGAGTACACGCGGGTCGAGAGCAATTCCTCGTGCGGCCATCAGATCGGCAATGTCTTTTGGAAGGGCAGTTGGCGCGCCACCGCTGCTTTGCTGGGTGTTGTAGCGGATCGGATAGATGAGAGCATCGACCTCCTGGACGCTGGCGATCGTCGATTCGAAACTGGCCTGCCGCGATGTCGTGTCAACACCATCCGTAAACAGCACGACCGCCTTTCGACCCGAAACCTTGATCAGATCGAGATCGGTGACGATGCTCACTGCCTCATAAAGGCTGGTGCCGCTGCCAAAAGTCGATTTGTAGATCGCGGAATAGATCTTTTGCTTTTCCGAGGTAGCTTGCTCGGTCAGCAGCCGCACGCGTTGGTCAAACGCCATGACCAAAACCTTATCCGTAGGCCTGAGCTGATTGACGAACGTAACAGCGGCGTAGTGGATCTCATCCATCTTGTACTTCGTCGAAGGGCTGATATCGATCATCAGGATGACCGTAAACGGCTGCTCCTCCGACTGAAAGTACGTAATGTTCTGCAAAACGCCGTTGTCGTATATCTTAAAATCCTTTTTCCTGAGCCCCGGGATAAACCGGCCATTGCGGTCGAGTACGGAGACAGGTGTGGTCACGAGATTGGTCTCGACACTGATGATCTCGTCGTCAGGCGAGGGTGATGGCTTTGCCACAGGCTGCATCGAAGGCGAATTGGGATCTTTTATCGCGGGCGGAGTCGGCTTCGGAGCTGAATCATTGCCCTTCAAAACCGGCGGCGAATCCTGCCCTAAAACCAAAAGCCCAAAACCCAAAACCAAAACCAAACTAAACAACCCTTTAACCATGGCTTCCCCCTTTTGTTTCTAAACCTTTCGTCTTTTTATCAAAGACAGTTTCGCCGTTCCGTAAAAAACCACGGCCCGGCCACTGCATTATTAGTCACGTAATGTTAGACGCACGAAATGGGAAATGGTTACAACCGAGCCGGAACCCTCACAGGATCGGCGAGCAGGATGCCGAATGCAAAAAAACGCCCCGATCTCTCGGGGCGTTGACTAATATTATATTAAATTACTTTTTAATTATTGAGCGGAAAAGACCTGAACGGTTCTGCGGCCAAATTTGCGGGCTTCGCCGCAGTTTGGGACCCAGATGTCCAGTTTTTTTCCTTTGATCGCACCGCCAGTGTCTGAGACGAGATATGTCCCGCTCCATTGGCCGGCGTTGACCGTTACTTTCGATCCGAGCTTTAGAACTCTCGGGTCGGCAGCTATAATTCCGCGGCGAACACCGTGGCCCATGGCTGTCTTCCCTTTGAGGCAATATGCGGTAGCTGAAAAAGCACCGCGGCTCGCACCTGCACCGATCGCTTTTGACGATCCGGTGGTCTTGACCAGTTTCTTAGTGTCATCCACTGTTTCAATCTGGTCGTTTGTAAAAACGTTATCTAATGAATCAAGTAAAACGTTCTCTGTCGTATCGGAAATAGTATTTTCGATAATGTCTTGCGAATCATTCGCTATAGCGAGAGTGGATTCTGTTCCGACGCTGGCGTACACGAGAGCTACACACATTGCCAAAATGGACAGGATCGCGCCTCCTCTAACGAGATTTTTCATCAATCATTCTCCTTCTAATTCGTACCCCGTTTAAACGCAAAAATAGTGTCTGAGATTTGGGTCATCAGCCACTACCGCATCGCACGAAGACTGTTTCGGCCGACTTATTTCGACCTGTTTCCGTCCTCTGGTGAGTCGGAACATTTAATGAGATTAACAGCAAAGCGGTCTTTTGTCCACCCGTCAAAAAACCGCAAGCCCTTATTCTATATGCAATTGCTGAATTACAAGGCGCTTAGGCGTGTGAAATATTTTTGATTTTGGTAGAATTCAAGGGCGAAATACGCGTATATTTAGTGTAGTTTTCAGACGGACTCAATACAGTTTTCGGGAGGGTTTTTATGCGAGAAAGACGTCAGGGTGCCAGGCATGTTATCTCATATCCGATCCGTGTCCGTTGGAAAGACGAAAATGGCAAAGAGGTCGTTCAGGAAGGCTTAACTGACAATGTCGGCCCGCATGGCACGCTCGTCTATCTGCCCCGCTATCTGCCGCTCGTCGGGGGCAAGGTTCACCTGACCGTGACCGAAAATCCGGACGATGAGGTCTCGGTCGTTGCCGAGGTCATCCGCCTGGAACGGAACGCCTCGCATCCACAAGCCGCACTCATGCTAACCGAAAATATCCGCGAATGGAGAAAAAAGGTCTGGGATGTCGCGGGAGCGACCATCGCAGCAATGGAGCCTGAGAAATTGGATGATTGGGGATAGAGAGTCTTGATCGTGGATGGTTGATGGTTGTTCGTTGTAGCCACGACATCTCTAACAACGAACAGCGATCAACGTACAAACAGTTATGAAAATTCTAGTTCTCGGCGCCGGGCGAATGGGGCACGGCGCTGTTTTTGATTTAATTCACAATTCTCCCGCTGTTGAGAGCGTGACGGTCGCCGATTTCGACTTTTCTAAGGCTGAGGCTGTTGCCGCGGCCGTTGGTGGCAATGTTACGGCGAAACAGATCGATGCGTCGAATTATGCGGATATCGTCGAACTGTTCCGCGGACACGATTCGGTGATCTCGTGCGTGAATTATTGGTACAACGTATCGCTATCAAAGGCGGCGATCGAGACGGGGGCGAATTTTTGCGATCTCGGCGGTAATAACTACATCGTCGACGAACAGCTCGCTCTTGACGCTGAGGCGAAAGCGGCGGGGATCAATATCATTCCGGATTGCGGACTTGCTCCGGGAATGGTTTCGATCCTGGCGATGCACGGTGCGGCTCGGTTTGATTCGGTTGAGGAGATCCACATCCGCGTCGGCGGCCTGCCGCAGGATCCGCAGCCACCGCTCAATTACCAGCTTGTTTTCTCGGTCGAAGGCCTGATCAACGAATACATCGAGGTCGCCCGTGTGATCCGCGACGGTAAGATAGTCGAGGTCGATTCCATGACCGAGCTTGAATCGCTCGAATTTGCTGGCTTCCCGCCGCTCGAAGCGTTTCAAACGAGCGGAGGAACCTCGACCTTACCGGATACATTTCTCGGCAATATCAAGGAGCTGGATTACAAGACGATCCGCTACGCAGGCCACTGCGACAAATTCAAAACGATGATCGACCTCGGGCTCTGTTCTAGTGAAGAGATCGTCGCTGATTTCGTCAAGGTTAAACCCAGAAAGGTCTTTGGCGAACTGCTGCAGCAGCACCTTCCCGCCGACGGGCCTGATTATGTCCTCGTGCGGCTCGAGTTTGTTGGCAAGTTGAAGGCGGAAACACGACCGGTAGGGAGTGTGCCTTCAGATGGCAAGGATCGTCTCCGCTACGACATCGTCGACAAACAAGACGAGCAAACCGGAATGTCCGCCATGATGCGAACAACCGCCTTCCCAGCCTCGATCATTGCCCAAATGATGGCCAGCGGCGATGTCCTATCTCGCGGAGCGACTCCGCAGGAAAAGGCGATCGATCCGGAGAAATTTGTGACGGAACTATCGAGAAGGAATATTGAGCTTGCGATCTCAACTGATCTTTAAATGAAGTCGAACGATGCTTTTCTATCAGCAATCGAGGAACTTGAAATCGATCTATTCAAACTCGGATTTAAGCGTGAATCATCTGAAACGAAAGGTGCCGCGTATTTCCTGAGCTACCGTCGGAGCGAAACCATCGTCAGATTCTTATACGGACCGGGGGACTGGGATGTCGAAGTTATCGTCAATTGCGGGGATCGAAAACTTGCCTTAAAGGATATTCTCGGCATTTTAGAGATCAACATCTGGTTTCATGAAAATCGTTACGTACAAAAAGGCGAACGAAATATTCGATCTGAGTTATTCTGGTATTTAGAGCTTTTAAAGTTTGGTTTGCCGATTCTTGAAGGAAAGATGTAGAGCAAGGTTATCGAAAAAGTATAAGGGGAGAAATTAATTATGAACTTAGAAGACGCACGAAGAATTATTGCTGCTGCGGAAGCAAAGGCAGCGGAGATCGGACAGCCTATGAACATTGCGGTCGCTGATGCGGGTGGCAATTTGGTCGCACATGTCCGCATGGACAACGCCTGGATCGGCAGCATTGATATCTCGATCAAAAAAGCATGGACGTCGCGGGCGTTCGACATTGCTACGAAAGATCTTGCAGAACACAGCCAATCCGGCGACCAGTTTTTCGGCATCCACGCCTCGAACGGCGGCAAAGTGATGATCTTTGCCGGCGGTATCCCGATCAAGAAAGGTAAAAAAGTAGTCGGGTCGATAGGCGTTTCCGGCGGAAGCGGCGAGCAGGATCACGCTGTGGCCGAAGCTGGAGCGAAAGCATACTAAACCTGTCTTTAGATGGAGCGATCTGGAATTAGTCTTTCCAGATCGCTCCTATTCCTGCCTCCCAGAGCAATTTATTCAGCGCCGGAATATCTTTACCCATCATCTCATCTGAACGAGCTTTCAGAGCGTTCCACTGTGTCGTTAGCTCCTTCAAACGGTCGAGATTCGCCTGGTTAACGCGTGGGATATCACTCTCGGTCGCGTTCAAATTAAATAGATAGTTGGCTGTAAACTTCTGCGGGTAATTCTCGACGTCGTCATACGCACGCGAGCGGCGTGAGACCATGTCGTCATCCCAAGCCTTCATTTTCTTCACCAGAGCTTCGCCATCGGCTTTGATCCTGGCAAACTTATCGCCATCAAGCCCCGCAAGGATGGCCGACAGCTGTTTTTGCTTTTCGAAAAGGCTGTTGACCGTTCGATGCATCACGCCGACCTCGGCCTCCATCTGCGACATCAGCGTGTGATACGCCTTGTATTCGGCGGCTGTCGTCGGGTAGAGCGGATTAGCCACAATATCGGCGTCTGTGGCAACAGTCTGCGTACCGTATTTAAGGGTAAATTTGTACTTGCCCGGCGAGGCCTTGTGGCAGCTGTAGCTGCTTTCGATGTAAACGTCCGACGCTCCCGGCATCGTCGGGTAACGCATGTTCCAGACAAAACGATTCAGTCCTTTGTTCTTATTCATTAGCGGCTCAGGACCAGGCCCGCCCGCCCAACCGCGATACTTCGTGTCGGGTTTCGAAGATAGGGTTCGAACGAGTTTCCCTTCCACATCGGTGATCTCGAGCGTTATGTGCTCGTCCTTTTTCAGCTCGGGCAGGTTGTAATAGAGAACTACGCCGTTGGCCGGATTAACGCCGCGAAACGTGTTCGCACCTGAAAACTCAGGATCCGATCCATTTAGCTCGCTGCTGCCGTTTGCAATATATGCATCAGACGGTTTGTAGATCGAGAATGCCGCCATGTCCTTGCGATATTGGCGGATCATCGAAAGATCATCGAGGATCCAGAACGAACGGCCCGAGGTTGCGGCGATCAGGTTGCCCTTGTGAACCCGCAGATCGGTGATCGGCGTGACGGGCAGGTTGAGCTGAAATGGTTCCCAGTTTCGTCCGCCATTCCATGAAACGAAAACACCTAGTTCTGTTCCCGCAAACAGCAGGTCGCGGCGAACATCATCCTCGCGAACTACGCGCGTGAAAGCATTTCCAGGAATTCCATTGTCGATCTTTGTCCAGGTTTCGCCGTAATCGGTAGTTTTATACAGGCCGGGAGCGTGGTCGTTGAATTTATAACGGGTCGTCGCAATATAGGCAGTGGCTTTATCATGCGGCGAGACCTCGATGGCGTTTATCAAACATTCTGCGATTCCCTTTGGCGTTACGTTCTTCCATGTCGCACCGCCATCACGCGTAACCTGAACATAACCATCGTCGCTACCTGTCCAGATCACGCCTTTTTCATGCTGCGAGACGGTAATGTAAGCGAGCGTGGCGTAGTTCTCGGCACCTACGGCCTCATTTGTATACGGGCCGCCGCCTTTCCCTTGTTTCTCTTTCTCGTTGCGGGTTAGGTCGGGCGAGATCTCTTTCCACGTCTTACCCATATCGGTGGTTTTGAGCACCATTTGGGAACCGTGATAGAACGACTTGTCATGCTTGTCCCAGACGATCGGAGCATTCCAGTTATAGCGATAACGCATATCCTTAGCGTCCATGCCGAGGTACTGGATCGGCGAAGCCATGATCGAAGTTCCGGCGCTAGCCTTATCATCTATCACCTCGATCGTGCCCTGATAACTGCCGCCGAGCACGAACCGCGGATCGTCCGGGTCGAATGCGAGAAACGCACTCTCGCCGCCAGCCGAAGCCGTCCAGCTAGATTCCGTGATACCGCTGCTTCCCAATTCGCGGCTCGCGATCGAAACCGAAGTATTATCCTGCTGGCCGCCGTAAATGCGATATGGAAATTGGTTGTCGACGTTGATGCGGTAAAACTGCGCGGTCGGCATATTCGACTGGGTCGCCCAACTTTTTCCCTTATTAAATGTGATAGCCGCGCCCCCGTCGTTTGAAATGACGAAATTGTTCGGGTTGTCGGGGTTGAACCAGAGGTCATGATAATCGCCGTGCGTGCCCGACAGGTATTCCCATGTTCGTCCTCCGTCATTTGACCGCAACGCCGGAGCGCTCAGCACGTAGATCGTATTCTCATTCTTCGGATCGATGAAAAGCTCGATGTAGTACCATGCACGCTGAACGAGCTCGGGCCGGTCGGTGACCTGGCTCCAGCTCTTGCCCGCGTTGTTAGAAACATAAAGCCCACGTGCGTCCTTATTCGAATCGCTCTCGATCAATGCGTAAACTTTGTCGGAATTCGAAGGTGCCACGGCGATCGACATCTTGCCCATTTCTTCCGGCAAACCGTTCTTCATTTTTTCCCAGGTCTCGCCCGAGTCCACAGATTTGTAGAGTCCGCTGCCGGGACCACCACTGATGACCTTCCAAGGAAGACGGCCGTGTTCCCACATCGCGGCGTACATCACTCGCGAGTTATTCGCATCCATCGACAGCTCGACCACGCCGGTTTTATCATCAACAAAAAGCGTCCGTTTCCATGTCGCACCGCCATCGACTGATTTGTACAATCCGCGTTGTTCCGAGCGGCTGTACAAGGCTCCCTGAGCCGCGACGAAAAGAATGTCCGGATTTTTTGGATGAACAATGATCCGGGAAACATGCTGCGTCTGCTCAAGCCCGATCCGTTTCCACGTACGTCCAGCATCGGTCGATTTCCAAACGCCATCACCGCTATGCGTCATCACTCCACGCGGAGCGTGTTCGCCGGTACCGACATAAACGACGTTTGGATCGCTCGGTGCAACCGCGATCGCCCCAATCGTCGCTGTCTTGAAGTATCCGTCAGAGATATTTCGCCAGCTGATGCCCATATCGTCGGTCTTCCAAACACCGCCGCCCGTCGTCCCCATGTAGTAGGTCTTAGGGTCACCTATCACGCCGGTGCTCGCTACCGAACGCCCCCCACGAAAAGGCCCGATCGAGCGCCATTTAACTGGCTTCATGGCCGAATTCAGGTCATCTGAAGGGCTTGTTTGAGCAATTGAAATGGACGATAAAATAGACAGGCAAAAGAAAAGGGCAATAAAAGCTCGTTTCGACATAATCTCTCTCTGAAGCGATCGAACGCTGGTTAAGCGACTGGTTAGTTTTTGAAATTGAACGTCCGGATTATAGCCCAAATGACACATCGGCGCTACTGACCGACACTTCGAAGTAATTTTGTACACCCGCAAACAAAAAACTGCCCGAAAGATAACCTTTCGGGCAGTTTTGCAAAATAGCTGTATCTCTAGTTATATTCCAACGCCAATAAGCCTTGGATTCGCTTTTTTCTTGAGCAGCTTCTGCAATTTCAGCCTTGCTTTGTGAAGCTGTGATTTCGACGTTCCGACTGAGCAACCCAGGATGCGGGCGACTTCTTCGTGTTCGTAGCCTTCGACATCGTGAAGAACGAAAACGTTCTTGTAGCCGGTTGGCAGCTGCTCGATCGCATTGTCGAGAGCGATCTTGTCAACAATACGCATCTTGTTAGGATCCGTAGTACCGGTGACCATCTGATCCGGAGTTTCACCTTCCTCGGTGGTCTTTTCGTATTTCACGGTTCGCTTACGGAAATGCATTAGAACCTGATTTACTGTCATACGGTGCAGCCAGGTCGTGAATGCCGAATCTCCACGAAAACTGCCAACCTTACGATAAAGCTGGATGAAAACATCCTGCGTCAGGTCTTCTGCCTCTGTAGGACTCTGGAGCATCCTTAGGCAGATCGAGTACACTCGCCGATGATGGCGTTTGTAGATCTCCTCAAAAGCCCCCATATCGCCCGTCGAGGCCAACTGTGTCAGATCAAAATCCTTGGCCGAACTTAGATTTGTGATCGTTACTGCTTTTGTCGAAAAGGATACTTCGTCAGTTCCAATACCCTGCTCGCTATGAAAAACCGGAAAATTTAATGTATCTGTTGTCATTGTATTTCCCCCCTCGCCTCTATATCTTCAATTGTCGTGCCAAACAATGAGAATTTAACTCCAATCAGTAATTTGACGCCTAAAACCATGTTTTGTTCCATTTTTTAGACATATTTTTCTATTCGTTATTCATCGAAGAACAGATGTGCGATCAATTTTGGATGACGGTTGCGTTAGAAGGTATACGTTTTGGTGTAGTCCTCGAAGATTGCCATTCCGCAGGCGTTGTTCCGTCCAATAAATGGTAAAATCCACTCGTAAGGCAGAGGTTTATGTTCTATCCACGCAAAATGTTTTCGATCTTGTCAGGTACGATCTTAAGGAATTATTCCGCCGTATTCTTTCTAGCACTAGTTACAACCTTAACGTCGTATGGACAAGAAGTTGGTACGACACCTTACAAAAGTCAGGAAGTCTCGGATGTTGACGGGCTTCCTGTGCTCGTCAAGCATCTTCCGGATTGGGAAAACAGGCGTCAGACAACCGCATTTGCGACAAATACTGATGAATTAAGGCGTGCACTGGGCGATCGTCCGCTGCTGGAGGCTATCGAGTTTGCTCCGGGTACCGAGGCTGCAACGGCACAGTACGATGAAGGCAGGCTGCTGATCGTCGAACACGCGAGTCCGCAGGTCTCGATCGAGGCTGACCAGAAGATCGCAGCAGCGATCGCCGCCAATGATGACGGAAAGACCTACAATCGGCGGATCGGAAATTATAATGTGGTGCTGTTTGATGCCACCGGAAGCTGGTCCGCAAGCTCGCTGATCGATCAGGTCAAGTACGAAAAAGATATTCAATGGCTGGGAAAAAACCCCTTCGCCATCAGCGCTGAAAGAGCCTTTGTTATGACAACGGCGGATATCTTTTTCTCGACTATGATGGTAATTGTCGGCGGAGCCGTTTCAGCTGTTCTCGCAGGTCTTGTGATCGGGTACTTCTTCTTTTTCTTTAGAGATGGGAAGCGAAACACAATGACCGCTTACAGCGACGCCGGCGGAATGACTCGGCTCAACCTCGATGGATTTTCCGAGGATATTTCTTCCGAACGACTTTTAAGAGATTGATAATCTAATTTGGCAGGGCTTCAATAAGCCTTTGCACATCTTCAGCGTTGTTATAAAAATGTGGTGCGATACGCAGCCGATCGCCGCGTGGGCTGACGATAACCTGTTTCGCTTCGAGTTCGGCTGCTATCTGACTCGACTGAAGCCCGCCAAGGTGCTTGATACAGACGATAGCCGACCTTTCGCCTTCTACCCTTGAACTAATGATCTCGTAGTTTTTCCCGCTCAGACCTTCGCAAACCTGATCCGACAACTCATACAGATGCCGCTGGATAGCTTCAGCTCCCGCGGATCGCAGCAAAAGCAGACTCTGTTCCAGTCCATAAAAGAGCGATGCAGGGCCGGTACCGCTTTCCCAGGCCAGGGCAGTAGGCTTGAACGGCTGTGCTCTATCTTCAAAATCCCACGGAGTATCGACGCTGATCCATCCGACGAGAGTCGGAGCAACTCGTTCCCGAGCTCTATCTGAAAGAAATATGTAACCGCAGCCTTCCGGGGCACACAGCCATTTGTGACTGGCTCCGCACGCGGCGTCGACGAATTGAGCAGGTAGATCGAATGGCATCTGACCTAACCCCTGAATGATATCAACGCAAAACAGGGCATCGACTGCACGAGCCGCACGACCGATCCGCTCAAGATCTGCCGTGAATCCCGAAGCAAACTGAACGGCGGAGATCGCCACCACCTTCGTACCACCATCGATCATCGAGATCATCTCGTCGATATCGACCCGCCCGTCGCGTTCCGTGCAGAGCCGAAGCTCAACGCCAAACTTATCCCGGATCCTACGCCAAGGGTAAAAGTTGGCGGGAAACTCACGTGCAAAGCTGACAATATTTTCCCCTGCCTTCCACTCAAGGCCATTAGCGATCGATGCAAAGCCGTCAGAGGTATTTCGGACAAAAGCGACCTGCTCGGCCCTTACTTTTAGCATCTCAGCCAGTAACGACCGGCAGCGGTCTTTGGTGGCGACCCACTGGCTAAAGTGTGCCGTTCCGTTTGCTGCGACATCGTCTAGCTGCCAAGTCACGGCGTCGATCGCGGTCGACGGCATTGGCGAGACGGCTGCACTGTTTAAATAGGCGTAGTTTTGTGTTGCTTGGAAAAGTGACCTTATCGAGGCATTCATTAAAGATTTCCTTTGACAAAATGTGTGCTACAAGCGGATTATAAAAGGTTGAGGGGCAATCTGCCAATTGTCCCGACATTTATGGCCAGCAGGCCCAAATATGTTGGAACTACGGAAGAAAAATCAAGTCGATTTCGGGCTGGTATCGGTTTTCGACGACCGCGATATCGAGGTCACGCACATCGCTAAGGAATCGCGCCAAGGATTGTTTTCCGAGGGTTTCAAGCTGATCCGGGATATCTTTCTCATCATAATTGTATTCATCCTGTTTGGCGTCTTCTTCGTACAACCGGTCGTCGTAGAGGGAACGTCCATGCTGCCGCAGCTACATGATGGCGAACGACTTCTCGTAAACAAATTGGTTTATTACAAGATCGACAGTGTCAGTTGGGGTCACATCGAACGTGGGGACATCGTGGTTTTCTGGTTCCCAAATGATCCTGATAAGTCCTACGTTAAACGGGTCATCGGCTTGCCGGGCGAAACTGTAGAGATACGGAATGGTCGCGTGATCGTCGATGGCCGTGAGCTCAACGAGGACTACTTAGAAAAGGAATATACCCAAACGATGCCGCCGCCGATGACCAAAAAGGTGGACGAACACCACTATTTCGTAATGGGTGACAACCGCGATAACTCCTCAGATTCACGCTATTGGGGCCTCGTTCCAGAGAAATATATTTACGGCAAGGCGTTCTTCCGCTACTGGAAGCCCGCCGACATCGGTTTTTTGGAGCATGGTGAGTACGACAAGGGCATTCCGATAACACCTGCAAATAAAGGTGAAACTCACCGCAATGAAAGATAATTTTTGCGGACCCTTTCTAACTGAAAAAAAGAAAACTAAGGCTGTCATTCGACGGCCTTTATTATTTTATCGATTCACCTTTCGATACATTACCGCATTGCGTTAAAATCTAAGGTTTATGAGTAAGGCGATCTTGGTTCTGGAAGATGGGCGTAGTTTTGAGGGCGTTTCGTTCGGCGCTGATGGCGAGGCTTTTGGCGAGATGGTTTTTAACACATCGATGTCGGGCTATCAGGAGATACTGACCGATCCGAGCTATGCCGGGCAGATCGTCTGTATGACGTATCCGCTAATAGGCAATTACGGTGTCAATAATGACGACGTTGAATCGCGAAAACCGTGGGTCGAGGGCTTCGTCGTACGTGAGGCCAGTCGCGTTGTTTCCAATTTTCGCTCTACCGCGTCGCTGCAGGAGTATCTCAAAGAAAACGGCATAGTTGGTATCGAGCAGATCGACACTCGGGCTCTTGTTCGCCATATTCGCGATAAGGGAGCGATGCGAAGCGCCATTTCTACCATCGATCTCGACCCGGTTTCACTTCTCAATAAGGTTCTGGCTTCACCTGAGATGGCAAATCGGGAGCTCGCAAGTGCCGTAACCGCTGGCAGCAAGTACGATTATCCTGCCGTTGGGGCCGAAAAATATCATATTGTTGCTTACGATTTTGGTGTAAAAACGAATAGCCTGCGCGAATTTGCAAAATTCGGTTGTCGAGTCACGGTCGTTCCCGCGGACACGTCCGCCGATGAAACAATGGGGCTTAAGCCTGACGGGATATTTCTCTCAAATGGCCCGGGAGATCCTTCTGCGATGACCTCCGTGGTCGAGGAGATCAAAAAACTGACGGTAAGCCAAACGCCTATTTTCGGTATCTGCCTTGGCCACCAGCTTATCGGCGAGGCGTTTGGCGGAACCACTTATAAGCTCAAATTTGGCCACCGCGGCGGCAATCAGCCTATAAAAGACCTCACGACCGGCAAGATCGAGATCACCGCGCACAATCACGGCTTTGCTGTCGACAAAGATTCACTGCCGGCAGATGTTGAGGTCACTCACATAAACCTGAACGACCAAACGGTCGCCGGCCTGCGGCACAAGACTCTGCCGATATTCTCAGTGCAATACCATCCGGAATCAGCTCCCGGGCCGCACGATTCAGAGTATCTGTTCGAACGGTTCATCGAACTCATGAATAAATAAAAAGGGATCGCTGAAACGATCCCTTTAATAAAAGCTTCACTTACTAGTAGGACTACTAGTCCAAGCCCAGCCGTTTTGACGCTTCGGCTTCGAATGTCTCAGATTCGATCTCCTCAAGACTGTGTCGCATTTTCTTGACCACAGTTGTTTTTGAACGTGACTTTTTCGCGTCGCCTGTTACGGTGACGCGCTTGCCCGTAAGATAATTTGTTGACTCTGATGCGACGTCGCCGTTCGCTCGATCGCGGTATACATAATCGAACCCGATCAGGATAAACATTGCCGGCTGCTCATCATACCGAAATCGGTAAGTCAGATCTACGACCGTACGCGAGCCGTGGTCTTGGTTGATAACTAAGACGCCTTTTTCGATCGACACATTAGCAGGAGCATCAACTACGCCATAGAATGCACCGCCGCATGAGGTACACTGCAGCAATTTGTCCGAAACGGCACCTTTAACCAGCTTTGTTCCATCGGCAAAAAGTAAAACGAGAGCCCGATTTCTATCGACATTGTCCTCAGGGCTGGTCTTTATGTCCTCGATCAATTTTAGTGCAAAGTCTGTCTTGCCGTCGCCATTCAGGTCTCCGGCGACCTTTTCCTCGATCTTCCATCCCTTTGGGACAAAATCAGAGTCTTTAGAACCACTTGCCGGAATAGAGTCGGCATTGAACGGAGCTCGCGCGTCCTGAGCATTGGCTCCAGATGTTGTAACCAGGATCGCAAATAAAGCGATAATGGCTGAGGAAATAGTCCTTTTGAAAAAGCAGCTGACGTTCATAGTGCGGAAAACTCCATGTAGATATTTAGGCTAAAACGATCCCAAGGAAGATGCAGAAAGACGAGCCGCAAGTTTGCTTAAAAAACCCGCGACCCGCCTTTTATCTCTTTCTAAATTATTGACCAATACCGTAAATGTAAGGTGCTATGACCAGCGAAACGATTGACATCAGTTTGATGAGAATGTTCATCGATGGACCGGACGTATCTTTGAACGGGTCACCGACCGTATCACCGGTTACTGACGCCTTGTGTGCATCAGAACCTTTGTAAACCATCTCGCCGTTGATCATCACGCCTTTTTCAAAGGATTTTTTTGCATTATCCCAGGCACCACCGGCATTGGACTGAAAGATTCCCATCAACACGCCCGAAACGGTTACACCCGCCAACAGGCCGCCCAAAACCTCAGGGCCGAAAGTAAAACCAACCAGCACCGGTGTGATAAGGGCGATCGCACCCGGCATCATCATCTGTTTGATCGAAGCGTTGGTCGAGATCGCAACGCATTTGTCATATTCGGGCTTCGCCTTATATTCCATGATGCCCGGGATCTCGCGGAACTGGCGACGAACTTCCTGCACCATTTCCATCGCCGCTTTACCTACAGCCTGGATGCACAGTGCCGAGAAGATGAACGGGATCATTCCGCCGACAAACAATCCAGCGAGAACATTCGCCTTATAAATGTCGATCCGATCAATTCCTGCCATTCCAACGAACGCCGCAAAGAGTGCCAGAGCAGTAAGAGCTGCTGACGCGATAGCAAAACCCTTTCCGGTGGCAGCCGTAGTATTTCCGACCGCGTCCAGATTATCGGTACGTTCGCGAACTTCCGGGGGCAGTTGGCTCATCTCTGCGATACCACCAGCGTTATCTGCGATCGGTCCAAAAGCGTCGATCGCGAGCTGCATAGCGGTTGTCGCCATCATACCGGCCGCAGCGATCGCTACGCCGTACAATCCGGCTGCGTAGTAGGAAGCTATAATTCCGCCTGCCAGAGTCAAGATCGGGATCACTGTGGATTTCATTCCTACCGAGAGGCCGCCGATGATGTTGGTGGCGTGACCGGTTGACGATTGTTGAATGATCGAATTTACCGGCTTTTTGCCCATCGCCGTGTAGTATTCTGTGACGATGCTCATGATCGCCCCGACCACAGTTCCTACGACGATAGCTGCAAATACTCCCGTTTTGGTAAATGTCGTCGAGCGAAGAGTGATCTGCCCTTCAGGCAGCATCCACATCACAACGAAATAGGAAGCGACGACAGTCAATGCCATCGATGCCCAGTTGCCAATGTTCAATGCATTCTGAACGCTCGATTTTTCATCCTTGATCGTGACGAACCAAAATCCGACGATCGAAAACACGATGCCGAGGCCGCAGATGACCATTGGAAGCAGGATCGGCGACATACCGCCAAATGCGTCCGTCACCCTTATTTCTTGACCCAGGACCATTGTCGCCAGGATCGTAGCGACATATGAACCAAACAGATCCGCTCCCATACCGGCAACGTCACCGACGTTGTCACCGACGTTATCGGCGATCGTAGCAGGGTTTCGGACATCGTCTTCAGGAATTCCGGCTTCGACCTTACCGACGAGATCGGCACCGACGTCGGCAGCCTTGGTATAGATACCGCCGCCGACACGGGCAAATAGGGCGATCGATTCGGCACCGAGCGAAAACCCGGTCAGAACCTCGATAGCGGTCTTGACCTGATTTGCTCCGAGCCCTGCAAAGATAGCGAGGAAGGCAATGAACAATCCGCCAAGTCCCAACACTGCAAGCCCGGCAACTCCAAGCCCCATAACGGTTCCACCGGTAAACGATACCTTTAGAGCCTGTTTGAGACTGGTTCGAGCCGCCTGGGTAGTGCGCACGTTAGCTTTCGTAGCCACGTTCATACCGATGTATCCGGCAGTAGCAGAAAAAACAGCACCGATGATAAAGGCGATCGAAATGATCCAGCTTGAGTGGATCTCGCGGCCATTGACCTCGTGGATCGAGCCCGAATAGGCAAGTAAGGCGGCAGTGAACAAAACGAATATGCTCAGCACCTTCCACTCGGCTTTCAAAAATGCCATTGCTCCGTCGGCAATATAGCCGGCAAGCTCTTTCATATTGGCATCGCCAGCGTCCTGCTTGCTTACCCAGGCCGACTTGAATGCCATCACCACCAACCCCAAGATCCCTAATGCGGGCACTAAATAGATCACGTAACTGTTCATATTTCTCTTTGCTCTTTTCTCGCCCCGGTTTGAACCACTTTCACCAGCAGAACACGTAAGATAACCGGAACGCTATATCGATATAAGCTAATAGCTGTCCAAAACTATTGATTATCAAATAAATGCTGATAATTAACAAATATGGACAGGACAAAATGCTGAAAAATATCATCATCTATCCCGCCGATTTTTACTGTCATTGTTCCGCGTCTTCGCGACTCTGGAGTAAACTTCCAATATGGATGAGATAAAAGTAGCGTCTTCTATGCGCGAGGAAATGATCGACATCACGGCCGAAGCGGCTTTGCGTATTCCCGATGGCGACGGAGTCTGCATACTCTTTACCCAGCACACGACCTGCGGGCTGACTATAAACGAAAATGCCGATCCGGATGTGAAAGGCGATATGATCGGATTTCTAAAACGTCTGATCCCTCAATATGATCCTAATTTCAAGCATTTCGAACACAATTCCGATGCCCACATCAAATCGTCGCTAGTCGGGTCGAGCGTGACCGTACCGTTTGCGAACGGGAAACTTTTGTTAGGCAGGTGGCAGGGAATCTATCTATGCGAATTCGATGGTGCTCGAGAACGAACGGTTTTGGTTAAAATATTGCAGGCATAAGAAATGAAACTATCTATGCATGTTAGACGTCTAATTTACGGGATCTTGTTGAGTACTGGTGGTGACTAATTCTGAAATACCTCTCCTCAATGTGCGCGCGTCGAGGTAGTGGGACATGGGACACTCTTTCGTAGAATGGCCATAAAGTTTTGATATGGTTGAAGTTACGGATGAAACAAGCTGGTTAGCGATGCATACTTCTGCATACTATTTAAGCAAAAATATGCATCACCGGTGAAAAACCGAGATTTTGCTCCCGTCGAGGTAGCGGAAATCGGACACTCGCGGGATGAAAAACATGGCGATTGAAAATGTCGCATGTAGGGCAAGCACCAAAGTGCGCGCGTCGAGGTAGTGGGACATGGGACAAGTTTGAAACAGATATGTCGACCGGTTATTCAGGAACGCCGTTAGCAAAGAAACTCGGATTCAAGCCGGGCTTTTCGGTTCTGACTTTCAATGCTCCGACGAATTATCCGGAGATGGTCGATCCGTTGCCGGAAGGGCTAGGCATCTTCGAAGAAAGCGACCGGCCATCTGAACAAGTAGAGATCGTCCATATCTTTACGAACGATAAAGATGAACTCTTTCGTCTTGCAGCTCAATGTGTTCGGCTTATCAAGCAGGACGGGGCGATCTGGATTTCGTGGTATAAAAAGGCCGCAAAGCTGCCAACAGAGATCACTGAGGACACTGTTCGCGAAGCCGCATTTCCCCTCGGACTGGTAGATGTGAAGGTGTGTGCAGTTGATGAGAAATGGTCGGGACTGAAATTGGTTATCCGTAAGGAAAATCGGATATAATACGGAGCACGTTTTGCGAAGCGAGGCATAACCGTCAGCTATGAAGATCGGTCAATTTATATTGTTATCGACGATATCCTGCATTTTCGTGATTCCGGCTTGGTCTCAACCGCCCGCTGACTGGCCCGCACTAGAAACGCAGAGGAGCGAAGTGGTCATCCCTCGAAGAAGGTCATCTCCGCGTTGGGGCCTCGATAAAGCTAGCCGCAAAGAACTCGACACCATACGGCGCGTTGACGATGACGAACGCTGGCAAAATGCGGAATTTTTAAAGGAAGATAATACTGGCATTTTCAAGTTGTTTCCGGATCGAGGCTGTATGCAAAAAGGCCTGATCCGAGTCGATGGTGAGTGTAGCGGATTTGTACCGGACAGTTCGCTTTATACTTTTAGAACAGGAAAATACGGCGGCGGCGATGTTGGTTATTTTCAGGACCGTTTGATCAGTGCCGGATTTTTTTCTCAATCGATCATGGTTCCGCTTTGGGACACCCCGATCGGGGATGTAATCAATACGCATCCTGCAGTCATAGGTCTTTTGTCTTATATGCCGCCAGTTACACCTGTAACCGCCGAAAAAGAGATCAAACGTTTTAGAAAAGGCGTAACTTCAAATGGCTATACCTACGCGGGAAGCGTTGATTCATCTGCCGGGCCGACTTTCGCGGTACGAAAGATCGAGTTTAAAAGAGGTGGTAAACCAGTAGAGTATAGATCGCCCCAAGGCTATGTTATAAACCTGGATAGACTTCTCCGATTTAAAGAAAGAAAAGATTCGGTCTATGTTTTCCGGGTTGTACGAAAGGATGAAGCAGGAGTTTTAACGATCATTTGGAAACAGCTATCGAGAAAGGACGCACCGGCTATCAAATTCCAAAAAGGGGACAAATACCCTGACTTCGGAAGCGGTGATCTACTTAGAAATTAACCGACATCCATCGGAAGTCGCTGAAGATACTAAACTATGTCAGAACCAATACTAGTAGCAAAAAAAGATGCCGCTGAGGGCGGATTTTATCTATTACCGCAGATGTCGAACCGCCATGGCGTGATCACTGGTGCGACGGGAACCGGTAAAACGGTTACGCTCCAAAAGCTTGCCGAGGGCTTTAGTTCACGCGGCGTCCCGGTCTTCATGGCCGATATCAAGGGCGATCTGACCGGCGTTACACAGGCTGGCGGAGGTAATGCGAAGATCGACGCTCGAAACACTTTGCTTGGCATCACACCGACCTTCGAAGGTTTCCCTGCAACCGTTTGGGATGTTTTTGGCAAGCAAGGGCATCCGCTGCGGGCGACGGTTTCGGAAATGGGGCCGCTGCTGCTCTCGCGGCTTTTGCAGCTCAACGACACGCAGGAAGGTGTGCTTTCTATCGCATTCAAGTACGCAGACGATAACGGCCTGATGCTGCTCGATCTAAAAGATCTGCAAGCGTTGATGCAGTACGTCGGCTCAAATGCCGCTGAATTGACCCTTGCCTATGGCAACGTATCGAGCGCCTCGGTCGGAGCGATCCAACGCGGGTTGCTGCAAATTGACGAGCAGGGCGGAGATCAGTTTTTCGGCGAGCCAGCCGTAAAGCTTGAGGATTTTATGCAGACGGTTGGCGGCAAGGGCGTTCTAAACCTGCTCGCCGCTGATCAGCTCATCAACGCACCAAAACTCTATTCGACCTTCCTGCTTTGGCTGCTATCCGAACTTTTTGAATCGCTGCCCGAAGCGGGTGATCTCGATAAGCCGAAGCTCGTATTCTTTTTCGACGAAGCTCACTTGCTCTTCTCAGACGCTCCGCAGGCGTTGGTTGACAAGGTCGAGCAGGTTGTCCGCTTGATCCGTTCTAAGGGTGTTGGGGTCTATTTTGTTACACAAAATCCGGCAGATATCCCGGAAAAGGTTCTCGCTCAGTGCGGTAACCGTGTTCAGCACGCCCTCAGGGCCTATACACCGCAAGAACAAAAGGGCGTGAGAGCGGCGGCGAGCTCGTTCCGCGTGAATCCTGCTCTCGATACCGAAACCGTGATCACCGAGCTTGGCGTCGGTGAGGTTTTGATATCGACCCTTGATGAAAAAGGCATCCCGACCATGGTCGACCGTGCTTTCGTAGTACCGCCGGTCGGAAAGATCGGGCCGATCACCCCTGAACAGAGACAGCAGCTGATCGCAAGTTCGCTGGTAGCAGGCGTTTACGAAACCGCTCTCGATCGCGAATCCGCCTACGAATTACTGAAGGTAAAAGCCGAAGCCATGATCGCTGAACAGCAACAGATGGCCGAGGCCGAAGCTGCCGCAAAGGAAGCGGAAAAAGCCGCCAAAGAAGAAGCCAAAGCCGCAAAAAGCAGCAGTCGAAACGATTCTCTGCTCGAATCCGTAACAAAAAGCGTTGCCCGCTCCGCCAGCACCTCGATCGGTCGTCAGATCGGCAACACGATCGTCCGCGGCGTGCTGGGCAGCATATTTGGGGGGAAAAGCAAGAGTAAGACCAGTTGGTTTTAGGCTGGAGGGAGGGCATCTTGCTCGCCCTTTCTAAGTCGCCTTAATAGAGGAGAAAGGGCTTGCGTATGCTTTGAAATTCAGTGATGCCGTCTGTCCAATTGGATTCGACCTCATCCAGGCTCGCACCCGCTTCGATCTGCATTCGAATCTTGTCCGTACCGCAAACGACGTCCATCGGGTTCTTGTCGAAAACGTATTCATATGCGTTCTGGCGCCATTGGAATTTGTCGACGTACATTTCGTACGCCGTTTTTACCATGGCGATGCCGACGATGACGGGTGTGAAGGCTTCGCGGTCGGTTACGTGGATCTGGATGCCGCCGCAGGTTTCGCCCTGGAACTCGCAGAACGTCGGGCGGAAGAAGGCGTGGCGGAATTTGACGCCGTCGAAATTGAATGCATTTAGTTCGGCTGCCCAGGCGTATGGATCGATGTAGGGCGCTCCGTTGAGGTGAAACGGGAGCGTTGTACCTCGGCCTTCGCTGAGTTCCGTGCCTTCGAGATGGACGGTTGCGGGAAAGACGACGCAACTATCGACCGTCGGGATATTCGGGCTCGGAAGTACCCACGGCAGACCGGTTTGGTCGCCCCACATTTCACGGCTCCAGCCGCCCATTTTTACCACCGTCAGATCGCAGCCGATTCCGAAATGGTTGTTGAACATCAGTGCGAGTTCGCCGATCGTCATTCCGTGCCGCGTCGGAAGCTCAAACTGGCCGACGAAGGATTTGAATTCATGCTCGGTAATGTTCCCCTCGATCGCATTGCCGTTGATAGGGTTTGGACGGTCGCACACCACGACCTTCTTCCCAAACTTAGCCGCAGCCCGCATGCAGTTCGCCATCGTGTAGATGAAGGTGTAGATGCGGCATCCAACATCCTGTAGATCGATCACAATGACGTCGAGATCCCTGAGCATCTCTTCCGTCGGCTCACGAACCTCGCTGTAGAGCGAATACACCATCTTACCGGTTCGGGGATCGCGGACGTGAGGCGTTTCGATCATGTTGTACTGAACATCACCGCGAATGCCGTGCTGCGGACCGAAGAACGTAGTTAGCTCAAACTCCGTGCGCTCGTTGAATGCATCCGCAGCGTGAGCAAAACTATCCGGCAGGATCGAAGCCTGATTACACACAAGCCCGACGCGTTGACCGCGAAGCAAGCCGATCTTGTCGGAGAGCAGACGTTCGATACCGAGAATTGTTCTATACATAGGAAAACTCGTTATTACCCAATGGAGCCCTTACTACGTGCGGGCTTCTTCAATGGAACTAACACCAAAATAGCCCGAGCTCTACGCCAGGGCTATTTTGCGTTTGCGAGATCAGAACATCTATACTTCGACGATCGAAGCATCAGGGCCGTTCTTTTTAACAGACTCGATACCGTTTTCCATCGAGGCGGTCGACTCGTACATTTCGCTCTTGCCGATCACCTGGCCGTTACCGGCTTTCAGGTTAAAATATGGTTTGCCGTTCGACGATTCTTTTCGCTCATAACGGCCATCATCTCCAGAATTTTTCTGGATCGAAGCAATGCCGTTTTCCGCTGCGGCTTTCGATTCATACATCTCGCTCGAAAGAATGATCTGGCCATTGCCTGCTTTTAAATTGAAATGATATTTGCCGTTCGCGGCTACTTTTAACTCAAATTTCCCTGCCATAATATTTGTCTCCTTAACAAAAAACTAATAGAACAACTTCGTGATAACACAACTGTTTACAGCGAATAAACTATCGCACAAGGCCGCCGTTCCCCGCAAGCAAACTACTCGATAAAATCGTCTGGCATGGTTCTCGGCTCTAGGTTATTTCGGGTGATGACACGCGCACACCCATTCCAACGCAAGATAGCATCGTCGTTCCCGACCGGCCTCATCGCCTCGGCCGTTTCAAAGCAATCCATCGCTTGGCGAAACAGTTCATAAGCTCCGATACCGTTCTTATGCAGAACGGCTTTTGCCCGGCGTTCATACATGATGCCGGTGTAATATGTTCGCTCGTAATCGCTCTTGATCCGCGTAATGTACTCGGTTATACGCGCATCGCCAATCGCGTAATCTTTGGCAAACCGGTCGCTCATCGCGAGAACAAGATTTTTTAACGCTTCCTGATTCTCGTTATCGATAGCGAGAATGTCGAGATAGATGCTTTCGGCTGCACCGGGTTCGTTGAGTAAACGATACCTGTTGGCCTTTTCGAGTGCGGCCGGAATAGCGTCGAGATGTAGTGGCTTTAGTTCGAACATTTCAATATTCTCCTCTCCGCCTTGATCGGCTTACGTGTTTGGGTCGCTCGCGGGTGGGAAGGCATTTTCGTACATTCTCCATTTAATAAAACCCATTATCCCCCCAAACAAGGTGCCGTGAAGAATGAACGTCACCCAGGTTTGCGTGGCGGTGAAATATTGTCCAAAGCTCTGGCCTTCCTCGCCGAGCAGAAAATAACCAACAACCTGCAAGATCACGGCAAACGGGCCTCCGGTAAATAGGACGCCGTCCATAAGCAAGAACTTTGCCAGTCCTTTCTTCCGCTTTTGTTCCCATGCCTCACGCGTATAACTCACTTCTTTCTAAACAGCTTAACGAGCTTCCCGATCGGGTCGTAATGCTCGTCAACAACTCGCTCCTTTAGAGGAATGATAGCATTATCCGTGATCGTAATATGCTCCGGGCACACCTTTGTGCAGCATTTTGTGATGTTGCAGTAGCCGATGCCGTGGGCGTCCTTTAGATCCTGCGTGCGATTCTCCACGTCGAGCGGGTGCATTTCGAGTGCCGCTGTATAAACCAGGAATCGCGGCCCTATAAACTCCGCATGTTTCTCATGATCGCGAAGCACGTGGCACACATCCTGACATAAGAAACATTCGATACATTTGCGAAATTCCTGCACGCGGTCAACGTCTTCCTGCATCATCCGCCACGTTCCGTCCTCGGCATCGGGCTTTCGCGGCTTGAATTTTTTTATGCGTTTTTTGACCTCGTAATTCCAACTGACGTCCGTGATCAGATCTTTAACCGGCGGAAATGCACGCATCGGTTCGATGGTCACGGGCTCGTCGAGCGGAATTGTGTCGAGCCGCGTCATGCACATCAGCTTCGGCATACCGTTGATCTCAGCCGAACACGAACCGCACTTACCCGCCTTGCAATTCCAACGACAAGCCAGATCCGGCGCCGACTCAGCCTGTATCTGATGCACCGCATCAAGCACAACCATCCCCTCGGTCACATCGGTCCGGTAATCCACCATCTCCGCCGTCTCACGTCCACCACGCCTGATACTAAATGTTGCTTGTGCCATAAGAATTAGTAACCACTAAAAAACACGAAAGAGCACTAAATGGGAATTTAGAGCACGTAACGCTTCCATTCCAGGTGCGGCGTACTTCCAAAATTTGCCAGAACTCCTAATTTCATTTTCGTGATCTTTAAATAGTTGAGTAGTTGAGCAACTTCAATATTTGAAAGCTTCGGCAAAACTTTCAGTTCTAGAATTATCTCTCCAAAACACACGAAATCAGGACAATACTTCTTTTCCAACAATACATCCTTGTAATACAATTCCAACGGTTTTTCACGTTCAAACGGAATCGATCTTTTTGCAAACTCAACTGCCAAAGCCTCTTGGTAAACCGGCTCAAGAAAGCCAATTCCAAGTGTCTTGTAAACTTCAAACATCGTCCCCGCGATCAAGTAAACCTCTTCCTTATACAACAACTCGGACATAAGATTTTGGAACCACGAAATTACACGAAATAACACCAAAAAAGAGTGTTTTATTATTTAGTGTTTTTTCGTGTACTTTCGTGGTTACTCCTTCTTCATCCCATTTCCTCGATCACCTTCTTCAACTCGTTCGGCATTTCCGGGATCGGTAGTTTCGAAATCGCCATTGCTCCCGTGTCGGTTTTCTTGATCGAGAAATTGAACTTCGCAAATTCCGGATCTTTGGCCTGGAAATCCTCTCTGAAATGTCCGCCGCGGCTCTCCGTGCGTTCGATGGCCGCTCGGGCGATGGCTTCGGAGACGATGAGCAGGTTGTGCAGATCGAGGGCCGTGTGCCAGCCGGGGTTGAAATCGATGTTACCGGGCACGAAGGTCTTTGCCGCACGGTTTCGCAGAACGTCGAGGCCGTTGAGGGCTTCGATCATCTCGTCCTGTGTGCGGACGATACCAACATTTGCCTGCATGAGCTCCTGCAGGTCGTGTTGGATGGTGTACGGATTTTCACCGCCGTCGCGTTCAAAGGGTTCGAGCGCGGATTTCGCGGCAGCAGCAACGTCATCCGCGTTTATTGTTCCGTGGCCGTTCTCTTTAGCAAAGATCGCGGCGTATTCACCGGCTCGTTTGCCGAATACGATGAGATCCGAGAGCGAATTGCCGCCGAGGCGATTTGCTCCGTTGATGCCGGCCGCACATTCGCCAGCTGCGAAGAGTCCGGGAACCGTCGATTCCTGTGTGTCCGCATTTACGCGAATTCCACCCATCACGTAGTGCGTGGTCGGCCCGACCTCCATCGGGGTGGTCGTGATGTCGAGATTCGCGAGCTGCATGAACTGGTGATACATCGACGGCAGCTTTTTCTTGATGTGCTCGGGTGCGTTTTGTATCTTTTCCTTGATCCAGGCGATATCGAGGTAAACACCTCCGTGCGGTGAACCGCGTCCGGCCTTGACCTCACGCATGATGCAGCGGGCGACGTGGTCGCGGGTCAGGAGTTCGGGTGGACGACGGGCGTTTTTGTCGCCGGTCACGTATCGCCAGCCTTCTTCCTCGGTGTCGGAGGTTTGGTCTTTGTAATTGTCCGGAATGTCGTCGAACATGAAGCGTTTGCCTTCACTATTCTTCAAAATGCCGCCTTCGCCGCGAACGCCTTCGGTCACGAGAATCCCGCGAACCGACGGCGGCCAGACCATGCCGGTCGGATGGAACTGGATGAATTCCATATCGATAAGCTCAGCTCCCGCGTCATATGCGAGTGCGTGGCCATCGCCGGTTCCTTCCCAACTGTTCGAAGTGATCTTGTATGCACGCCCGATCCCGCCAGTCGCGAGGATCAACGCCTTGCATTTATAAATGCGAAATCGGCCGTGTTCACGCTCATATGCAAGACAGCCAACCACGCGGTCGCCGTCTTTCAGCAGCGAAAGCACGGTGACCTCCATATAGACCTCGATACCCTGATGGATGCCGTGATCCTGTAGCGTGCGGATCAATTCCAAGCCAGTGCGGTCGCCGACGTGTGCGAGCCGCGGATAACGATGCCCGCCGAAATTTCGCTGATTGATGCGGCCATCCGGCGTGCGGTCGAACACAGCACCCCAGCTTTCGAGTTCGCGAACGCGGTCCGGAGCTTCTTTGGCGTGCAGCTCAGCCATTCGCCAGTTGTTGACGTACTGGCCCCCGCGCATCGTGTCGGCGAAATGGACCTTCCAGTTGTCGCGATCGTCATTGTGCCCCATCGCCGCCGCCATCCCGCCCTCGGCCATAACGGTGTGAGCCTTGCCGAGCAAGGATTTGCAGATAAGGCCGACGGAAACGCTCGCTCCCGACGCCTCGATTGCGGCACGTAGCCCAGCACCACCGGCACCGATGACGATAACGTCGTGTTCAAATATTGGATAATCAGTCATTAGAAATCAGCGGATTAACTTGTCCCATTTTCCACTACCTCGACGCGCGCACATTCCGAAACACGTCGAATTAAAGTTGGTATGCATCAATGAAGCGGTCAATAGCCTCATGTGAACTTGAGCAAACACTGGTCACCTTGCTTCGCCTCGACCAAACTACGCAAAAACTTGCAATGTCATCGCTCTTCTGGATCTTAACAATCTTCCCCTCAATAGTGCCTGATTCATCCTGCAACTCTGACCGATTCATCACTGACTTTGCCGAGCGTTCAGTTTTATCCAACTCTAACTTAGCGAGATCGGAGTTCTCAAATTTTTGGTAATCAAGAAAGTATTCCGCATCAGCGAAATGGAAATGCGTGGAACCAGCTATTTCTCCGTTCGTTTCAGTATCAACTGTCTCGATTAAGATGGAATCGATCTTTTTCTTTTCCCGACCCTCGGGCACTCCCGAACACCCTGCGATCGATATTACGACAAACAACAAACCTAAAATCGAATGCTCGTGAGCCATTAAAAAAACCTAAAATCCGTCCAAATCCCCATCGAAACCATCCGAACATAAATATCCGAAAATCCCACAACAAACAAACTGATCCACGCGAACAACATGTGCCGTTTGTTTAGCGAACTCACACATCCATATGCTTTCTTTCTGATGGGTTTATTCGACAGCACATCATAAACACCGCCGACGAGGTGGCGGAGGCTGTGGCAGCTCAATGTGTAAAACCCTAGGCAGAAAACATTCGCTGTCAGGACCAGTGTTCCGACGCCTACGCCGAATTTCCACGTACCATCTGCGTTCTGAAACCACATAGCGTTCCACGCGTCATAGGCGAGGAAGAACAAGAAAATTATTGCGAGATAGAGGAAATAGCGATGGATGTTTTGCAGGATCAGCGGGAACCAATTTTCGCCGCGGTAGCCCTTTCGCGGCTCGCCGACCGCACAGGCGATCGGGTCGGCCCACATTGATTTGTAGTAAGCTCCGCGATAGTAGTAACACGTGAACCTGAATCCGCCCGGTGCCCAAAGAATAAGCAATGCGGGCGAGAAAGGCAGCCAGGATGGTATCCACGATGGCTGAGGGCCAAACAAAGCGTGCGGTGAATTGCCAAATAGTTCGGGCGAGTAGAACGGCGACAAATACCCTGTGCCCGGCACCCAATAATGAGCGCCCTGAAACGCCGCCCAGGTCGAATAGACGACAAACGCACCAAGCCCGATGAACGTCAGAAGCGGAGCGACCCACCAGTTGTCCTTCCGCATCGTCTGCCCAAATCCTCGCCGCTGAATCGAAACCAGATTAGATGCCATAAAGACGAACCTGCTGCTTATACGAGAATAACTAAATTGTATGTTTAGAAAACTGCCAAAAATTTACGCGAAAACGGTTGGTAAGTCAAGGATTTTGAGTTGACGAGAGATTTAGCTACAGATGAAGTCAGATGGACACGGATAAGAACTGGAAGACGGATCTTATGAGCAGTTTCAGGTTCTAAACGTTTTTACCTGCCTTGTATCTGTATCCATCCGTATTTATCTGTGGTAAAAAAGACTAACTAATTCTGCAACAGCAGATCGCGGTCATCGGCTGGCAAAGCGGGGATCGCAGCTAATGTCGCCTTAAATTTATCGTCGCGATATTTATCTTTTGCGTGTCGCATTTGATCGTAGAGTCTTTCGCCGACGAGTGGTTGGATCTGTTTGTATTCCCACTTTTTCTTGCCATCGGCAAACGGGTATAGGTAATCGAACGCTTTTCTGATGCTGCGTCCATCTGTTGTTTGATAACTCCAGAGATCGACGCCGGCCGCATCGCCGAGTCTGGCCAGTTCGACAAATCCGCCGAGGTTCATGGTGCTGTAGCCCCATGAAAGCGTGCGTTCCAGTTCGAGCGGCTGTTTACCGTCGGGCTCGATCTGTTTGGCGATACGGTTTTGCTTGGCCGATTCGAGAATGCGTTTCGCTAAGTCTGGTTTTCGGACAAACAGGGCAAATGACGCAACTTGGACATCGTAGATCGTTCCATGGTTATTCTTGGTGGCTGCCTCGTCCTTGCCATTCTTACTTTCCATGAGCCATTTCAGATAGCTGTCAAACCATTTTTCCATACCGCTTTGGTCTTGTGCCGTCCATGTTTTTGAACCTGCGAGCAAACCGATGGCATCGACCAGACGAACGAGTCCATGCGTTTCGATAATGCCAATACCTCGGCCGGTGTTTAGACCAGGAATCGCCTGAGCGTATTCGAGATTTGGGTTCATCTTTGTTTTTGGATCGAGGAACCACATTCTGAGGTTCGATGCCGCTCTGGCCGCATACTCCTCTTTGCCCGTGAAGTAGTAACCCATTGCAAGCGTCTCGACTGTTGGAACGAGGCTACTTAGGCCGGTTTTATCGGGGATATTCAATATCTCCGGATTTCTTTCACCGTCCCGCCGAATGTACGGTAGGCCATCCTTCTTACTCGGATCCTTCCAAAAATACGGAGCCTGACTCATATAGTCGTGTTTATCACCGCTCGACGGCGTCATTGTCTTGGCCACGACAGGGGCGATCTCGACCTTTAGCGCTTTTAGAGCATCCCTCTCGAGCTTGGTGAGTGCTGGCTTTAAGGCCGGATCGGACAGCTTCTGCTTACGTTCGTGAAGTGTTTTGGCGTTGAGCAAAAAGACTCGCGGTTGTTCCCTTCCCGCTGTTTGTGCGCCGATTGTTACTGAAAAAGTTGTCGCTAAAAGAGCGACAAATGAATACCTACAAAACCTGAAGATCATAGAACCTTTACCCCTTGCACTTAACTATTGCTTGGCAAAACGCCCGTCTTTCCATACGAGATCGTAGAGCTTTTTGCCTTTTTCGCTGATCTCAAAATCCTCACCTTCTTCCGTCACCTTTTTTGCAAATACCTTGACCGTCGTCCCGACGCGAGGCAGTTCGTACCAGTTGGCTTTGCTAAATTCCGGAATATCACGGGAAACATCGGTCCACTTGCCACCGGTATAATCGAGAAAATAAAAATCGTTTATCATCTCGCCCGACGTGGCGAGGCCGACCAAATAATTGCCGTCAGGCCGTTTGAATATCGCCATCTCAATACAGGACTGCGCTCCGTCACAGCCTCCTTTGAAATAGCCGTTCTTGATATCCTCAACCTCGGTGAAGGTCTTGAGATATTCGGCACGAGCCTTTGAGCAGTCCTTGTCTTTTTCCCGTTCGCAGCCTTCGAGAACAAAGTATTTATCGGGAAGAAGGCTGAAGAAATCTCGAACTGTTTTAGGCCCGTCCGCCGCAGTCAAAGCTGCGGGTGTCGAAATTGCCGGAGTGGCTACCGCCGAATTATTTGCTCCGCTCGCCGAATCCGCCGCATTTGCGGGACGCGATCCGGCGGAATCGTTACCGAGCCCGCAGGCGGACATTCCCAGAAAAGTAGTTAGAAAAAGCGAGGCGATGTTCATATTCCTATTTTACTTGATCTATGACGTCCGGCCGTAGAGCTCAGTCATTTCGCTCAACCGGGCCGCGATCTCTGGCGTAAACGCATTACTTTCGAGCCGCCATGACCAGTTACCGTTCGCCGTGGCAGGCGTGTTCATTCTATGCCCGCTACCCAGGCCCAATACGTCCTGCATTGGAACAATGGCCGTGTCGGCGACCGATCTGAGCACGGCATCGATCATGTCCCAATGCATCTCTCGACCGTTTGAACGCAGATACTTGCGGCAGTGCGTGCGTACATTTTTGGGGGCCGACTTGTACCAACCTGCGGTTGTGTCGTTATCATGCGTGCCGGTATAGGCGACGGAATTCTGCGTGTAAGTGTGTGGCAGATTTGTATTAAACGCGTCGCCGCCGAAACCGTATTGCAATATTCGCATGCCGGGCAGGCCGAAAGAGTCTCTTAGTTTTTCGATAGCCGGTGTCATACTGCCCAGGTCCTCCGCGATCAGCGGAACATCACCGAGGCGGCGGCGAAGAGTTTCAAATAGCTGAGTTCCAGGAACATCGACCCAACGGCCATTCTCGGCAGTTTTATCATCGCCGGGAATCTCCCAATTGCGTCCAAAGCCAATGAAGTGATCGAGCCGTATGATATCGACCGTCTCCAGCGTGAACGCTATTCGGGCTGTCCACCATCCAAAATCATCGTTCAGCATCGCCTGCCAATCATAGATCGGATTGCCCCAATTTTGGCCGGTTTTGGAGAAATAGTCCGGCGGAACACCGGCGACTACCTTGGGCGAACCGTCCGCGTTTAGCTTGAACTTGTTACGATTGCACCATACATCCGACGAATCGAGCGCCACGAAAATAGGTATGTCACCTATGATCCGTATGCCTTGTTCATTGGCATATTTTCGAACAGCGAGCCACTGCCGGAAAAAGAGGTACTGATAAAACTTCTCGGCTTTGATCTCTCGAGCAAGCTGAGAACGTACAGTTTCTAGTGCTGCCTGTTCTCGCAGTTTGAGCGGAGCAGCCCATTCGTACCACGGTTTTTCATTATGCGACGATTTCAACGCCCGAAAAATTGCATAGTCGTCCAACCACCACGCGTTCGCCTTGGAAAAGTAGTCAAACTCACCGGTGAGCGGCGAAGCCGAAAGAGCAGAAAGCGATTCAAAAGCCTCGTCTAACATCCGGGACTTCCACTCGCCGATCCGTTGAAAGTCAACAAAACCGGCGGCGAGGTCTTTGGGCTTCGAAATTGAGGAGATCAACCCGTCTTCGAAAAGCTTTTCCGGTGAGATCAACAGTGTATTGCCTGCAAATGCGGAGTAGGCCGAATATGGGGAATTCCCTTCACCGGTAGGACTCAGAGGCAAGATCTGCCACAGCTTTTGACCAGCGGCGGCCAGGAGATCAATAAATCTGAACGCTTCGCTGCCGAGATCACCGATGCCGAATTGCCCCGGCAACGCGGTCGGATGCAGCAAAATGCCTGAAGCACGAGGAAATCTATTCGACATAATTCTCAATTCAGGATCGGGTTCAGCGGACCATCGGCGAACTCACCGGGTGATACTCCGCCGAGCCAGGCATTCAGATCGGCAGCCTGGTTGTCATTCTGCGGCAAAGCTACTCTAGCTCCGTCCTCAAAATATATGATGGTCATTATCTCACGAAGTCTGTCTGAGCTATTTTTGCCGGCACAGTGGATCGTCCATCCCAGATGAAAAGTAGCATCGCCAGCCTTCATCGATGCTGCATGTGAAAGCCCCAACTTATTGTTTCTGACATATTTGTCATAGGTTTCCTGACTTTCGTCCGAGATCGCCTGACTGCCGATCGGGCCCGATCGATGCGAACCTGAGGCGAACGTGAGCATTCCCATCGAATCATCGATGTCGATCAGCGGCATCCACATCGTGATGGTTCTGTCCGTTTTAAGCGGCCAATAATACTGATCCTGATGCCAAGGGGTTTGTCCGCCGCCGGCCTCTTTGAAAAGAGCCTGATCGTGATAAAGCCTCACCTTTTCAACGCCCAAAAGAGAGGCGGCTATGTCTGCATATCTTTTACTGAACACAAAGTCCCGTACAGTTTCGTCGTGTGTCCAGAGATTTGTCGTTTGCAGAAATGCTTGACCGTACGTATCTCTATCCTCGATCTTTCTGGTTTCAGTGTTTAGTTTCTGACTAACGAGGCGAATGACGCGACGGGATCGCTCGATATCTTCTTCGCCCGCCACCGATCGAAGCAGGACGTGGCCATTCGCGACAAAGCTTTGCCGCTGTTCATCTGTCAATGTAAACGCATCTGGCTGATTCATCCTTGGTTAACCGTAATTATCTTTCACCGCCCCAAAAACAGCAATTATCTAATATGTTTAAGATCGCGATCTGTGGTATAAAATCCTCAAGATTGAAAACCTTCAATATTTATAAGAATTTGGGATGGCTGAATGAACTGCCTGACGACCAGGCGGTCAGTGTTTTCACGTCGATCAGCGGATCGGAGCTTTGGGCACGGCGAATGACAAAACTCCGGCCTTTCGCCATGCTTGAACATATATTCGCCGCTGCTGACAGCACCTGGTCGGCGATGCCCGCATCAGAGTTGGTATCAGTATTCTCCGGCTTAAGCGAGCCAAAAGCCCGCGTCGCATCCTTCACTTCAGCAGGGGCCGTTCATTTAGCCAACGTCCCGGATCTATCAGTTCCGCAATCAGATGACGACCTCGCCCAGGCTGAAAGCTTGTACCTGGCGAAGTTCGGGTTTATATTTGTCGTACACTCAAGCGGTAAAAGCGATCAAGAGGTGCTCGCGATATGCAGGGCACGGCTCGGCAATTCCGTAGAGACCGAATTGCGGATAGCGGCCGAGGAACAACGTAAGATCATCGAGATCAGGCTGAACGGTATATTAGAACAATGAGCGCTATCACAACACATATTCTCGACACGACAACAGGACGTCCGGGATCTGGTATCTCGGTGGTTCTCGAAAGAAAGACACACACATCCGGATGGCAGCCGATGGCGGAGGGCATCTCGGACATTGACGGCCGCATAAATGATCTGCTCTCGACAAAAGAGGCATTCCTGCCGGGCCACTATCGGTTCATATTTGAGATCGGGCCGTATTTTCTTTTACAAGGGATAGACTGTTTTTTCCCTCAGATCACGGTCAGCTTTGTTGTAAAAGACTCGATGCAGCATTATCACGTTCCGGTTTTGCTGAGCCCGTTCGGCTATTCCACCTACCGCGGCCGCTGATCGGCACAGCATTTTTTTCTGATGAAAACTTCATTGCCCGACGCCTCTATCGAAAAGGCACTAACTGGACTGTGTTCCACGCCTGCCAATTCAGTCAGAACCAGAACACGCCGTCAGCCCGTTCATACGCTATATGGCGGAGCACACCTGTTCACCGCGGCTGCGACGGAAAAGCTCGGAGCGATCGCTCGGCGCTCATTTGATACTAACGCCGGAGATGTCGAGACATTTGCCAGTGTTTTTGCGATCAAGGACGATCTGGCGGAGATCGTCTTTCAGCGCGTACAGGACAAATTGCGAAAAGAGACCATCGAAGACCTGCGCATCGATTTCGAAGATGGCTACGGCGTCAGGAGCGACCTCGACGAAGACGGTCACGCTGTTAATGCAGCCTTAGAGACGGCAAAAGCGTTGTCTGAAAACACGCTTCCGGAGTTCTTCGGCATTCGCGTTAAATCACTCAGCCCCGAGACGTCTGCCCGTGCGATCCGGACGCTCGATCTGTACCTGACAACACTGACAGAAAGCTCAAAGGGCGAACTTCCTGCGAATTTTGTTGTGACATTACCCAAGGTCGAAGAACCCCATCAGGTTCGTGTTTTTGTTGAGATACTAGACGATCTCGAACGACAGCTTGGCATGACTCAGGGAAAAATTGGTATCGAGGTCATGGTCGAAACGGTCCGGTCATTGATCGCGGCTGACGGCACCGTAGGTCTTGCAAAGATCGTCGAAGCTGCCGATGGCCGTTGCAGAGGTGCACATTTTGGTGCCTACGATTACACTGCCGACTGCGGAATCACGGCACAGTTTCAGGATCTGAGGCATCCGGCCTGTGATTTCGCCCGCCATATTATGCAGGTTTCGCTGGCCGGCACAGGTGTTCATCTCTCGGACGGTGCGACAACAATAATGCCTATTGGCCCGCATCGCGGAAACGATCTCTCGGCTTCGGAGTCCGCCGAAAATCGAATGGCGGTCCAATCGGCCTGGAAAAAACATTACGATAACTGCCGCTACGCGCTTCAAAATGGCTTTTACCAGGGATGGGATCTGCATCCGGCCCAGATACCGGCACGATACGCAGCCGTCTATACTTTCTTTCTTGAGGGACTTGATGCCGCGACTGCCCGCCTCAAGAATTTTGTCGAGAAAGCCGCGCGGGCGACCCTCGTCGGCAATGATTTCGACGATGCGGCGACCGGACAAGGCCTTTTGAATTATTTTATCCGCGCCATCGATTGCTCCGCCATAACTGAGCAGGAAGCTATCGACCGAACTGGCCTTTCATTACCCGAGCTCCGGTCGGGCTCATTCTCTGAGATCATTTCCAGCCGACAATAATTTTCGCAAGAATCTCAATAGGGATCCGTTCATAAAACATCAGCAAGGCTGAAAGTTTAGTGAACGGAGTTTCTATATGTCTAAATTCGTAAACCCATTGAACAATGTGAAGATCGCCAGCCCATGTTCCGCCGACTGGGATCAGATGTACGGTAACGAGCGGTCGCGATTCTGCGGCGACTGTAAACTCAATGTTTACAATCTCTCGGGAATGACAAAAAATGAGGCGGAGACGCTGATCATGAACGCCGAGGGCCGGCTCTGCGTGCGTCTTTATCAGCGGGCAGACGGCACGATCATTACCGATGACTGTCCGGTCGGCTGGGCTGGCGTTAAACACCGTACTAAGGCTTTCGCAACCGCAGCATTTTCATTGGTTGTCGCACTTTTCTCTGGGGTACTCTTTGCGTCGATGTTCAATCAGAACCGAACTACGGTAGGTCAATTACGGATTCCGTTTACGACACCGACGCCTTATCCGACTGCGGCACCGAAACCGACGATGGGAGCGATGGTCGCACCAAACCCGGACGACTATAAAATACCCAAACTTGGTGAGATATCCGCTCCGCCCAAGAAAAAGCGGATGAAAGAGATCAAGATCGAGGCTCCGACATTACAAAAGACAATGTAAGCCGAGGCTGAGTTTAGCGAGCCTTCATTTCAGTCCTGGGCCTACTTTACGTAATATCCCTGGCGTGACCTAACTGTTACCTGGCGGCCCGGGATGCCGAGTTGCAGGCGGACGAACTTACTAGTTGGGAATTCCGCCTCCGAATAATACTGGATCAAATATTGCGATCGCAGTTCGTTACTGAGCTGCCGGAAAATGCGGTCGAGCACCTCGGCGTTTTTGCGAGTATTGTTACCGTTTTGATAAGTATCCTTGGTGTCGATGGGCTGAAATTTGGGCAGAAATGCCGTTCCGCCAGTGTCGTTCGCAAAGGTTTGCATGTTCTCCTGGCCAAAAACACTCATCTTGTTTAGCTGAAACGAGCTTCCGGCCGGATTTATCGAGTAAAAGACCGTATCGGCATTCTGGAGGGACCGCAGCACGCGTACACGTTCTTGAATACTTGCTTCGTTGCGGGCATTGACCGTGAGCTGATATAGGGTTTTATTGTCGATCGTGTTGATGCGGTCACCGACCTTCTTATAGCCGTCCTGGATCGCCTTCGCGATGCGGGAACTATTCGTGTCCTCACCGTCTGAGATAACGACGATGACGCGGCGTGTTCCTTCGGGAGCATTCTTGCTTAGATAATCGGCAGCCGCTCCGACACTGTCATAAAAGGCGGTGAATTCTTTTGTCGGCGTAATAGACATGATCGCCGCGGTCGAACGCTCGGCCGTGTCACGCGGACCGATCAATACTGGCTTCGCACCGATCGTGAAGATCGCGGCTCTATCATTAGGCCGCAGAACACCCTGAATGAACTTCGCAGCCGTCTCCTGCTGAAACTTGAACATCGGGCTGGTCGTCGCCGAAATATCAAACAGCAAGGCGATCTCGAGCGGAACGCTGTCCGCCGTGCCTACGTTTTCGATCGATTGCTGAACGCCCTCTTCACTCAGACGAAAATCTGCGGCAGTCATCCCGCTGACAGCCTGGCCCGTTGCATCCGTAACCGAGACAGGAACCACGATCAGTCGGGATGAAACCTTTATGACTTCGTCGTCGGCTGGTTTTGGCGTCGGGGTTGCGGTTTGTCCGAAGCTAACAAGCGTGCTTACCGCGATGGTTGCCGCTAACGCCAGATTTTTGAAGATCGCATCTCGCATATCAGTGTTCCCGAAGCGTTGCAGAAATGAGAAGGCACCTCAAGCGAGTGTCACGTTAATAACGACTCGCCCTGAGATGCCCGCTGGTCTTGATAATTTATTTATCGTTGATGTCGTTCGTCGATTTAACTTCGACGGTCTGGTTGATACCGCGGCTGACGAGGAGTTTGACCTCGACGCGGCGGTTCTGTTCACGGCCTTCGCGTGTGGTGTTGTCAGCAACTGCCTGCAGTTCACCAAAACCATACGACGTGCTCATGCGGCGAAGAGGAATATTGTGTGTTTCGATCAAGTATTCCTTTACAGCCTGTGCACGACGATCGCTAAGGGCCTTGTTTGCCTTTGCACTGCCTTCTGCCGAAGCAAAACCAGTGACCTCGATCATATAGCCCTTCATCGATGTCGAAGCAGTTGCCACCTGGTCGAGAGCCGCTTTGCCTTCAGGCGAAAGAACAGAGCTATTTACGCGAAAGTTGACGGTCGCGGTTGACTGAACGATGTAGTCGTCCATGTCCGAGATACGCTTGTTGGTCGCATTGACGCCCGCGACAGCCGCATCAGCGGTGTCCTGAGCAGCTTTTGCACCGCCCTTCGCAGCGTTTGAGATCGCCATCAGCTCATCGATCTGTCCCGAGACACGCTCAGCATTCTGCTCAGCAGCGGTGAGGCGGTCTTCTGCCGGCGTCACACGCGAATCGATCGCCTGTGCGGTCTGAAGAGCCGTTTTATCAAAACGAACCTTATTAACGGCGACCGAACCAGTGCTTTCACCGACGCCTTCGACTTCCATCATCAATCCACGAACGAGTGAAGTCACAGGAAACCTGTCTCCACCGAAGAATGCGTTATTTTTGATGCTCGCGTTCGGAGCGACAATAACACGAGTATCGACACCGACCGAGTCACGAACGACAAACGTATTCGTATCTTCTTTAGCTACAACAACGCCTTTGATCTTATATTTCTGACCGGCAACCGCAGTCCTCGTCTGAGCCATTTGGGCAAACGCCGAAACAACACCGAGCGTCAGGGTCAGGGCCAAAACAGATAATTTTTTATACATAACTAAACTCCTCTAAAGATGAATTTTGGTTGATGAGCTAACCTCATACTAGACGCTCGCCACAAGGCTTACGTTGTCTGCTAGATTAATTGCATAAGCATCTACTCACAGTATTAAAGTATACATAAACTTAAAACAGGCATAAAGAATTTTCTTTAGCGGTATTAAAATTCGTTATGAAGACCGGCAAAACAGGGCTCTAAACGGGTTCGCGGCTGTCAAAAGACAGCCGCGAACCAGAAAGTAAGCAGACGTAAATCAAATACTGAAAGGAGCGCTTTCAAGATAGGCCTTCATGTATGCGAGAAACATCTCGGCGTCAACTCCATCCACAACACGGGGATCGTAGGCTAGGGCGAAGTATGCGTTCTGGCCCGAGATACGTTCTGCATTCTGATCTACCGCAGGATCAAGTTGCCAAAACGATAACGCGGAAATTGCAGTCCACGATGTCCAGGAATACCAGCGGCCACTGGGAGAAACGTCTGTATTAGAGTATATATAGTCCTTTCCACTGACCATCATTTTCTCAGCCCTCGAAATGCGGCTGGCTCTTACCTCTCGCAATATCTTGCCGGTCGTCAGATCCGATCCAGATAAGCTAAAGAAATTATTTTTAATTGAATCTATTTTTTTTTGGCGGTTTTTTCCTGAAAATTCGCTTTATAGAGTGTAGACCGATAATTGATTGGCGATGAGTCATTATTTTTGATTTTTAACGCTCTGTTTTTTCATACGAAGGATATTCGATAGAGGTATTACTGATCGGTCGGATCAAGTTCAACAAAGAAAAGTTCAAAGGAGATGGCATGATGAATTAAACGGTGGCGATGTACTCTGATGTTGAAATACGTTGGAGTAGAGAGGCTTGAAGCTGAATTTTTTCATGCGGCTATTTGACCGCGTAAAGGAGACTAACTCCGATCCCGCTTCTCGC
>JBGSQW010000127.1:0-1708 GCA_041737885.1 Pyrinomonadaceae bacterium | reverse complement strand
TTAACGATAATATCCTCGTCGTTCATTCGGACCCTAAACCCGTCTCGAGCGGATTTCCTCAGCAGATCTACGGGAACCAGGATCAACGGAGCCTTAAAAATGATGCTGGAGTCTTTGCTCTCGACGTAATGCAGCATCCCGTAAACCTTCGGAACGTCGGAAAAGAGAATGGGTTCGTTCCTTTTCACGAAGGCGATCGCCGGACGTCCCCACATCACTATCAGGTCGACCGGCTGGTCCTTGTACTTCTGCCGCAACAGGTCTACGAACTCCTTTTCGTAGCTCTGGCCGTTGATCCTTGAAGCGTCAAGCGATTCTCGAAAGAACTGAACCTTGAAGTCCTTGACATCCCTTAAGCTTTCTCGGAACCCGCGGTCGAGCAACGGAATTGCCGGAATATGATCTTGTTCGGTGGAGATGATCAGGATGTTTTTGATCGGCTCTTGGACGGGTTGCGCTATGGCGAACGAACCGAGCGACCATATGCACCAGATACCGATAGTTAGTTGTAGGAACTTCAGACTTCTCATCTAGAAAACAAACTTGAGCGCGAACTGCATCTGCCTCGATGATCCGGAATCGCCAGTCGGGAATCGTGTGTTAGTAATGCGGGCGAATGTCGCTCCACCGACGACCCTTCCCGGCTGACCAAAGTTCGCGTTGTTCAGAACATCAAAGACTTCCCATCTGAACTGCATCTTAAACCGCTCGCTAAGCTGCGTATTCTTTGTGACCGATGCATCGATGTTATGAAAACCGGGGCCGATCACGACGTTCCTCCCGAGGGTTCCAAAACGTGGAACGGCGGCGAACGATGCGGGCTCGAACCATTGTTCTACCGAGCCCGTGATCTTGACCGGAGCGACCACATCGGGACGGATCGTGTTGGGAACACCCGTCAGACCGGCATTATTCGTGACTATATTCAGAGGATTGCCGGTTTGCGACTGAGCGATCAGCCCGAACTGCCAGCCGTCCTTGATTCGATTGCCCGAGAAAGGAAGTTCCCAGATGGCCGTTGCGACGAAACGGTGCTTGGCATCATAGTCCGAAAGCCCTCGGTCATTTCTCACGTTGTAGCTGTCCTGAAAACTCACTATCTGCGGAGGTGTGCTGAGCGAATTGTAATCGATCGACTTGGACCATGTATAAGACGCACTGAACTGGAGCCCGCGAGAGAAACGCTTGGTGAGGTTCGACCACAGGGCGTTGTAGCTCGAATTACCGCCGCTCTCTACCTGGACGATATTGCCGAGCAATGCATTCGGCAGCTCAGGGCTCGAGGAGGAAAGCCTTATGAACGGGCGGACCCCGTTTACAGGCTGGTTGATATTTCGGGCCATTCGAAGGTGTGTTCCCTTCGAACCGAAGTAGCCTACCATCAAGGCCAAGTTGTCGAAGATCTCTTGTTGAATGTTGAGATTCCAAGTCTGAACCGTCGAGCCGCGAAAATCGTCGGCAACGGTGAACGGGGCGAGGCCGGCCGCACCTGCCACGTTCACTGCGTTATCGAGACGGATCGGGCCGGCGAAAGCAAGCGGATTCGCCAGCGGCGGGTTCACCGAAGTATTCGCGGCGATGTTCGTTGTCGGCTGTTCGAGAGCGATCGCGTAACCGGCTCGAACCGATGTGGTGCCCTTGCCGAACGGATCCCATGCGAAACCGACTCGAGGCTGAAAGCCGTTCAGGTCCGTTTGATATGGCTTGT
>JBGSQW010000117.1:0-4556 GCA_041737885.1 Pyrinomonadaceae bacterium | reverse complement strand
TTGGTAAGTTGGTTGCAGGATGGTTGCACTTTTCCCGGCGCACATCTACTCAAAACCTATGAGTGACAAGCATATAGCTGATTTTGATTGGTTTTGAGAGATCTTGAGAGCTTATGATAACCCCTCAGGTTGGTTGGGGTGCGAGAGGACGTTGCTGACGGGGAAGATATATATAGCGCTAAATCCGTTAAATCGAAATTGAATCGCTAGAGCCGAATCCGATCAAAATTTCTCGCTAAGTCCGAAGACCAATTCCAGTGCTACCTTCCCCAATTAAGCCATCGCTCAGCATTTTATCTATTACCCCGCCGATTCCAACCTGTAAACTACCGCCCGTTCTGCTATAGCCGAATACTGTTCTAACTTCATTAACGAGCGCTGTTCGTTCAAACTTGTGCCCGTTTTTTAGGATCAACTGGACGGCTTCTCTGATCTCGTCAGGTGCTATGCGGTCGGTAGGAATATTCGTACCCGTTCGAGAGCGAACCGTTATCGGTTGGTTGCACGCGACTAGGAAATCACCTCGAAACTCAATATGTTTTGCCTGCTCGATGGTTCGTAATACATGTGAGATTCGTTCTGAGATGTTGCTGCCTGTCTTTTGACCCCAAACCGCCGCTGCCCGAGTACATAGGTCCTTTAAATGAATCGGCCCCTCAACCTCGACAATAGTCATCAATACTTTTGCAAGCTGCTGGATAGTGGCGTACAAAAGGGATCCGTAGCTCTCTCCAATTTCGACCTGGGCAGTTTGGTAGGGATGGGCGACCGGGCGTGTGTACCCTCGGTGCGCTGCATTTTCGAAAAGATCTCCGATTCTTATCTCAGTCAGATCTCCGAGAAACTGGCGAGCTTCTTCCTCAGCTTGTTCCTTTGCAAGCATTGCTTGTTCATTCTGCTGTTCGATCTCTCTTTGCGCTCTCGAGCGGGAATGCTCGACCAACTCAAGGATCCGCTCGATTTGGCCGTTGCGATCCTTGAACCAGTCTGTGGACCAGATCCGGTGAATGTCCCATCCACGACCTTCGAGAACTTGTTGTCGGAGTCGATCCCTGTCGCGTGCAGTTTCTGACGAATGGTAGGAGAAGCCGTCACATTCAATGCCACAAACAAATCTTCCCTGTGTTTCTTTATCGACCACACCAAAGTCGATCCTATATCCGGAAGCCCCGACCTGAGGAACGAGCGATAGTCCGCGTGATGTTAACTCCTGATAAACTTCCGATTCGAAAGGTGATTCGACATCTAGGATCTTCGAGATGATAGGGTTGTCGAGTCGCTTATGCTCAGCATATGCGAGGAAATCGCGGAGAAGTTTTGCCCCTCTGGATGCAGTTGCCGCTAGGTTAATGTCTTCCGCTCGAATCGAAGAGAATACACGCATGAGCTTTCTCGCTCTGGTTACGAGCACATTCATACGTCTACCGCCGTTTTCACCATTTAGCGGCCCAAGATTGTATCGAAGCTTTCCGTCTTGAGCCTTGGCATACGTAACACTGAGAAAAATCGCGTCTCGTTCGTCACCCTGAATATTTTCTAGGTTCTTGACGAAGAAATAATCTTGTCGACTGCGGTCAAAGAAAGGTTCGATACTCGGATCCGCACGGCGCCGTTGTTCGAGCTCGTCCTGGATTGCAGTTTGTTGCCTTATGTTGAAGGTGCCAACAGCGAGGGAGACATTTGGATCTTTCTTAATTTCTTCAACGACCGCGTCGGCAACGCGCCGGGCCTCGACAATGTTTAGACCCTTGCCCTCGTAAACGCCATCGGGCACAAATGCGAATTGCAGCCCAGAATCGTAGGCTTCGCTCTCGACGCTTGGAAACGTATAGAGATCGGAATTGTAAAACGTTGAGTTTGAAAAGGTAATGAGCGATTCGTGCGAACTGCGATAGTGCCATTTAAGACTACTACTGGGGACTCCGCTGCTAATTACCTCCTCCAGTATGCTCTGCGAATCGTCAAAGAGCGGTAAACCATCTTCATCAACCTGTACGTTTACTTGTCCACTCGTTACTGCAAAAAAATTGGTTGGGGGCAGCTGTTTAGGATCGCCCACCACGACTAGTTGGTTCCCCCTAAACACCGCGCCAACAGCATCTTCCGTTGGAAGTTGAGAGGCCTCGTCAAAGATCACGAGATCGAACGTCGCTTTCTCAGCATCTAGAAGTTGGGCGACGCTTTGCGGACTCATCATGAAGCAAGGCTTGATGGCTCGAACGGCATCAAGACATTTTAGCATTGTCGTTCTTAAAGGCAGCAGTCCACGCTGTCGATTAAGTTGTGTCCGTAACGTCAACATTTGTTCCTTCACGGGCGATTGTTGCAATGTCCTTTGAATAACGCTTCTCATCTGCCCGATAAGCTTAAATCGGTTCTGATTGAGAACAAGTTCGTCGAGTTTTCGAAACTCTCGAACACGTTCTTCGTGCGTCAGCGTGTGAAACTCGCGCAGTTCGGATCTCTCTTGAACGACTGTCGTGACCCACTTCTGGAAAAACGCACGTTTGAAAGCTGGGACGAGTTCCAGAAATGTTAGTTGACCTGAAGTAACCCATTCGAGAATCTCAGCGGCAAAGCTTCGTTCGATCTTTTGCCTGACCGATTCGTAGGCTGCCCAGCGGTGGGACTTGCCGATACTGCCGACAATCGACGACACTCTTTGACTAATGAAATCCAACTGCCCGTCTTGGAAATAATCATCGCTCCAGCCAACGAGTTTGGTTATCTCGCCAAGCAGATCTGTCACTTTCGCCGCCAGTCCCCTGAGCTCCTGGATGAATGTCAGATCAGGGGTTTGATTAGAAGCGGTTGCGATCGCATGCTCATTTAATCCCCGACCTACGTAGATACGCCGAAACTCCACAACCCATTCAACGTATCGATCCAGGGCACTCCAATTCGAGGCATCACCTTGCCATAGAGGACCGAAAAATTCCATTCCCCGAGTATGTTGATCGGCAATCTTAGAACGCCGAGAAAGATAATCGGCGACCGATCTCATATCCAGAGCCTGATCGGCCATGGAAAGCGAATCGGACGACGCTCGCAATGAGATCCAGCGCCTTCGAATGGCACGATATCGTCCGTCAAGTATCGCTAAGAAACTAAATATCCCCTCCGACTTTTTCTCAACATAAACAATGTCGTCGGTAGGTTCGATTTCAAAAATCGTGTCGTGATAACTGTCGAGGATCTTGCGGCGCATCGACTGGATCTTTTTCCCTTCCTCGATAAGAGCGGTCGCCTCCGGCGGAGCGGAATTCCAGGCCTCATTTGCCAATACCTGCGCGGGAGCACCGGGCGAACGGGCGATCGTTGCTGCGATCTCGCTTGCGATCTCAAGGTCGGCAAATGTTCTAAGCTTCGGCAAGCCCAGCCGATTCTCAAGCGTGTCCCCTTGGCTAGAAAGAGATGTAACTTTCGCTAAGATTTGCTCGCCTATCTGCGAAATTGCGTCAAGGTCACTCTCAGAATAGAAAGTCTTATGGGCACCTCGCCAAGCGTGATCATTTGGCGATCCTACCGGTTCGGCCGCCGTGACAAGATCGGATAGGTCGCGAAGAACGTCGTCGAAGCCGGTTCTTGTTACTTCTGTGATGTCTCCTTGATAGAGGAATTTGTTTGCCGATCTTACCGCGTCGAACTCGCCAAAACCGACATAGGGCGAAATGCCCAACATGCCGTAAGCCGAATGGACGGCATTCACGTAGTCAGTAAGGTGCTCTCGTACAACCGGAAGACGGGCCGTCGCCACTTGCGAAGGTTCAATGCGTTGAAGAGACGCGTCAAGCGTGTTCTTCAATTCCTGCATCACTGCTTTCTTGTTCGCTTTTGTCGAATGGAGCTCCAGACAAAATTCTCCCAGTCCCACTTCGCCAAGCCTGCGATAAACAACCTCGAGAGCGGCCATTTTTTCTGCGACAAAAAGTACTTTTTTACCAGTTGAAAGAGCTTGGGCGATGAGATTTGTGATCGTCTGCGACTTGCCGGTGCCTGGGGGGCCTTCGAGAACAAGGTCGTAGTTTTGCGAAATAGTCGCAATAGCTCTTAGCTGGCTTGAATCGGCATCAACCACCTGGAGGCAGTTTTCCGGTGCGAAATACTTGTCGAGCGAAAGTTTTCTGATTTCCTCCGGGAGACCTATATATGTTGGTCCGTCTCGATCGATCATCTGCTGAAATATTCTGTGAGTTGCGATCTTCTCCGTGTTCTTTTCAAGATCCTTATAAATGACCAGTTTTTGAAAAGAAAAGAGAGACAGGTATATCTCATTTGTGATTTTCCAACCGATTTGAGATGCGATGGCATCGGTAACCTGTGCAAAAAACTCTTGTATTTCGTAGCCTTCCGTGTTCGGGAGCTCTGGCAATACAATGCCAAAGTCACGTCTCAGGTATTCGACCAACGAAGGGTTAACGATAATATCCTCGTCGTTCATTCGGACCCTAAACCCGTCTCGAGCGGATTTCCTCAGCAGATCTACGGGAACCAGGATCAACGGAGCCTTAAAAATGATGCTGGAGTCTTTGCTCTCGACGTAATGCAGCATCCCG
>JBGSQW010000078.1:0-23394 GCA_041737885.1 Pyrinomonadaceae bacterium | reverse complement strand
ACCTGCGAACACCGCTGACTTCGATCAAAGCTTCGGTTACTACGCTACTCGACAGCGAAGGTGGCCATCGTACCATCGAACTTGATAGCGGCGGAAGAACGGACTTTCTTGACATCATTAACGAAGAGACCGACCGCCTGAACAGGTTTATCGAAAGCATGGTCCAGCTCGCTCGTGTCGAAGCCGGCTCGCCAAATGCCGCCGGCACGCTCTCTAATGTAGAAGAGATGATCTCGATCGCCCTTGACCGAGCTGAGGGCGTTATTTCTCACCACAATGTCACCGTAAACCTGGAAAAGGAACTCCCGGTAGTTGCGGTCGACGCCCGGGCAATTGCTGAGGTGTTGTATAATTTGGTCGAAAATGCGGCGAAGTATTCTCCGCACGGATCAACAATAACGGTGTCTGCAAGCACGGAAGAAGGTGCTATCGTCGTAACTATCACTGACGAAGGGAAAGGTATTCCGCATGAAATGCGCGAGAAGGTTTTTGATAAATTTGTGAGGCTGGACGGAGGTTCAACTGATGGTCTCGGCCTCGGATTATCGATCGCAAGGGGAATTGCGGAATCCCAGGGCGGCTCAGTAACCCTAACGGATGGAGCGAACGGAATAGGAACTGCGGTCGTTCTAAAGCTCCCAATAGATACGTAATGAGCGAACATCAAAAGGTATTGGTCATCGACGACGAGGCACAGATAACACGCGTGCTCAGGCACTCTCTCACTGCGCACCGTTACGACGTTCGTACCGCAGCCGACGGACTGTCGGGACTAGACACGTTTCGCGACTGGCACCCCGATCTGATCATAACCGACCTGCAAATGCCAGAAATGAGCGGCATCGAATTTTGTCGGGAGATCAGAAAAGTGTCGACGCTGCCAATAATTGTTCTGTCTGTAAAAGGTGAAGAGCGAACAAAGGTCGAAGCTCTGGATGCAGGAGCGGACGACTATGTCATGAAACCCTTCGGGATCGATGAACTGTTGGCACGTGTTCGCGCCGCTCTTCGCCGCAAAGCCGATGTTCCCGCAGAAGTAGAAGATCGTCTGGCGGAAGGGGATTTCGCGATAGATATGCAAACACGCGAGATAACCGTTGCCGGCGAGCCGGTTCATCTCACACCAAAGGAATTTGACCTCCTGGTGTTTCTCTTTCGCAACCGGGGCAAGGTGATGACGCACCGGACCGTCCTGACTGCCATCTGGGGAGGCAATTTTACCCAGCAAACTGAGTATCTGAGAGTTTTTGTCGGCCAACTTCGAAAGAAGCTGGAGAAAGACCCCTCGCATCCGAAATACATCCGGACCGAGCCGTGGGTCGGATATCGGTTTGATCCCGGCGGTTAACCGCCGACGTGAACACTCGGCCGCATTTCAGCGTCGGGTTCCGCTTGCCGCAGTATCTCGCGGGTCACGGGTGCCGTATCGCCTTCGCCAAAGAGGATATATCGCATCAGATAATGGATCGGATTTCCCTCGCTCCAGCCGAAATAGACGTGAGGTATCTTTTTGGTACGGTCGCGAAGATGCAGCAGAAGAGCCGCGATAGCGTTAGGAACCGCGGGGGCTTTGGTCCTAAGTATTCTGTAGCCTCCGACATCGACTCCGGAGATCTCGAGTTTTCCGGTGAATTCGGAAGCGTCTCCGATCTCGATCTCGTAGAAGAGGATCGGGTCGCCTGATGGAATGTGGTTATCAACACGTTTTTCATGCTCTTTGAATCGATATTCCGTAACATCGCCGGTTTCGCGACGGTTGGTTACGATGCGGATCTCGCCATCGCTGAGATCGTCAATGAACGATCGAGCCGTTTCGTCGAATTCGATCTTTTGAATGCGCAGCTCCGTAGTTCGCATCGCTCTGGAAACAAACGATGCCAGAATGATCGCCAAAATGAAGAGCGAAGCGATCTGAATGCCGTCGGGACGTTCGATGATATTTGTGATGGTTGTGTAGCCGAAAACGACGGCGATCACGAGAAATATCCATTTTGAGCGCTGCTTCTTTGCCCACGCCGATATTGTTACGGCGATAGACGCCGAGGTCATCAGCACAAGGACACCGGTAGCGTACGCACCGCCCTGAGCCTCGACATCGGCCTTAAATATTAAGGTGATCACAAAGCAGATCGCGGTAAATATTAAAACTAAAGGCCGGGACGCCCTCGCCCAGTTCGGAGCCATGCCGTAACGCGGCAGATAGCGGGGTACAATGTTGAGAAGCCCGGCCATAGCGGATGCTCCGGCAAACCAGAGGATCAGGATGGTACTGACGTCGTAAGCCGTTCCGAAGATCTCACCAAGATGTTCGTGAGCAAGAAATGCCAGAGCACGGCCCTTCGCCTTCCCGCCTTCGCCAAACTCGGCAGCAGGAATGAGCATGGCCGTGATAAAGCTGCTGCAGATCAGGAAAAAGCTCATGATCAGAGCGGCAGTTCGCAGCATTTTCTTGGTTTTCTCGATGCGATGAGGGTTCTCGACCAATGGCATCACCGCGACTCCGGTTTCGAAACCGGACAGGCCAAGAGCGAGTTTGGGAAATACTATTAATGACAAGCCGATCACCATAAAGATGCTTCGAGCCCCGCCTTCGGGTGCGGTGAACAGGGCTTGCTGCCAGTTGGCGATCACTATCGGATTCTCAGCGATCGTGTAGATCCCCATTCCAATGATAACCAGATTTAGCGTCAGATAGGTCGCGACGAGCACGACCGCGATGCCGATTGCCTCCTTAAATCCCTTTAGAAACACTGCCGCAAGGACGGAGACCATTAACAGCGTTACAAGGATCGGATGATCGAGGGCTGGAACATGCTCCTCAATAAACGGATTGTGGATTATATGTTCCGATGCGTCTGCCGCTGACAGAGTGATCGTGATAACAAAATCGGTGGCGACGAATCCTAGCAGAATAAGTACAAATAGCTTGCTTTTCCAACGGGAAAGCAGAGATTCGAGCATCGAGATCGAACCTTGCCCGTGTGGGCTTTCGGTCGCGACGCGATTGTAGATCGGCAGTGCGCCGAAGAGAGTCAAGATCACGAGCATCAGCGTTGCAATTGGCGAAAGTGCTCCGGCGGCGACAAATGCAATACCCGGCTGATAACCAAGCGTCGAGAAGTAATCGACACCGGTTAGGCACATCACCTGCCACCAAGAGTGTTTTTGGTGGTGGTGATGATGCTTTTCGCCGTTAGCCGGATCGGGCGGCTTTACGCCCTGCATAAACCAATCTTTTAGCTTAAAACTTCCTGTGTTGCTGCTTGCCATAAATGTCCCGTCAGATTGCCCGTTCTCTGATAAACATAAACAGGCGTGATCGCCCGAAGTCGATCACGCCCATCCGATCCGCGTTAGTTCACGGGTCGGAATCGAATATCTTAATATCCACCACATAAAACAACCGTAAAGATTGCATAAAGAAACCATAAAGATTACGACAAGGACGCCGTTTTATCGGCACTAGAGAAACTTACGAACTTTTTATAAAACCATTACTCAATACTTATTTACGCAGGACTAACTTAGTAACTGTCGAGCACAAATGCTCGGGAGGCAGTTATGAAAAGTAGTTATCTAGTAGATAAGGTGAGTACGGCAAAGAAAAAGTCTTTGCGTAAGAGATTGCTGAGGCCAGGGTTTTGCACGGTTGTTGCGGCTGTCGGGATCTTTGGCGGAATATCGGCGTTGTTTGCGGGCCTTCTGTGCGTGGTGATACATGAGATTTTGTCCGCAGACGTGGTCTATAACCAGGTTGGTACAACGCTGCTTATCTCAGCCATTCCGATGATCCTCGTCGGATCGATCTTTCTTGATGAAATAAGAGGTAAAGATGCCTAAGCTAATTATCCTGTGCTCGATCTATTTCGGATCGGTCGTTTTTGTCTGCGCTCAGCAGACGATATTTAACGTCCCGACAGCAGACGTTTTGGATAGAGGGAAGGTCTATGTCGAACTCGACGCAGCCCTCAAACCCAACGATCAGTCATCCGTTGGCAGATTTTCGAGTTTCGTTCCGCGAATAGTCGTCGGTGTGGGCGGAAGAGTAGAGGTTGGATTAAATGTGACCGGAAACATCCAGCCCGGAGTCGACTCCACGACGATCGTCCCGACGGTCAAGTGGAAGCTTTACGAGAATAAAAGTAAAGATATGGCGATCATCGCCGGAAGCAATGTGTATATCCCCGTCAGAAATCAATCATACAAGATCGGAACGTGGTCGTATGCCGCAGTTGCGAAAACGATCAACAAAACCCGGCTGACGGGCGGAGCGTTTGTGGCAAGCCGGAATGTTTTCGCCTCAAATGCGATCCGAGCGGGCGGGCAATTTGGGATCGAGCAGACAGTGAACAGCAAGGTCACATTCGCCGCCGATTGGATAACGGGTAAACATGCTAGCGGCTACTTTACACCCGGTGTTATCTATAAGCCGCATCCGCGAGTGACTAGCTATTTCTCATACTCGATTGGCAATTCCGGAGTTTCTTCGGGAAATCATTTTTTCCTTTTCGAGCTTGGCTACAACTTTAACTAAGGGAGTTTTTGGCAATGATTGATCTAATTTATTTGGCGTTGATCATCGGGTTCTTTTTGGCCGCGATCGGCTATCTGGCCTTTTGCGAACGGCTCGGCAAAGGAGACACGAATCAATGAATATCGAATCTATTTTAGCTCTCGTATACACGGCCGCTCTTTTGATCTATCTGGTTTACGCACTGCTCAGGCCGGAGAAGTTCTAGGTTTAAGACGATGACTACTAACGGAATATTACAAATTTCATTTTATCTACTGATCCTGACGCTACTCGCGAAACCAGTTGGGCTATATCTCGTCAAGGTCTATGATGGCGGAACGTTTCTGGATCGAATACTCGGGCCGATCGAGAGATCGATCTACAAGCTCACATTCGTTGACGCCCAGCGAGAGATGAATTGGAAGCAGTACGGCATAGCGATGCTGATCTTCAGCCTTTTTTCTTCGCTAGCTCTTTACGCGATCCAGCGGCTGCAATTCTTCCTTCCGGCAAATCCGCAATCGCTCGCCGCGCCGTCGGAACATCTTTCGTTTAGCACGGCGGTCTCGTTCGTCACCAACACAAACTGGCAGGCATACGCAGGCGAGACGACGATGAGCTACTTCACGCAGATGGCCGGCCTGACCGTTCAGAATTTCAAATCGGCAGCGGTCGGAATGGCTCTTGCCGTGGTGTTTATTCGAGGTATTTCTCGATTTCGGACAGATAAGCTGGGAAATTTCTGGCGGGATACGGTTCGCGGAGTTCTTTACATTCTTCTGCCATTCTCATTCCTAGCCGCCATATTTTTCGTCTCGCAGGGGGTCGTACAGAACTTTAAGCCTTACGACACAGTGTCGCTCACCGATCCGCAGACTGTTCAGGTCGATAAGAAGGACGCTGACGGCAGCGTGATCAAGGACGCAAACGGCGATGCAGTGAAGGAAGACAGCTTGATCGACACCCAGACGTTCGCTCAAGGCCCGGTTGCATCGCAGCTCGCGATCAAGATGCTTGGCACGAATGGCGGTGGGTTCTTTAATGCGAATTCTGCACACCCGTTCGAGAATCCTACTCCATTTTCAAATCTCATTCAGATGCTTTTGATCCTGTTGATCCCTGCGGGTTTCACTTACATGCTGGGCCGCCAGGTAAAGTCGCAGGGCCACGGTTGGGCGGTCTACGGGGCAATGATGCTCCTGTTAATTGCCGGACTGACGACGCTTTATTGGGCAGAAGGCAATGGCAATCCGCTCTATCCGGCAAACGTTGACCAGACGGTCGTAGGCGGCAATTTTGAAGGGAAAGAAACGCGATTTGGCGTAGTCAATTCCGCATTATTTGCCACCGTAACGACCGATGCGTCCTGCGGTGCCGTTAACTCGATGCACGACAGCTTCACGCCGATCGGGGGGCTCGTTCCGATGGTGAATATCCTGCTTGGCGAGGTTATTTTCGGCGGTGTGGGAGCTGGGATGTACGGGATCCTAATAATGATCATTCTAACGGTGTTTATCGCGGGTCTGATGGTCGGTCGTACACCAGAGTATCTGGGAAAAAAGATCGAGGCGTACGACGTGAAAATGGCGATGCTCTACATTCTGATCTTTCCTGTGATCATTCTCTCGTTGGCCGCGATCACTTCGATCTCGACCGAATTTGGCACGACGTCGCTCAATAACAACGGTGCTCACGGCCTCTCGGAAATTCTCTATGCCTTCACATCGGCAACGGGGAATAATGGTTCGGCGTTTGCCGGTCTGAATGCAAATACATACTGGTACAACACCACTCTAGGCCTGGCAATGCTCGCTGGCCGCTTCTTGATGATCATCCCGATCCTTGCGATCGCCGGTCATCTCGCGGGCAAAAAGCAGGTACCGGCGACGATCGGCACATTCCCGGTCAATACACCGCTATTTACGCTGCTGCTGGTCAGTGTTGTTCTGATAGTCGGGGCTTTAACATTCTTTCCGGTATTGAGCCTGTCGCCGATACTGGAGCATTTTCAGATGGTGAATGGACAGACATTTTAGTTTGTAGTTCGTCGTTCGATGCTCGTCGTTACTGCAATCGAACAACGAACAACGAACCACGATCAACGATCAACGTATATGAAAAACGCAATTTCAATTTGGGACAGCAAGATCATTGTTAACGCCCTGGCCGATTCGGTCAAGAAACTGAATCCGCTCAAGATGATGAAAAATCCGGTTATGTTCGTCGTTGAGGTTGGGGCAACGTTCCTCACCATCTCGATGATCGCAAACCTGGTGACAGTCGGAACGATCAGCAAGTTCGGGTTCGAACTTCAGATAACGCTTTGGCTGTGGTTCACGGTGTTGTTTGCGAATTTTGCAGAGGCAATGGCCGAGGGCCGTGGTAAGGCTCAAGCGGACACCCTTCGCAAATCAAAGACCGAAACCACCGCCAACCTTGTTAAAGATGACGGTTCGATTGAGACGATACCGGCGCCACAGCTACGCAAAGGCAATATTGTTTACGTCAAAGCGGGCGAATTCATTCCTGGAGATGGCGAGGTGGTCGAGGGCGTTGCATCGGTCGACGAATCTGCGATCACAGGCGAATCGGCTCCGGTCATTCGCGAATCCGGCGGCGACCGGTCCGCAGTAACAGGCGGCACGCGCGTTTTATCGGATTGGATAAAGGTCAAGATAACGTCGAATCCTGGCGAAACATTCATCGACCGCATGATCGCTCTGGTCGAAGGGGCCTCACGACAGAAGACTCCGAACGAAATTGCTCTGAACATACTGCTCGCAGGATTGACCATTGTCTTCCTGCTCGCCGTGGTCACGCTACAGCCGTTTGCTATCTATTCGAACGCCGCACAAACGATATTCATCCTGATCTCGTTGCTGGTTTGCCTCATCCCAACGACGATCGGCGGATTGCTCTCGGCGATCGGCATCGCCGGAATGGACAGGCTGATCCAGCACAACGTACTCGCTATGTCCGGTCGTGCTGTCGAAGCCGCGGGCGATGTGAACACGCTGCTGCTTGATAAAACAGGGACAATAACTCTCGGCAATCGCCAGGCCAGCGAGTTTATACCCCTTAAAGGAGTTGCTCCGGAAGCTCTTGCTGATGCAACCCAACTTTCATCGATGGCAGATGAAACGCCCGAGGGGCGATCGATTGTTGCGTATGCATTTTCCGCTTACGGACTAAATGACAAGGCAGAATCACGCAAGATTTCCGACAAGGCGGAGTTCATCCCGTTCACCGCCCAAACCCGAATGTCGGGTGTTGACATTGATGGACGTCAGATCCGCAAAGGCGCGGTTGATGCGATCGAGAAATACGTTGCCAGCGGCGGCCTGCAATCGCCCGCCGAGCTTCGGGAAGTCGTCGAACGAATTGCCCGTGCGGGCGGAACTCCGCTCGTCGTTGCCGACAATCACAAACCCCTCGGCGTGATCTATCTCAAGGACATCGTGAAAAGCGGCATGCGTGAGCGGTTTAACCAGCTTCGGCAGATGGGCATCAAGACGGTGATGATCACTGGCGACAATCCCCTGACGGCCGCATCGATTGCGAACGAGGCAGGTGTTGATGATTTTCTCGCTGAAGCCACGCCGGAAGATAAGATGGCGTTGATCAAGCGAGAGCAATCCGAAGGAAAGCTCGTGGCGATGACCGGTGACGGAACGAACGACGCCCCGGCCCTCGCCCAAGCTGATGTCGGCGTCGCAATGAACACCGGAACACAAGCCGCCAAAGAGGCCGGGAACATGGTCGATCTGGATAGCGATCCGACAAAACTTATCGAGGTTGTCGAGATCGGCAAACCGTTGCTGAGGACGCGCGGGGCGTTGACAACGTTCTCGATCGCAAACGATGTGGCCAAATATTTCGCGATCATTCCGGCGATGTTTGCCGCGACTTTCCCAGTATTGAATGGTCTCAACATTATGGGCCTGAAAACTCCTGAGTCAGCGATCCTGTCAGCGGTTATTTTCAACGCCCTTGTCATCATCGGCCTTATTCCGTTGGCACTGAGAGGTGTGAAATACCGGCCGATGTCAGCGTCATCTCTCCTTAAGCGAAATATCCTGATCTACGGTGTCGGAGGACTCGTTGCACCGTTTATAGGGATCAAAATAATTGACGTGATAATCACAGCGATAGGGTTGGCTTAATCGTTCGGAGTACCGCCTTCAGGCGGCCTCCGGAATCCGCCTAAAGGCGGTTCTCCAAACATATATGAAAGACTTAATTACATCTATACTAATGCTGGCAGTTTTCACAGTTTCACTCGGCATCCTGTATCCGCTGGCGGTCTGGGGCGTCGGGCACGCGATCTTTCCGCATCAGGCAAATGGATCGCTGATCGTCAAAGATGGAACGCTGCTCGGCTCTGAACTGATCGGTCAAACGTTCACTTCCGCTGGATATTTTCACTCTCGGCCTTCTGCCGCAGGTAGTGGATACGACGCCGGTGCTTCAGGCGGGTCAAACCTCGGCCCCACGAGTAAAAAACTTATCGATCGAATTCAGGCTGACGCTGAAAAACTGTCACAAGAAAATCCGAATGCCAAGATCCCGGCTGATCTCGTAACCACGAGTGCATCCGGCCTCGACCCGCACATTTCACCGGCGGCAGCAGATTTTCAGGTGCAGCGAATCGCAACTGAACGTAAAATCTCAGAATCGCAGGTTCGCGACCTGATCAAAAAGAACACGGATGGCCGTGACTTTGGTTTCCTTGGTGAACCGCGGGTGAATGTTGTCAAGTTGAATTTGGCTCTAGACGGGAGGTTTTAACGCAAAGACGCAAAGACGCAAATTCTGTAAAAGACTGGGCAACGAATTCATAACCCGTCGACCTTTGCGCCTTTGCCACTTAGCGACTTTGCGTTAAAAAGATACTGAATGTTTGTCGATACCGAAATAACCGAGACCCCAAATCGCAACGAACACAAGCCGTCGCCAGAGGCTTTGCTCCAGATGGTTCAGCAGAACGAGCGGGCAAAGCTGCGCGTTTATATTGGGGCGGCGGCGGGCGTCGGGAAAACGTACCAGATGCTCGAGGACGCTCATCAGTTGAAAGAGCAGGGAATCGACGTGGTTTTAGCCGTTGTTGAAACCCATGGAAGGGCCGAGACAGAAGAGTTAATAAAGGACCTCGAGATCATTCCCGAGAGAAAGATCGAATATCGGGGCAATATCTTCGAGGAGATGGACCTCGCCGCCGTTATCGAACGCCGCCCGGCCGTTGCTATCGTCGACGAACTCGCTCACACAAACATTGAGGGAGCCAAGAATGAAAAACGTTATCAGGATGTAGTGGAATTGCTCGACAACGGCATTTCTGTAATAACCGCGATCAATATTCAGCACATCGAATCGCTCAACGACGCGATCCGCAGCACGACTGGTGTGACAGTTCGCGAAACCGTGCCCGATTGCTTTTTCAAACGGGCCGACGAGATCATCGACGTCGATGTCTCGATCGATACGCTCCGTACTAGACTTAGACAGGGCAAAATCTACTCGGTCGAAAAGATCGAGCAGTCGCTCAACAATTTTTTTCGAAAGGGAAATCTCTCGACGCTTCGCGAACTCGCTCTGCGTCAGGTCGCCCAGTTTCAATCCGTTCAGGATCACGCGTATCGTGAACGCGAAGGGCTCGATCAGCCGGTTATTCCGGAAAAGATAATGGTTTGCGTAACATCACGCGGACATGCCAAAAAACTACTCCGCACCGGAGCCCGCATCGCCGGTCGCCTCGCAACCGACGATTGGTTTGCGGTTTACGTCCGCACGCCTGACGAACAGATCGGCCGCATTTCCCCCGTCGCCCATGCTTCGCTCCAGGAAAACATCGTTCTTGCCAAGACCTTAGGTGCGAAACTCATCGAACTCGAAGGAACAAATGTGGCTGACACCCTGCTCAAATTCGCCCGCGAGAATGCTATTACGCACGTTATTTTCGGCCAGTCCGCTCGCTCCCGATGGCAGATAATCTGGCGGGGCTCCGTTATCAACCGGTTCCTGCGCGAGGTTAAGGATGCTGCGGTACACGTAATTCCCCTCGAAAAAGATTGATTTCGATGCATCTGAAATAGGAGCGAAAATTGTTATCCTATCCAGATGCAGAAGTTGCCGAAAAAAGTAATATCCATCGCGGAAACCGTAAGATCGAACGGCGGTCGGGCGATGCTGGTCGGCGGATGCGTACGCGATGAATTGATGAGGATTGAGCCCAAAGACTGGGACGTCGAGGTTTACGGCATCGCTCCCGATCGTCTGCGGAATATCCTCGATCAGGTTGGGGAGGTAAACGTTGTTGGCGAGGCATTTGCCGTCTACAAGATCGGCCGCGACCTGGATGTTTCCATTCCCAGGCGTGAGCGAAAAGTTTCGGGTGGCCACCGTGGTTTTGTCGTCGAGGGTGATCCGGACATGTCGTTTGAAGAGGCGTGTTCGCGGCGGGATTTTACGATCAACGCTATTCTGCGGGATATTTTAACCGGCGAGACCGTTGATCCTTTTGCCGGGCAGCTCGACATCGAGAAAAAAGTCTTACGAATGGTTTCGTCAAAGACTTTTGCTGAGGACAGTCTTCGGGTGCTGCGAGCATGCCAATTTGCGGCAAGGTTTGAATTTGATATCGACGTCGAAACGGTCGAGTTTTGCAAACAGATCGATGTCACGGACCTGCCCAAGGAGCGCATTTGGGGCGAGTTTGAAAAACTTTTACTGATACCCAGAAGTCCGTCGATCGGCTTGAAATGGCTCTACGAATTTGGCGTGACCGAGCAGCTATTTCCAGAGATGCAGGCACTTATCGGCGTTCCGCAGGAACCCGCGTGGCATCCCGAAGGCGATGTGGACGTGCACACGTTGATGGTCGTTGACGAGGCTCGAATGCTGATCGATGAACTCGATTATCCACGAAAGGTTGCCGTTATGCTTGGTGCCCTGGCACATGATTTCGGAAAACCACGGACCACTGAGTTTGTTGATGGACGAACGCGTTCGCGCGGACACGACGAGGCCGGAGTTGAGCCAACTCTGTCATTTTTGGACACACTTGGGATCCACACCTTGGATGGATTCGATGTGCGGAATCAGATCGTGCAGCTTGTCCGCTATCATCTCAAACCCGGTGCGTATTACGGAGCAAAAACGCCGGTTGGCGACGGAGCCTTTCGCCGTCTCGCCCAGAAGGTCGAAGCGGATCTGCTCTACCGCGTGGCCAAGGCTGACAGCCTTGGCCGCTATCCTAACGGCGACAAGAGCAAAGCGATTTTTGGTTCAGAAGCGCAGGAATGGTTCATCGAAAAGGTTCGGGAACTCCAAGTTGAGAAAAAAGCTCCCGATCCAATTCTGATGGGGCGACATCTTATCGATCTAGGAATGACTCCGGGGCCAGAATTCAAGAAGATTCTCGACGCAGTTTATGAAATGCAGCTTGATGGAGAGATAGCGGATCTTAAAAAAGCACTTTATGTAGCAGATCGGCTAAAGGCATGATTGTCGGGATTGATTTTGTGGTCGAGACCTAGAGGTGGGAAAAATGAGAAAGTTTGTTCTGATCATCACTATCGTCGTGTTGAGTGCCGTGACTACGATCGCACAGGAAAAGAAGCTAAGCTCGGCCCCGGCGAGTTTTAGTGCGTTCTTTGCGACCTTCAAACGAGCCGTCATTAGAGGTGAAAAACAGAAGGTCGCGGGATTCACAAAATTTCCATTCAAGGCCGCATTTGATGCGGGTGATGAGGACACATTGACGAAGCCTCAGTTCTTGCGGCGATTTAGGAATGTATTTGGCGACGACGCGCGCGAATACTGGAACGACGAATATCTGACGTTTTCGCGTGGTGACCGGGGTAGCTATGACGTCTTAAACAGCTCAAACGCGTCCATCATGATTTTTACTAAGGCTGGTAACACCTACAAATTTACAGCATTCTACGCCTTACCCTAATAGTCGTCTTTGAGACAAAAGGAGTTCTACAATTTTGATTTAACAAAAATAAACTCCGGAACTGACCTCACAACAAACATTATCTGCCGCCACACGCCAAGTGTGTAGATCGTGCTTTTTCCTGCGACATATGCTGTAAAGATAGCCCTCGCAACGCGTTCTGGAGTTGCTGTTAGAGGTTTGGGCAGATCCATCCCGGCGGTCATTTTTGTATCAACGAATCCGGGTTTGACCGTGAGGACTTTGACATTTGATTTAGCGAGTCTATGTCTCAACCCGGCAAGAAAAGCTGTAAATCCCGCTTTTGCCGAGCCGTAGATGTAATTGCTCTGACGGCCGCGTTCGCCGGCGACTGATGAAATGCCGATGATCGCACCTTCGTTTCGCGATTCAAGGTCGCTTGCAGCGATCGATAGGATCGACACTCCGCCTGTGTAGTTTGACGCGATGACTTTCTCGGCTTCCGACCAATCATTTTCAGAGGTCTTTTGATCCCCTAAAGAACCTATTGCGTATAAAACTACATCCGGCTTAACTGGCAGATCCGCGTAAAATCTGGAGTGACTTGCGGTATCTGCCGCGTCGAATTCAGCCATGTGAACCCCGATCTTATGACGGATCTGATAGTCTGTGACCGAGTTGGAAAGTTCCGTCGAATTGCGGGCGGCGAGGATCAGATTAAATCCATTAGCCGCAAATTCGTGAGCGCAGGCTTGAGCGATATCTGATTTTGCACCAAGTACGAGTAAGGTCTTAGACATAAAAAACTAGAATTCAAGCCGCTTTGATTGGCTCGAACTAAAACGGCCCGATGCCACTTTTTTTGAATATGATCGTTTGAACACGTCTGCACTCATCCTCGCATCTTTAGCAAGGTAGATACGGCCGCGATGTTCGAGAACGATCTGGTCAAGCTCGTCGAGCAGGCGAAAGACTGACGGCTCGGCCTTAAAATCCAAGGTCAGCGTGTAGCCTTCCATCGGGAAGCTCATCACCGCGTTCGGATCTGCCTTACCGAACAGCTTCAGCACCGCCAGCGGTGAACCCTGACCGGAATGTCTTACTTTCTCCAACACTTTGACCACGCCATCGTAGCTATTCTCAAGCGGCAGGACGAACTGATATTGTACAAAACCGCCTTTACCATAAAGGCGATTCCAATTCGTCAGGCCATCCAGCGGATAGAAATATGGGGCGAAGTGTACTGTGGCTCGAGATTCCGATTTCATTTGCCGATGGTAATAGAGGGAGTTAAAAGCCTTTACACTTAGAAAGTTAAGGGCAAACGAAGGCATGAAAACAGGGATATTCAAGGCTTTGTCCGGAGCTCTTTGTAAGCGGTTGCCATGCAACTTTGACGGCAAATCGTTGACACGGATATGTTCACCAAGTAATAGAATCGAACGCCCAAGCCGCGTTTTTGAAGCCAGACAGTCAATCCACGCGACAGAATACGTCGAGGACGCCGATCGCTCGAAAAGCTGCATCGTACAGTCTATGTCTCGAGTTTTAAGTGAGATCTGCTCAATGTAGGCGGTCTCGATCGGCTTAAGTTTAAATCTAACCTTTAATATTATTCCCGTCAGGCCCATCCCACCACATGTTTGCCAAAAAATATCGGTGTTCTCGGTCGGAGAGCATCGAATCGTCGATCCATCGGCAATCATTAAGTCCAGGTGAACGATGTGATTGGAAAAACTGCCGTCTACGTGGTGATTCTTACCGTGAACATCCGCTGCAACCGCCCCACCGACCGTAATGAACTTAGTTCCCGGTGTGACTGGTAGAAAGAAACCTTCGGGAACAATGACGTTCAGAACATCGCTAAGAAGAACACCGCTTTCGCATTCGATGGTGCCTTCAATCGGGTCAAATGCGATGAATTTGTTCAACTTTAGCGTCGAGAGAATGTTATCGCCCAGCGATGAATCACCGTAGCAACGGCCGTTTCCGCGAGCGATCAAGGTCTCGGATCGTCCGATCAAGCCTTCTATTTCTGATGGTTTAACAGCTTCTGTTACCTCAGCCTCGACTTGTGGGAAGTTTCCCCAATTTGTGACTTTCTTACGAGGCATAGAGAATGACCAAAAACGAGACAAACCATAGACCGATCATTGCCTGAATCATCGTGTCTTTTAAAAGGATCAGAGTTGGCGATCCGCTCTTCTGTTCAACGATCGCAATCTGTAGGAAACGAAGAATTCCGAGAATTACGAAAATCGATGTCAGGTAGATATGATCGGAATTCAGGCGATGAACTACCTCTTCTGAGACCGTGTACATGATATAGCAGACGATCGTAGTTACCGCCAAAACAATCAGACAAGTGTCAACGAACTGCAGCGTATAGCCCTTAAGTGACGGGCGGAGATCGTGCTTGTCGACATCCAATAACAGATCATCACGACGCTTTCCCAGAGCGAGGCAGCAAGCGAGAAGGAAGGTCATGAGGATGAGCCACTTCGAGACGGGGACCTGAGCCGCGATGCCGCCTGCCAATACTCTCAGAACAAATCCGACCGCAATCAGGGAAATATCAACCAGTGAAACATGTTTAAGTATCAGACTATAAACAACATTCAGAGCGAAATATCCGGCTATGACATAAAAAAAAGAGAGACTAACAAGCAAGGACGTTGAAACCGCGACCGCCGCAAGCAGGATCATCAACAAGACGGCGGCGTGGATCGCGATCGAACCAGTGGCCAAGGGGCGATCTTTTTTAAGCTCGTGAAGCCTGTCTTTCTCGACGTCGAATATATCATTGAGGATATAGACCGCACTTGCTACCGAACAGAATGAGATCACCGCTACGGCGAGTCGGTAATCTGTCGCAACCAGAGCAATTTTGCCTGCAAAAAAGGCTGGGATCAGAACGAAGACATTCTTGATCCACTGATGAGGCCGTAGTAATTGAAGGTATCGAATCAAGGATTTATATGTCCGTCCGTAACATCTGAGCCTTTATATAGGTACATCCAGAAGGCGGTCGCTCCAAAGATCAGGCTGAACATGCCATAGCCTGACTGTTGTAAAAAGAAATCGATGTGTCCAAGCTTGATCGAATAAACGATCGAAGTAAAAAACAAGACGAATATTTGTACGATAGCGCAATTTCTCAGGAATCTGGCCATATCGGTTCTATGATCCTGGAACGAAAGGATGATGGCAATGGAGCCAGCGATTCCCGGAATGATCACTCCGGCGAATGGGAGAACATTCTCGATCAATTTCAGTTTGTCGGACTGAGCCCTAAGCGGAGCAAAGCCGGCCGGATCAAAGATCCAGAAGGGAAGCGTAACCATCAGAAAAGCGATACCCGAGATCGTGAGATAGCTTATAGCCTTTTTCCAACCTGCTCGCTGCACTAACAACGCGAGAAAAAGCGGCATTATCAGCATGAAGGTTGACCTCGATGATAGGCCGATACCAAGCACTATCGCGATCAAAACACGGAACCAGGTTTGCCCGACGGAACTTGAGAGCGACCGCATCAGTATCCACATCAAGACAAGAATATAGATCGAATTCGACGCATAGTCGGCCGCGGTCACGATATTCTGAAGCAGGGTCGGGCTTGCCGTCAACATCACGAGAATAAGGCCGATAGCAGATGCCGAACTCCGCTCAAAGTGGCGAAAAACAAAAAAGAATGCCGTAAGCCAAAAGATATTCTGCAGGTGAATAGCACCGATCACTACAAATGGTATCGACAGGAGAACGGTGCCGGGCATTGGTGATATCGGGTTGCCGAGGTAGGTGGATGGCGTGTAAGGATAACTACCTTTCAGGAATTCGCCGACGGCGACCACCAGAGCATCGTCCGCATCTGAGCCGCCGCCAAACTGACCGGCGTTTGCCATTGGATAGATAATTAGCGTGACAGTGATGAGTAGCGTCAGCGTTGCAAACGCAATGATCTCCGCTCTTCTTTCGGTAACGTGCTTTTTATAGAGCGGCAAAATAAATCGATCTGCTGCGTAGAAAAATGCAGTGCCAAGCAGAAAATAAGCCACTACACCAGCTGTCCCCAGATACTTCAGAGCCGTATCGAATGAAGGTGCGAGGGTAAAGATCGCCAATCCGAGAATGAGCAGATTTCGGTTTGGCATCTTTTCCGGGGTCATATATATACAAGAACCGCCAGCGTTAGCGGGCGGTTCTGTTCGATCAGATTGGGCTCGCGCAGCTCGTTAAAGCTGGCGGACCTGACTACTTTCCTTCTAGAAACGCTTTCAGCCTTCGCGAACGCGATGGGTGACGAAGCTTTCTCAAGGCTTTTGCCTCGATCTGTCGGATACGTTCGCGTGTGACAGCAAAATGCTGTCCGACTTCTTCCAGTGTGTGTTCCGAACCCGTATTTCCGAGGCCGAAACGCATCTTGATGACCTTTTCCTCACGCGGCGTAAGCGTTGCGAGGACTTCGTCGGTGATCTCACGCAGATTTGAGAAGGTGACCGACTCGGCCGGGTTTAGTATCGATTTATCCTCGATAAAATCTCCGAGATGTGAATCTTCTTCTTCTCCGATCGGCGTTTCCAGCGAAATGGGTTCCTGAGCGATCTTGAGCACTTTACGTACTTTCGATACCGGGATGTCCATGCGCTTTGCGATCTCTTCGCTCGTTGGTTCGCGGCCGAGTTCCTGAACAAGCAGACGCGAGGTGCGAATCAACTTGTTGATCGTCTCGATCATGTGAACCGGGATTCGGATCGTGCGGGCCTGATCGGCGATCGCACGTGTGATCGCCTGACGGATCCACCACGTCGCGTAGGTCGAGAATTTGTATCCGCGACGCCATTCGAATTTATCAACTGCCTTCATCAAACCGATGTTGCCTTCCTGGATAAGATCGAGGAACTGCAAGCCACGGTTGGTGTATTTCTTAGCGATCGAAACCACGAGACGAAGGTTGGCTTCGACCAGCTCGCGTTTCGCCTTGTTCGTGTCAAATTCGCCAACGCTGATCGTCTGGTACGAGCGTTTTATCTCAACGACGGGAAGATGGTATTTCTCCTCAACCGCTGCGATCGCGGCTTTTGCATCGGCGATCTTTGCCGTAAGTTCTTTCTTTTCAGCAGGTGTCGGTTTGCCTTCGAGGCGTTCCTTCCACTTGTTGATCTGCCGTTCGTTTTTGCGAATGTCCTCAACGACCTTTCGAATCGCCGCTATCAATACCTGACGCGAACGCTCGGTCAGATTGAGATGCTTGATCTCAAGAGCGATATCGAGACGCAACCGGGCCGTCTTTCGCTTAAGAGAGAGTAACTTCTTCGATTTCTTGCCGTCGGATTTCGCTTGTTCTGCGACCAGGGCAACCCATGATTTCAACACGGGCTGGAAATTCTGCCGGATGCTGTTGATTCCCTCGAGCGTCCAACGCAAATATTCCTCGGCCTTGTCTTCTTCGATCGAGATCTCGGCTTGTTCCGAGAAAACTACGGTTTCGCGAATGCTTGCCTTGCCAGCTGCGAGATCGTCTCCGATCTTTAGCAGACGTTCGACCGCGATCGGCGAACGCGAGATCGATTTGTGGGTCTTGATCTGTCCACGCTCGATGCGTTTTGCGATCGTAACCTCGCCCTCGCGGTTGAGAAGGGGCACGACGCCCATTTCGCGAAGGTAAAGACGGACAGGGTCATTCGATTTGTCGAGCACACCGGCCGACAGATCGAGATCCAGATCGTCCTCGTCAACTTCCTTCTCTTCCTCTTCGTCATCGAGAGCTAAATTTGAAGCTCTCTCTAATAGTTGAGCATCGGTCTCAGCGACCGATATATTTGCGCCCTCCAGGCGCTCCAAAACGTCCTCGATGTCGTCTGCGGACAACATGTTCTCCGGGAGTTCCCGGTGGAGTTGATCGAGGCTCAACCCCTTCTTTCGCCTGCCGAGAGCCATCAGGCGATCCATTAAGTCTTCTTTTTCGTCGTAATCAGCCATATCTTGAATAAATTCTATTTGATTAAATCCACGTGTAAACCGTTGTTCACTATATATTTACTACGCCTAAACCGACTAAATTGTTCTAAGTCCGGCGGGCGGATTTAAAAGCGTAATTGTATCACAGATCAACCACTTTTCTCTGCAACTCGCGACGTATTTTTTCAAGCTCGAGCTGTTCATAGGTGAGCTGATTAAAAAGCTCGCCATCGCCCGTCTGCTCGGCTATCGCCGCCTCGCGGCTTATCTCTATGATGCGATTGGCGATAGCCATATTTCGAAGCGAAAATACGCAGTTTTCCGCCTCGTGAAGCACCGTGTCCAGAACCTCGTCCTGTTCCCGACGCGGCCCCCCTTGCAGCATCTCATGAGCGAGATCGAGAGCGTTTTCATCATCCCCGATGTGCTCGAGCAGGTTTTCGGGGGTGATATCATTGCCCGAATTATGGATCTCAATAAATGCATCGAAAAGTTCGCCGCTTGAGAGATTTTCGTAGTCGCTTGGTTCGAGCTGCGGCAGAACGATCTCACGAAGGTCGCGATCAAAGACCAAGAGCTCAAGCAGCTTTCTTTCCGCGAGCGTAATCTTGGCTCGGGCTGCACGCGAGATTCGCTGGGTCACGTATTCGGTATCGCTCGCAGCGACGGTCTTCAAGGTAGACCACAATTCGCGTCTCAAGCCTACGTCTTCGATGTGAAAGAAGGTCATCGCCTGATCAAAGCTCTCGCGGCGTTGGATATTATTGCGGATCGCCGAGATCACGGGCAGGAAATCCTCGATCGCCTCGGCTTTTTGCTTGGCGTTGTTGAGGTTGCGGCCAGTGGTTGAGGCTTCGAGAGCGAATCGCAAGAACGGCATTGCCTTGCCGCGGCTCTCGTTGTAGGCCGCGAATCCGTTCTCACGGATGAAATCGTCCGGGTCTTTGCCGTCGGGCAGGACGAGGACCTTGATGTCGAATTCCTGCGGCAGCAGATGCTCGATCGCCCGGCGGGCAGCCTTGATGCCGGCTGCATCGCCGTCATAATTGATGACAACGCTCTTCGCAAAGCGGCTCAGGAGCTTTGACTGCTGATCGGTAAATGCGGTTCCGAGACTCGCGGCGACATTTTTAACTCCGAACTGAGCGAGGGCGATCAGGTCCAAATATCCCTCAACAAGGATTGCGAATTTCTTCTTCCTGATCTCGTCCTTCGCCTGAAAAAGGCCGTAGAGATGTTCGCTTTTGGTATAGGCAGCGGTCTCAGGGGAATTGAGATATTTCGGTTGATCCTCAGGACTCAAAGCCCTAGCTCCAAACGCAACCGGACGGCCGTTAACGTCCAGAACAGGGAACATTATCCTGCCGCGAAATCGGTCGAAAACCCTTTCTTTCTCTTCGTTTACCGAGACGAGGCCGCTCTGCTCGATGAGCTTTTCGTCGATATTCCTTTCACGCAAAACGGTCAGCAAACCGTCCCAGCTGTCAGGCGAAAATCCGATACGAAACTGCTTCTGTATCTCGTCCGAAATGCCTCGCTGCTCTAAATACTCGCGAGCCTCTTTCGCCTTTTTACTTTTACCTTGTAGCTCGGCTTCCCAAAACTCAACGGCCATTTGGTTCAGCTCAATGACCTTATCGGCAAGCTTTTTGGTTTCCTCGCGTTTCTTTTTCGTCCGCTCGTAGCTGACATCATCAACCGGCTCAGGGAGCATCACGCCGCTGATCTCGGCAACGCGTTTTATGGCCTCAGGAAAATTCAGCCCTTCCATCTCCATGATGAAATTAAACGCCGAACCACCTTTTCCGCACCCGAAACATTTATAAAATCCCTTCGCCGGATTCACGGAAAACGAAGGCGTCTTTTCCTGATGAAACGGACAACAAGCCATCCAATTCGCCCCTTTCTTCTTCAGGTCCTGAGCATACGGCTGTATTATCCGCACCAGATCGGCACGGTTTTTCAGGTCATCGATGAAGTATTGGGGGTAGAGCATCCTGTTAAATTTATTACCACTAGGCCGCGAGAACTTGCTGAATTTGTCTGTAGCTTCTGACTTCTGCATACATATTAAGCAAAAGTATGCGCCAAATTTCAGACTGTTACGGCCGTAACCTCAATAAAGGCAACAGATTGCGGTTGTCCCGCAATATTTGTCCCATGTCCCACCACCTCGACGCGCGCACTTTTCGAGGCTTTTTGCGAAATTTGGGCGTTGCTTTGTTCGTAATTTTATTGGCTTGTCCCAAGTCGTAGCACCTCGACGAGAGCACAGGCTGAATGCTAATGACAGACCAGATTATACTCCGTAAAGCCATAAGGCGTAATACGACACAGCCGTATTCGAAGTTGCAAGGATAGCGCAAAGTTGCGAATGTATTTCTACGACTTCAACTCCGCGATAGTGGCACCATTTCCGCCCTGATCTGATGGGGCGAAGCCGAATTTGGAGACGTGTTGGTGACTTTTTAGGAAGTGGTGGACGTAGTTTTTTAGGGCTCCGGTGCCGAAGCCGTGGATGATGCGGACGCGGGGGAGCGAGGACCTGTAGGCCTCGTCGAGGAAGCGGTCGATCTCGTATTCGGCGTCGGCGGTGGTCATGCCGATGAGGTTGAGTTCGGCTCCGACGTCGAGGGAATCACGGTCGACATCGACGGTTGAAACGGCGTCGCGGCCTTTGGACTTTGGGCTTGGGCCTCTGGACTCGTCGGTCTCAGCGAGTTGAAGATTTGCCAGCTTTTCGCGGAGGCGGAGGCCGCCGACTAGGACTTCAGCGACTTCTTTGTCCATGCGTTCGATGACGCCGATGTTGCCGAATGACGTGATGACGCGTGAACCTATGCCAAGAACCACCCCGTCAGCCGAAGCAACTGCCACTCCTCCTTTGTAAGGAGGAGAGTTTGTAGGAGCCGACCACGCTTTGGACTTTGGATTTTGGACTTTGGACACGATGGCTCGATTTAGCTCGGCTTTTCGCGTTTGCCGTTCTTTTTCGAGCTTGTTCTTTAGCGTTTTGTCCTCGATCGTTTTGATGAATGCCTTTGATTGGCGGTCGAATTCGTCGATGGTTTGGGAGAGTTCGCTTTCGAACTGTTTTTGCCGAGCCTTTTCTTTTTTGACGGCTTCGTTTTCGAGGCCGGCGTATTTCATGGCGACCGCCTCGCGTTCTTCTTCGAGGGCGATGCGGAGGTCGGTGGCGATCTTGGTTTCCGTTTGGAGCTTTTTCAGGTAGTTTTCGGCTTCCTGGGCTGAGATGTCGAGATTTTCGCGAGCGGCGTCAATGACTGGCTGCGAGATGCCAAAGCGGCGGGCGATCTCGATGCCGGACGAAGCTCCGGCGAGGCCGAGGAGTAATTTATAGGTCGGCTGCAACGTTTTTTCGTCAAACTCAACCGAGGCGTTGATGATGCTCTCGTCGTTTGCGGCGTACATTTTCAGGCCTCGATAGTGGGTAGAAGCGATGACCTGAGCACCCTTTGAACGGAAATGGTCGACGATCGCGACGCCGAGAGCGGAGCCTTCTTCGGGGTCGGTGCCGGTTCCGGCCTCGTCGAGCAGAACGAGCGAAGGCGGTACGCATTCGCGGATCATCTGGGCAATGTTCGACATGTGCGACGAGAATGTCGAGAGATTTGCACTCAGGCTCTGATGATCGCCGATGTCGGCGAGGACGGAGCGGTAGAACGGAATCTTTGCTTTGCGCGCTGGAATCGGAAGCCCCGAGATCGCCATCAGGCTGAGCAGACCGGCGGTTTTGAGGACGACGGTCTTACCGCCGGCGTTCGCGCCGGAGATGATCATGATGGCGTTTTGTTTTGTGAGGGAGAAGGAACTTGGGACAATGTCGTTCGCGGTTTCAGGTTTAGTTGACTTTGTTACCGCCGCGAGAACCACCCCGTCAGCCGAAGCGGCTGCCACCCCTCCTTCGTAAGGAGGGGAGTTTTTTCGTCCGGCCTCCGCGTCTCCGCGTCTCTGCGGTTGAAGTCGCCTTAGATTTTCTTCAAGTAACGGATGTCTTGCGTCGACGAGATCAAGAGTCTCATTATCGGCGATCGTCGGCACGACTGCTCGGAATTTGCGGACGAATTCTACTTTGGCTTTGATGAAATCGAGTTCGGCGACTGCGTCGACGGACGTTTCGATGGCGGGGAGCTGTTCTCGGAGCGATTCGGTTAGGGCGAACAGGATTCGGGCGATCTCGCGTTCTTCTTTGCCTTTTAGGTTTTGGAGTTCGTTGTTGGCCTCGATCGCTTCGAGGGGTTCGACGAAGACGGTCGAGCCGCTGGATGAGAAGCCGTGGGCGACGCCGCCGACTTTGCCGCGGAAATCGGTTTTGACGGGAATGACGTATCGGTCGTTTCGCATCGTGACGATCTCGTCCTGGATTGCCGTTCCGGCGGCACGCATCGCGGCTTCGAGCGATTTGGTCAGGCGTGACCGCTGGGCGTTTATCTCGCGCCGGAGTTTCGCCAACTCCGGCGATGCCGAATCGTCGATCTCGCCGCCCGGCAGCAGCTTTTTGTTGACCTGATCGATCGCCCCGAGCAGCGACGGCGGAATGTTCTCAACAAAATTCCACAGCACCGGAGCCGTTTCTTTCTCAGGGCTGATCGACGAGCGGGCAAACAAAGCCTGATTGCAAACCCGCGAGACCTCAAGCATTAAATTAGGCTCAAGCGTGGCGTTTTGGATCTTGAGTATCGCGACCGCGTCGGAAGGGTCTTCGAGTCCGCTAAACGACCACGTGACCTGCTTTTCTTCGTTGAGGGCGATCGTTTCCGAGATCGCGGCGAGGGCGGCGTCGAGTTCGTTTCGCGTCGCGATCGGACGCAGGTCAGCAAACCGCTCCACGCCCATCGGCGTCTGAGCGTGACGGCTGACTAGCTCAAGGAGCTTGGCGTATTCGAGTGTTTCGAGGGAATAACTGTTCACAAATAAATTACGTTCGGGCACTCAAGCATCGCTAGAGAACCGGGATTTTTAAGATAAATTTCGAAGAAATCGC
>JBGSQW010000046.1:0-13377 GCA_041737885.1 Pyrinomonadaceae bacterium | reverse complement strand
CGGCGTGGTATAGATACCGTTGTTCGTTGGAAAGTTGGAGGAAGTTGTGTAGCCAGTCAAGTACATGTTACCGGCTGGATCAAGAGCGATTCCTGTGCCGGAATCTCCGCCACTCCCGCCAAGGTAGGTTGAGTAGACCAGTACGGGGTCGATAATGAGGTACTGGTTCGGATCATATTCCCCGATCTCAAAACCCACTCTATTTCTGTTGACCGAAAAATTTGCCTCAACCTCCCGTTTCTCACCATTAGTCTCTTGATAGACAAAGGGTTTCTTCTGCCTAATGATCTCTTTACCTACATTGACTAGCAGATCGCCAGTTTCATCGTCCACCTTCACGGCGTTGGCACCGGCAAAGTTTAGTGCGATCTGTCTATAATCTGCTCCAGGGGCGACTCGAAAGTCATATTCTAAGTGGCGTTGATTTCCGTAGTATTCAACGTCGATGCCCTGATAGACGCCGGAGTATCCTACGCGGCCAAATCGAGTTATGTTAGTGTGCCATTTAGACGGGTCGTCACCGAGAAAATAATTAGCTTTTCCCGCAAACTCATTTTTCCCCATCGGTTTTGCATTTTTTCTACTACCGACTAGCTGTAACCGAACCGCTGCGGATCTATGCTTTTCGACGGGTCGCACCGCCTCTTCTCCGGTTTCATCGCTCTGCTTCTGTTTCGTCGCGAGATTAAATGCTATCTCGCTCGGTTTGATGAAAAGCGTGTATCCTATGCCGCGAGCGACATAATCTACTGAAGACTCGGTCTGGCCCTGATTTGCCTCGAAACTCATCTCGACCCGGCCATAAGTCTCGTCGATCACGCTTCGATTTGTGCCTGTATGATCTGATGGGGGAAGTAAGCCTTGTTTGGATTCACTTGAACCGGACAGAATGCCGGTGATTCCGGACAGAAGGAGAGATACCGCAACTATTGTGATTACTAGAACCGGTTGTCTAAGGAACCAGGTCCTGCCGTTTGTTGATCGTGTGAGACGCATATTAACCCCCTTGTACTTTGTTCTGATTCTACATGGAGTGATGACCTTAAATAAAGAAGGAAATTTTGGGAACTCATAATCGTCACGAATTGAAAATAATAATTTCTAGTTTTGCTAAGCTGGAGAGATTCACGCGACTTGGGAGAGATTGATGCATATTTGTTACGCGAACGAGTAGTTGGCTTCTCGTTCAAGTCATGCAGGATCTAAAAACAGGTTCACTGAAAGGATTTGAATCAACAAATTGAAAGCAAAACCATCCCATTTCAAAAAGTGACAGTCTTAAAGGGGACTACGGTTGCTTTCGCGCGGATATATGATGTTTAAGAAGTGAAAATCGTGTCGGGGAAACGATGTACCGTAAATAAAATAAGTAGGAAGCCTGAATATCAGGGAAAATATCTACATACTCATGAAGCCGAGATCTCTAACCGAAAAGTTTGTAATATTTGGAAAGACATCACTTAAATCTGAATCAGATAGCCCAAACCATCTTGCCAACGTTCCAGCGTACTGTTCAACACTCGTGGTGGGTAACCACCTGCCTCTTGGGGTCGTCCCAGTATCGATATCATCTGGCCCACCGAGCGTTAATGTCGGGAAAATACTGCCGCTACCGTCGGGACGTGTGCTGCCGTAAATGTTACCTCCCTCCACCGCTCCGCCGAGCACTAACATATGGTTTCCCCAAGCATGATCTGTTCCGACGCCAGAACCTGAACCAGAGGGACTCATTGTCCGCCCAAAATCAGAAAGCGTAAACTGTGTAACTTTATCTTGGATTCCCTGTGTACCCATCTCATCGTAGAACGAACGCATCGCCTGGCTCAACTGTGCGAGTAGGTTCGTTTGGCTTGTTAGTCCGATAAGCTGGTTCTGATGAGTGTCAAATCCGCCAAGCTCAACGAAGAATACCTGGCGGTTGACGTTCAGATCGTCTCGTTTCTTAATAACGCGAGCGACCTGCTTGAGCTGGTTGCCGATTGATGTACTAGGGAATGGTACTGTCACTTCCTGATATGAACTGAGGGCGGAACTCGCGAGTTGAGCCTGATTCATAATGTGGCTGGCCGACGCAACAAGTTCCGAATCGAGATCAATAGTACGAAGTTCGGCTAGAGCATTGCGACGTGCAGTTGCGAAAGAATCAGTTCCGATCGCTGATGGCAAAGCTAGAGTTTCGTTTAGGGGCGTAGCGGCATGACTGATAGCTAGTGGCGTAGTGGTACGCCCCAGCGTGAAAATATCGGTGCCTGCAACTGATGTTATCATTGGAATTCGACCGTCCGGGTTGCTGACTCCGTTTGTTCGGTCCGCGATTCGGCCACCCCAGCCGAGGGGCGTGGGCAAATCGGAACGGGACGTTTGCTGCTGAGTCGCCTGATCACTGTGCGAAAAAAGCTGAAAAGGCCGGAGTGATGGCATCTGCGTATACTGTATTTTGGTCAGCGGGCGGATGAGATTGCCAGTATTGGCGACGACCGCGAGCCGCCCCTGTCCCCACAGCTCATAAATCCCGTTGTTTATGCCTCCTTGAGCCGGGACGGACCCGAGGCTTGGGTTAAAGCCGTACGTCAGATTCCCGAGCCGCGGAACGGAAACGGGCAAAAGCCTGTTCTGAGCGATTGCAAGTCCTTGGGCAGCACGCGACGAGGCGTAAACCGTGTAATTGCTGACGTTTGCGTCCGAATGGTTCGGCATGATCAAATTGTTCCCGTCGTTCCCGCCTTCCATCAAAATGCACACCATGGCGCGATAATCAGACGGTGCGGCTGAGCTTTCGGACGAACGTTCGACGCTCTGAGCCATCACGCTCATCGTTCCGAAGTGCCGTGCCTGGGTAGCCATTGCGAGCATGCTCAGGGAGCAGCCCGCTTTTTTCAAAAATTCGCGTCTGTTCTCTATCATTACTTTTGTCTCACCGCTGGATCTGATACTGCGACGAGGTCGCTACAAGAAAAACTACCTGGAGGGCCTTATCGCGAGGCTGGAAGTCGAAGTCGATTGCAGTTCGCAGCTTTGTCTTCATCGCCTCGGACATCATGCTGTGCATCATCTTCCGGTTAACGCCTTCGATCAGCATGTTGGAGGTTGGATCGGCAACCGCCCACGATTCTGCCTCTGAAAGGTCAAGTGACGTTCCGCACGGACTACCGGGATATGGCTCAGCGGCAGTCGGAAGCTCAAACCAATAGCTGTACATCAAGTGATACACATGCGAGTTCCGCACGAACGACGAGCCGGTATTAGCGAGAGCAAACTCCGGCCCAAGCACATCCGTACCCGGTACGACGTAGTCTGGCGAGAAATAGCTAAAAACAGAAGATGGCATCCAGACATCCTGCCCTTGATCCTTCGATAAGTACTCGAAAACGCCATCGCTTTGTCCATTGCACGATGCGGGCGGCGTCGCCGGACCGTTTCTGGTCGAGGTTCCCGCCTTAACGTTCCACACCCGCATCACGTTTGTCAGGTGTTCCACAGGCTCGCGAAGCTTCCCGTAGGTCGGGTCCGTCTTCGCAGAGCCCCGGGCCTCTGGGTCGAGCAAAATCGCCCTGATCACGGCCTTCATGTCTCCGCGAACACCGACTCCGTTATCATTGAACGTAGCGGCGACTCGGCCTACATAAGCCGGGGAGGGGTCGCTCGTCACCAAGTGTTGGATCATGAGTTTGCTTACGAACGGTCCGACGTTCGGATGGGAGAAAATGTTATCAAGAGTCTTGTTCAAAGAATCGACCGCGTAAGCACGTCGTGCGTCATCCGTAGTACAGTTGGAGCATGCCGCAATGATCTGATTTGGAGCTCCTGGGTAGTCGAACAGAGCTTTTACTGTTTGGTCATGATTGTTTGGACTTGGTAAGTGCATCGGGTCGATCATGTTTGGCACCGCCGGTACCGCATTCGCGCACTCGGGATTATTCCCGTTGTTGCAATGCGTCCAGCCCGTGAACACCTTTGTAAATTGATCGATCTTCCCTTGGTCGTACGTCGGAACGCGATTCCCTTGCCCATCAAGTCGCAGAGTTCCGTCTTGGTTAAGCATGTAGAGACCAGTAGTAAAAAGCTGTAGCAACTCGCGTGGATAATTTTCGTTCGGATTCTGCTTAGTGCTACGCACCATGTCAAGGTACTCGCCCATAGCCGGGCTGAGCGTCATTTCGTACATTAATGTCCGGTAGTTAGCGAACGAGTTGCGGTCGAGTATCTCGATATACTCCTGAATTCCGCGCTGCTGGCCAATGTTTGCATGACTCACTACCCATATCTTGTGAAGCGCCCATGAGATCCTCCGCCGGAGTTGGTCATCGCCATACAGGGCCTCTTGAAACAGCCACTTCGCGTTGTTGTAGTTCCAGTAATGATTGCGATGGCAAAGGTCAACTTCCGGACTCGTGCCATAAATGCCGCAACTGCCGACGCCATCCGTCGGCTTGGGTGGAAAGTTCGGATAAGGAGTGGTTGGATACGGAGTAACGAATTGCTCATTTATCCAAGCCCGTAGGCCTACGCGTCTCAACCGGTTGTCTAGCGCTTTAGACGGCCCGAATGCAGCCTGTTCCATGAAGCGTTTGCGGTCCGCACCATTGAATTGGAGGACATTCGTAGCGTTTGTCGATTGTGAGGCGGTTGGGGGAAGAGGGCTTCGGTTTGCGGATTGGCGGATGCGATTTCCAAGATCTAGTCGACCGGAGTTGCTTAAGATTCCCCGCCACGAAACAGTTAAAACGAGGTCGCTATCTGTTGCGGGTTGTCCACTATAGCCATTGGGGTCGAAAATGCGAAATGACAAGGCGTAGACACCTGCGATTTTCGGTACGGGAACTATATTCTCGACTTGGAAGCGGAAACGTCTCCCGCCCTCATCCACGGCAAAGATACGAAAGGCGTTTCCCGTTTCGCCCGGGAGAAGATCAAGATTGGACACGAAAATCGTGATTTGCTGGCCAAGTTGAAATGTTTCAGCCGTTTGACGCGGTAGTTTCCCACGCCAACTTTCCGAATTTACGACTAGGGCAAAAGGTGAGTCCTTTACTTTCAAGAGCATGGGCTGAGGCGACTCGAAAGTCTCCGAGGCCTGAGCCGACCCAATCGTCGCTGAGAATGCAACAATAATAATGGTGCAAAACAGGTATGTGAAAGTCCGGAGCTGGTGGCGATTACAACCTCTTAGTTCATTCTTCATATCCCTGACCTTAATGACTGTTCCGTCCAGCAAATTCAAATTTAACGAAGTAGCGGAAAATAATTCCTAGTACTTCGGGCTGGAAAAGCGGATTTTGTCAAACAAACGATAGTAGTATATGTCAGTAAAGAACGGCTTAACATACGTAAAACTACGTACATCTATTCAGAGTCTCCTGCGACATGAAAGACCTAGAGAATCACGATTGGAAGATGCTGGTTTCGGCGATTTGCACGCTGAACTCGGATTTTGATACGCAGACGTTGGAGGAGCGTACAATGTCGGCTGCGGCTGAGGTCGTCGGGGCGGATAGTGTGGCTTTTACGGGTTTTCGGCCAGATGGCGTTTTTGCGGATATGGTATGGGAGAATTCGGACGGGTATTCGGCAGAGGAGATGGAGGTTTTTGCCGCCTATGTTCATGAAAATCCGCTACTTCGGGCATTTTTTGCGGAGAAGAGAAAGGAGACGTTGGCGATCACCGATCTGATGCCTCGGCGGGAGTTTGAGCGGACGGGAATCTATAACGAATTTTACAAGCTGGGTGGTGTGACGAACCAGTTGGTCACACCAATGAGGATCTCGGATGAGCTGGTCATAACCTGCTCGATAAATATTGCAAGTAGTGATTTTTCCGAACGCGATAAGGCAATTCTGACCCTGATCGCTCCTCATCTGGCCAATGCGATCCGGAATGCGTTTGCGTATCAGCGTTTGAGTGGGGCTTTGGAGACAGAGGGATGCGGAATCGTGGCGTTTGGCTCGGATGGTAAGGCGGTTTATGTAAGTGAATTTTCGAGGCTTCTGTTTCGGAAGTATTTTGCCGACGAGAAATTAAGGGAGGACGGACTTCCATCGAGTCTAGTGGGCTGGCTGGACGGAACGAGGTCAGTTGATAGATTGGGCGAGTACACGCCGCCGCCACTGCCTCTAAAAAGATCGAGCAGGGATGGAGAAATGACAGTTCGCCTAGATACAAACCGACAAATCGGTGAGCAGACGCTGATGCTTGAAGAAAAGCGACAGCCGTCATCGCAGATCTTTGAGTTGCTGGGCTTAACACCCCGCGAAGCTGAAATTCTGCTTTGCATCACACAGGGCAAATCAGACAGCGTGATCGCACTGCTACTCGGCACAAGCATTCGAACCGTACACAAACACGTCGAGCACATCTACGTAAAATTAGGTGTCGAAACCAGAACTGCTGCAATGTTGCGAGGATTCGAGTTGATATAGCTGTGACCTACCGCAAGGACAGGCGGTGCGTAACGCGGTAGTTACGATTAGGAATTCGGCAGGAACCGCTCGAACCACGACGACAAGCTCGTTCGGTGTTTACACATTTACTACACTTCTTGCTGGCGACGCGTATACGCTTACAGTGTCATCTAAACGGTATCGATATGCTCCCAAAATAATCTTGATAGATACTAGTTTGTTTGAATTGGATTTGATCGGCCTAGAATAAATTTGTTGCTGGATCACCCCCATCTTTTCTTTAGAACGTCACTGTGTCGCGAAAGCTAACATTACTCGAAGCCAATAAAATCGAGATTTGAACAAGAGCTTTGAAGCTGGAGTGTTTTAGGTGCAAATCTATAACGCTTAGAGGCAACAGTTAGAGCATAGCTCTCATTTACCCGAATGCGAGTGCCCGAAGATCTCTTAAGCCGATTGAAGGGTCACGTGAACGGTAGTTGATGCACCTAGACGTTGTCGGTCGAACTCAACGGATTCTTCCAGGCTTCCAAACCGTTGTTATTTACTCTTTCTATGCACAGGTACATCGGGCGAGAAGGTTGGCAACACTAACACTAGGGTCGTGTCGCAGAAAAGAATAACCGGTTACGCGAAATTCTGAGTGATCGTTTGTAGTGGGGAATTCCCCACCTTCATAAGACTGCAGTCGTTCCCTAGACATCATTATTCAATCCTGGCAACACCGGGGCAAGATTTATAGATGATGCGATTTCGCAGTGGTTTGCCGTTCAGAAATCTCTCCAAATTTTGCAGGAAATGTAATATCTGCCGCTCTTTTTCGTTATGAAGGCCTCCGCCTATGTGAGGGGGTATATAGCAGTTTGGTGCGGTCCAGAGCGGATCGTCGGGCGGCAAAGGCTCGGGGTCGGTCACGTCGAGATAGGCGGCGGCGAGGTGACCGGCCTTTAGTCCGTCAATTAGAGCATCCTGGTGAATCGTGATACCGCGGCCAATGTTATAAATCACCACCCCCTTTTTTAGGGCTCTTAGACGATCCCCATCAAAATAACCGTGGTTTTCGGCGCTAGCAGGCAGGATGTTGACTACGTGATCGGCGAGGGGTAGAACGCTGTCGGCATGGGCTACTTCGACAACCTTCACGGACTCGTCACCTCGAATTGTCCTTCTAACCGCGATCACATTCATATCAAATGGAGCAAGCAATTCCGCCAGCCGGCGGCCGATTGCGCCGAAACCAAGGATCACAAGCGTTTGCCCACTAAGCAACTTTAGCTGAGGCCTTAAATCCTGCATCGTCCATTCCCGAGCACCCAATTGAGTTTTTAAGGCGAGCGGAAGCCCTCGGGATATGCCGAGGATCATTGCCAACAGTTGCTGAGCACACGGCTCGGCAAAAACGTCGGAGCTGTTGGTAAAGACAGCACCGCGTTTTTTCAGCGCTTCCCGAAAATCATCTCAGTCATATGCCGTGTATCCGGCGTTCGAAGTTTGGATCCATTTCAATTTTTCGCATTTGATCACCGCGTCGGCATCCGGAGTGCCAAAGGCAATATCCGCATTTTCTAACGCTTCGGCAGATGCGCCAGTAGATCCGTCTTCTTTCGGGTCGAACAAGAAAAGCCGGTGATCTTGGAGAGAATATTTCAAAAGTGCAAGCTCCTCGCGGTTCTGCGGCAAAAATAGAACGTTGCACCAGATGCAAAGGGATTTTGTCATTTGCTCTTCGGCTTCCATGGTTTGGCAGGCTTTAGTTTTGAGATAGTATCGGCGAGACCTTCGGGCGTTAAGCCGGGCCGCTTGATATATTCGCCCACGAGCCCGGAACGACGAAGCACTTCTTCGGCAGCTTCCGGTACATTTCGCACAAGCGGTTTGGGGATAACGATCGCTCCGCGGTCGTCAACGCAGATCACGTCACCGGAAGTGACCGCCAAAAGTGAGATGCTCGAGGATCCGCCGACACAGCTTTTACCTTCGCAATACCGCGACCTTCCAATCATTATCTACGAAATGCCTCGTGCTTATTTTCTCGCAACTGCCTGTGATGAGGCTCGAAGAAATCACGAAGTGTTGAAGGGAGGTATCAGCGGGGCGAACTCTAATCTTTCCGGCGAAGTCGGAACAATCGCGTACTTTTTCCGGTCTAATTTTATTGACAAGGCGGCACAGCTTTTCCGTAACGATCACGTCTATTTGCTATCAAACGCCCACGTCTTTTCTGATCTTTCTCGCGATCAGATCGAGGGGCACGACATGATCGTACAGCCCAGCCCAGGCGAGTCGGGACAACGACGGAATGTTGCTGCACTCTACAAAAAAGCTAACTTGAATTTCGACGGCGACATAGAGAATCCGAACACTATTGACGCAGCGATTGCCAAAATAAACCTTGGTGTAGAACATACACTCGAGATACCACACATCGGCAAAATCGCTGGTTTTTTGAAAAAGGAGCAGGTCGAATTGCAATCGGTATGCTCTAAATTCGGCCGCACTACAGGCTATACACAAGGAATTATCTTCTCTATTTACCTTAGCATTTGGGTCAAATACTCAATTCGCGGCGAAGAAGCTATCTTCAGCGATCAGTTCCTTATAGTACCAACCGACAGTTCGAGCTTTGTCAAAGGCGGAGATAGTGGTGCGCTACTTGTCAGTGATAAAAACCGAGCCATCGGGCTCATCTTTGCTGGTGATGGGGAGAGGACGCTCTTTGAATCTTCCGGCGTCGATCCAGTTCACCTCCAAAACCTTGTTTCGGTAGTTACGCCAAAGATAGAAAACTACGGCGTCGCGAACTCGATTAGCGAGGTAATGTCGTGCTTCAAAATAAAGCTCGATAAATAGGGAATCCTCTCGGGGAACCCCGTTAGGTTCTGAATAGTGGCACGGCGACGCAATTTGTTTACTAACGACCAAAAACTTTAAACGGCGTATCCCGCACTTGCAATCAGCCGCATCTCAGACTTGAAAAAGGCGGGACTCGATTATTATGAGTCCCACCGAGTAAGTCATTCAGCTAGTCTTCGACCAACCGAGACTGTGGAGTTTCGATAACCGGAACTTACCGGCCCGTGTTTACAAACTGGATACAGTCCCCCTGGTTCCTAAACCGCGGAATCCAAAGCTGCCAGCCGACGTTCTTACACTGGTCCTTGTTCGTCGGTGGTGGATTGTCACAGGTGTCACCCTTGCCGTCGCCGTCAAAGTCCGCCTGGGTCGGGTTCGGAATTAGTGGGCAGTTATCAGTAACGTCGAGCACTCCATCATTATCGTCATCAAGGTCAACGCAGTTAGGACGTGAATCGGAGTCCGTATCGCTCGCCTTGCTAGCGTTATTCAGCGGATCAGACCCGCAGGAGATCTCGTCCGCATCCGTCTGCCCGTCATTGTCGTCATCCGGATCAACGCAATTTGCCATCGTGTCGCCGTCAGTGTTCGCAAAGCCTTCATCAACACCGTCGTTGAGGTCGTTATCAATGCCGTCGCACACTTCCGGCGTCGACGCGGAATTGAGCGGATCGGAACCAGCCGCTGCTTCATCTACATACAAGCTCTTGGATCATTTGATGATGATGGATAGAAGTGTCAGGGGTGTTGCATGCACATTGACCCTTTATCAACTTCGGCTTGAGATTTATTTCATCAAAACTGCTCTTTCCGACACTACCCAAACAGCGCAACACTGGGGCCGCAACGAACCACCCGAGTTCATAGTAATCCGCTGTCGTTTTGTAAGCCGGAGCTTTTGCCGCCGTCTACGTGTAACGTTTAGGCATGGACGCACCCGAATCTCGTTTTGTGCAAGCCTTAGCAACCCTCCTTGTGGGGAATTCCCCACCCAACAATAGCTTATGTCAAAGTTCGCAGGCATTCGTCGGGGAGATTTGATATTACCCGGGGAGTCCTCCTGAAGCATTGACCGGTAGATGGTGCTAAAACACCGCGCGGCAATATTGTTATATTTTGAAGATCACTGCGTAGGCCCATTTAGAGTTCATGTGGCTTTTCGCAGTGCGACACATCGTTTGAGCTTATGATCGTTGACCCGTCCTTCGTCGCCCACAAACTATAATCATAAGGGCGGCTCCGTGATGGGGCCGCCCTTTATCTTGGGGAGTTTGATTTCCTATCACTGCAGACCGATGAGGTCGGCATCGGTCAGGTTTGCGGTGATCCTAACCCGCGGGCGTTTCTTTTGGAAATAATGCTTGACTCGCACTAATCAGCCGCAATTTAACTTGCAGTTAGCCGCGTAGCAGACATTCAATCAGCGGCGTAGGGTGGATAAACGAGTACATCCTAGATGTCAAGTGGACCTGTGTCCCACTTATCAGTAGTGTCCCGTAAAACCGGGACATGGTAAAAAGTGGGACAGTGTAGTACGATAAAAACTGCTTTACAGATGAGAATAGGGAGAGATTTCTATGAAAGCAGAGACTGAGATTCTAAAAAAGGCGACGCGAGCATTAAAGGAGCAGACAGGTCTTTCAGTGACCTATAAATACATCAGTCAAAAAGGCTCCCGATCCGGTTATTTTATTGATGTAGCTTTAGAACTGCCATTTCAGCATAAGATCATCAATTATGTTGCTGAGGTTAACACCCGCGTAAATGATGCTGTGATAGGATCTGCCGTAATTCAGGCGAAACAGACCTCTAATAGGTTCGCATTGGTCGGTGAATATGTAACTCAAACTCAGGCGGACAAAATGCGGGAGTTAAATATTACATTTTTCGACACCGCCGGTAATGCATACGTTAATGACGGCTCCGGCCTTTATGTTTTTGTAAGTGGTCGAAAGTCCAGAACAAAAGAGGAAAAGCCATTAGAGCTATTCAGCCCCACGGGAATTAAATTGCTCTTGGCCCTCCTGACAACGCCACGGTTGGAGACTTTCGATTACCGAACGATAAGCGACGCGACCCAAGTCCCGCGTACAAGTATCGGCAGAGTCATGAACGGTCTTGAAAAGGCAGGGTATCTGACCCGACGGGGCAAGCAGACCCGTTTCTTAACAAACAAAAAAGACCTGATCAAGCGTTGGGTCGAAGCATATAGCGAATCTTATCGCTCAAAGCTTAAACCCATTCGTTATCACTCCACGAAATCTACTGGACGGTGGTGGGAGGGTGTAGACATAACAGAGTATAACGCGGTCTGGGGCGGTGAGACCGGAGGTCAGCGTCTCACTAAATACTTGAAGCCCCAGACTGCTACGGTATACGCCGATTCTAACCTAACGCGGCTGCAGGCCCTTCGCGGACTCGTCCGTGACGAGAACGGCGAGGTAGAAATACTCAGAAAGTTCTGGACATCTGGCGAAGTTAAGAATTGTGCTCCACCGCTCGTTGTTTACGCCGATCTGGTTGCTACCGCTGATGAGAGAAACCTTGAAATAGCCCAGATGATATATGACGAATACCTTACTCCACTTACAAAAGAAAATCCCTGAGCAAATCGTTGATATCCTTCGTCATGTTTCAGATGCTTCACGTAGCCTGGATATCAAGACATTTGTGATCGGCGCTACCGCGCGTGATCTTATATTTGAATACGTCTATGGTGCGAAAATAAGGCGAAAGACCGAGGATGTCGATTTTGCGATCGCCGTCGCCAGTTGGAGTGAATACGGACGGCTGAAAAGGGTATTGATCGACTCAGACAAATTTCGCGATGATCTAAAACAGGAGCAACGGATCTGGTGGGTTGGCGAGCCGGGGGAAATGCGGGTAGATCTCGTTCCAAATGGCGGCGTTGAACCGAAGGAGCGGAAGATTCATTTTCCGCCGACCGGCGATTTTGCGATGAGCACCATGGGCTTTCGTGAGGTAAGCGAAAACCTGCTGAACCTAAATATTACCGAAGATTTCGCAATAGACATTATATCGCTTGCCGGACTAGTGTTGCTCAAATTCGTTGCGTACAACGATCGCCCCGGAATGCGAAAACGGGATATTCAGGATATTTGGTTCGTCGCACAAAACTATCTACTGGCTGGAAACGAGGAACGACTTTATGAAACGAGTTTTGGCGACGGCGATTTGTTAGACGATGATAGATTTGACTATCAAATTGCGGGAGCGAGGTTGCTTGGCCGTGATTTAGGGCCACTATTGAATGATGAAACCCGGGAGATAATCACCAAGACCCTTAGCGAAGAAAATGACGGTGGGCTGATTCAACAGGTGGCTGATATCATCAGCAGCAAAAGGATAAATGATGATGGTGAATATGAGGATATTATCAAGACATTAGGCGAGTTGCGTCGTGGAGTCACAGAGGGGCTAAACAAAGCAGAACAATCAAGCCGATAATGAGAGCGAAGGAAGCCGCTCGCCCTGGAAGTGTCGGATAGACTGAAGCATCCTTGACCGCAACAGCAAAAGGCAGCTCCAGCGAAATATGAGCTTGAGCGTCCCGACTCCACCCCGTGAGGAAGCCTATTGACGTCACAGAAGAACGCGATCAATGCGGAAGATTTAAAGTGAAGGCGATTCTGGGGAGTTCCCCACCTGGCTTTGTTGGACGTGGAGCCATACTGGGCTTGTAGTGGTCGAGGTTTTGCGACTGCGGAATGTTGTCTCTCTGAATCCATACGGACAATCGGGAAAAACACCGTCTGATTTCCTACTAGTTTTAACGCTTTTTCCAGGCCTTAAAATCTGGAACTTGGATATTTCCCGTTATCTTTCCCGTTATGGCTGAAAAAGGGGTCGAAATCCCGATGTAATGGACACAATGAGTTATGGGATTTTAGGCGCGTATTCGTTTTCGTCAAACGAGTTAACGACATCGGTGGCATCTATGAATATGGGTGAAATGGTCTCGGGGGCGGCTGTTAACCGAAGGGTTGTAAGTTCGAGTCTTACCTGCGGAGCCAATCTTTACAACAACTTAGCGGCAGTCCATTGGACTGATCGAAAACTTACGCACACCCGGCTATAAAGCAAAGACCGAAAGAGCTGCAATCC